>NZ_ANIK01000028.1 GCF_000347175.1 Leptospira alstonii serovar Sichuan str. 79601
CACTTTCCTTATGTTCTATGGACATTTTTCTTCCGTCTTGATTTTGGTTGGCGCCTAATTCCGTACGTGACCACATTTTAAAATCCAGGATGCCTAAAGGGATTCCTCAGTCGTAAAGCTATCGATGGATGCAAAAGAAGACCCTGATTGTATTCCGAGTTCATCGGCCCCAAGTCATCTACACGATCCCTTTTTCTATAATAGATTTCCGTTGTGTCGCTTAATACCAAGACTGTTTCTTGTTGGTGAAGTCGTTTCTTTGTTGCTTGACTATGAGGTTCTATGATCTTTTCCGATGATACTTTCGGATTCGAAAAAAAGCGATACGCTCCTTTCGTGCCTGACCAATTGCCAAATATATCTGGCAAACTCGTTCCTCCTCGTTTTGTCATCACGCTCACGATTTTCTTGAGTCGTTTATCCAATCGCTTATCTCCCAAGTTCAGCGATAAATATTCTTCTTCCACCCAATCTAATTCCGTTCCGAGTGTACTACTCCAATGTGTAGTGTTCATTATAAGGCCCTTACTAACTTTGGAAATAAAGGTTGAAAAATCTAGTTTTTTCTCATATTTGTGGGTAAGGTTATGCACAAGTCCCCCCTCCCTGTCCCCCAGAATCGAGTAATCTCTAAGATGTGGCATGACAACTGATATATTACGGTGAAAGAGGGAACACATGCTCGCTTCTCACACTATTTCTGTGCAAACAGAGGATTTAGATAAAAAAGTCCGTTATACGAAAATAATTCAGAATACGAATCTGAGTAAGGTAAACGGAGTTGCCGATACGAAACAAGTCTCACAAGTCTTCAATCTAAAAACCGGGAGATTCCGGATTATAGGTTGTTGATATGAATACCGCCGATGCGTGCGGCATCATCGTTTCCGATATTAACACACGGACAAAGGTTTCGATTTGGATTAAACGTAATATTATCATATTAAAAAAGATAAAATTCTTCAAAGACAAACGACTCAGTCTCTTTTTAAACCGAATCAACGATTCGCGTTCGCTTCAAGGAGATCTGAATGTCAGCTAAAGTTTCAAAACCGGTTCTCGAAAAAACTTTCGAATCTAAAGATCTTACAGAACTGATGATCGTACTTTCGGCGCTGAAACGCGGCGAACTCACTACGAGAATGTCAGTCGATAAAATCGGTTTGATCGGAAAGGTCTCGGATATGGTAAACGATCTTATCGATCAAAATGAAAAACTATCTCGGGAATTCGAACGAATTTCCGTATCCGTCGGTAAGGACGGAAAAATAAACCAACGTATCGACGTCGCCGCTTTTATGGGCTGGCAGGCTCGATCCGTCGATTCCATAAATTCTTTAGTCTCAGATCTTGTACGACCAACGGCTGAGATTGCCCGTGTCATCGGAGCCGTCGCTTCGGGAGATTTTTCAAGCTCGATTACGGTTAACGCGAAAGGCGAGATTCTTGAACTCAAAGATACGATCAACAAGATGATTCGCTATCTGAAAGAAACCAAACGTATCAACACCGAACAGGATTGGCTTAAAACCAACCTCGGAAAATTTACGAGGATTCTTCAGGGGCAACGAAATATTGCGAACGCAAGTAAGCTGATTCTTTCCGAACTCGCTCCGTTGGTTTCGGCGCAACACGGTGCGTTTTTTATCTCCGAAACGAAAGACGAGGTCTCTTCTCTCAAACTGCTCGCAAGTTACGCATATACGGAAGGACTTCGGGACAATGTCAAAGCGGGTGAAGGATTGGCCGGTCAGTGTCTTCTTGAAAGAAAGAGAATTCTCGTCGAAGACGTTCCGTCCGATTATATCTGGATCAGTTCCGGATTGGGAAAAGGTACTCCTCTCACCATCGTCCTTCTACCGGTTTTTTTCGAAGGGGAAATAAAAGCGGTTCTTGAACTTGCTTCATTTCAAAAATTTACGGAAATTCATCTAAACTTTTTGGATCAACTTGCTGAAAATATCGGGATCGTTCTCAATACGATCGGTACGAGTATGTTGACCGAGGAACTTTTACAACAGTCGCAGATTCTGACCGAAGAGCTGAAAGGACGTCAGGAAGAACTTACGGGAATCAATCTGGGTCTTGAAGAACAGGCTAAACTGCAAAGAAAGAATACGGAGCTGGAAGAAAAAACAAGATCGCTTGCAAAACAAAACGTTGAAATAGAGCGCAAAAATAAAGAAGTAGAGCTGCGTCGAAGATCCTTGGAAGAAAAAGCGCATCAGCTCGCGCTTACCTCCCGATATAAGTCCGAGTTTCTCGCCAACATGTCGCATGAACTCCGAACTCCTCTCAACAATATGTTGATTCTTTCAAGACTTCTTTTTGAGAACGATCCGGGAAATCTTTCCGTAAAACAAGTCGAATTTGCCAGAACCATTCATTCGTCCGGAAACGATTTACTTCAATTGATCAACGATATATTAGATCTTTCTAAAATTGAATCCGGAAAGATGAGCGTGGAAATCAACGAGATTCATTTTGAAGAACTCGAAGAACATCTGATACGGACATTCTCCGAAATTGCAAACAACAAAGGCCTTGAATTTCTCGTAAATCTCGGACCCAAGCTGCCGCTAACCCTATTGACGGATAAACAGAAACTTTTGCAAGTGCTGCGCAATCTTCTTTCAAACGCGTTTAAGTTCACGGAATGCGGAAGCGTTATCGTTCGAATCGAAATGGTCGAATCGGGCTGGAATCCGGTTCATCCGATACTCGGCAAACTTTTAAGAGCAATATCGTTTTCCGTACAGGATACCGGAATCGGAATTTCCGACGAGAAACAGGCTCTTATCTTCGAGGCGTTCCGTCAAGCGGACGGAAGTACTAGCCGTAAATACGGAGGCACGGGACTTGGTCTTTCGATCAGTCGAGAGATCGCTCGAATTCTCGGCGGTGAGATCGTTTTGAAAAGCGAGTTGAAAGAAGGAAGCAAATTCACGTTCTTTCTTCCGGAAACTTATATTGAAAATGAATTTCAATCCGAAGTTCCGGTAGAAACTCCCTTTCGTATAGAGCCCACAAACGCGGACGAATTCATTACGAGGATTAAGAATAATTCCGAAACACAAAACGGCGCGGCATACGAAGAAGTTTTGGACGATCGATTTGACGTTCAACGCAATGATAGAGTTTTATTGATCGTCGACGACGACGCGAGTTTTGCTCGTTTGCTTCTGGATCTTGCGCGTGAAAACGGATTCAAAGGGATCCTTGCCTTTGACGGAGACAGCGCTCTGAATATGATCGAGAACTACAGGATTTCCGCGATCATGCTGGATATACGACTTCCGGATATGGACGGATGGGGAATCTTGGATCGTTTGAAACGTGACATTCAATATAGACATATTCCGATTCAAGTGATCTCCGCTTACAATGAATGGAGAAAAAGTCGGCGTATGGGCGCGATCACTCATATCACAAAACCCATAGATCTTGAATCTCTGAAAGTCGCCTTTGATAAAATCAATCGTTTTATCGATCGTAAAGTAAAGATGGTGTTGATCGTAGATCCGGACGAAGCTCATCGCCAAAGTGTTGTTAAACTGTTGAGCGACGACGATCTGGAAACGATCGCAGTTGAAAACGGATCGGACGCTCTGAAAGCGGTGGAGACGTTGGACGTGGATTGTGTCGTTCTGGATATAGGCATTCCCGATATATCCGGTTTCGACGTCGTATCTCAGCTGAGACAGATCGGCTTACGCGACCTGCCGATCATCATCTACACCGGCTTTGCCGATAGCGATCTCCGCGGAAAACACGCTCAAGAATTAAAACGTTTAACGGACAACGAAGGCGTGAAAGAAGTCACGTCTCCGGAAGGACTTTTTGACGAAACTTCCATTTATCTGCACCGCAGAAATACGGCTTTCAATTCCTCTCGTAAAGAGATCGTTCCAAAGATTCGAATCCCGGATCCTTTTCTTGCCAATCGAAAGATACTCGTCATTGACGACGATATCAGAAATATTTTCGCGCTGACGAGCGTTCTTGAACAGCACGATATGAAGGTTCTCTACGCGGATAATGCGAGGGAAGGAATCGATCTACTCAAGAAGGAACCGGATTTGGACGCGGTTCTGATGGATATTATGATGCCCGATATGGACGGTTATGCCGCGATGCGTGAGATACGGACATTGAGTCGATTTTCGGAACTTCCGATCATCGCGGTCACCGCGAAAGCGATGAAAGGGGACAGGCAGAAATGTATCGATGCGGGTGCGAGCAATTATATAACAAAGCCGGTTGACGTAGATCAACTTCTTTCATTACTTCGGATCGGAATTCGAGATATTGCCGATCGGGTAAATTTATGACATCGGAAGAAATGGTTCTCGAACCAACAATCGTTTATGACCCCGTTGATTTGGATGGCGACTTAGCAATCGCCGAATCCCGGATTCCGGTAAAAATACTCATCGTCGACGATAATCAAGACAATCTGGATGTGATGGAAACGATTCTTGAGAACGAACCTTATCAGATTGTAACCGCCCTTTCGGGAAGGGACGCGCTAAAACTAATTCTAAAATATGATTTCGCATTAATTTTTATGGATGTGCGTATGCCCATCATGGACGGTCTTGAGACCGCTCGTATCATTCGAGAACGTAGAAAATCGGCGCACGTTCCGATCATGTTTCTCACCGCATACGCAAGGGAAGACGCCCGTCAAATTATCCAAGGTTATTCGTTGGGAGCCGTGGACTATCTTGTAAAACCGGTAGCTCCGGAGATACTCCGTTCTAAAGCGGCTGCGTTTGTGGAACTTTATAGAAAGAACGAGATTCTTCGCATACAGAAACAAATGCTTCGTACAAGTCGGGACGAATTGGAAAGACGAGTCAAAGAACGAACGGCGGAACTCGCGAAAACCAACGACGAGCTGGGTCTCGCGAACTCGGAACTCAACGTGGTTCTGAAAGCGCTCGAAGCTCAGAAAAAAATGATAACCAACATCGTGACTAACGTTCCCGGAGTAGTATGGGAAGGTTGGGGTACACCAAACACCGACGCTCAGTGTGTCGACTTTGTCAGTGACTTTGCTCAATCCTTCTTGGGTTATTCCATCGAGGACTGGTTGATCATCCCGAATTTCTGGCTTAAGATCGTCCATCCGGAAGATAGAAAAACGACGGCTGATATGATGGTCGAGGCTTATAGAAACAAGAAGTCCGGAACGAGCCGGTTCCGATGGATGACGAAAGACGGAAAAGAAATCTGGGTGGAAGCGCACTACGCGGTCATCCTGGATGATTTCGGCGAGCCGATCGGTATGAGCGGTGTAACGATGGATATCACCGAACAAAAAGCTGCGGAAAAACAGATCCGCGATTCTCTCAAGGAAAAAGATCTTCTACTCAAAGAAATTCATCATCGTGTTAAGAATAATTTACAGATCGTTTCGAGCATACTCAGTCTTCAATCCAATTATATAAAAGAACCGCATCTGCTGGAGATCTTTCACGAGTCTCAGTCCAGGATCAAATCCATAGCACTCGTTCATGAGCTTCTCTACGAACAAGGTCATCTTGCAAAAATTGAATTTAAGGATTACCTTGAAAATTTAGTGGAGAATATTTTCAGAACGATTCGAACGGATCCAAACCGAATCGAATACGTCGTAGAATCCGATCCGGCACTGATGGAACTCGATTCCGCGATTCATTGCGGACTGATTGTGAATGAGCTGCTTACCAACTCGATCAAATATGCGTTTCCAGATGGACGTAAGGGTAAAATCAGCGTTAGCCTCAAAGTGGAAAATAATATCTGTATTCTCACCATAGAGGATGACGGTATCGGTTTGCCTATCGATCTCGACGTCAAAACCGCAACCTCGATGGGCTTACAACTCGTAGACACTCTGATCCATCAGATCGGAGCGACTCTCGAAATCCGCAGAGACGCAGGGGCTTGTTTTATATTCAAATTTCCTTATCCACGTTTGAAAGGCGAGGTGTCATGAAAGAGCCTGTTCGAATCTTAATCGTAGAGGACGACGCCTTGGTTGCTCGGGATATACAGACACGTCTGAGAAAGATCGGGTATCAAGCGGATTGGATCGCTTCTACAGGAGAGGCGGCCGTGAAATTCGCCCTCGAAATGTCCCCGCAAATCGTACTCATGGATATTCAACTCGGAGAAGGCATGGACGGAGTGGAAGCGGTTGAAAAGATTTTAGAAAACTCTGAAATTCCGATCGTGTATCTCACCGCTTATTCGGACGAATCCTCTCTCGCTCGCGCGGGACTGACTCAACCGTACGGTTACGTGGTAAAACCCATTGAAACGGGAGAACTTCGGATCGCGATCGAAATCGCACTTCAGAGATACAGTCTGCAGAATCAATTGAACGAAGCCAATCGACGTCTATCCACTACGCTTGCGTCGATCGGAGACGGAGTGATCGCAACCGACACCTTCGGTATTGTGAAAGTCGCAGACCGCGTAGCTACTTCTATGCTCGGCAAAAAAAAAGGAATGCTTATCGGCGAAAAGATAGAGGAGATTTTCACGCTGCGTTCTCGAGACGCGCTGAATACATACGAAATTCTTAAAGATCCTGCAACGGAACTTCTTGCCACAAAAAAAGAAAGACTCAGTTACTCGGATGTTCTACTCATGCGCGCTAAAGGTCCCGCAACTCCTATCGACGTTACCGCGACGATGATTGTGGACGATCGTAACGAACCCGACGGAGTTGTACTCGTATTTAGAGATATCACAAAAAGACAAGTGGCGGAAGAATATCTGCGCTACCTCGCATATCACGACTATCTCACAGGACTTCCAAATCGAACTTTATTTTATAATAGACTGAACGCGGCGATCGCACAGTCGACTCGCCATTCGAGGAATCTTGCGTTGTTGTTTTTGGATTTGGACGATTTCAAAACGGTGAACGATTCCTTAGGACACGACGCAGGCGATATGTTATTAAAACAATTGGCTGAACGTTTGAAAGTTTCAGTCCGCGACGACGACACGGTTGCGCGGCTTGCGGGCGACGAGTTCATCATCATACTCAACGATATAGCAAGCGTATCGGACGTGAAGGACGTCGCGGAAAAAATTCTAAAAGGGCTGGATGAAAACTTTAGACTCGGAGACACGGAGATCAAAGTTACCGCGAGTATAGGCATCGCTTTATTTCCGTTACACGGAACCGAAGCCGAGAAATTGGTACGTTATGCGGACACTGCGATGTATCTCGCCAAACCAAAAGGCAAGAATGCATACGCAATCTATACGGCGGATTGGAAAAGCGAGCTACCGAAAGATTAAGGAGAGATAAAATGTCGCATTGTAAAATATTAATCGTAGAAGACGAGCAGTTGGTGGCTAAAGACATTCAAATAGTTTTATTGAATATGGGATACGATGTGCCTTCGATCGTATCGTCCGGCGACGAAGCGATGGCCGTTATTCCGCTTCTCAAGCCTCATCTGATTCTTATGGATATTCGTCTTGGGTCCAAACCGGACGGAATCGAACTCGCGGCGATGATTCGATCCGAGTTCGATCTTCCCGTAATCTATCTAACGGCTTTCACGGACGACGATACTCTGAAACGCGCACAACTTACGGAACCGTACGGCTATGTGATCAAACCTTTTTCGGCGAGAGAGCTACAGATCACGATCGAAATCGCAATTTTCAAACATAAGATCGAGCGGGATTTAAGACAGAACAGAACTTGGTTGTCCACAATTTTAGAAAGTATCGGAGACGGGGTGATCGCGACGGACGTGGACGGCAAGATCGTCTTTCTCAATTCGGTAGCGGAAGCTCTGACAGAATGGAGTCGAAAAGACGCCCATGGAAGGGATCTAGAAGCAATTTTTAATGTTCTAATGCGTAAGAACTTCCTGAGTCCGTGGATTCAGTTTTCCGACCGCATAAATCTTCAAACCGGATATTTTCATGAGACGATTCTCATCTCAAAAAAGGGAAAAGAACAATCGATTCATTCTACGGTTTCCAAATTGAGGGACGAAAACGGCCGTCTTGTCGGCGAGGTAATCGTTTTTAGCGTAGTGATAGCTCGGGAATCTCCGTTCCTGCCGGTGTTAAGATGATACAAGATACCAAAATAACGGCGTCCGATGTCTATCGGATTCTCATCGTCGAGGACGAACGGATCGTCGCTCGTGATATCCAGGGAATTCTACAGGGACTCGGTTACGTCTCGGTCGGAATTGCAACTAACGGCGAAAAGGCGATCGAGATAGCGAGGGCAACGCTTCCGGATCTTATATTGATGGATATCGTTCTTCGAAGGGATTATATCGACGGAATCGAAACCGCGTTTCGACTCAAAGGATTGTTGGATGTCCCTGTTATCTATGTTACCTCTCACAGCGACAAGGCCACGTTAAGAAGAGCTCGAATTACCGACCCGCATGGATATATTTTAAAGCCGATTAACGTTCGGGAACTTCAAATTGCTATCGAGATGGGGCTTTACAGGCACTCGATGGAAAAACGTTTTCGTGAGAATGCCGCGTGGCTGAATACGACGTTAAGCTCTATCGGTGACGGAGTGATCGCGACGGATTCTATCTCCAAGATCAAATTTTTAAATCCGGTTGCCGAGGCGTTGTTGGGCGTCGCGGAAGAGGACGTGCGCGGATATTCCGTGAATGAGATCATGCGTTTGTACGACGCGGACGGATTGCTCGTTCCGAATCTGCTATCCGATGCCACAGCCACGGGAAATCGCAAGTCCCTCGCTTTTGAACGCGTTATGTTATCCGGAACGGATGGAAAGAGTATTCATGTAATTTGTACCGTAGCTCCGATTCACGATATCGCAGGGATAGAGCAAGGTTCCGTTCTCACGTTACGCGATATCAGCGCACTTCATGCAAAATCCGCAGAACTCAGCAGACGGATTGAGGGCGTAGAGCATGCAAAACGTATTTTGGAGCGGTACTTTCCGGAAAATCTTGTCGATTACCTCGTAGATCAAAGACATCAAACGGAGCTCGAAGGCAAAAACGTTCAAGCGACAATGTTATTCTGCGACGTTCGAAATTCTACCGAAATCTCCGAGTTATTGAATCCCGGCGAGTTCGCAGCATTCTTAAGCGAATTGTTTACGGGACTTATGGACCTAACGTATGCAAACGGCGGCTCGGTGAATAAAATTTTAGGAGACGGACTTTTGATTACCTTCGGATGTCCTTTTCCCGAAGAAGACGACACGATCAATTGTGTGCGCTTTGCGCTACAGATGCGAGAATATCTGATAGCGTTCAATGATAACAGAAACGCAAAACTTAAGTCTCCCGTTTCGATGGGGATTGGAATTTCAACGGGAATTGTTTTTGCGGGAAACATCGGTTCTCCCCGCCACATGGAATACACCGTACTCGGAAACGCAGTCAACACCGCGAGCAGACTGGAAGCTCTTACCAAGACCATGGGGTACGATATTCTTTTGGATTCTTATACCGCTCGTTGTGTTAGTCATAAAATCGATATCAAAATGATAGGAGAGTTTCAGATCCGTGGAAAAAAAGAACCGCAGGAAATATTTTTTCCGGTGGGAATGTTATGAAGGTCGCAACGCCTTTTTTAGCGTTAGCAAAAACAATAGAGCCGACTGGCTGGAGATTTAGATGAAAACAGTAATTGAGCGCAAACTACTTGAAATGAAACTCCGCCCCATTTGGGGGGAGATCGAACGTGCAAGGGACGAATGTAGGTTTTTTTTAAACGAACTGGAATTGAGCGAAGATATTAGAGATGGGTTATGTATGATTACCTCGGAAATTCTCGAGAACGCAATCAAATTTGGATCCTTTATAGACGAAAACGACGAGTTTACTTTTAGGATAGAAGCCAGCAAGGACGGAATGCTCGTGCAGGCGTGGAGTCCTCTTCCGGCCGCGGGTATCGTAGAAAATCTACGTCGTTTGGATTCTATCGTTCAATGGATCCGAAGTTTTCAATCTCCGTTTCAGGCTTATCTCGAAAGGCTCAAGTTGGTCGCGGGGCAACCCCTGGAAGATATTGAAAGCGGTCTCGGATTGATTCGCGTTGCTTATGAGGGCGGAGCGATTCTGGATTTTTATGTAAACGAAAATGATATTCTCTATTTCTCGGCGTTACAGCCAAAATTCAATAGGGAACGGGTGGTTGAAAAATGAATAATATAAATAATCAGGTTTTTTCGGAAGATCAGTTACAGCTGGAGGTCATGGATGGAGAAGATATCGAAGTCCTATGGCTCGGTAAGAGTGTACAGAGAAATCCCAGTCAGTTCATCATTCCGACTTTATCGGATGTGATGAAACGAGGAGTGGATCAGGATAAGACCGTTGTCTGGGACTTTAGGCAACTTGAATATATGAATTCCTCCACGATCACTCCGGTGATTAAAACTCTGGAGATGGTAAAAAAAGGATTGGGTAAGGTTAAACTCATCTATAACAAAACTAAGAAGTGGCAGGACCTAAGTTTTTCCGCTTTAAGAATCTTTGAAACCAAAGACGGAAGAATTCAGGTTATAGGGTTATAAATCATGATTGCAGAACAAGAACGAGTCATTGGCGGCATGCTTCAGTCGAATGGCGAATTTATAAGAGTGGAAATCTGCGGACATACGCGTTATTCGTTTCAGATTCGTCTTCCTCACACTCCGCTTTACACGGTTCTTACCGCCGAACGTTTTACGATCCAATCCGAAGGAAAAGAATTCGAATTAGGTAAATGTTGTTTGGTACCGATCAAAGGAAGAAGCTCATCGGGCGCCGAATACACGGTTTTGATTCAAGACGATATCATCGATATTGTCGATCTGACCGGAAGGAATCGATTAACGATTTACGACACCGGTCTTTTTAATCTTAAACTCATTCTCAATCAAAAAGAAAAAGTAAGTCAGCGTTTTAAAGAATACAGCGCAAATCTTACCTTTGAGTTGAACGTCTACAAACAATTCTTCGACGATTTGGACAGACAGTTTTTAAAAGAACCGGAACCGGTTAAAGGACATCTGCACCAAATGATCCTGGACCGAGAAGGTCAGTCTTTCATAGAATTTTTCGATTCCAAGGTAAAGGAACTAGCTGAACAAACAAAATATTTTACAAAGGATGAAAACGAAGCTCACGGTTTTTTCTTTAGAAAACAAGTTTGGGACTTCATTCTTCATTCCGCTTTTATGGTACGAACCAATTTGAAGCCGCGAGGTTACGCCGGCGACTACGAGATGATGAAGATGATCTACAGAAACGAGACGGTTGGACAGACCATTTTTTCACAACTTCTGCACGGTTATCCGCTTCAGGTTCCGGCTGCGGTTGCGGTCCGAAATCGACGAAGCCTGATCGCTTCTCAAATACGACAAGCGATTCAAAATCACGGCGATTCGGAATTTCGGGCGATGTCCATCGGATGCGGTCCCGCCGATGAAATCGAGGAAGTGTTCAGTGAAATGACCGAGGTGGATCATGTTCATTTCACGTTGTTGGATCAGGATACGGAAGCGCTCCGTGTGGCTCGGAATACAGTCAATCAATTTAAACTTGAGAGAGGATTGGTGATCAACGTTAGATACATCAATGATTCCGTCCGCTCTATGCTTCGAATCCGAAATCTTCGGGAAGAATGGGGCAGTTTTGATTTTATCTATTCGATGGGATTGTTTGATTATCTGACTCCTACGGTAGCGCGCGCGGTACTTGCGAGAATGTTTGAGATGTTGAAACCCGGCGGACGATTGGTAATCGGAAACTTTCACGTTAGTAATCCGGATAAAGCGTTTATGGAGTATTGGTTGGATTGGATTCTTTATCATAGAACCGAGGAAGAAATGTTGGAGTTATGCGAGGATTTACCGGGAGAAAGTAAAGTCTTTTACGATGAGACCGGATGCCAGATGTTTTTGGAGATAGAGGCGCCCACGGGTTTATAGTATGCTTTTCAAAAACAATACAATCATGAATTTGAAGATCGACGAGGATTTCGAAAAATATCTTCAAGAGATCGTTCGAGAGTGGATGCAAGTTCTCACCCTGTTATGTATCGCGCTCATCCCGTTTTTTTTACTTTTAGATTATTATACTCAACCTCCCGAATTACATATCCGTTTCGCGATCTACAGAGGTTCCACAACCGTTCTTATTGTCATAGAATACTTGCTGATCCGTTTTACGAAACCGAATCGTTATTATCCTTTGCATGGATATGCGATTTCCATAGTGGCCAGTTTAATGATGGTCCTGATGACCGTGGACCTAGGCGGATTCGATTCAAGTTATTATGCGGGGATGATGTTGATCATCATGGCCGTGAACATGCTTCTCTCTTGGCATCCCATTCATTCCGCTATCAACGGTACTTTGGTTCTTTTGCTCTATCTTGGATTCAACGTATATGAGAATCAATCTTTCGATTCCTGGATCATAGTAAACAATCTGTTCTTTCTTGTATCCACGATCATGATCACTACCGCCATCTCGTGGGTGAGATTCAGATTGGTAAGTTCGGAGTATCTTTTACGCGCTCAGTTGCTTGGCGCAAATCAGAATTTGGATCAGTCGCGTGCGGAGGTGCTTCGAGTCAGAAACGCACTCTGGGGAGAGATGCAGCTCGCCAATATGATACAAACGGCTCTTTTACCGATAAGGACGCAGATTGGAAAGTATGAAGTATCCGCTCTGATGGTTCCGGCGGATTCGGCGGGTGGCGACTATTACGATATTATCGACGCTCCGAACGGAGATAAATGGGTGGGGATCGGAGACGTTTCCGGTAATGGTGTGGAATCGGGACTTGTTATGATGATGGCTCAGACCGCGATCCAGGCGATTCTTCAACAAAAGAAAACGCTTCTTCCATCCGAAGTGCTGATTCAGGCCAATCGTATTATCAAGGACAATATAGAGCGTCTTGAAACGGATCGTTATATGACGATGATTCTTTTTAAATTGGAAGACGACCATCTGTTGGTGTCCGGTAAACACACGGACATAATGGTTTATCGCGCAGGACAGAAAAAAGTCGAAGTGATTTCGACTAACGGATCTTGGCTCGGCATCATAGACGATCTCGGTTCGGCATTGGAAGACCTTCGGATTCCTATTTGTAACGGAGATATTATTCTGTTGTATACGGACGGAATCATAGAGGCTCAAAATCAGGAAGAGGAATTATTCGGAGAAGAAAGGCTGAGCGTATTACTGGAATCGAATACACATTTGTCGCTTAAAAAATTAGGCGAAGAGATCTTTTGGGGGATCACGAACTTTGGGAAAACTCAAAGCGACGATATGACCTTATTGTTATTAAAGAACGGAGGATAAGTTTATGAATTTACATCAAAATGGAGCAACGAACGGAACTCAGGCAAAGGCAAACGCTCCCCCTGATTTCAACCAATTCGCATGGGTTCTTGAAAAAAAATGGATCGAGATCGTTTGTGTTCTCGGATTCGTGTTGATTCC
Organism: Leptospira alstonii serovar Sichuan str. 79601; assembly: GCF_000347175.1. GTDB lineage: Bacteria > Spirochaetota > Leptospiria > Leptospirales > Leptospiraceae > Leptospira > Leptospira alstonii. Next base: position 13,473 of record NZ_ANIK01000028.1, read on the forward strand.
GGTATTTGGAGGTCTGGATTATTTTATCATTCCTCCTCAATATTTAAACGAGAATCTTGGATTCTTTTTTATGCTTCGAGGTGCGGCGAGTCTGATCGTACTCACTCAATTTTTTATATTAAAAAATTCTAAACCAGGGAGGTGGAATGCGATTCACGCGTATTTTTTTACTTTCGTGGTAGGAGGGATCATTTCGGTCATGACCGTCAGGCTTGGAGGATTTGAATCTTCCTACTACGCGGGACTCAATCTTGTTTTGATAGCGGTCAATCTTTTTCTTCCATGGAACGCGTTAAAAGGGGCCTTGAACAGCGTCATTATTGTAGCTCAGTATCTGGCTGCGAATTTCATTTTCGATCACGACTACGAGATCATATCCATAATAAATAATCTTTATTTTATGTTGGGTACCGCGATCATTTCGGTCACGATCGCACATTTTAAGTTCAGTCTTACGAAATCGGAATTTGAAAAGATGAATTTAATCAGCAACTTGAAATCTCAGCAGGACGGGGACTATTTTTTGACTTCTCTGATTTTGAGGCCGCTCAGCTTGAATCGTTCCAAAAGTGAGTCCGTTCTTGTCGAATTTTATACGAGTCAAAAGAAGAAATTCACGTTTAAGATCTGGAACGAGGAAATCGGAGGAGATATATGCGTTTCGCATAATATTCGATTAAAGGGAAGAGACTACATCGTTTTTGTAAACGCGGACGCTATGGGAAAATCGATGCAGGGAGCCGGAGGAGCGCTCGTGTTCGGAGCGGTGTTTCACGCGCTCGTGCAAAGAACGAAATTTTCGGAAAACAATCAGGACCAGCATCCTGAACGATGGTTGAAGAATACAGTCATAGAAATGCAGAAAACGTTCGAGAGTTTCGACGGAGCGATGATGATATCGATGGTCATCGGTTTGATCGACGAAAAAAACGGATTGTTGTATTATATCAATGCGGAACATCCATTTCCTGTTTTGTTTCGGGATGGAAAGGCTTCCTATATCGATTCTGAAATTTATTTTAAAAAGGTCGGTATGTTGGGACTCACATCCAGGCTTTTTGTGAGTATCTTTCAAATGGCGCCGGACGACGTTCTTATCTTCGGCTCCGACGGAAGGGACGACGTGATGGTCTTCGATCCGGAGACGAAGAGCAGGTTGATCATAGAAGACGATAATTTCTTTTTGAACGTTGCCACACGCGGTCAAGGCGATCTGAATACGATCGTGAAAGAACTGTATCAATCCGGTGAAATCATCGACGATCTTTCCCTGTTGAAAATAAGATTTCAACCTGTCGAATCCAATTCAACTAACGGAGATTGGAAAGGAAATATTCAAGGACTTTCGGCTCAGGAACGACTGACCGCGATCCGTCAAAAATTGAACGACGGAATTCGAAACCCGGAAATATTAAAAGAAGCCGTTTCTTTGAGTTTTAGATACGGAGCAATCGAGGAAGCGGTAGACCACGCGAAAGAAATCGTGTATCGATTTCCCGGAGAAACAAAATATCTTTACTTTTTATCAAGGGAACTGTCCCGCCAAAAGAATTTCACCGATTCGATCGACTTCGGGGAAAGATTTCGGCATAGAAAGCCGGGGCATAAAAACAATCTTCTCGTACTTTCCAATTCATACAGACGTGTCGGAAACATAGAAAGGGCGGAACTTCTTTTAAAGGAAATCATCGGCATTGACCCGAGAAACGAACTTGCATTAAACTTAATGCAGAAGTTAATAAACGAGTAGTGTCATGAAAGAAAAATCCAACAAACCGAAGGAGAAGAGCTATAAAACGGACAACGCAGTCGATCAACGGCTTGATTTCAACGCCGTCGACGACGTCGAAAATTTTAGAACGTATCTCGCCGATATACGACACAGCTGGTTAAAAACGCTCTGTATTCTCGGTTTTACTTTGATCCCTTTGTTTATAGCGCTGGATTATTTTATGATTCCGGCGGATCGATTTAAGAATTTTGTATTCTACAGAACGATTGCAACAATTTTAATATTGATTCAGTATTTGATTCTTCGACTGACCAAACCTTCCGGTTATGCGTCTTTGCACGGGTATTTTTTTTCCATTGTCGTAGGATTGATGATTTCTCTGATGACATTGGAATTGGGAGGGTTCGATTCCAGTTATTACGCGGGTTTAAACCTTGTTATGATCGCGGTGATTGTTTTGATCCCTTGGGATTTCGATCATGCGGTTATAAACTCTCTGTTGATCATCGGGAGTTATTTGTGTTTGAACTTTTTTTTCCCGAATTCTTTTCACTATAATATACTCGTTAATAATCTCTATTTTTTATCCTCGAGCGCGGTCATCGCGATATCGATTAACAGAGTCCATTTTCAATTGATTCGGAAAGAATTTTACGCTAATAGTCAATTAAAAACGGCCAAAAAAGAACAGGATACGATTATGAACTCGGTGGACGAGGGGTTGTTCATCATTCACAAAGTAGACGGCCAATATTTTATCGGCGAACACCAATCGGAGTCGGTAAAGAAAATTCTTGGAAGTGTCATACTATCGGGGCGGAAATTTACGGAAGTTTTATCGGAGTATTTTTCCATAAAAAAAATCGACGAGTTGATCGAATATCTGGTCATGATTTCCTCGAAGGACATAGACGAGGACATGATTCGCGATCTGAATCCTCTTGAGAGAGAAGGGGCGGCGATTCAGCTTGGAATCAACAACGTCACTAAGTTTCTCGAATTCGGATTTAAGCGCATAACGCAGGCGTATCAAAATACCGATTTTTTAATCAGTATCAAGGACGTTACGAAAGAAGTCGAGATGGAACATCAGCTGCGCGATAACGAAATCAAAGCAGAACAGGAAACGCAGATGATGCTCTCCATTCTTCATATCGGTCCTGCTTTATTGCAGGATTTTATGGAAGGTATCGATACTGAACTTTCAGTTATCGACGGCGTTTTACGCGATGAAGAAAATCATAAGAATTTTTCGACTGCAATCGAGACGATATTTCGATCCGTACATTCTATCAAAGGGAATGCGGCGCTGTTGGACCTGAAATTTCTCGCGGAAAAGGCGAACGAGTTTGAGGAGAAGATGATCGTCTTGCGTGAAAATAAAAATCCGACCTGGGAGGATTTTTTGCCGATCGCGTATGACCTTGCAAAACTTCAGGAAGTATACGGAGAAATGCACGGATTGGTTCAGCGCATTCGTTTATTTCAAAACAAAGGCGGGGATACCAAGTCCGCGTTATCCGCTCTACCGGAAGCGATTAATCAACTTGCTTTGAGAATCGCCTCCGAGCTTGGAAAAAAAGTGAGACTGATTGCGACCGATATCGATTTCACCGGAATATCCAATAAATATGCGTACGCGTTGCGCGATATATTGGTTCAATTGACGCGTAACGCGATCACGCACGGTATCGAAAGTCCCGAAATTAGACTGCGGTTAGGTAAGGAGGAATACGGGACGTTACTTCTAAGTATGAAGTCGGTAGGCGATAGTTTATGCGTAAACTTCCGGGACGACGGAAGTTCTTTTGATTTTGGCGCGATTCGAACAAAAGCCTTTCAGATGGGCAAAGGTCTGGAATCCGAAATCAAGAATTGGGCTGCAACCAAATTAATAAAGTTAACGTTTGAACCTGTGTTCTCCACTGCGGGCGAGTCGACTCTGCACGCCGGGCGCGGAATGGGCATGGATATCATCAAACAGAGAGTCAAAAAAATTGGAGGGAAACTGAAGATAAATTATGATCCAGGTCAATTCACTGAATTTAAGTTTATATTTCCAATTTGAATACTTCAGCTAAATCCGGAGGAATTATGAAGATCATGATCGTTGACGATTCAACTATAGTAAGAATGGTAATTGAGCGTTATTTAAAACTTACCAAACTTGAAATCGTTGCGCAAGCCTCGAATGGTATTCAGGCAATCGAACTGTTTAAGGTTCATAAACCGGACATTGTAACCCTTGATATTACTATGCCTGAAATGGACGGTCTTGCCGCGCTTGGGGAAATGTTAAAAATCAAACCGGATGCGAAAATCATCATGATCTCCGCTTTAACTAGTAAAACGACGGTTGTAAAGGCGGTTAACGCGGGCGCGGTTTCCTATTTGATTAAACCCTTATTGGCTCATAAGTTAACTGATACTCTTAAAAAGATATTGGGGGAATAAGATGAAACAAGAGGAATTAAAAATCTTTATAAAAGGTATGATGAATTATTTCAGTCAATTTAACGGGGATGAACCCGTTGTAGGCGTACCGTATCCTCAAAATGATAATTTTGTCTTTTTAGACTATTCAGGCGTGATTGGAATATCCGGAGCGAGAAAGGGTTGTATTTACGTAACAGCAACCTTAAGGATGCTCAACGATTTAATTATAGCCATGGGATTGGGCGAGGCCGATGAGTCGCTGCGTTTGGACGCGATCGGCGAACTTGCAAATAATATTTCCGGAAATGCGGAACAGTTTTTCGGTCAGAATTTTAGAATTTCCGTTCCTATGGTGATCACGGGGCAAGGTCATAATATACATTTACCCTTGAAAATGCCCGTTTTTACGATTCCTTTCGAATGGAAGTCCCATAAGTCTTATCTCGTTGTGGGAACGCCGAGGGACGACGTCTAAGATTACATTCTTGTTTTAGAATATTATGATTTATTCTTTTTTCCTAGAATTCTTTTTATCTTAGCCTGGGGTTTTTTATCTAAACGGTGTTCGTGAAGATAATTTTTTGCGACGGATAAAATTTCCGAATCGGTAGATTGTTCCATTTTGATTTCTCCAAGAACTTTTTTCGCTATCGATGGGTAGTGTGTTTCTAAATGACTATGAAAGTGAGTTTTCGCTAATCCAGGTCCTGCTATCAAAAGGCCTTCCGTTTTAGATAACTTTCCCGCAACTTCTTCGAAGAAATGTTTTAAATCTTCCTTCTCGATTGTATCAATTCGATCCAGGTGATGTTCGTGACGTTCCGGTTTGGGTTTATGAAGGGTTAGTTCAGAGCGGGAGAAATTCTTTGCAAAAACGAACTCTTTTGCCTGGGACTGATCGATCCATAGAATACAATGTGACATGATTACTCCTTTAAGATCGAGACAATCGGAAAGACTTCCCGTTCGTTTCTTCTTAAGTCATGAAAGCATAAATGAATGCTTTGTTTCAAGTTCGATTCGTAATTAGCAGAAAATAGTAAGATATCGATCCCGTGTTCCACTTAAAGATGGAATATAATCGAATTTCGACGAAATAAAACCTTTATATTCGTTTAATGATGGACAAGACCTTCTTTTAAAGAGAAGATATAGGCGAAAACCTTTTAAACACGCCGCTTGGTTGTCTTTGATACTTCTGAATGGATGTCTTAATTTCGAATGTCCGAGGAGCATAATTCTCGCTTAAGGACAGTCAGAAAGAATTCTTAAGAATTAAAATTACATAAAATACGAATGTTATGCGTTAAAATGCGCCGTATACTTCCATGTATTTCCAACCGTCGCAGATTCCATCTGTTAAGGTTTGTTTCAATCGTTCTATCGAAGAAGGAAATACTCTTATGGAACAAAGTTCGACTCTTTCTACTCTGAACCGAATCGCCTTTATCGGAAATTATTTGCCCCGCCAATGCGGCATTGCGACCTTTACGACGGATCTCTGCGAGGCCATCGCGGAGGAACATCCGCAAACGACCTGCATCGCGATACCGGTCAACGACATAGAGATAGGTTATGCGTATCCGTCTCGAGTGCGTTTTGAAATCACCGAAAAGGATATCGAATCGTATCACCGGGCCGCGGATTTTTTGAACGTCAATAACGTGGATCTTGTATGTCTTCAATTCGAATACGGAATTTTCGGAGGAAGGGCGGGAAGTCATATCCTCGCACTCTTGCGCAATTTACGAATGCCGATCGTTGCGACTCTGCACACCGTTCTTCACGATCCGGATTCGGATCAATTGAAAGTATTGAAACAGGTAGCGGCTCTTTCGGATCGTTTAGTGGTCATGAGCGAGCGCGGTGTGGAATTTTTGCAAACTGTTTACGGGATTCAAGCCGACAAGATCGATTTCATTCCTCACGGAATTCCCGACGTGTCCTTTGTGGACCCGAGCTTTCATAAGGATAAGTTCGGCGTCGAAGGTAAAATCGTATTACTCAGTTTCGGATTGCTTTCTCCGAACAAAGGGATCGAAACCGTGATTTCCGCGTTACACGCGATTTTGATCAATCACCCGAACGTAGTCTATATCATTCTCGGGGCCACACATCCTAACGTTGTGCGAAACGAAGGGGAGACATACAGACTTTTCCTCCAACGTTTGGCTCATGAAAAGAATGTGGAAGGTCACGTGATTTTTTACAATCGGTTTGTCAGTCTGGAGGAGCTCATCGAGTTTATCGGAGCGACCGACATCTATGTCACTCCCTATCTCGACCCCGCTCAGATCACTTCGGGCACTCTCGCATACACATTGGGAGCGGGGAAGGCCGTGATTTCCACACCTTACTGGTATGCCCAAGAGATGTTGGCCGAAGAACGGGGGGTGCTTGTGCCGTTTCGAGATCCGAATACGTTGGCGGAACAAGTGATCGATCTTTTGGATAACGAATCCAAACGTCACGCGATGCGAAAGCGCGCCTATCTCTACGGACGAGCGATGATTTGGCCGAAGGTCGCCAAACGATATATGCAGAGTTTTGAAAGAGCGCGAGTCGAACGACGTCATTTTTCTCCGCCCGGTTTTGCGATCCGACCTCTGGACAAACGTCCGAATGAAACGCCTCCTCTCAAGCTGGATCATCTGCGTCACATGACTGACAGCACTGGCATCTTACAACACGCATACTTTACGATTCCGAACTATAACGAAGGTTATACGATAGACGATAACGCGCGCGCGTTGATGGTAAGTACTCTCATGCAGGACTTGGGAAACGGAGAGGTCTTTGAACTGACATTCCGTTATCTTGCTTTTGTATGGTACGCATACAATCCGAAAACCGGACGTTTTCGCAACTTCATGGATTACCAACGTCGCTGGCTGGAAGAAAGCGGTTCGGACGACAGTCACGGCCGCGCGCTTTGGGCCTTGGGAACCGTTCTCGGAAGAGCAAGCGCGCCTACGTTACCCAGCATTGCGGGAAGATTATTCGAACAAGCCCTTCCAGCGATACTCGCTACTTCCAGTCCTCGTGCATGGGCGTTTGCACTCATCGGAATTCACGAATATCTGCGGAGATTTGAGGGAGATCGTATGGCGGGTCAGGTCCGGGAAGAATTATCCGCAAGATTGTTAGGACTCTATGAGAGAAATAATTCTAAGGAATGGCATTGGTTCGAGGAAGGACTTAGCTATTGCAACGCGGCGTTGTCTCACGCGATGTTATTATCGGGTCAATCCATTCCGAATCCGGAGATGACTCAAGTAGGACTCGAATCGTTGGAATGGTTATCGGATTTACAACGTGCGGACGCGGACGGAGGTCACTTTGTCCCGATCGGTTCCAACGGTTTTTACCGGAAGGGAGGAGAACACGCTCGTTTTGATCAACAACCCGTAGAAGTGCAGGCGACCGTTTCCGCATGTTTAGAAGCCTATCGCATAACGTGGGATATGCGATGGCGCAAAGAAGCAAGACGCGCCTTCGAATGGTTTCTGGGACGCAACGATTTGAACGCTCCCGTTTATGATCCGACCACGGGTGGCTGTAGAGACGGCTTGCATCCGGATCGAGTCAATGAAAATCAGGGCGCGGAATCCACGTTAGCGTTTCTTCAGAGTTTGTTGGAACTGCGTTTAGCCGAGAATGCCCTTGACCAAGAAGAATTAAAAACACAATGAACCAAACAACCTATCCGGAACTTTTCCATCGATACGAACAAAATCCCATTTTGACCGCAAAGGATTGGCCGTATCCGGTTCACAGTGTATTCAATCCCGGGGCGACGAAGTTGCAGGACGGAACCACGCTTTTGTTATGCCGTGTGGAAGATCGTACCGGAAAATCTCATCTCTGCGCGGCGCGTTCTTCCAACGGTGTGGATGATTGGAAGATCGATACCGAGCCGACATTCATCGCCGATCCGGAAAATTTTCCGGAAGAATTGTGGGGAATCGAAGATCCACGCATCACATACATCGCGGAATTGAATCAATATGCAATCGTCTATACCGCGTATTCGAAAGAGGGTCCGGGTGTCGCCTTGGCGTTTACGAAAGATTTTCATAACTTTGAACGTTACGGAATGATTCTCCGACCCGAAGACAAGGACGCTACCTTATTGCCCCGCAGGATAGGAGGGCGTTGGGCGATGATCCATCGACCGATCGGAATTCACGGAGCCCATATGTGGATTTCTTATTCCTCCGATCTGAAACAATGGGGGGATCATAAGCTGATGTTGGAAGCAAGATTGGGCGGATGGTGGGATGCAAATAAGATCGGGTTATCACCGCCTCCGATAGAAACGCCTCAGGGCTGGTTGGTCATCTATCACGGAGTACGTCATAACGCTTCGGGGGCTTTGTATCGTCTTGGTTTGGCGTTGTTTGATTTGAACACGCCCGAACTCTGTTTAAAACGAGGCCAGGAATGGATCTTTGGAGCCAAGGAACCTTATGAGCAGAGAGGCGATGTGGATAACGTAGTGTTTCCCTGCGGATATACGTTAGGCGCCGACGGAGATACTCTCAATATTTATTACGGCGCTGCGGATACGAGCATCGCACTTGCGATCTGCAGCATAAACGAGCTATTGGAATGGCTTGCAAAACAATGAAAGATTAGAAAACGCCTGTCCTGAAAATCTTACTTCAATCAATCATATTCAATTTTAAGAATATAGAAGTTTGTAAGCTTTGGGGGTTCCCGCGGGAACTTCTTTTAATTCCTCAAATTGAAGGTGTTTTTCCACGACTTGATCGAACACGGACTGAGTGACTAAAATTTCACCGGCTTCGGCCGTGTCTTCTCCGAGTTTACTCGCGGTGTTTACTTCGGAACCGAATACGTCCGTGTCACCGATTTTTAAAACCTTTCCGTAGCCGAGCCCGACGCAGAGAAGAATTTTTTCTTCCGGGATTTTGTCTTGGTTGTAGGTAACCAATTCCTGTTGCATTTTGATTGCGGACGTAATTCCTTTGGCGACGTTTCTAAAGATGACTAAAAAGCTATCTCCTTCCGATTTCAAAAGGATTCCGTCGTGATCTTCTATGACCGGAATCAGAATTCTTTCCGATTCGTGAATCGTTTGTAAGAAGTGAATGATTCCGAATTTTTCGACGCCTCTGGAAAAACCGGATAGATCCGTGAACATCACACACCAATCTTCTCCGAAAAGATCCCAGATCCTTTGATCGATTTTAAATTTATCGGCTCCGGGTTTTAATCTTTCTTGAATTAATTTTTCCAGCCTGTCTTCGGACGCGCTCGCTCCGATAGTTCTTCGAAATGCCATAAAGCTCCTTTGAGAGATTGAGAATTTTTTTAGGATAAGAATCCAAACTTTTTAATCGGAATTCGTTTCTTGTCAACGAATCTACTTTGTTGCACTTAAAATTCGGTGATTTATGAATTTTCTTTTCTTTCTAAAAATATGTTTTGAGCGGTTGTGTTGTATCTTTTAGTCTCTATCTTTAACATTCAATACATAGAAAAGAGAAAACTATGTTTGAAACTCAAGAGCTAAAGGCGGGAGTGGACACGGAAATACGCCTAACACAATCTTGAAGTTGATTCGATATTATGAGGATATTCTTTCTTTTGATTTGGGAATCAATATCCGTTTGTTATCATATGGGTATATCGAAGCGGAAGATTTGGATCCACAGTTGAAAACCGATCAAACGTATGGCGTCAAATATTTCCGGGTTACGCTGCTTGAGTTCCTAAATTCTTTTGCATTTGACAAGTAAGGTTTGGTATGAAGAATCGTAAAAATTATTTTTGGAGAATCCGTCCTAATGAATCGTAAAATCCGTTTTTTGTTAATCATTTCTTTCCTAATCTTAACCTTTGGAAACTGCAAAAAGGAACTCAGCGTATCCATGGCAACGTCGACTTCTTTAAGCGATAAACTTGCGTTTGCCGCACTCGGAGGCGGAAGCTGGAAACCGGAAGAGGGCGCCGAATTCGTAAAACTTCATTTTTATCCGGATGAAGGGTTCCAATTGAAAAAGGTAGAAGTGGATTCTTGCAAGGGAGAATTTACCGATGCGGTGACCGCCTATATCAACTTTGACGAGCTCAGTGCGACAGCGGAACTTGCGGCTAAAAAGGCTCTCGTAAATTTTGAAAACGCGGTCTATGCAAGATCCGTAACGATCAATTTCAGAAAGAACAAGGATCTTTGTATCGGAGAGATTCGTTTTTACGACGAGAAGGAAAAACAATTCTCCCTGAAACTTCCAAAGATCGTGGAAGGTTCCGTAAAGGCTTCCGAAACTGTAGCTCCTATACAATCTTACGACGTGATGAATCTATTCGATTCGAGATACGAATACGCCTGGGCCTCGGATAAAAAAGGAAAGGGAGTTACCTTGGATTTTAAATTCAAGGAATCACAAAAGTTTAATACGATTAAGATCTGGAACGGCTATCAAAGATCGGATCAGCACTGTTATTCCAATGGAAGATTGAAGTCGGCGACTCTTACGGGCGACAACGGTTATTCTCAAAAGATCCAACTCCAAGACATTCTCGGTCCTCAAGAAATTGCTCTCGAAAAAACCTTCAAAGGAACTTCTCTGCGTCTGACTGTGGATGATATCTACGCCGGAAAAATGTATAAGGGATTTGTGTTGAGCGAGATTCGTTTTGGAAAGGATAAGAATTGGGTTCTCATCAACCCGATCCACAGATCTCAGAGTATCGCGCAATCCAATCACCTTCAGTTTACTCCTCCCGATTTGGACGGAATTTTAAATCACGGTCTGAGAGGTTTGGAGGTTTCGGAACTGCCTTCGGAAATTCAAAGTTCGGAAACGATCGCCTCTTCGGAGACTCCCGTTACGGAAGAAGGCAGCGGAGAAAGAATAGAGTCCAATTGGTCTCTGCGAATGCGTTCCGACGGTTCTTTTTTTATGGAAGGGGATACTCAAGATCAGAATTACGAGGGATCGGGAACTCTTCATAAAACGAGTAAGTTCTACGCGATTGGAAACTACGAGGTCAAAGAATCTTCAGCCGATTCGTTAAAACTCAGGGTATTCGGGTATATGAGAAAATACTCATCTTCTTATATGGAATCGCATGGAGAGGGAGACATGGATTGCAACGGGTGCGGACGCGATTGCAACATGGCGGACAAGGATCCGGATAAAAAAGAAATCATCTTTCAGGATTTCATCACGATCAAAAAATTAAACGGAAACGTTTACGTTCAAAATACGAGCCCGAGCCGGAAATTGGATTTTAAAACGTTGGAAATGGCTCTCGAGTAATAGATTCAAAAAATAGAATACGATCTAAAATCCGGGAGGTGATTCTCAATTGAAGAATTTAGGACGTAAAATAGGAAACGGGATTCTTCTCGTTTGTTTGATCGCGTGTAAAAAAGAAATTTCCAATGGAAGTTCGGGAAACTCGGAACTTCTTTCTTCCGATCCCAATCGACAAGTTCGGGTTCAGGTTCTCTGGGAGAAAAAAAATTTTCCTTTGGAAATAGAACTCTACGAAGGGGCGTCCCAAAGGCCCGTGGATCTCTGGGCCACTGGAACGGTAAAAGATATGTCGGAGGCTCCTGTTTCCGTAAAAATGGAAGGAAACGATCTTTATCTCAAACCCGGTTCTAAAAAAAGATTTGTGCTCGTCGTAAAAAACACAAACGATCGGGATTTTTATTTTTTTGCGGCCCCGCATTCTATGGAACCGGCAGAAGGTTCTTTAGGATTCAAATTCAAATGTCTTTGTATCAATCACGCCTTTTACATTCCTCCCGGAGAAACTTGGTACAGGGTCGTCGAGTTAAGAACGGGAGGGGAAGTGATGGGAAAAGAATTAAAAATTACTCATACACTTGTGGGAATGGACGAGGAGAGAATTCAGCTCTATCAAAAAAGAATCGGAACCGTCTCGAACGAAGAGTAAAGCGGTTTGAGTATTGGCGATAAACGGAGCCGACAATCCTGGTTACTTTTTGTTAATTCACAAGTATTTACACACAAGCTGAAGCGGATATGCCTTGTTCTTCGGATCGTTCTTCTTTTTATGCCAAACTAACTTTAAGTTGATATAAGAACGTCATTTCGCGGAAGATCATCGTTTGACTTCAATGAAGAGGTTGGATATCCCCGGATTCGAGCAAAGGCCCTCCGCAGAGAACAACTTTATCCTCGATTTTACAATGTCTTTTGGAATTGTCAAAGGAGGAATACAACACTCCTTCGGATGAATTTTTTTCGTCCTGAAATTCTCCTTCATAGATGCTGGTATCGGGGAAACGAACTTTTCCGGGGCCGATCATTTGTCCCATTAGAAACGTTCCTTCCAGCATTGCTCCGTTTTTAAAGATATAGGTTCCTTTTCCGTCCCTCAAATCGTCTTTAAAACTTCCTTCAAATCTATCTCCGTTCTTGTATTTGATTCGTCCCGGGCCGTTTCTAAGGTCGTTTGAAAAGGAACCAGTATATTCGTCGTCGTTATCATAGACATAAGTTCCCGTTCCGGAAAAACAATCTCCTCGTATACAACCTCGGATCGTATCGGATTGCGCGGGCGCCGAACGGTTGGAGACAGACGCGACTGTGTCGGAGGTTTGTTCGCTCGGTTCCGTTTTTTTACTTTCGTAAGGGACGGCTTCGCTTGTAGGTTCGTTAGGCGGTATTTTTTTGTCTCCGGAAGAACATTGTACGGCAAGAAGGATAAGGAACATAACTCCCGGAAAAGTATTGCGGAAAACTCCAATCGAACGGGTCTTTTTCGAAATCGAATTTAGAATTTGTTTCAAGAAGATCATATTTTTTGAATACGAAATAAAAACGTTCGCACTTACAAACATAACCAAAATTTTATTTATCAAGGCGGAATCTGTCAAACTCAATTCTTTTTATGAAGTTGCAGGCGGTAACACTTTGTCGATTGATAAATTAGGAACATTGGATCTTCTTTTTGTTCTAGAAATAAACGGGCCTCTAAAAAAGAATGAAACCGAATTCGATCCAATAATTTTACGTTCTTTTTCTTTCTGGAAAATATTTTAATAGCGCTTTAGACATAAGCTCCGGAAATTTTTTCTTAGAAAGAGAGTAAACATTGGAAGCGTTCGGCGGATTTATAAAAACTTATTTTCAAAACAGCTCGACCAGAATTTGTTTTAAAATCCCGTTTAAGAACGTCATGCGGCATTTTTGGAAACGATTCAAAATGGCGGATCAATTCGAAAATCCTTGGCCGAAACGACAAAACAATACGGCGGAGCCCGGAGTACAGCCGAAGTACCCATTATGACTTTGAATGATAAATGTTTTAGAACTTAAATCTTTTCCTATTTTCTTATCTAAAGTCTAAAGTTTTAAATTTCTTTTCGTAACTTCGTCGATTATCGCCGTGTCCATGAAACCGACAACTTTAGCTTTTGTTCTTATGAAAGTTTTCCAGACTTTAATTTTCAGAAGTCTAAATTTTCCCAGTCATCTAAAATAAAATGAGTTCGATGTAAGAAAGGTTGGGCGTGAACCGGAAACTCAGTGCAACGTTCCCTATCACAACCTTTTCGATTTGAAAAAAAATCGGATCGAAAAATGGGAAAGTTTCAGGGTTTAAGCCGAGAGCTTATATATCATAAAAGTCAACGCAGACAATTCGAACTTTGAGGAGAGAAAAGAAAACATCCTCTCGAAGAGCGGATGTTATAAAGCGGGCTTGTTTCGTTAAGGGAGAAAAACAAACGTCTTTCTCCCTTTGAAAAAGATCAATACCTGGATCGAGATTTTTCCGGAAAAGGTTTTTTAGGAAGCGCTTCGTTGACTTTAATTTCTCTTCCACGGATTTGAGTTCCGTTTAAGCCGTCAATTGCCGCATTTCCTTCGTCTTTGTTCGCCATTTCCACAAATGCCAATCCCCGGGATTTGCCGGAAAGTTTATCAGTGATGATGCGTACAGAGGTTACTTCTCCAAAAGATTCAAATGCTTTACGGAGGTCGTCTTCGGTTGCCTGATAGGCGAGGTTGCCTATATAAATGTTCATGAGAAAGGGTCCTTACAAAAAATTACTGGCTTCTAAATCGGAATAGAATACAAGGCGAGACCAATCAATCGGCGGGATTCGAGAAAGATCCTGGTGCTCTATTTATTTAAAAGTTCCTAACTGACCCGGGAAAAGGCAGCTAAAGATTCCAGTCGCGCTTACGGTAATCATGGTCAAAAAATTGTCAAGAAAATCTCATATTTTATGAATTGCCTACTGAAAAAACCGAGTGGGATTTTTAGCTTCGTATCGCACCTTTGAAATCGAACCTATGTCTCTCTATTCTCGGGACTCCTTTTTTCGGAGAAAAATTTTCCGAGTTTTTTCGATTTGGAGAGAAAAGAATACTTTTTGAACATAAGAATTTTCTGATTCTCTCAAGTAGAAGAGGCCGTTTTGCCGAACTCGTTTTTTAAATTATTTTTACCGATTTCCTGAAAATATAAGCCTGAAATAAGGAGACTATGTGCAAAGAACCGTATTCTTTCCTTTCGAATTGGAGGAAGGAAGGAATTGGCTCGGAAATGGATCGTAATTTTTCTGACGGCGCTCGAACTTTTTTCCTGCAAACCGGAAGATCGTAAATTCGATACGCTCTTTTTTTACGACAATATCCCAAACGAGGGAAGTCTTCGTTTGTTCAATCTCTTGGACGAGTATCCTTCGCTCAAAGCCGGTTTTCAAAGTCTCCAATCGGAACCGTTCAATCTTCATTTAGATCGTTCCTTACGTAAACCGGCGCGTAAGGATGTTACCGGTTTTTTGAGAGTTTCTTCGGATATACTTTTAAAACCGGAATCTAAACTGAGGGAATCCCTTCTCAAAGTAAACATTTTGATTCATCGTTTGAGAGACGCTCCTTCCGGGGCTTTTGAAACGGCTCTTCCTTGGTTGGAAAAAATTCGGAATTCTCCGAGAAAGGTTCTTCGAAATCTTTCTCCGATCAGTCAGGGAGTTTTGATCTACCTTTACAACACTTACGACGTTACGGATACGGAAACTAAATACGAGGAATTGGCCGAAGCTCTCAAGGATCCGGATATGATCGAGTTATTTCAAGATCTCGAAACCGTCCTTCATAAGGCTCTCGTACAAAACACAAACGCAAGGGCCGGGGTGGAATCCATTCTCAAAGGAATGATTCTGAGTACGGATAAGGTCCTGAAAAATCGGATGATCGATTTGGTTGCCGAAATCGGAAACGCTTTTCAACAAAGAGCGGGTTTCAAAGATTTCAAATCCTCGGACACGGTCCTCAAAGATCTGGTCGTTAATTTAGAAAAGTATTATACACCTGGAGGCTCCGTTTACGACTCTTCCAAAATCGGAGATTATAGGGATCCGAATTTTCCATGCGACTTCTCCGTCGTTTTGACCGAAGCATTTCGTTATCTAAAACCTTTATTGACGACCGGCGGAGTTTATACAAAAGATCCGAACGTTCTTTTGGGAAAGGAATTCGGTAAAAATTTATTCAATCTCGGATTTCCGATCGAAACCGATTCTTCTCTGAAGGAATTGATTCGTTTGGATTATCTCGGAAGGGACCGTACTTACGGCGGTTTTGAATACAAGGTTTCCGCTTTGGAACATTTGATGTTTCTCCTAACGTTAGCCGACACGTTCGGCTTTCGTTGGGAAAAACCTGCGGACAATACGGTCATGAGTTTGGAACCGAACGGCTCCGTCAACGGCGGGCCGATGACGGGCGGAGTGTTAACGGTGGGTGACAGTATTTATTCTCTCGGTTCCGCGATGACCGGAAATCTGGGTGTTAAAACGTTTTTAAATCAGAGCGCAAACGACGGCGCCGTTTATCGGAACGGAGATCCGATTTCTCCGATTCCGTTTCGGATGGAAATCAACACTCCCACCTTGTCCCTTTTGGAATCCCCCGATCCTTCCGTCGTTCCGGACGCGGCGGACCCCGTTTTTACAAAAACGATTCCGTTTATGATGAGGCTAATCGTAAACACGGTTCTATCCGGAGGAGGACCTTACTACAATAAAAATCGAAAGGACAAGACGGGTAATATTTTTACGACGGATGGTAAGCTTTACATCGATTCGAACGGAAACGATCTCATCTATAAATCCTTTTGGTCCAGTTCGGATTATAGAATCAAACTTTCCGATACGAAAGATGGACGCTGTACTTCCGGCGGTCTTTGCCGTTGGGTCGGTCCGGGCGGAAGAGAAACTAACGCGGGTTATACGAATAACCGATTTGATCCTGTTTCCTCCGGTGTGAACGCGAGCGGAACGAAAGGTTGGAGTATTCCGATTTGGGAGATTTCAAAAACGCATTCCGAAAGGGCTTTGGAGACGGACGAAGAAACGATTTATAAAAACTTTCAGTGGCTTCTTTTCGAAAAAAGAATGGTCGCGATCATTCCTCTTAGGGCTTCTCTCGGTCCGGGAGTTCCGTATAAGATGGCGGCCTTTGCAACCGTAATCGCTAACGGATTGAAGGGACTCATGGAAGCGAAACCCCAGTTTCAAGACGGAAGCGGTTGTACTTTCAAGATCAACGGAAAATGGAATCGGTTGGGTTCGTTTTGGAAACCGGGATGTGCTTCTTCTTCGCAGCCGAATTTTCGAGTTGCGGGAACTCCGATTCTGGAAGAAAATTTTTCCTCTCTTCCAGGAGATAGTATGTTTTTTCTGGAGGTTTGGGATTACGGAACGAGCGGAACGGGGCCGATTACGTTTAACAGTCTCGGTGATTTCAGCATTTATAATATATTTTATCCGCCTACTTCTCGATACGGAGTTTTGCCTCCCGTATTCGCATTCAATTTTCCCGTTATGGAAAGATTGTCCTTTTTAACGTCGGATTCCGTTTTTACTTCCCGGATCGATTCGTACTGGGATCGAAGAAATAAATTTCTTCCTTTGGTCGTAACGCTTGCAAAAATTCTAATGGACCAATCCGATCCGGTCGCAAATAAAAATCCGTTTCAACTTTTGACCGGGCTCAGCGCTGCGTTTACCCGTCCCTTGTTGACTCGGGTTACGGACGCGGAAAGTAATTCGGGAGGAAGAACCATCACCGTACTGAAAACCGCAATGCCGAACGGAAAATTTAGAAACCGTTTTGCAAATTCAGACGAATATCTGTTCCGGCAAAACGATCCGGTCACTCAAGAACCGATTCGAAGTCCGCTTTCGGTGTTGATTGAAAAAGAGAGAGGATTTCAAGACGGGCTTTTGGATCTCGTATCAAAGACAAAACTTCTGACCAATCTATTTTTTCTGTCCGCGGAAATAGGAAGGCCGAGCAGACAAACCGGCGCGAATCTTTTTTTTGCGGGATTGGCCGAAGTGGCCGGGGAGATCAAAATCACTTCCGAAAATCCCTCCGAAGTTCAGTTCAACATTCAGACGTATTTGGAAAGATGGGGCGCCGATTTGGCTAAATACCCGGACTCAAAGCCGACTAACGTATACGATCCTCTATGGGACGACGTTGCCGTCGTCGCGATCCGTATTCGAGATTATCTTTCGCGCGACTCCGTATATTCCCTGATTCCGATGTTGGACTTTTTTTTGGATTTCGTTTTGGACGCGGCTCCTTCCGAGCGGGAGATTGCCGCTCTTTTAAACCTTCTCGGTTCCGTCTTTCAAAACGATTCCGGCGAAAGGGATTTTTTGATCACGGCTCTTCTAACTTCGGATACTTCGGCTTTGATTCAAGTTTCCGCTTCTTATGGAAAATGTATCAACGGAGTTTTGATAGGACTGTTTTTGACGGGAGAGTTTTTCAGTTATCTCGAAGAGAACATGTCGACTCCGTATTCCATTCGAGAGATCTTCGACGACCTGGATCGATTGACCGTTTCGGATATGATCCAAAGCCGCTCCGGAAATCGTTCTCTCCTTTACGGCGCCGGGATCCTAATGAATCTTTTCGCTGAGATTGTAGAAAAGGGAAGAAGGCCCTTTCCGGATGGAACCGTGTTCTGGGATCGATTCAATAAAAACGAGGATTCGACTACTTACTGGGACAACCTAACTTCGATTTTTAGTCGTTAGGCGACATCGATTGCATTTTTTTAATGCGAAATGGGAAAGATACTTTCGGTTTTGGATCCTGTCGAATTTTCATAGAAGTTTTCAGGATAAAAACAAATATTATAAAAAAAGTATTTTCATTCGAACATCCGAAAAAATCAAAAATATAAGTACTATGTAAGTAATAATTCGGAAGGATAATCTATTCTTTCTTTTTGTCCTTGAAACGGAAACTAGAAGGTCGGATGTTGATTCAAAAAATTCAATTCGTCGGAATCGTATCGTTTCTATTTTGGTTTACGATCTATTGTTCGGGTCAAAAAAAAGAATTCGGTATTGATTGGACTGTATTTTTTGATCCGGGTGGTTCTTCGAACGTACATACTTCCGTCGTAGTCTCTCCTTACGACAATGTGGACAATCAAATCGCCGTGCTTCCCGTAAATTTCGGAAACGAGGGACCGCAAGCGTATCTGTTTATCGATTCCTACGAAAACGTAAATCGTTATAAGGATCTGGAAATCAGATTCTCCAAACCGATGAACCGCGCGCTTACGGAAAAGTATATAAGGCTTTTCGCAAGTACGGGACCGCTTCCGGGTCCCGGGATCGGAGTGGAATTTTATTGGGCCAGCGAACAAAGGCTGATTCTCAATCCGTATCGAGAATTAAAACCGGGAGAAACATACACTCTCCAAATCGGACAAGATGCATGGACGGTTTCCAATCAACCGCTCATTCCCTATAAACAGGAATTTAAGACGGCCTTGGATTATGTACTCGACAACTTCATCGTTCAAGGCGCTATGAACAAACCTTTGAACGGAAGCGATGATATTTCTTTGGACATGTCCTCGAACGTAATCGTACATTCAACCTTTCAAAATCCGGCGGTCGGCGAAAATTATATCGATTCGATTTATCTGAGAAAAAGCGGAAATACTTCTTCGGTTAAGATTTGTTCGAGAGAGATTCCTCCGGCGACTTGTTCTATGAGTACGATCAACGTCGATCTTTCCGCTTCCGTTTTGCCTCCTACGATCGGCGGGAACACGTACTACTACGAGATTAAGACCAATTTCGGTCCGATTCATAATCGATACTTCAGCTTTAATTACGGAAATCTAAACAACCCGAACGATCTTCTTACGAACGTATCGATCGGAATCATGGACGAGTCGCAGATGCTTCCTTTTTTAGGAAAGGTGATTCAGAAGTTTACGACGGGAGCGTTCAAGGTGCAGGACGTAAACGGAACTCCTCGTACGTTTCAGGAATTTTTAATCGGACTTCCCGATCATTCGAAAAAGAAATTCTACGATAACGGTCGATGGAATATCGGAGAAGCTTGTATTCGTCCCGGACAATCCGGTTCCACCGGAACCAATCGGTTGGACGATTTTAAAAATCAGCGGTTTATCTCCGTTCTCGGTTCTAAACCCGGAGCGGAAGGAAGAGGATATTGTTGGGTTCCTTCGCCCGACTATCCCGAGTATTCAACTTCCGTAATAGAGCCGAAAGGCGCAAGTGGAGAATGGGCGTTCAACAAATGGCCGAAAGCGCCCGAACCTTTCAGTCGTTATCATGCTCCCTTGGAAGATTCCTTGGGAGCGGCGACCGTTACGATGGATGTGTATGTCACCGATATGAGGCTCCCTCCCTTTGTAAGGGATTCGAGCGGGACCCAACATGCAAACGTCGCCACGGATTTGAGGGTCAATCCGGGAACGTTAAACACCGCGCCCGGTTTGGGATTGGATCTGAGTTCTCGTTACGTGGAAGTGGATCTTTTCATCGTATCCCGTTACGAAGATTGGTATACCATCTTTATCTCGACCGGAACGCTGATGTATTTCAAAACGACGGCGCGATTGAATTGGGATTCGAACGCCGATCCGAGTTTGAACGGCGGAAACAATCGACTTCCGAACATTTATCTGACGACTCCTAACTTGAGAATGGCGAGAACTAGAAATATCTTGTCCGTGGACACAACGGGAAATATTTCCCTGAAGGTTCGAACTCCGTTTACGGTAAGCGACGTGTTTTTTCCGAATAACCCGAGTAATGCGGATATAGATTCGTTAAGGAATAACTTCTTCGTTCTTCCTTGGGCAAATCCAACCTCTTTGCCGATGGGAATCTATTCCAAGCCGGAAGATCTCATGGACTTTATGTATACGTCTCCGATGCAATATGTCGGATCGAACGAAAGCGGCGTGGACAATATTCTCGTTCCTTTGGTAAGCAGAGGATCCGTTCAAGAACTTGCCGCCGGAACCATTCCGTATGTAAAGGGAATCATCACCCAATACATGTTAAAAGACATCGTGCAAAGAATTGCGCCTAACGTTTTGAATTCGGTAGTCGGGGCTTTGAGAGACGAAGGAGTTACGATTCAATTGCCGAGTTATCTTCCCGATCCTTTAAGGAACTTCCCTTTAACAGTAAGAATGAAGTTGGGAACGGAGAGCATAGTCAAACACGACGGTGTAAATAAGGGCCTTGTGAGTAATTTGGATTTATCATTTAACAGCAATTATGTGGATTCGCAAGGGAGGGGACTTCGCAATCAAGCCGGAAAGTCGGGGATGATCGCGACAAGAAACCAGGCGATTCCTTCCTCGTATTCATTTAAGCAGAGTAGCGCCAATCCGGGATTTCTACTTTCCTTACATTCGGATACGATTGCTCAGGCGGCGTTTCATCTTTGGCAGCGAAGGGGATTGGATATAAGGATGAATCGATCTTTCATAGAAACGATCAACGGTTACTCGGGAGGGAATTCACTTTTTCAGTTGACAACTACTTTACTCAAAGCATCTGCGATCGTATCCATTTTGGCGCCCGGGAGAGAAAAGTTGCAGGGTTTGAACGGATCGAACACACTTGCGGTTAAATCCTATGACGATATCGAGATGCTGATGGAACCGGTATTCGCTCCGAGCGTAAAATTCAAACCGATGACCGGAGACGGAATCCCTCAATTGCGAATGTATTTTACGGAAATGCAACTGACAATCGTGGGAAAAAAACCGGCGAGTTGCAGCGGGCTGAGCGGCTCCGAATCGATCGAATGCGGAAAGGATACGAGGACGAACGAACACGAATACACGTTAGGCGCCGTTAGAATCAGTTTTGCGGCGGACGCGGAATTTAAGTTTATCGCATTTTCCAATCCGAACAACGACTCTAGTTTAAGAAATTTGAATGCGCTTCAGGTGATCTTGTCGACGGAAAATCTGGATTATACGGTGGAAGTATTGGAGGGAAAGGAAAACAATCCGTTTGGGTTGGATCCGGACGGAATCCTTAGAGTGATTGAACCGTTAGTCGTTTCGCTCGTTGTACCTTTGATGAACAGTATCCTGAAGGAAGTTCCATTACCTCCTCAAATCCTTTTTCCAAAACTGAGACATCCTACAAAAAACACTCCTTGTGCGATCAATGCGAGGAGTAACGCGATACGGTTTTTCACGCTTAGCGCGGAAAAAACTTCCGATCCGTATCTGTTAGGCGGAATGAGATTCATAGGAGAAGCCGCAAACGATCCGAGTTCGCTGATCGTTTGTCCTTAAGGAGTGGAAACGAACTCTATCAGTACCAAAAAATTTAAGTCGTACTATTTAAATATTCCGGAAGAAAGTATAATTTTACTCTTACATATTAATAATCGTCTTCTTTAATGAAAAACGATTTCAAAATCATGGTGCTTACATTCCAATTCGTGCAAAAGAATTTTCATTGATAAAAAATCGTTCGCTTTTATTCACGAACGAGTTAGAAAGCCTGCAAGATAAAAAAGGAATTCGAAAATCAATGGATATAACACTCTATCAGATCTCTTGTTACTTAGTGACTACCGTGCTTACTTATAGGACGTTTCATAATTTATTTATATATTATAAAAATCGAAAACAGATTTATCTCTTATATTTTGCTTTTCTACAGGTTTCTTACGGTTTGTATCTTTTGTTTTTTACAAAGACGATCAATGTGGCCGATGCGGAGGATGCTTTGATTTGGGAAAGGTTGGAAAATACGGTCCTTCCCATATTCGGGACGTTTTTGATTTTGTTTGTAAACGGCTATCGTAGGATTTTTAGTAAGGATTTTGTATACCTCTACATTCTTCTCAACGTGATCTTGTCCGCAGTGATTTTGATGGATCCGAATTCGTATCATGTCGGACTTGCGCGTGAAAGAAAATTTCCGTTACTTGGAATCGTAATCTACGAAACGGATCAACCTCTTTTGGTTCATTATTTATATCTCTCCGGAATATTGATGATCCTATGGGTTTTGTTTAGGGTGATCACCAAATTCGTTCGCGACCTGTTCAAGAACTTATTTCTATTCGTGGGAATCGTTTTATTTTGCGCGAACGTATTCTTGGACATACTGGTAGCGATGAATTTAGTTCCGTTACCGTATACTTCTCATTTCAGTTTTTTGATTCTTATGTTCTCGGTGGATTCGATTCTCACTTTGAATCGATCGGTAAGGGAAATTCGAGAAGAATTAAAACAGGTTCTCATATCTCCGAAAAAAATCTCTTTTGCCCTTGCCTTGGAAAAACAAAACGGGGGAGCGAAAAGTAATAAAGAAGAAACTCAGCCGAAGATTTCCGGAGCCGGTTCGCTTACATCTGAAAAGGATCGGATTTTTATCCGCACTCTCGGCGCTTTGGAATTGGAAAAAGGAGGGGTGCGAATACCTCAGACGGAAATTTCCAGTAAAAAGAAAATGTTAAAGCTCGTAAAAATCCTTCTCATTCGTTTTGAAAAAGGAATTCATAGAGAAGAATTGCTGGAATTTCTTTGGCCGGGAATGACGGAAAAGAACGCGCTCAATAGTTTACACGCTCTTTGTTTTCGTTTGAGAAAAATCATTGGGAATTCGGAAGCACTTGTTTTTTCGGAAGACCGATTATTTTTTCGACAGGATTTGGTAGGAACGGATTTTCAACTTTTTGAAAAACACTATGAAGAAGGGGCAAAGGCGTTACGCAAAGGAGAAACGGATCTTGCGATTCAGGAATTTCGACTTGCAAGGGTTTTCTACCGCGGCGATTTTTTCGAATTCGATTTGTATTTTCCGGAATCCGAAATTCGAAGAGAATACGTCCGAAAAAGTTTGATCGGAATCTTTCGGTTCTTGTGTGAAAAGGATTTGGAAAAAAGGGAAATGGAGGAGCTGTTGGAAGATTCCGCAAGTTGGATTTGTATGGACGATTTGGATGAAAGAGCTTGGAGATTTCACTTTGAAGCGCTTCTTCGATTGGATCGTAAAAACGAAGCGCTTCGTAAGTACGAAGAATTCAAAAAATCTCTGAAAAAGGAACTCGGCGTCGAACCGGAATCCGAAACGCTCGGCTTGATTGAAAGAATCCGTTCCGGATCGCTGAATCGAACGCCCGGCCATTTCAAAAATTCAGTAATTTAACATGTGTTAGGTGCAAGAAAGATTGGGCGACGACCCGATCTTGTCGAGCGAGCCCTCTATGGATCGCCTCGCGGCCTTTATTGTTTTCTCGTAATGGCAAGAAGGGCGATCGTTTCCAAAATATTCTTTCCGTATTTTTTTTCCAAGATTCTTCCGCAGTCTAAAATCAGGTCCCTGGAATTTTGAAAATTCTTACCCGCTAAGTCGTTTTGCAATTGTTTCGTGAATTCGGAAGACGTGACCCCGACTAGGGTTCGATCCGAAATTAGGATCCAATATTCCCCCATTTTCAGAAAGATTTTTTTCACTTCTAAATCAATCGTTTTGTAATCGAAGAAGCGAACTTTCGTTTTTTCCAAAGAATTTAATTTTTCGTTTTTGTAAACGAATGCGGGAAGTTCTTGGAAGTGAACGGAACCGAGTTCCCCGGTTTTGGTTTTGAGATAAAAAATAGAAAGGTTTAAAAACGGGACCGGCATTTTGGAAAGAATTTTACCGATTTTAAGGACTAGTTCTTCTCCGGGTATTGTGTCGGTTTCGTTGGCTAAGGAAAAAATTCCTTCAAGCCTCGCTTTGAACGCGGATTCTAAAACCCCCGGACTTGAAAATCCGGCCAAAATTCCCACACAACCGTCCGCGCTCGGGATGACACTCACATAATCGCAGTTAGAGTTTCCGCTCATTCTTGGAAAAAGAGAAACGTCCAAGTTTCGAATCTTAGGCAATTGGATTCTGTAAAAGGCTCTTTGAATCGAGTTGGCGATCTCTTTGGTTCTTTCGTCTAACGTTTCTTCGGAAGGATTATTTTCCAATTCTTTTTGTTGAAAGAATTTCAAACGGAAGGCGCGGACTAACTCTCCGATCTCGTCGTCTCTTTCCGCAACGGGAGTTTCCTCGTAGACGTCGCTTCCCCAGTCCTGAACGAGAGTTACCAGAGAACGCATCGAAGAGTATATTAGTTTTACGGAATAGAATACGAGAGAGGCAAGCAAGGTGGAAAAGGAAATCGAAAGCGCAAGCCGGATGGAAAGTGAAATTGCCTTTTGTTGTCCTAAGGGTGATTTGAGAATGATATCGTCCGTGACCGTGTAGATGAGAAAGAATAAAAAGCTCAAAACGAAAACGGCGACTGATAATTTGAGTTTAGAAGGAATTTTTATTAACAAGTTATCCTCTCTCTATCACCTTCATCAGAACGATCGACACCGCGAACAAAATCGTCAATGGAACGAATAGGAACAACATTGAAATCAAATCCGGTCCCGGAGAGAGGACGGCGGCCGCAATCGCAAGAACGACGATCGCTTCCCTCCATTTCGAAAGCAGGAAAGAAGAACGAACGATTCCCAAACTGCCGAGAAGAATGAGTACAATAGGAAGCTGAAAAGATAAACCGAAAATCAAATGGATGTTAAAAAAAATTTCGTAATATTCGTCGATCGGAAGTCTGGCTTCTATATCCGGAGGAAGAAAGTTGATGAGAAAGATTCTTAAAAGATTTTCGAAAGCCTCGGTCCAACAAAGCCAAACTCCGAACCAAAAAAGAAGCGTACTGAAAAGAATGAGAAACTTACCGTATCGATCCGTTTGGCGATCGAGAGCGGGAGAAACAAAACCCCAGAGAAAAAAAAGAACAAAGGGAAGACCTAAAAGGATCGAGATCATAAAAGAACTCTTCAAATAGATCATAAAAGGAGCCATTAGTTTGATCTGATAGAAGGTCGCTTGCGGACCCAAAACATTCTTATAGGGCTGCGCGAGAATCTTATGAATCTCTTCTCCGAAAAACAAGGAGATTCCCATGATCACAGCAACCACGATAAGGGATCTTATGAGAACCGTCCGGAGCTCTTCCAGATGGTCTCCGAGCGTCATATACTTTTCCCGATCTCTCGAAACGGATTCTTGGGACGCTTCCGGAAGAGGAGGGAGGGAAGTTTGTGGCTTTTTCTTTACGGCCATACCGCGAACGGGTTTCGTCAAACGGATTTGGATTTTTTGGATTTGGAAGCTTTCGTTTTAGAAGGCGATTCTTGATCCTCGCTGATTTGTTGGGAAGACTCGTCCGATTCGCCCGTTAAGGATTTGCGAAACGATCGGATCCCGTCTCCCAAATCTTTTGCCAGAGAAGGAAGTCTCTTTCCTCCGAAGAGTAGGAGAGCGATGAATAAAATGAGAAGAATTTCAGTCCATCCGAGTGATCCGAAAACTGCAAGTGGTGCAAACATATTGAATACCTCAACCGGTGATTAGGTGCGAAAGCCGCACACGAAAAAAGTCTAGATTGTAGAATAGACTTTAAGCCGACCTAAAAGTCCAATTTGCACATTAAAAAAAGTCAACAAATCGGACGACGTCCCTTCGTTAGACTTTCCCTTCGCTTTTATCTGTCAAATAGTAAGTAATATGCGAAGGCTCGCTCGCTAACTCCTAAAATAATGCGAGTTCGCTTAAGAAAGTTCGGGCGAATCCAGCCCCGGTTTTTTCTTACGGAAAAAACGAGGCTGGACCGCGCTTTCAGCTCTGATCAACAAATTGACGGTTCGTTTGAAAAACGAAAGCCTTTCGTAATTTCAATTTGTTGATCTCGCATCAATCGCTTTCGCATGGATACGAACGTAAAAATAGGGACTAAAACGAGGATCCGGGGACCGGTTGCCTTTGTCGGAAAAAGGTTTCCTTGAAGGTAAAGGATGGGAAAACTACTCTTTATGGAAACATCTTCTCTAAGTTCCTCATCGGGAATTATGAATCCGGAAATCACTTCCTTACCAAAGCCGATTTCCACCGGTCCGGTTTCCGCCTCGGAAAACGGCGCTGAAAAATCGGAAGGGATTCTAATCGCGGATCCGGTTTCTTTCACGGGTGGAATCGTAAACACACAAGTATGATCGCTCTTCTAAGGCAGGTTTCGGAGACCTAAGTTTTAGGAACGAAATTTCTCCAAAAATGGGGGATTCTGGCCTTTTCAGATTGGAAATTACCGATATTCTAAGTATATCAGTTGGGAAAAAACTGTTTTAGATGGCATTAACCAAAGAGCAAAAACAGGACTTTGCGGAGAAGTTGACGGACTTCAAGGTATATTTGGACGACCTTAAAAAGGAGAGTAATCTCTTTAAGTCTCAGTTGAGAAAGGATCCGAGGCTCGAACCTTACTACCAGATCGCGTTGTCCGTAAACGCGATCAAGACGATAAATACCTGTCTTTTGGTAAACGATTTGAGCGTAGCGATCTTAGACATCAAAAGCGATACCTACTTAAATACGGGAAGGAAAGAAATATACAATGCAATTTCCGTAATGGAGAAAGTAGTAGGGGCCGATTTTGAGGGAAGTTTGGCGGAAAATAAAGATCTCCTTGCGAAAATTCCGGAATTTATTCCCGTTCAGAGATTGAATTTTATCAAAGCGATTCGTCAGGTAACTCACAAAACGATAGACGCTTTTGGAACCAATAGTAAATGGAAATGGAGTTTTCCGGAAATTCATTTTAAGATCGCCGTTCTATGTAAGAACATTTTCGATTTCCGGGCCTTTGAAAAAGAAAGGGATTTGGAAAATCCGCACTATTATATACGACAGGAACATTTTAATTTGATTCTCGAACTGTGTAACTACGCCGCACAGGAATACCGCGCCAAATTCGATCTTTCCACCCAGGACGTGGGAGATCTGAAAAAATCCATTTCCTTGCTCGAAGTAAACCGCAAAATTCTCCAGACCACCGGTGAAACGGAGGATTTGGAAAAGACAAAAACATTGATCGAATCACTCAAAGATAAAGTCGAATCAATAGAAGCGGATAAGGAGAAAAAGAAAAAGAAAAAATAGACCCGACGAGTCTGATATATATTATAGGAAAAAAGGAGACTGAATCAAAGATGGCATTGGCAGAAATCAACGATTCAAATTTTAAGAGTGAGACATCCGGAGGATTGGTTCTCATCGATTGTTGGGCGGAGTGGTGCGGCCCTTGTAGAATGGTGGCCCCGGTTCTCGAAGAACTTTCCGGAGAATTGAACGGTACGGTAAAAATCAAAAAACTGAATGTAGACGATAACCAAGACACGGCGCAAAGTTTGGGAATTTCCTCCATTCCGACATTGTTGCTTTACAAAGACGGACAACTCGTGGATAAAGTAATCGGAGCTCTTCCGAAAGCCCAAATTAAGAATTTTATCGAAAGACATAAATAATTCTTTTCCTTCCATTACGTACTATGCTGAAAGAAACTTACAAAGGTTATACGGAATTACCTAGAGGAGGTTATCTCATCGATACCTCCGAGGGATATCTTCAAATCGGCTCTCCGCCGGAAACGATCAAAGATACGATGGGGCTCGAAAAAAAGTCCCCGTTGGTCTTTATTTTACCCAATAAATTCTTTCATGTGGAAAAGGGAATCAGCACGGCGGAATTGGAATTCCCGATCTATTATAACTTCTTTTTAAGACAGAAAAAAACATTCATCGTTTGTACGGAAGAACAAAGAACGCAGCTCATCACCGTACTCAAAGAATCCTTGATGGGACCCGACAATATCAGTCTCAAGAGCGAGTATCTCAACGGTGAGGAATCCTTCGGATTTCCGGATATGAAAGCGGAGATGGCTTACTTCCGCGGATACAAAGGACTTGACGACGTCGTGGACTTCAAGGTGTTCGACGCGGCCAACAAAGTATATTACGGAAATGTAATTATTCTTAAACTCGAAAACGGGGACTTCCTCATTCAGGACGGAGAAAGGAAAATCGAGGTTCCGGGAGAAGTCGGATTTAACATCAAGTATGATATCGGTGAAAGACCGACCGAACCGTTTCAAGCGCCGATCATCGGAATTACCTGCCTCGGACCATCACACGGATTCGATCCGGAAGACAACACTTCCGGGTTTATCATTTGGCTGAATCACCAAGGAATTATGGTGGATCCGCCCGTAAATTCCACGGAGTGGTTGCGTCAGTCGAACGTAAATCCGAAACTCATCAATAACGTCATTTTAACCCACTGCCACGCCGATCACGACGCGGGTACGTTTCAAAAGATTTTGGAAGAAAACAAGATCACGATTCACGCGACCGAAACCGTGATGGACAGTTTCTTAAGGAAGTATTCCGCGCTGACGAAAATTCCCAAAAAGGAATTGCAGGAACTTTTTCATTTCCAACCGATCATCATCGGAAAAGCGACTATGATCAACGGAGGAGAATTCAATTTTCATTATGCGCTTCATTCGATTCCTTCGGTGGGTTTCGAATTTTTCTTTCAAGATCAGTCCTTTATCTATACGTCGGATCATTTGAACGAGCCTGAAATTCACGACAAAATGTACGCACAGGGAATTCTTCCGGAATCCAGATGGAAATTTTTCAAGGAGTTTCCTTGGGAAAGAAGAATCATTTATCACGAAGCGGGGATTCCGCCTCTGCACACTCGAATCAGTTATCTTGCCTCTTTGCCGGAGGACGTTCAGGAAAAGATTACGGTTTATCATATCGCAAGAAAGGATATGCCCGAGGGAACCAAACTCAAACTTGCGAGATTCGGGATAGAGAACACCCTTTATCCCGAAATCATTCCTCCGAAACATATCGAAGCCTACAATCTTTTGGACGTATTGACGCAGATCGATATCTTTCACGGATTTCCGATCGAAAAGGCCAAGGAATTTTTACTCATCGTAAACGAAGAAAGATACAAACGCGGAGATCAAATCATCCGTAAGGGAACTCCCGGAGATAAGTTTTATATCATCGCGTCCGGAAACGTGAAGTTCGAAGGGCTTAACCAGGACGAATCGGGTCAAGGGCCGATCAAACGTTATGGAACTTACGAGTATTTTGGAGAAGCCTCTCTCGTATTGGATCTCCCGAGGGCGGCTGACGTTTATGCGGAAACGGACGTGCTCGCACTTACGATCGAAAAAAATAAGTTCTTACAATTCATACGGAATTCGGATCTTAAAAATAACCTAACCAGATTGAATGAAATCCGAGATTCGAACTCGTGGAAGGCATTGGCAGAATCCAGACATTTTCGCGGATTGACCAGTCATCAAATCACTCAGTTAGAGTTGATCATGACTTTGCATAAAGTGAACGCAGGTTCAATACTTGTGAAAGAAAAAGAATTTTACGGTGATGCCTATATCATTCGCAATGGAAAAGTAAACGTCTATCAGGACGGTAATTTGTTAGCCGAACTAACGGATGGGGACTTCGTTGGAGAGATATACAATATCTCCAAAAGCTTCGTATCGAATTATACGTTTAAAGCAGAAGTCGATACAGAGTTATATTCCATTCAGCAGAATGATCTGATCGATTACGTAAAGAAGAATCCCGGCGTTTACATGAGAATGAACACGGTCTATTCGTAGACGTAGGGAGAAATAATGGATAGAATCCTTCAATTTACGGAAGAACACGAAACCTTCCGCGGTATGGCTCGAAAATTTTTTGAAACGGAAGTCGCTCCGAATCACGAATCCTGGGAAAAAGTCGGAATTGTTCCGAAAGAAATTTGGAAAAAGGCGGGAGCCAGCGGCCTACTTTGTCCGGATATTCCCGTGGAATACGGCGGATCCGGCGCCGATTTTTTGTATAACGTAATTGTAATAGAGGAATCTTCGAGAGTAGGGAATAGCGGATTTTTTATTTCCTTACACAACGACGTAATTGCGCCGTATATTTCGACTTACGCAAACGACGAGCAAAAGAAACGCTGGCTGCCGGGTTGTGCGACCGGAGACAGTATTCTTGCCGTTGCGATGACGGAGCCGGGGGCCGGTTCCGATTTGAAAAATATCAGAACCTCCGCGATTGAAAAAAGCGATCATTACGTCGTAAACGGACAAAAAACCTTCATTTCCAACGGACAATTGGCAAATTTAATCATCACGGCTGTTAAACATGACAACGGCACGATGTCTCTCCTTATGGTAGAAGAGGGAATGAAAGGTTTTGAAAGAGGTAGAAGATTAGAAAAGATCGGTCTGAAAGCGCAGGATACTTCGGAACTGTATTACAACGACGTGATCGTTCCTAAGGAAAACCTGATCGGAAAACAAGGCCAAGGTTTTCGATATCTTATGCAAAAGTTGGCTACGGAACGATTGGTACTTTCCATCGCAGCCGTAGAGGCGACCGCACTCGTACAAAGAATTACCCTTCAATACATTAAGGAAAGACAGGCCTTCGGAAAGAAAATCGGAACCTTTCAAACCATCAAATTTAAGATGGCTGAAATGGCGACGGAGCTGGAGATGTGCCGTATTTTTGTCGATAAGATTACTCTGGAGACTATGGCCGGAAGATCGAATACCGCGGAAGCTTCGATGGCAAAGTGGTATTCCACCGAAATGCAAAAACGTCATACGGATGAATGTTTGCAGTTTTTCGGCGGTTACGGTTATATGATGGAGTATCCGATCGCCAGAGCGTACCTGGATGCGAGAATCCAGACAATTTACGCGGGAACGACGGAAATTATGAAAGAGATCATAGGAAGAAGTCTAGGACTCTGAAAGAAATTTCCAACGATTCCCGTCCAATGAAAACGGGGTAATGATGTATACCTGCCGCAACTTTAATGTAGGAAAAATTTTTCCTATTTTGATACTTTCTTTTGCCGGACTCGTTCCGGTGAGTTCTCTACTTGCCCAAGTCGAATGTACGGGAGCCGCCTGTGCGATGATTCCGAGCAATATTTCTTCCCAGTTCAACGGGTTGGAAAATGAAATTCGGACTAAATATCTAAACGAGGTCGTCAACTCGATGGAGGACGCGGCTTTACTTACGACGATCAATTCTTCCATGATGGGCTCCGGAACGATCAATCGATTTCAGATCGGCGGCGGTGTATCCGCAGCGGGCGTTAAAAATGAAGACATCCAAATCCAATATGGGGGAATCACACTTCCCAATTTGCCGAATGGGGGAGCATCTCTTGCGCCTACTTTGATGGCAGGTGTCAATTTGGGTTGGTTGACTGGGAACGGACCTGCCGATCAGAAAGAAAAAGAGGATGGGAAAGATAGTAACGAAGGAAGATCTTTTCTTCATAGAATCAATCTTTATGTCCACGGTTTTCAAGGAAAGTTGGATCAGGGAGATTTGAAAGCTCTGAACGATCAGTCGGAGCAGTATAAATTTTCGGGTAACTATAATTCCTTTGGCGCTACGGTTCGTTTTCAGTTGATCAAAGAACGTTATACGCGTTTGGACTTTTTCGGGTTTACCGGTCTCAGTTTGGGACTCGGATTTCATCGTAAGACCGAAGAGATGAACTTGGGTTACTCTCCGACTTCAATTCCGAAGATCTCTTTCGGTCCCGCAACGGGGAGATGGGACGCGGACTTTGCTTTGGGTTACAGATCTAGATCCGAATCCTTACCGATCGATATTCGCACGGGGGTTCGTTTATTTTATTTTCTTACGATCTTTGTCGGAGCAGGGATGAGCCAAAATTCGGGAAATTCCAATATACATCTTGGGGTAAGTGGTCCGGTGGCTCTTACCCTGGAAGCGGCGGCGGCCGGTCTACCTTATGATTTTTTAAAAGGACAATCCGCAACTGCTGCGGGAAACTTAGTGATTCGGAGTCATGGAGACGCGAAGGCGAAAGACAGTTTTAATTATCTTTTGGGAGGCGTGGAAATCAATCTTCTCGCCTTTAAAATTTTGGTGGAAGGTATGGTTTCCGACAAGATTTATTCAGCAAACTTGGGCGTGAAGTTCGCGCTTTGAAGAGAGCGGCACGTTTTTTGCATTCTAATTAATATCTCTTCCAGAAAGATTCGTTTTTTGTGAAGAGTGTATTAGAAATAAACAGAATGTATTTAAGGAAACCGTTATGATTCAAACGTCCACAGAATCTTCCGTTCATATTTCCTGTATTCCGAGAGACGATTCCTATGCGTTGAAAGTAAATATTTCCAATAACGAAATCGGAATCATCTATAGAGTAACCGCGGCGCTTTTTGTGAGAGGTTGGACGATCGAAGAAGCCGTGGCTGAAACCTCTCAAGACGGTTATATCAGCGATATATTCATCGTTAGGAATATGGAGAATCTTCCGATGACCGAGGAGGCGCTTCAGGTCATTCAGACCGATTTGAAGGAAATGTTTTTCCAAGGTGTTTCCGTTCTGAGCTACCTAGAAAGGTTTCCGGAAAAAGCGGAATATCTCAAGAATAAGGAAAGATATCCGATCGAATTGTTCTTATTCAATTCTCAAGGAAGCGATTGCACCGTGATGGATTTGAGAATGAAGGACAGACCCGGGATCATCTTTGAAATATCGCAACTTTTGTTTCTCTACGGGATCGATATTCTTTCTTTCAAAGCGGTTACGGATTCCGGCGGAGTTCGGGATACGTTTTTACTCCGATTGGAAAACGGAAGTAAACTCGACGAGACTCTTCACTTTGAAAGATTGGCCACCGCTTTAAAGACGATTTTATAAAAATAATTTACAAGAACGATTTTGAATTGTGATCCGGTTGTCGTTTTTAAAATATCCGCCGGAAATTATTTTAGAATTTATCTGAGAACCTCATTTTCATTTTGATTATCTCGTTTTTATGCTCGCTCGATATTGTTTTGATGAACATTTAGAACTTGTCTCGGTTGTTTCAATTTCCAGATAAAAAGCAAAAATAGAAAACAAATAATTCCCGAAGTCAAAAACGAAATCGCCGGACCTCTGCTGAAATAGATCAAGCAGAATGCGAACGGAGCAAGTCCTCTTCCCAAGGAAGCGAGGCTTCGAAACATTCCTAGATTGGTTCCTTGTGCTTCTTTGCCGGATACAAGGGAAACTAACGTGGACAATGCGGGGTGAAGTAATGCGCTTCCGCCGGCGAGGAAAGTAAGCGCAATAAAAAGCTGATAGGAATTGGAAACGAAGTAAAGGAGTGAAAAACCTATGAGCAAAAAAAGTCCTCCGGCTCGAATCAGTTTCGTTTCCTTAACCTTGCCGGAGAGTTTTCGAAAAACCCCGCCTTGAATCAGAACGATGATCATCCCTATATAAACGAACGTAAAACCGATCGCAACCGGACTATAGTTCAAAAATTGACTCAGATAAAAATTGATCGAAAACTCGAAACCCGAAAATGCGAAAACGAATACAAAATAAAGGAGAGAGTACAATACGACTTCCTTATTTTTGGAAGTGAAAACTCCAATGATCGGATGTATCTTTTTCGTCTCCGACGAGGCGCGATCTTCGAGATTCAGAGTTTCCCGAAACCAAAAAACGATCATGAGTAGATTGACGAAAGCGATCGCGGCGGCGGCCAAAGCCGACGCAGGAAAAACGGTAAACGTAATATCCGGAAACGTAAGTTCTAAAAAGCTCAGATCCACTTTCGCAAACAATCCTCCCGTCGGAGGACCCGCTATAAATCCCAAACCCACACCCGCTCCGATGAGTCCCATTCCCTTCGCGCGGTCTTTTTCGTTGGTAATATCCGCCATCGCCGCAGAGGCCACGGAGATGTTTCCTCCCATCATTCCGGTAATCACTCTGGAAAGAACGAAAAGAGAAAAACTTCCGGAAAACAACCAGACTGCATAACCGAAAAGACTTCCGAAACTCGTAAGAACCAGCACGGGTTTACGGCCCACACGATCTGAAATTCTTCCCCAGATGGGCGCGAATGCGAATTGCAAAAGGGAATAGAGACTGGCGACGATTCCACCGAAAAGAGCGACGAATAAGGACCAATCTCCGGAAGAAGCTTCTATCAAAATTCTTGTAAAATCGGTAAACTTATCGAGAACAGGGTCTCCGGATTGGGAGAGAAAGGCTTTGAGCGTTTCCGGGAAGATGGGAAAGATTACGGAAAATCCCATCATATCGATAAATACGGTAAAAAAAAGTACAAAAGAGATTTTATTCATGTGAGGTAGAATGGCCTGAAAACAACAGTCTTTCAAGCCACACGCCTTGTCTTAACATTTTCGAAAAAAGGGAGTTATTGTTTTTTACTTAAGAGGTGTTTCAGTTCTTCGAATGTGTTTTTCGCCGCCGCTTTGAACGGTTCCGGAATGGACGATTCGATTTCGGCGGAAAGACGAATGAAATTTTCCTGAAGTTTAGCCAACGCTTGTTGGCTGCTCTCCTCACCTTTGGAAAGAATTTCGTTCGCATCTTGAACCGTTTTATTGAGAAGTTCTCGAACCTGATTGGCCTTTATACTTTGATTCACTTCCCCTTTTTCTCTCAGTTCTTGGTAGATCTTATCCAATTCAACCAAGGACTGTTTGATTTTTACCTCTCCGTTCTGAAACAGGGCGATTCCCGCGTTTAGAATATCCATCAATAACCTTTCCAATCTGCTTCTCCTTTTGATCTATCCATTGAGTTCGACCGATTATTGTAGAACTGGTACCGACTCTAAGTCGTCTCTTTTTTAAAATTGTATCTGGAAAATTAAGAATTCTCTATTAACTTTTTGATCTGATCTCGGATTCTGGCGGCTGTCTCGTAATCTTCGGTTCTCAGCGCATTGTTTAAGGATTCTTGTAGGATTTCCAATTGAGTTTTCGGAAGTTGGGAAATTTTTTCTCTCGCAATGGATTCTCCGGGAATTTCCTCGTCTTTCATTTCGATTCCGGCTTCTTCGATCACTTTTTTGGCGAGATAGATCGGGGCGTTTGCACGCAGTGCAAGTGCGATGGAATCGCTGGGCCTTGCGTCCAGGACGATTACGTCTTCGTCCTTACGCAGAGTGATTTTCGCGTAAAAGGTGTTGTCTATGATTTCTTCGATCGAAATTTTAATGATACTCACGTTTAAAGTTCCGAGAAGTACGGTCATCAAATCGTGGGTCATCGGTCTGGGAGGTTTGGTGCCGTCCAAAACGGAAGTGATGGAATGGGTTTCCAAGGGTCCGATAAAAATCGGGACCACTCTGGAATCGGAATCGTCCTTCGTTTTTAGAAAGACGGCGAATCCTACGTTTGTTAGAGAAATATCCGAAATTTTTGCTTCTACAAGATCCATTCCCTTGGAGGCTATCCCTGCAAACCTATGGTGTCAAATGCTTTCCCGATGAAATTAGTCCAGTTTCTGAATCCAATCGTGAAAGCCCGCGCACATTTCGCGAACCGTAGGCATGTGAAATAGAATTCCCAAATGTCCCTGATCGAATTTTACGATTTGATTGTTGGGAGAAGGGAGCGACCTTAATTCTTCTTCCACCGAATCGACTGGAACGATTTTATCCAACGTGCCCAAAACGGAATAAATCGGAAGCTGGAAGTTTCTTTGCAGTTCCGTGTAATTGATCGAACCGTCGAAAGAGAAAAACGCGTGATCCTTACTTAATTGGGAGCGGATGAATTGCAGAATGACCTTAGTCGATTCCTCGCAAAAAATATCCTCGATCAGAAAATACCATTCCGGAGGAGAGATTTGTCTGTAGCCTACAAAGTCCCTTAGATTGACGACTTTTGTGCTGAGTTCGAAAGAGACCGTTCTCAAGGAAGAATGAAGTCCCAATAAGAACTTAAAGAATTTATTGAGATCCACTGTCGGAAGAGTGGATTGAAGAGAGAACGTGGTAAGATCGAAGATAAAATCGGAAATCGATTTTGCGGGAAGCAGACTGAGCCCCGTTTTGAGAGCGCTCATTCCCGGAATATTCGTTCCCACCGAAACGAAGTTAGGCGAGGTTACGGAGATGATTCCGGAAATCACTTCTTTGGGATCGGGAAGGGAGACCTTGTTCTGCGGATACTTCGCGATAAAAGTTTCGTAAGCGGATACGTAGTAGCGGGGAATCATTCCTCCCATACTGTGACCCATCACTACGATTTTATCCTTGGGAAAACTTTCCCGAATCCAGTTCAAGACGGCCGGAAAATCCTCTTGGATGAAATCGTCGATCGTCCAACCTTCCTTGATTCCGTTGTAAGGAAGAGTTTGTCTGGAGCGACCCCGCATATCCATTGAAAAGACTCGGTAACCGTATTTGAGGGCCATCTCTCTGGCGACCTTATCCATCACGGATCTTCTACAGAAAAAACCGGGGATCAAAAGAAGAATTTTTCCGCCGCCATTCGTTTTTTCCGGTTCGAACCGTTTTAAACTCACCGAAAAACCGTTGTTAGACGGGATGATATAACTGGCATCCAAACGATAAGAACAATTGTAAGTATGACAATCGAAAATGATCGAAGTAACCGGATGTTGTTGTCCTCCGGTTCTCGTGTAGTAGAGATGTTTTGCGTAGGAATGAAGGTCCGCTTTTTCTATATTCTTCTTCGCGATGTAAGGGTCCGCTTTATTGTCCATCTCTCGGGCGACTACGAAGTCCACTACGTCGTAAAAGGAACTCAATTGTTCCCGGACTTCCTCCCTTTGTTCGTCGCTCATTCTATCTCTTCGAATTCCCCAGATCATACCGATCGGATTTCCTTTTACGAAAAGAGGAATTCCCGCGGCGTAGTTCATGGTTCCGGAAAGAAGATGTCTTAAATTCGGGTGAATCTTTTCGTCCTTGAGGCTGCTGAAAACCACTTCGGGACGTTTTTTGGTTTCCACCGCGATGATCGCTTCTCGGATAAAGTTCGCGGAAAGATTGTCCTGATCCTGAATCGAAACGGGAAGCGTTCTGTTGATAAATTCCTGAATATCCTTAAGTCCGATTCGGGTTGCGATCTCTTTCATTTTAAAATGAGTCGCGGAGGCGACGATCTTAAGATTTTTGTCTTGGATCGCTTCAAAGACCGCATAGTTGAACATGGGCTGGTTGTTCGTAAAAGTTAATGCTACGATTTTATTTACGAAGGAGGACCAGACCTTTTCCAAAAATTTATAGGTCTGATTCGGGATTGGAAAAATAAAAATGTCGTCAGCCGCTACGTTAAGTCCGCTTTTACCTCTTCTTTTACGAGTTACAGTTTTTTTTTCCAGGAGTTCAGCCATACTACGGCCAGAATTGTTAGCAAAAACTTCTGTGCCAACCTGGATTTAAACGATTTTCAATCTTTTTTAACGAGAATCTCTATCGAAAGCGAATTAAAGCAGGAGTGGATCGATCGAAATTTGTATCTTAGTTTCGGTTCGAATCTTGATTGTTTTATCTTTTTAGGAATGTCCGATGCCGAGTGTTCGCGATAAAATCTTTGATTCGAAAGAAAATGATTTTTTTAAAAAAGGAATTAATTTTTCGCGAAGATAAGGAAAACACACGGGCGTGTCCCTGCGACATTGTTACTCTGAGTATATAAGAGTTTGATGAAGTAGTAATGTCGCAGGGTCGCGTCTCTCTAGGTGTCGAGCGATCCATAGAAAGCGAGACATTGAGTTAGAATCCGCGCTCGTCTTTGCAAGACGCTTCGCGCCTTCCGAACCGCTCACGCGGGTTTGTATTTGTTAAACGAAGACAAGTTTTGGGATGGTGGAGATTTATATTTTGGATCAATGAAATTTAGATCCAAGATTCGGAATTGGAAGAACTACTCTTCCATTCTACGGTGAAATGTTTCTTTCGAAACTTTCGAAGGAATTCTTCCAATCGAATCCGTTTCAGAGTCATTGCCTGGGGAAGATCGAAATCTTTGGGATTCAGTCGTTTGAGTTCGGGATGTTTCTTTCGAAGATACGAACTCAAAAAGATTCCAGCTAATACAAGAGCTTGATGGATGGCATTTACCGAATCGAAACCGATGCTTATGAAAATCTTTGAAGAAACGTGCTCCGTAGCGATTCCGAGAATTTGAAAGGGACAATACCAGTCTAAATCGGGCTCCGGGTGCAGTATA
Source organism: Leptospira alstonii serovar Sichuan str. 79601 (assembly GCF_000347175.1). Taxonomy (GTDB): domain Bacteria; phylum Spirochaetota; class Leptospiria; order Leptospirales; family Leptospiraceae; genus Leptospira; species Leptospira alstonii. The sequence continues at coordinate 51,916 of NZ_ANIK01000028.1, forward strand.
GGTTTGCCGATTTTGATCGTGATCTCGTATTTCTTTTTTCCGAATTGAATCCGGATTTCTCTTTGAGCGATTACCGTACCGAGTTTGTATTTGGATTTCATTTTGGACCTTTTTATTTTTACCCTATCGAGCGATGGGAAGCGAGATCGTCACGAGCAGTGGAGCGTTGAGAGTGGCTTTTTGCGAAAGCAAAGAAATTGCGACCGAGGGAAACTCAGCGCCTTCACTCACTATCGAGCGCCCGACGGAAAGTGAGATTTGAGTTAAGATCGGCATTCTATTTAACACTGAAAGATCAAAAAGGGATCTTGGTCGTGTTCCGAACCGAAAATAAACCAATCATCGTCGGATTCCGATTCGGCTCGGAATGTCTCGGAAAAAACCTCATTTAATAAAACGGTTAGAAACGAATTATAGATTTTTTGTATGATAGGGTATTCTTTAGAATTACAGGATTCCAAAATGGAATCGATTCCTTGAAACGCTTCTGTAAAATCGATTCCATTTTCGAAATCTTCGAATTTTAGATGTTCGTTTTCAAAATGGATCTTATCTTTGCCAAGCGCTTCAAACTGTTCGTATCCTCGAGCATACGCGTAGCCGCTAAATGGAGACTGCGTATTTCCGGCCCATTCTAAAAGGATTGTGGTTACATCCGGAAAGGATGTTTGCCACTTCTCTTTTAAAATCGGTAAACGTTCGGAAACGGATCGAATTAGATCGGTTCTATCGATTTTCGAAAAGGCTGTACAAATGTTGTCTCGAATTTCTTTTCGAAGCGATCCTAAGTTTTCTTTTTGGTGAAGTAGAAAATGTTGAATTATAGACTGGAGTTGCGGATCCTCTTTCGAAAGAGATTTGCCGGTAAGTAAATTCTTCGTTCTTTCTTTTTTCGCCAAGTTTATAGGTTTGTCTCCGTTCTCATCGTTTATCTCAGTATCTGCACCGGATTCTAAAAAAACTTGAATCAGTTCTTGAGAATCTCGTTCCGCGGCTTCGTGTAAAACGGTACGTCCTTCCGCATTTTGAAGATTCACTTTGCAACCTGCGGCGAGCAAAACTTTTGTACTCTTCACGCAGTTCTCGTGCGACGCCCAATGGAGTGGAGTTTCTCGTTCTTCGGTCAACGAGTTCGGATCTAAATTATTTTGAAGAAGGTATTGGATAATGGGAACGTTGTCGTTCAGCGCCGCATAGTGAAGCAAAGAAACTCCGGTATTACTTGCGTCCCGAAGGTTTGCCCCTCGTTTTTGAAGAAGTTGCAATATTTCTAATCCTTCCTTCCGCCCCCATGGAATTTTAAAAACGGGAGTATAACCTTCCGTATTTTTAGAGTGAATATCGGCTCCCCGATCGAGTAGAAAATCGATAATAGGAAATCGCGCTTCTTTCACTGCGATATGGAGAGGTGTGTTTCCCCAATTGTCTCTGCCGCCAGTTTGGCCGCTCCGACAATTGATGTCGGCTCCTTGTTCCAAATAGCTCTGTATTTTTTGTAGATTCGGCTGGTATTGATTTGCTTCCTTAAGCAAACGAGAATTCAGTAGATTGGATTCCATGGGTTCGCACTCCTAGATAAACTTTAAATAAACGTGAATTTTTTATAGGGAAGATTGTAGTTTCGAATTGGGGAAGATTATTTTTCATTTCATTCTATTCCAGAACGACGTATATCGATTCAAACGAATTCGGACTTTTATTTTGTCCGCCGTCGTAATGAACGGATATAATTTTGCCTTCAAGCGGCGCTCTTCCGCGAATTTCGAGAACACTCGGATCGGAATTTTTGAGAAGCCGAAAAATTCGGACCTGTAGGAATTCCTTTTTAGAAAGGTCGTTTTTATCGGAAACGATATAAAAACCGTCGAGTCCGCCGAGCGGATGTGTAACCGTATATTCCTCGACCAAAAATTCGGAGAAGTCTATATTCAGTTTATCTAAATTATAAATTCGACGAGGACGCCCGACGAGTTCCGCGCCTTTTAAGAAGATTCTTTTTCCTTTCCAGATTTCAAGAAGATCTTCTTGTTTTTTATCGATTCGGTTTAATTTCAGAGTTTCTTGAAAGGGCGTGTCGGATTTTTTCTTTCTAAAGTCCCTGATATTTCCAAACAATCCGAGAATCGTGTTGCAATCTTCGATATAGTCTATTTTTTCCTGAAGGATCTTATCTTGCGAACGATCCGGCTCACGGCAGTTTGAATAAAAAGAAATTATAAATAATCCGACAGTAAAAAATAAAGGTTTCATTCTAATGTTTCTAAATCCGTTTTGCAAAAAAAAACGGCACCTTACTACAAAGCGCCGCTATAAAGGAATTTGCTGGTTTTTTGCTTTTAGGAAAAAACTTGGAAAGGATTATTGAGCGTACTCTTTAGCAAATTTGTCGGAAGCCGTGTTTAAAGTAGTTGCAGCTTTTTCAAAATCCTGGTTGATACGATTTAGGATTTCGTTCACTTCATTCTGGTCGGCTTTTGAACCCAATCCACGCAATTCTATGAGACGTTTGTAATCTTTGCCTACGACGTTTTTATAAGTTTCGATCGCTTGAATGCTTGCGTTTTTAAAGTCGGAATTACCTTTAAACTCTCCGATTCCTTTTAGCTTTTCGGAAGCTTGTTTCAGCTTCTCTTCCCAGGTTTTCCTAACGGTTTCTGCATTTGTAAAATCGTCTTTCTCCATTGCGGAGTTTAACGCGTCCAAATCGTCGATGGAACCGTTCAAGACTTCCATAATTTTGTTATTATAGTCTACCGGATCTTGTTTGCAACCGGATATAGAAATGTAAATGCAACAAATCGTTGCGACAAATAGGAGTATGTTTTGTTTTTTCATAGGGGCATATTCGGATTCAAATTTGGAATTTCAATGAAAAATTCGATTTCAGGTGAGTGTCACTTTTTCTAAATTATAACTATAAAAAGGATTTCATAGCTCATTATAATCTAATTTTGAATTAAAAGAAATGAATATGGATTTTACGGATATTTAGAAACTCGTCGTAAAACCGAATTGTTGCGGTAGCTCGGATAATTCAGCGGATGGAGATCTGCAAGGGAGCGATAGTTGTTTCCGATTTTCAAGCTTCCGTTCATTTTATAGGCGATGATTTGAATTTTACTCGGAACTATATAAAACAGTCGCCGGAAGTACGCAAGAGTTCCCACGTTTCAAGTAGTGAAGGTTTGGGCTTTAGAACTTTACAAACGTTTCTTGTTAGGCGCAATGTTGCAGGATTTAATTTTATGAAAAGAATATTTTTGTTTTTGGTGATAATCGTTTTTATTCTAGGAATAGATTCTCTCTTTATTGAAAGATATTTTGTTAGATTTCCTGAATATGAGTTCAAATCAAAGAAAGTCACCAAAGATTTCGATGGATATCGAATCGTAATTATTTCAGATCTTCACTATGGTTTTTTGAATCCGGAATTCTGGATTCAATGGATTATTGATAAAGTTAATGCCAAAGAGGCTGATTTAATAGTTGGGCTCGGAGATTATGTAAAAAAGCGAAACTCAGATGAGGAATTATTAAAGGTTTGGCTTATTCTAAAAGAGCTTAAGGCAAAGGACGGAGTTTACTTCGTAAATGGGAATCATGATCATTGGGCTAATCACGATTTATCACTTGAACTTTTAGAAAAAAGCGAACGATCACTTAGAAACAAAAATATAACAATAAACCGGAATACTTCACGATTTATAGTTGCTGGGATTGGAGATTTTTGGGAGGACGTTACGGAGATTGATACAGCTTTGTCCGGAACATTTTCAAATGATCTAAGAATCGTATTATCTCATAACCCTGATTCATCAAATATTAAACATAAAGAGAAAGTGGATTTATTTCTAACAGGACATACGCATGGCGGGCAAGTAAGGGTTCCAATTTTTAACTTTTCACCTATTTTACCGGTAAAGGATCAAAACTTTGATAAGGGTTTTAAAATGAGTAAGTTAGGGGAGAATGTCTTCATTTCATCCGGTATCGGTTGGTCAATTCTCCCTATTCGATTTTTTTGTCCTTCAGAAGTTCCGATTATTATATTACGTTCTTTGAAAGAGCAACGTAGCGACTAACTTCAGCTTTTGCTTCGTTGATCATTCACGGTTTCCACTCTGGCTAATTTCGGCTTTCGGAGGAATCTGTTCAGTTACTTTATAGAAATATAGGTTTGATTTCGTTTGAAGGAAGTTTACTCCGTTGGGCCCAGAAGGACTTGCCGTTACGCAGTCTCGCATCGTGCTCGACTAAGCTCCACGGCGTCTTTCTTGCGCACTTCGCCATCCATGGCTCGCGACGCGTTTTATCGCTTCTTATGGAAGCTCAAAACGCTCTCGCAAGAAAGCTTCAAGTCCTCCTGGAACTTTGTTTGAGTTGATGTTTGATTTCGTTTGAAGGAAGTTTACTCCGTTGGGCCCAGAAGGACTTGCACCTGCAACCCGAAGAGTATGAGTCTGCAGATCAAGCATGTGAAACTGCATACTCCGTTGGGCCCAGAAGGACTTGAACCTTCGACCCGCAGATTATGAGTCTGCCGCTCTAACCAACTGAGCTATAGGCCCGGAGTGTCTCCAATATTTTCGGGAAGTCTTGTTCTTCAAGTGAATTTCTCGAAAAGGATTAAAAAGAATCCGAGACGACGAGAAACCGATTCGGGTCTTGAAAAAAAAGCGAAACGATTTTGTTTTCGGAATCGAAAGCGAGATAGATTGAAACGAGCCTTCCATTTTTTTCCAAAAGAAAATAACGGACGGTAAGAGGGGTTCCGGAAACGATTTCTTTTCTTTCAGCTCCGATCGTTTTTAAACCTTGGAACTGCGGAAGAGTTAAGTTCTTTGAGTCCGGAAATAAATCTTTCAAAAGGGATTTGAGGGATTCTTCATCGGAAGGAACTCCTTCCCATTCTCGGAAAATCATCATCCAAGCTCTTCCTTCCCTTGGAACCGCCTTCCAATGACTTCCCGTTCCCAGGCGTCTTACTTCGCATTTTTCGGGAAAACGAATCTTAATAAAATTCAAAACGAAAGGAGTGGCCGGAGTTTGATAAAAGAGATTCGGGTCCAGCGGATCTAAGGCATACAGTTGTTTGAAGGAGAAATGAACTAAAAAACAAAGTAGGATAAACGAAACATAGGGATTTTTTCTTTCGAAATTTCGTTTTAAAATTTTCTTAATAAATAATCTCATCCAAAGCCAGTTCCCTGAATTCTACCAGATCAAAAACGGGAATGGAGAATCGTTCCTTTTTTTCTTCGAGACTGATTCCGGAAGTCTTTTTAAAAAGCGGAACGGTGGAAACTTGAAAAACGATCATACCTTCCCAAGTTCCGCGCACTTCGTATGCACCACCTTCCGCGAGTTTACGAACTTGTCTGAGTCTGGACTTGTCAAATTTGTTGATTCTATATTTATAATATACCGTTTCGCCGTTCCAGTCGTAAAAAATCGCGTAGTTTCCCTTGAGTTCCTGAAAAAAAAGTTTAAACGAATTCGGAAAATTGGGAGATTCCGAAGATAAGGATTCTTTAATATCGGAAATCCGAGGTTCCGAAAAGGAAATGGAACTCCGATATGTTGCGGCGGCCCTGTGAACTTCCTGAGCGAAAAAGGATCGAATCGGAATTCCAAAAAGAAAAAAAGCGATCCATAACATTTTTTGAATGTTCAAAAAACGTAACAAGGAATCAGTCCTCTAAATCCTCGGACTCGGATCTGCCTCCGGCGCTGTTTCCGGGAGGGGAGGGGCCTCCACCGCCTGGAGGCGGGGACGTTCCTGAATCGGGCGAGGTTCCGGGTAACGGAGAAGGATCACCGGAACGAATCGGCCTTTCTTTGTTTCCGGACTTGAACTTAGGGGAACCGGGTTCTTTGTCGTCTAAGCCGTTTCCGGATTCCCCTTTTTTTAATTTTTCGATCGCCGTCTTTGCGGCTTTTTTGACCTTTTCACTCGGATCGCGTTGAGCCTTGTATTCTAGAATTTCAAGAACGGACATATCCCCCGTATCAGTGAGATGTTTGATCGCCCTCAGTCTCACGACCGGATCGTCGTCTCTCGCATACGCATACAATTCTTCTAATATGTCTTTGTCGCCCATGGAAACTAGAGCCGTGACGGAATGGATCTTTAGGGGTTGATAGTCCTTAACTTCCTGTTTATTTTTGAGATTCCGAATTTTTTCCAATTCTTCCTTGATCGTAGGCATGGAAGAAAAGGACTTCATCTTACCCAGGGAACTTACGGAAAAACTCCTGAGAGTAACCGGTTCTTTGGAGTCCTTATAGATTTCGAGTAACGCGCCTTCCGCTTTTTTGTCTTTACTTTTTCCGAAAAACAGAGCGATCTGCGCTCTGATTTCGGGATCATTGAAGTTTTCGTTCAACCTCGCGAGTAAAAAAGAAGAGGCATCGTCCTGCGGAGGAAATTCTCCCAGAGTATCCAAAAGTCCTACGGTAAGATTGGAGTTTTTGGTAAAGTCCTGGGATTTTAAGATCTCAAAAAGAATCGGAGCGGCCTTTTCGAGTTTTAACTTTTTGGTTGTATAGATGGATTCCCTTTGGATATCGGGCTGTTCGCTTTTTAGAAGTTTGAGAATGGATCCTCCGTATTGAGTCAGTTTTAATTCGGCGACGGTCCGAATCGCATAGACCCTCATCGTCCAATCCGGGTCCTTATCCAAAATTTTTCCGAGTTGATCGATCAAGGCTCCGGAATGTTCGGAAGGAAAGTCTTCGAGTTCGCGAAGGGCCATCGCCCTTTCTTTCGTGGTCCCGAATTTTAAGACTTGAAGAAGCACGTCCTTTTTCTTTAAGAGTTGTTCTTCGGAAAGTTTAGCGGGTTTTGTCTGACCGGGTACGGAAAAGACGGGAACTTCCGCAAAAACAAAAAGGATCGTATATGCAAAAAAAAGAATGTATTTCACGCGATTGCGGGATGTCCGTTCAGGTTTCTTGCTGGAATTTTTGATTTTGTTCTTCCAGTTCTTGGATCTTTCTACTGAGTTCATTGATTAAATGTTGGTTCTCTAAATTTTGGCGGAATTTCTCTATTAAAAAGCGTATATCTCCGGTGAGTTCTTCGGTGTTCCAAGGTTTTTCCACATAACGACTTAAACCGCCGTAATTGATCGCATGAATCGCCGAATCGAGTCCGGCCTGACCCGTGAGCATGATCTTAATCGAGTCGGGAAGTTTTTTGTGAACTTCCTCTAAAAACTGGGAACCTTTCATGCCGGGCATCATCTGATCCGCGATCACAACTTCGATCACGTATCCGGAATTTTGAATTTCTTCCATCAACGCGAGTCCTTCTTCGGCGCTCCTTGCGATTTCGATTTCGTGGCTTTCTCCGAATTCGTTTCGAAGTTGCTGCTGGATCGTTTCCAATACCGATATTTCATCATCGACACAAATGATATAACCTTTATTCATAATCCTGGGTTCCAAACTGTCTTCAGAAAGAGAATTGCTTCCGTTTCCTTGGAAATGTCAAGAGGATATAACGATTTCTTTTAGAATTACTCCTTCGAAATCAAGGTTCAATTACCGAAGGGATGTTTAAAATCCGTGGAGAAAAGTAACTCTTTCGATCCAAATCGGGATGTGCGACGCAAAATCGAAACCACTTTTCCAATTGGATTTTTTTCGGGTCTTCCCAGATTAAACCCTCTCCGAGTTTCTTGGTTATCGTCATCGCCGGAGAATTAGACAATCTGAAAAGTTCTGGGGATTGGTTTTTTAAGATTTCTAAAACGGAGAATCTTCTTTCCCAGGACTTCGATTTTTGAAATCGGGTCTTGAACAGACTTTCCTTTCTGGAAAGGAAGGATCGATCGTAAACCTCGTAACCGCTTGATCTACAATGAGTTCGGCCTCCGCTTCTTCGGAAGTCCACACCTTTTAAAAATAGCCGGTCGTATTCTAGTTGTTTGGCGAGAGATAGGGCGATTCCGGCCATGTTCAAGGAAGGGTTTTCCAGGATCGGAGCTTTTGGAAAAAAAAGGGACCTGAGAATTTGATCCAAAGGATATGTGGAAAAATAAATCCATTTCGGGTTCGGAAGATCGAAAAGATAGGTTGAACCTCCGAACCAGGTGAGGATCGGAACATCCTCGGGAAGAATATTTCGAAAATGGAATATAGTTCCTCTTGACGAGTCCAAACTTAAAACCGCGTCGGGTACGATTCCGAAATTTAAAATCCAACCTAAGGAGGTGTCGGAAGCGAGCAGATGAAATCGGCTTCTGTTTTTAAGAATCCAATCCGTTTCCTCTTCGAGAGAAGGACTTGCTCCGGTAAAAAGAAGAGTTTGGTCTTGGAAAAAATGTTCTTTCGCGCCCGAAAGAATCCGAGAAGAATTCGAATTTTCGAATATACTCGTAAGATTTCGAACGTAGTTGCGCGCCCAGATCTTTTGAAAATAATCCTTTGCAGCGTCGTTTTGCGAGTTTTGTTTGAGAGAATCCAAAAAGTTCAACGTAAGATCGGAAAACTTCCTGGAATAAACCGGATGTAAAAAAGGGGAGACCTTGTTCGTTTCTTGAGAAAGCCAAGAAGAAAGAGGTTTGGATAGAAATTCCTCCAAACCGAAAATGATTCCGACACGATGTCCTTTTGTTTCGTATGATTTTGAGATTCTTTCGAAAATTTTTTCGGCGATCGATTTTAATGCGACAATGGGTTCGAGTATGAGAACGTTTACGGGCTCGGTTGTTTTTTGAAGGTAAGATTCTACGTGATAACCCAAACCGAAACCGAAGATCAGAATCGTTTCTCTCCAGGATTGTGGAACCGGAATCTGTTCGGCGATTCTTTCTCCTTCGGAAGTAGGATTAAAGCGGGAATGAAAAAGGAAACCCGATTGGGTTTCCTCTAAATTTAAGGTGCCGTTTGGATTGGAAACAAGACGGTAGATAGTTTTAAGGAACCTCTAATCCTCTTCCTTTACGGAATCTTCTTCCTCTTCTTCATCCTCATCGTCTTCGAGGTCTTCTTCATCCTCATCGTCGTCGTCATCATCTTCATCCTCGTCATCATCTTCGTCGAGAGAGTCTTCCTCTTCATCTCCGTCGAGAATCGGGCGAGGCGCTTCTTCCGGAATGAAGTCTTCTTCCGTGTCTTCTTCCGCGATCGGGGCCTGCGGAGCTTCGAAAAGTCCGTTGAATTTTGAGTAGGATTCGTTACTGAGATTTGCTTCTTGGTCGAGTTTGATTCTTTCTTCTTTTGTGAAATATTGATATTGAACTTCTTCGCTGGCGAGAGCGAACATTGCCTGAACCGCTAATTTTCTAGCTTTGATTTTTTTGGGTAATTCGAGCCTTTCGATTCGATCCAAGGTATGAAACCCGGCAACAGCTTTTTCATATTTATTGCGTTTTGCTAATTCGATAAGAGTTACAATGTCAAATTCAGAATTTTGGTTCATTCGGATTCCCTGAATAGATTGGAAAGAAGCTTCAAAATACCACGAAATCAGTGGAAAGAGAGATGTCAATTGCTTCTTGTTCCAATTTCGAGGAAACATCTTTTTTTGCTTGATCGATTGATCCTCTGAAAACGGACGGCGTTTCCGAGCGTCGACTAGGAGTTCCTAGATTTTAGAAATTCAATGTTTACGATCGAGAATCGGCGCGGGTCAGGGCGGTCCCATTTTTCGTTTCCCGCTTGATTTCTTGGATACGGACCGTTTCATAATCCACGTATCAAACCTAGAGAATCTCAGGAAGTAAAATGTCTCATAACTCTCAAATTCAAAAAATACAAGCTCGGGAAATCATCGACTCCCGTGGAAATCCAACCGTGGAAGTGGATGTAACACTTGCCGACGGTTCCTTTGGTAGGGCCGCTGTTCCCTCCGGAGCATCGACGGGAGAATACGAAGCCGTAGAACTCAGAGACGGTGACAAACATCGTTACTTAGGAAAAGGCGTTCTCAAAGCGGTAGAACACGTAAACGTAAAAATCCAAGAGGCGCTCAAAGGAGAAGACGGGCTGGACCAAAACAGAATCGACCAGCTCATGCTCGATGCGGACGGAACCAAAAATAAAGGGAAACTCGGTGCCAACGCAATCCTCGGAACGTCACTCGCGGTTGCAAAGGCGGCGGCTTCTTATTCTAAACTTCCTCTTTACCGCTACGTCGGCGGAAACTTTGCCAGAGAACTTCCGGTTCCGATGATGAACATTATCAACGGAGGTGCGCACGCGGACAATAACGTAGACTTTCAGGAGTTTATGATTCTTCCCGTGGGAGCCAAAAGTTTTCGCGAAGGTTTGAGAATGGGAGCCGAAGTGTTTCATTCCCTCAAAGCCGTTCTCAAAGGAAAAAAGTTGAACACGGCCGTCGGAGACGAGGGCGGTTTTGCTCCGGACCTAACGAGCAACGTGGAAGCGATAGAAGTCATCCTTGAAGCGATCGAAAAGGCGGGTTATAAACCCGAAAAGGACGTTTTATTGGGTTTGGACGCCGCTTCTTCCGAGTTTTACGACAAAAGCAAAAAGAAATACGTGCTCGGTGCCGAAAATAATAAGGAATTCTCAAGCGCCGAACTCGTGGATTATTATGCGAACTTGGTTTCCAAGTATCCGATCATCACAATCGAGGACGGACTGGATGAGAACGACTGGGACGGTTGGAAACTTCTTTCCGAAAAATTAGGAAAGAAAGTTCAGCTCGTGGGAGACGATCTTTTTGTGACGAACATCGAGAAACTTTCCAAGGGAATTTCTTCCGGAGTGGGAAATTCGATTCTGATCAAAGTAAATCAGATCGGTTCTCTTTCGGAAACTCTCGCTTCGATCGAAATGGCAAAAAGGGCGAAATACACGAATGTCGTAAGCCATAGGAGCGGAGAAACCGAAGACGTTACGATCTCTCATATAGCGGTTGCGACTAACGCGGGTCAGATCAAGACGGGTTCCCTTTCCAGAACGGATCGGATCGCAAAATATAACGAACTTCTGAGAATCGAAGAAGAACTCGGAAAATCCGCGATCTACAAAGGTAGGGAGACTTTTTATAATTTATAAGAATTCTTTTCCAAAGAAAAACGATGCGTTTTCTAACGAGCGCATCGTGTCGGAAATTTCGCGTAGAATCCTGTTTAAAGTTAGAGTGATTTGAAATTTTAAAAATTCAAAAAACAAAAAAGGAATTTAAGAAACGCTATCAACTATGACTTCTCCTTCGACTAAAGTCTTTTGGTTCTCTTGCTTTCTTGCCGGACTTTTTTATTTCATCGTCCTGGGAGAATCCGGGATTGTTGTACGATCCCAACTGGAAGAATCTCTCGCGTCCTTGCAGTTGGATGTGGAAAGACTCGCTTATGAAAATAGACAGTTGGAAGAGAAACAAAAAATCCTAAAAAACGATCAAGCGGCTCTGGAAAGGGAGGCTAGGAGATTTTATCTTTTGAGCGAAAACGCTCATATCGTTAAATTTAGAGAAACCGAAAATACATCCGAAGTCAAACCTGTTCTCGCATCCAGATTGAATACCTTTCGTCCGGGAAAACAATTTCCGGTTCCACCCATCCATTTTATTCGGATTTTCTATACAATCTTCTCTAGTTTTATTTGTATTGGAGTTTTCATAAAAATGAGGAAGAAGAAACTGGACTTTAGCAACTAGTAAAGGAAAGATTCAGGAATGCCAGAAACAGAAAAAATTGCGGAAGTATTCGAAGAACTCACAGGAAGTAAAATTTCCAAAAATTTCCTCGACCACAGAAAGATTTTTCTCTGGGGTCCGGTCACCGACGAATCGTCTAAGGATCTTGTCGGAAAACTCCTCTTCTTGGAAATGAAAGATCCGGGAAAGCCGATTACGTTTTATATCAATAGTCCCGGCGGAGTCGTAACATCGGGTATGACCGTTTTTGATACGATCAAGATGATCTCGTCGCCGGTCCATACGGTTTGTATGGGAATGGCGGCGTCCATGGGTTCGGTTCTTCTCGCGGCCGGTAAACAAGGAGAACGTTCCATTTGGCCGAACGGTAAAGTAATGATTCACCAACCGAGCATCGGCGGACAAATCGTCGCGCCCGCTACCGATCTGAAAATTCACGCGGAAGAAATTCTCAAAACAAAAGCAAAGTTAAATCAAATTCTCGCGGACGCCTGCGGACATCCGGTTTCCAAATTGGAAGAAGACACGGATCGGGACTATTACATGGACGCGGAAGAAGCGATCAAATACGGAATCGTAAACAAACTCGCGACTACGATCGATTTTAGCTGATCGGATACTATCCTTGTCTAAGACGGTTTCCTTAGAAGAATTCTTAAAAGAGTTTTTAGTCTCTCCGGGACAAAAAGGTAGAAATCCACAAGAGGATCAAAATTTAAGCGAACTCTTTTTGGAATTCGCTTCTCTTCTTTTTTTGGAAGGAGAGGAGGACGAAACCACGAAAGAAGTTTTTTTGAAGGACATCGGTTCTTTTGAACTCGACGAGTTCGCAAATTTTTATCTTTCCGATATGCACCCGGACGATCCGGCGATCGTAAAACGAGGAATCGATTTTTTAAGAAGGCTCTATAAGTTCGCCAAAAAAAGTCCTTACTTGAGTAAAGAACAACTGGAAGACTGGGACGAATTCTTTAAAGAACTCTAATATAGGCGTAAGTCCATGAGTTCAGAAGCCTTTAAACCGAAACGATTTGTCAAAGGCAAACACCTTCAGACCGTTTATAATACGCTCTTTCCTCCCAAAAATCGTCTCAGAAGTTCGTTTTACTTCGAAGACATTCTTCTTCAACTTGGAGACGGATCCGGAGACTCTCTTTGGTTGGAACACAATCCGCCGCTTTCCTTATATTCGTCTTCCGGTCCGGTCTGGAACGGAATTTATATCGTGATGATTCACGGAATGGAGGGAACCTCTGATAGTTCTTATTTAGTCGGTCTCGCGCAGAACGCACTTCTAAGAGGATACGGATGTATTCGGATGAATCTCAGAAACTGCGGTCGAGGTCAGGGATTTTCGAAAGGAACGTATAACATCGGTCAGACGAAGGACGTTCAGGACGTGATCGACTTCGTCTGGAAAAAACTTTCCCACAGAATTTTTCTCTCCGGGTTTTCCCTTTCGGCGAGTTTGGTTTTAAAATACCTCGGAGAAAGAAGAAATCACAAAGTGGAAGCCTTCTCTTCCACAAATCCTCCCTTGGATTTGTTTAAAGGTTGTGAGCACATCGATTCGAGCGAAGGAAAATTTTACAGAGACCGGTTCCTGGCCGGATTTCGCAAAAAGATCAAAAATAAAATCATACAACTTCCTCCGCTACTGGAAAAGAACGCGTTTCAAACCAAAACGTTCTTCGAATTTGACGACCGTGTAACGGCCCCTTTTTTCGGTTACAAGGACGCGACACAGTATTATCAAGATTGTTCGAGCATTCGATACATTCCCGATATTCGTCATCCCGGAATCGTGATTCATTCCGAAGACGATCCGGTCGCTCCTCCTTTTGATTGGGATAAGATAGAATGGAACAAACTTCCTCATATCCGAACGATTCTCAGCCCCAAAGGCGGACACGTCGGATTTTTGACGGACCCGACTCCGGAAATTCCGGATGGAAGATGGTTGAATAAAATAATTCTGGATTATTTCGATTCGAAAGGAAACCCTGGAAACTGATTTTTCACTCCCGCGTGTATGGGGAAAAGGCGATCGTGACGATCCAGAGTAAATAAACGATCTTTTCATCCGATGAATTCCTCAAAAAAGAAACCTCCCGAAAAAGAAAAACTGACCAAACCTACCGGCGCCTCCTTTTTTATCGTAGTCGCTTTCGAAGATACGGAAATGTTCTATTCCATCAAAAACAAGACCGAAAAGAAATTCTCCGCAACCTTGTATGAAAGTAATTCTATGCCTACTTGGAAAGATCCGGATGCGGATCTTTGGAATCGATTTCCGGGAAGACACACGAAAATTCTTTCCTTTAAAAGAAGAATTCACAGGGAAGAACTTCCTTCCATTCAGAAAGAATGTCTTTCGATTCAAAACTCCGCAATGGAAAAGGACGACGGCGTTCGTATTTTTCCGGGATATCTTTGTAATCATTCCGTCGTAATTTCGAGCGTCCGAGACGACTTTCACAGAATTTATCTATTCAACGGTGTTTATGCCGAAACGGTTTACAACTATCAAAAACAAAAGATGGTCTTTAGGGAAACGGCTCCTCCGTTTTTTAAAACTCCGGAAGCGGTTTATTTTTTTACAAGTCTGAGAGAATCCTATGTTCAAAACATTCATAAAACCTAAACTACTTTTTTCCGTTTACGGAATCTGCTTATCCTTATTCGGAACCTGCGCGCAAACCCGGCTCGAAGTCGCGACGATCACTCTTTGCGATCATTTCAATCGGGCAGGAGAATGTCTCGAACCCGTGGAAAAAAATCATCACTACAAAGTGGAAATTCCGAATAACAGAAAACCCGATACCTGGGAAAAGTTCGCGAACTATCTCTACTTTCACGCTCGGGAAACTCCGGGTTTCCTGATTCGATTCAATCGTAAACTGACTCCTTCCGAGTCCAGAGCGATCCGGGATTCATATTACGCCACGATGAGTTTTTCGGGAACCGTAGAAAGGATGGAAGGTTTTGAAATGGGAGAGGATTGGGTGGGTTCGTTTCAATATCTGGGTTCTATCCTCAAGGACAAACTGAGAAAAGAAAATCGTCTCGGTTCCTTTCCTTATACGAACGCGGTTTTTCCCGCGGAAGTGGAATTCAAATTCAATTCCTCTCTTTTTGAAGGCGGAGAAAAAACAAAAATCAACCTGAGTTACACGGTACTTCCTCCGGAAAAATAAAGGAAAAACGGATCGGCTTTCGGGTCAGAGCCAACTCTGCAAGTGACTGGTTCCAAAGCCGGTGTCGCAAATCCCGGGTAAGGCTCCTTCGTTTTTATTCCTTGAATTTCCATCTGTGAGGCTTTCTTTTGGTATTATCCATGAATTCGGAACCCCATTTCCGTATTATTTTTCCTCTTCTACCGAAAGTTGTGTGTAATTAATGAACCGAATTTTTCTCTGCCTCATTTTAAGCTTACTGGAAATCCATTGCGCGTTGTCGGAACAACCCAATCTGGGAGTTCAGGAATTTCAAGGAATTACTCTGGACGGAAAACCGGTCCGACTTTCGGAGGTGGCGGCGTCTCGTTTGGTTTTAAACGTGTACGGACCGAACTGTATTCCTTGTATCAAAGAAATTCCGGCGCTCAACTATCTCTACCAGGAATTGCAAAAAGACTCGAAGATCCGATTCTATATGGCGGTGGATCCGGCTCTTTTCTTTGACGAACCGGAAACGATGTCGGAAGAAGAGTTACTGACCAAGGCGGTTCCTTTGGTAAAAGAGGAAATTCGGAAATACGGAATTCAAGTTCCTACAATTCTAATGAAAAAACCGTTTCGAGTGAGTAGAACGGATTCTATTGTTACGGGAACTCCCGAAACGCTTCTTTTTAAAACGAAACCTTTCCTGCTCTATTACAATTTTATCGGACCGATCAGCGAGGAGTCCAATCCGCAGAGGTTGAGCGCGGATCAGAAGGTTCTTTTTTTCAAAAGGATGGCCGGATCTTCATGAGAAGTTTAATCGTTCGATTTAAGGATTGCGAAGGGCCCGGAATTTTACTCGATTCCTTAAAGGAAAGAAATTATAGAATCACCTATCACAACGCGTACGATCCTCGATTGCAACCGCTTCCGGACGCACATTTGGTTTTCGATCTGATCGTTCTTTTGGGAGGACCCCAGTCCGTCGAAGATCCTGCGCTTTCTCGTTTTTTCGAACCTTGGCTCAACTTAGTGCGTTATGCGGCATCGATGCCGAATCGCAAAGTGTTCGGAATTTGCCTCGGTTCGCAAATCATTTCCAAGGCGCTCGGTGGGGAAGTCCGGCGGGGCGAAAAAGGTCCCGAGGTAGGTTTTTACGACGTTCAGGTTCGGGAACCTTCTCCTTTCCTTTTCGACGGAATCTCTTCCTTTCCTGCGTTTCATCTCCACGAAGACGTGTTTTCGATCCCACAAGGAGCAAAACATCTTTTAACGAGCGAGATGTATTCCGATCAGATGTTTTCCTTTCAGGATCGAATTTTTGGAATTCAGTGCCATCTGGAAGTTACGGCTTCCATGCTCCAGGTCTGGCAGACGGTACATTCGGACTTTATCCGTTCTGCCGGTTGGGTTCCCGGACCGGAAACGGAGGTTTTGAGGTCTCAAATGGAGAACGTGGGACGCAGAATTTTCGGAGCGATCCTCGATCTTACACCCGACACTACATCCAATCGGTCTGTTTTTACTCCGCAAAGCCCCGGCGCAGTTGCGGCCGGAAACGGATGATTAAACTTAGTGGAGTTCGAGAGCCGCGAAGGTTTGGAACACGACCTTTTCGAACCTCGCTCGGGTTTGGATCGGATTTCGACTTGATGATCTTAAAAGCAATAATTCAAATGATAGAATATACGGAAAAATGAATATGATTCAAAACATTCTCCGGGTCATTCTCGGAAGTAAATTCGAACGAGACTTGAAAAAACTCATCCCGATCGTCGTACAGATCAATTCTTTGGAAGAAAGAATGAAAGGGATGAACGATTCCCAACTCTCTTCTCAAACGATTGAATTTCGAGAGAGGATCGCTCGGGGCGAATCCTTGGATTCCATTCTTCCCGAGGCATTTGCCACGGTGAGAGAGGTTTCCCTTCGTACGATGGGAATGAGACATTTCGACGTTCAGATGATGGGAGGGATTGCCCTCCACGGCGGTAATATCGCGGAGATGAAAACCGGGGAAGGAAAAACCCTGACTTCGACTCTCGCCGTTTATCTGAACGCTCTTGCCGGAAAGGGAGTTCACGTCGTTACCGTAAACGACTATCTCGCCAAACGGGACGCGAACTGGATGAAGCCGATCTACGACTTTCTTGGAATTTCCGTAGGAGTGATTCAACACGATATGGATCACGAACAAAGAAAAGCCGCTTATGGGGCGGACATTACGTACGGAACCAACAACGAATTCGGTTTTGATTATCTGAGAGACAATATGGTTTCTCACAGGGATCATAAGGTTCAGAGATCCCATTTTTTCGCGATCGTGGACGAGGTAGACTCGATTCTGATCGACGAAGCGAGAACTCCTTTGATCATTTCCGGTTCTTCGGACGAAGCGACCGACAAATACGTTCGTATCAATAAGATCGTCCCTAAGTTGATTGTAACGGAAGACTTCGAGGTGGACGAAAAGGCGCGTAACGTGCTTCTTTCCGAAAGAGGCGTTTCTCACGTGGAAGAGATTCTGGGGATCGAAAACCTCTACGCTCCCGAAAACGTGGATCTGGTGCATCACGTTCACCAAGCTCTGAAAGCGCATAAGATCTTTCAGCAGGACGTGGATTACATCGTTCGAAACGGTGAAGTTGTGATCATAGACGAATTTACGGGTCGTCCTATGGAAGGTAGAAGATATTCGGACGGACTTCACCAAGCTCTCGAAGCGAAGGAAGCTGTGACGATCGCGAAAGAATCCCAAACCCTCGCTTCCATTACGTTCCAAAATTATTTCAGGATGTACGATAAACTCGCTGGTATGACCGGAACCGCGGACACAGAAGCGGAGGAATTTAAGAAAATCTACAATTTGGACGTTACCGTAATTCCGCCTAACGTGACGGTTCAGAGAAAGGATTTTCCCGATCGTGTTTATAGGACCGAAAAGGAAAAATTTGAAGCGATCCTCGCCGAAATCCGGGAACTCCAATCCAAAAAACAACCTGTTCTCGTAGGAACGATCTCCATCGAAAAATCCGAAGTTCTTTCCAGGATGCTCGCATCCGCCGGGATCCAACATAGCGTCTTGAACGCTAAGTTCCACGAAAAAGAAGCGGAGATTGTCGCTAACGCTGGAAAACCCGGTGCGGTCACGATCGCGACCAATATGGCGGGAAGGGGAACCGACATCGTTCTCGGAGGAGCGCAGCCCTATAAGGAGAATTTGGAAACCTGGAAGGACGAAGACGATCTTATAAGAGAGTTTAAGAAATCGATTTTAAAACAAGAATTGGAAAACGCCGAGTCGGTCGTTCAGAAAATGGATTCCGGCGCGAAACAAAAAAGGGCGAACGAAATCCTTCAGTCGATAAAAATTTGGAAAAAAAATCACGAAGACGTGATTGCCGCCGGCGGTCTTCATATTCTAGGAACGGAAAGGCACGAAGCGAGACGGATCGACAACCAGCTTCGCGGGCGTTCCGGTCGACAGGGAGATCCCGGTTCCAGCCGTTTTTATTTGTCTCTTCAAGACGATCTGATGCGGATTTTCGGTTCGGATCGGATTTCGGGCTTAATGAAATGGGCGAACATGCCCGAAGGCCAAGAGATCGAAAGCAAAATGGTGAGTAACGCGATCGCCAGAGCGCAGAAAAGGGTGGAAGGTCATAACTTCGATATTCGGAAACACCTTTTGGAATACGACGACGTGATGAACCGCCAAAGAATCGTAATCTACAAGATGAGAAACGAGGTTCTCGAAAACGAAGACATTTCTCCTTTGATCGGCGGTTTTATCGAAGAGGCCGTGGAGAATCAAATCGTAATATACTGCGAAGGAAACAATCCTTCCGCTTGGAATCTGGAAGCGCTGAACGAATGGCTGGGAACTTTAGACCTCGACGTTAAAATCAAAGAAGAAGATTTTAAGAAAACCAAAAATCCTCAGCTCGCCTTGTTTGATACGATCAATGCGGCCGCAAAACAAAGATACGAGGGCCGAGCCGAAAGTATCGGTAAGGATATTTGGAAACTTCTCGAAAGAAATATTTTCCTGGATATCTTGGATCATCGCTGGAAAGAACATCTCTATTCTATGGATCATCTGAGAGAAGGAATCTGGACCGTAGGTTATAGCGAAAGAAATCCTCTCGTTGAATACAAACTTCAAGGTTTTAGAATGTTCGACGTTGCGATCGAAAATCTGAAAAACGAAGTCGTAAACTTTTTATTCCGCGTGGAAGTGTCGGAAAATTCCAAACCACCCGAAGAAAAACGGGAATATAAAAAAGTGGGTCGGGAAGTGACCGGAGGATTTCAAGAACTTACGGGCGGAACTTCCAATCAATCTCGTTCCACCGTAACGGTCAGTTCCGGCGGAGGAACCGAAAGAAAAACGAGTCGGAGAAGGAAACGCTGAGATTTCCTTTTTTCACATTCGTTGTAGTTTGCGGATCGGGAATTCTCGTTTCCTGTTTTACGACGTCGCCCCCAAAAGGTTCCGCAAAACAAATCTACGCCGATTGTATGGAGACCTTCGGAGATCGGGAAAAATGCGAAAAGCTGGTTCTTAAACAACTTATAGGTTCCGACAAAACGGAAAGTTCCTCTCAAGCGAAAGTGGAAGAAAGCCGAACCGTTTCCGAACGAGCTCTGGATCCGGAGATTGAAAAAAATCTGAGACTCAGGTCCGAGATCAAGGACACATTACAGGGACAGAATCGAATTTTTGTGAAAGAATTCTTGGGAAATCCCGATCAGATTCAGTTTAGAACCAACAGCATCGAAGCCTTTGTTTATACGAGACCGATCAGTCGATACAAACCGGGCGCAAAACCGGATTTGGAAATCCGAGTTTTAATGCGAAATGGGACGGTAGTACGCGTTGAACACGTGGCTCCGTGATTGGATTAAAACCCAAAAAGTGGAAATGTTGTCGCCTTTTTAAGCATTAAAAATCGAAAAACGTTTGTAAGCCTTATCCTACCTTAGAATCGTGGATTGAATGAAGGTCCATTGGATCCATCGATTGCTGATTTTGGTTCTGACTGCGGTGATCGTATTGCCGTGCGAGGAAGATGGAACCTTTGATCTCGCATTTTTAGACGTTCGAGGTGGTGAAGTTCATTCCGCTCTTGCGAAAAGGATTCACAGTCAATCATATCCTAAAACGCGTTCCGAAATTCAATCCGGCATCGAAACCAGAGATCTCGCCATTTGTCCAAGAGGACGTTACGATTTTTTAGATCTCGTATTCTCCGGCTTTTTCGAACTTTCCAAAACGGAAAATTATTTCTTTTTTGGAAAGTTCACTGCGCCTAAAACGCACTTTAGCTATTTACTTTCTTCACTGCTCCTAAACTTACCTCCACCTATCGTTTGATACATCCTTCTAAACTCGGTTTTTAAACGGCTCGGTTTAGATTTTGTTATTTTGGTGCATAGCACTAACCCCGAAGCGAAAGGTAATGAAAACAATCTCGGAGAACCGTACAACTTGATACGCAAACATACAAACTTGGAAAACTTATGAGAAAGATTTTCACGCTATTACTCATTCTTTGGATACATCCGATCCTGCCGGAGGAATCGAAAGGTTCGTCTTCGTACCAAGATCCCGGACTCGGTATCCCGGAATCTCCGACACAATCGGAGAATCCGATTCTACGCGAGGCTCCGGAAGTTTCTCCGGATAAAGAGAGAACTTTGGATCTTAAGACCGCGGAAGAAAAACTCTGGAAAAACAATTTACTCTTGCTCGCGTCTCGTTTCAACATTGATGCGCGCAAGGCCGGAATCGAACAGGCGGGACTCTATGCGAATCCGAACATCTTTATCGATCAGAGTATTTTTGCGGAACCGACTCAACGTTACTTCGACTTTTCCCGTTCGGGACAAACCGTGGTTCAGATCCAGCAGCTTTTCTTGTTAGGCGGAAAAATCGGTAAAAGGGTACGCGTAGCCGAACTGAACGCGAGAATGGGTGAGCAGGAATTCTACGACCTCGCTCGGGAACTTGTAAGTAAACTTAGAAAATTATTCTACGCGATTTACTACTATAGACAAGCGATTTCTTTTTACGATCAGAGTTTGGAAGCGTTAGGCAGAACCGTAACTTCCGCCGAAATGGGTTACAAAAGAAGAGCGATTCTGCAAGCGGAAGTTCTCCGTTTGAAAGCCCTGTATTTCTTTCTTAAAAAAGAAAGAGAAGAATTGAATATTCGAATTTTGGAAAGAGAAGCGGATCTGCGGGTTTTGTTAAACGACGATTCTTTCCGAAGCGCGGATATAAAAATCGTTCCGATGCTCGTCGAAAATCAACTGGATATTCTCGAACCGGGAAGATTGAAACGAGACGACCTGTTGGAACTGGCTCGTAATAAAAGACCGGATCTCAAAAAAGCCATCCAAGCTCTTCGTTACGAAGAAGCGAACTTGGAATTGCAACACGCGAACGCGATTCCCGATCTTGCCTTCGGTCCTATGTACAACAGAGGGGGAACGGCTTTCCAGAACTATTGGGGGATCACAGCTCAGTTGAACATTCCTATCTTTGATAGAAATCAGGGAAACATCAAGGCGTCCGAAAAAGCGATTCTTTCCAAAAAACAAGAACTTAAAAACACGCTTTTGGAAGTCGAAAACGAGGTCGCAGTTTCCATCGAAACCGCCAAGATCAAGGACGAACTCTACAAAAAATTCAGAAACACTTATACGAAAGAATACACCGATCTTTCCAAGGATATGATTCTCAGTTACGAAAAACGTTATATTACGATATTGGAATTTACGGATTTTTTTGAAACCTATCGTTCCAGCGTTGTGGAAATGCTAAAATTACAGACCGATCGTATGGACGCGATCGAAGGAGTTAATTTTTCCGTGGGGCAGGGAGTTCTCATTCCGAAACTCTCCCCACCTGCAACGGAAGATAAGTGAGGATATTGACATGAAGATACATTTTACCAAAAAAACCATATTAATCACAGGATCGGCCGCAATCATCGCCATCGTATCCTTCGCGATTTTGAGCCTATCCAACCGAGGCGACAAGAAGGCAAAAGTTCCTCCGAGCAAACCGATCATTTCCGACAACGGAGAAAAAATCGAATTCAAAGAGAACAGTCCCGGTCTTGAGATCATAAAAATCAAGGAGATCGGAAAGGACGGAGAGTTCATCAACGTGGACGCTCCGGCTCGATTGATCGCCTCGACTTCTCCTTCCGTGAGCGGAGGAGAAAGAATCATTCTTTTTGAATCCTCGGAACTCAACGATCTTTACGTCGGTTACGTTCATTCTCGAAACAGCCTGAATCGTTCCGTTAAAAATCACGAACGGATCAAGGATATGTTCAAACACAGGGTCGCCACCGAAAAGGATTTGGTCGAAGCGGATACACAACAGAACAACGACGAGGCGGAACTTGCAGAATACGAAGGGAAACTCAGAGCTGTGGGACTCAATCCCGCGCTCCTCGGTAGATCCGGAGCTCAGAGCGCTTGGATTATCAGCGACGTTCCCGAATCTCAACTTTCTAAATTGAAAAAAGGAAAACGAGTTAAGGTTCGTTTTTCTTCCTTTCCCAGCGAAGAATGGACCGGCACCGCAGAAGCCCTGGGCGATAACGTGGACCCTATGACGAGAACCGTAAAGGTTCGAATTTTAATTACCAACTCCGGGTTTAAATTAAAACCGGGCATGTTCGCGAACGTTAAATTTCCGGAAGATACGGCGGGTGATACGGTCGTGGTTCCATTCAATGCGATCGTTACCGTCGAAGGTCAGAACTACGTTTTTGTGGAGGAATCTCCGCATGAGTTCACCAGACGCGAAGTGACCTTGGGTATTTCCTCAATGGATCGTGTAAACGTTATCGAAGGGTTGACTAAGGGCGACAGAGTGGTCGTTCAAGGTTCGATTCTTTTGAAGGGACTCAGTTTCGGCTTTTAACATGAAACATTTGAAATTCTTAGTCCTATTTGTATTATTAGGGTTTTTGAATGTTTCTATTTTGGCCCAGAGCCAAAATCAGAAATACAATTCCGATTCCAAGGACGATGTTTCTCCCGAGTGGACGGATGATCCGGATCGAAAGACGAGATTCGGAAAGGAGGAATCGAGCGAGGACATTCTCAAAGGCAAACCTCTTGCGAAGTCCACAAACTTTCTCGTATACGGCGCGAGCATAGGATCTCCGGGAAGTATCAATCTCAATCTCGGTTACTATTACAAAGATATAGTACTTAGAGTTTCCGGCGGAAGGTGGAATCCTCATTGGTGGGGAGGACAGGTCGATATCGGTTATAGTTTTTGGAAAACTCCCGTAATCGCACATAGCGTTTCTATTGTATTCGGAAGATTTGAAGTGGATCCGTTTCAACCGGAAATCGGCCGAGGCGGTCAAAATTCTTATCCGAGCGGTTCGTCGTTTCCCGGTTACACACACAGAGATCCTACGTATGAGGATTTGCTCCTACGTTCTTACGTCACGGAACAAAGCCCGGATTTGGCCCTATATCTCGAACACGAAAGCCGCGACAGACAAAAGGTTCATTTGAATCAACAGTACGTAGGTTTGACTTACGACTTTTTGCTCGGTAACTTTTTCCTCCAAGTGGGTGCGGGAATTGGTAAGGGAGATTATAAAAATCCTCAGCTTCTCATTCAGGTCGGCTATTTGTTTGATACTAGATAATATCCATGAAAATTCTAAACTTAATCATAGAGTCGGCGCTTCGATACAGATTTTTTACGTTAGCCGCCGCCGTTCTTTCTCTGGCGATCGGTGTTTGGTCCTGGATCGACATTCGTAAAGAAGCCTATTCCGACATCGCTGACACTCAGGTTCGTCTCGTCGCAAAGTTTCCGGGAAAGGCGACCTTGGAAGTGGAAGAAAGGGTAACGATGCCGATCGAGCGGGTCCTTCATTCCACTCCGAACTTAATCGTAAGGAGATCCAGAACGATCAACGGGCTCGTCGTATTTCAGTTCGTATTTGAAGAAGGCACGGACGATTACTTCGCGCGTATGCGTTTGATGGAAAAGGTCAGAGACGCGGTCATTCCGGAAGAAGTGACTCCTACGCTCGCGCCTATGAGTTCTCCCGTCGGAGAAGTATATCGATACGTAATCGAATCGACGACCGGAAATCATACTCCGATGGATTTACGCACGATTCAGGATTGGATCGTAATTCCGAAGTTACTCCAGGTTTCCGGGATTGCGGACGTGGTTACCTTCGGAGGTTTGCCGAAACAATTTCACGTCGTGACTTCTCCGGAAAAATTAATTCGTTATAACGTGACCGTGAGCGACCTGATCGACGCAATCAAAAGTAACAACCTGAATACGGGTGGAAACTTTCTTTTGCAAGGAGAGCAGTCTCTCCCGATCCGTTCCCTCGGTGCGATTCGAAGTCCGGAAGATATCGAAGACATCGTAGTAAAAACGGTCAACGGCGTGCCGGTTTTCGTGAAAGACATCGGCTCGGTGGAAATTTCACATCCGATTCCGAGCGGTGTTTTGGGTTATACGGTCCAAAACGATCAAGAAGGATTGATCGACGTAGATTCCGCCGTTCAAGGTCTTGTCGCCATGAGAAGATGGGTGGAGCCGAACGCCTTTGGAGAGCGGGTTCGCGCTAAGGTCCAAGAGATCAACGATCGATACATGCCCGAAGGAACTCGAATTAGAAATACTTATGATCGGGGCGATTTAGTAAAATATACTCTGAGAACGGTCGGAACAACTCTGTTGGAAGGGATCGGAGTCGTAAGTTTAGTCGTGATC
Organism: Leptospira alstonii serovar Sichuan str. 79601; assembly: GCF_000347175.1. Lineage (GTDB taxonomy): Bacteria > Spirochaetota > Leptospiria > Leptospirales > Leptospiraceae > Leptospira > Leptospira alstonii. Next base: position 76,496 of record NZ_ANIK01000028.1, read on the forward strand.
TTTTTTATCGGAAGTTTGAGAGCTTCTATCGTTGTGGTCGCGACGATTCCGTTCGCGCTTTTATTCTCGTTTACGATGATGAATTCTTCCGGCATTTCCGCGAGCCTTTTGTCTCTCGGTGCGGTCGACTTCGGGATCGTAGTGGATAGCGCGGTCGTGATGGTTGAGAACATCATGCGCCGTTATAAGAACGCCTCTCCCGCCGATAAACAAAAGGGAATCGTTCGATTTACGTACGACTGCGCGACCGAGGTCGGAACGGAGGTTTTGTTCGCGATTTTAATCATCATTCTCGCTTATCTTCCTATTTTTTCGTTTGAAAGAATCGAAGGAAGACTTTTCAAACCGATGGCCTTCACGTTGTCGTTTGCGATTTTCGGAGCCTTATTGTTCACGATGACCGTTGTTCCGGTTCTCATGTCTTTCTTTTATCGGAAATATTTTGAATCGAAGAATCCGGGACCGATCGAATGGCACAATCCAGTTTACGAATGGATGGAAAGATCGTATGAAAAGGTCGTACATTATTTAGTCGATCGATCCAAGAGAGTCGTGACCGTCGCTTTTACGGGAGTTACCGGACTTTTGGTTGTGGGTATGATGTCTCTCGGAACGGAATTTCTTCCTTCCCTCGACGAGGGCGGATTTACGCTCAGACTTTATTTTCCGGTGGGAATTTCTCTTCCCGAAGCTAAGAAGTTCGTTCCCAAGATCCGGGCTATGATCTACAAAAACGAACAGGTCAACATGATTCTTTCTCAGTATGGAAGAAACGACGACGGAACCGATCCTCTTCCTCCGAACCGATTGGAAGTCTACGTCGGATTGAAAGACTATAAAAACTGGAACGAAAAAATCACCAAGGAACAACTTTTGATCCGTATGAGAAACGAACTCGAAGAAGGATTACCCGGTGTGAAGGTGAGCTTTTCACAGCCGATCATGGACAACCTTTCCGAGGCGATCATGGGAACGATCGCCGACTTGGCCGTTTTCGTTTCCGGTCAGGACCTGACGGTGATGCGTGATATTTCACAACAGATTTTAGATATCGTTTCGAAGATGAAGGGAGCCAGCGAATACGGAATCGAACAGGAAGGGCCGGCTCCTCAGCTGGTCATCCGTCTCAAAAGAGCGGTCGCCGCTCGTTACGGAATCAATATCAGCGATATACAGAACGTGATCGAGGCTGCGGTCGGTATGGAACCGATCAGTTATTTATACGAAGGTCCGATGGACACTCCTCCGAAAGACCGGGCTCTGTTTGGAATCGCGGTTCGTTTTGCAAAAGACTATCGCCAGTCCGCAAGAGAGATCGCAAACATCCCGATTATTTCTCCGAAGGGAGAAAGAATTCCCCTCTCTCAACTAGCGGACATCACACAAGAAGATTCTCCGACGATGATCTTTAGGCAGGACGGAAAACGGACTCTTACGGTTCGTTTGAACGTAAGGGGTCGAGATCAAGGGGGTTTTGTCGCCGAATTGCAACAGAGGGTGAAAAAAGAAGTTAAGATTCCGGAAGGATTTGAAGTCCGATACGGAGGTCAGTATGAAAACCTGGCCCGTGTTGGAAAACAGCTCGCGATCGTGATCCCGGTTACGATCGGAATCATCTTCGGACTTTTGTTTATGCTTTATCGAGATTTGAAGTCGGTGATCGTCGCGCTTTCTTGTATTCCTCTTTCTCTCTTAGGGGGAATTTACGCGCTTCTAGCCCGAGGATATTATTTTAACGTTTCTGCGGGTGTGGGTTTTATCTCCCTATTCGGAATCGCAACCATGGCCGGAATCTTGTTTGTTTCCAAAGCGAATCACCTTCGATATGACGATTTGAACATGACGGTAAGAGAGGCTGCTATTCTTTCCGCAGTCACTCAACTTCGACCTCGTTTGATGACGATGTTACTTGCCTTGTTGGGGCTCATTCCCGCGACGATGGCGTCCGGAGTCGGTTCGGATGTACAAAGACCGCTCGCTACCGTAATGGTGGGCGGTTTGGCTTCCGCGCTTTTCTTAGTATTAACCGTAATGCCGAGTCTTTATATTTTGGTCATGGGAACTAACGATGACTTGAAAAAAACGAGTCCTTCTCAGGATTCTACCGATTATAGTTCCTTTTCGGAAGATTCAAACATTCTTACGTTATCCGGTTATGAAGAAGAAACGAACGTAACGCCGGATGAGAAAAACGGTAAAAAGCAAAAGTCCGTAAAGACAAAGACGATTCGAAAAAATACACGATAAGTTTTGCCATTGGATAGACCGCTTGGTTTTTAGAAAGACAAAGCGGGGAATTCCTTCTCGCCGAAAATCCACCAAATTCTTAAGTTCAATCTATATTTGCACTTTTCATCAAACATAGTTTAGCTTCATTTTAGAATTTCCAAAATGTGCGTTTGACCCCGCGATTACGTTTCTTTGACGGTTCCAATCGGTAATACCGACCGGTCTCAAAAACTCCGAGACTTCCTTTTTATAACCCTTTCCTTTCCAACAAAAAATGCTTGCGGTCTGGCGGCGTTTGAATCATTTTCCCTGACAAATTCAAATATTTCAACGAGCGACAACGGACCGGATTTTCGGAAAGTTTCAATTTGAAATACGACTTTTTGTTGTTCCAAAACGCCAAATTGTACATCCATTTGCCGTATCTGCGTTCAGCGCCGGACTTTTTAGCCCGTTTTTATTTTCGTTTTGATAAACCCGAATTCCGCTACCCCGAGTTGAGTTCATTAATGTGAGGAATTAAATCATGATCCGAAATTTACTCGAAGGGGTACTTCGTTTTCGTCTTGCGACATTGATCGCCTCTGCCGCCGCGATCGTTTTCGGGATCTGGGCTTGGGTCGATATTAGAAAAGAAGCATATTCCGATATAGCCGACACTCAAGTGCGACTGATCGCGAAGTTTCCAGGAAAAGCCGCAGTGGAAGTGGAAGAACGGATTACCATTCCGATCGAAAGGGTATTGAATGCAATTCCGAAGGTTGCGGTCAGAAGATCCAGGACGATCAACGGTCTTGTTGTATTTCAATTCGTGTTCGAGGACGGAACGGACGATTATTTTGCGAGAACCCGTCTTTTAGAAAGGGTTCGGGACGCGGATATTCCCGCAGAAGTGGAGCCGACTCTCGGCCCAATGAGTTCTCCCGTAGGTGAAATCTACAGATACATCGTAGAGTCGAAGTCCAATCATACTTCGATGGAACTCAGAACGATTCAGGATTGGGTAATCATGCCCAAGATGCTCGGAATTCCAGGAATCGCGGATGTCGTAACTTTCGGAGGATTACCGAAACAATATCACGTAGTCACCACACCGGATAAATTGATTCGATATAAACTTACGATCAACGACGTAATCGAAGCGATTCAACGAAACAATCTCAACACCGGAGGTAACTTACTCTTACAAGGGGAACAAGGATTTCCGATCCGATCCTTGGGTGCGATCCGAGAGCCGAAACATATCGAAAACATCGTAGTCAAAACCGAAAACGGAGTTCCGGTCTTTATTAGAGATTTGGGAAGTGTGGAAATTTCCCATCCGATTCCGAGCGGCGTCCTCGGTTATACGATCCAGAACGATCAAGAAGGTTTGATCGACGTGGATTCTTCCGTGCAAGGTTTGGTTGCGATCCGTCGTTGGGGAGATCCAAACATAATGGGAGAGCGGATTCGCGCCAAGGTAGATGAGATCAACGAGAATTATCTACCGGACGGCGTTCGGATCAGAACCACATACGATAGAACCGACCTCGTAAACTACACGCTTCGAACCATCGGTAAGACGCTTGTGGAAGGTGTGGTCGTTGTCAGTTTGGTTTTGATCTTTTTTATAGGAAGTGTCAAAGCTTCTCTTGTGGTGGTCGCGACGATTCCGTTCGCGATGTTATTCGCCTTTTTACTCATGAATATCACCGGAATTCCGGCCAGTTTACTGTCGCTCGGCGCCATTGACTTCGGGATCATAGTGGACGGGGCCGTGGTCATGGTGGAAAACATCATGCGCCGTTACAGGGATGCGTCCCCGATCGATAAGAAAAAAGGAATCATTCGATTTACCGTGGACTCCGCGTCCGAAGTCGGGACTGAAATCATTTTTTCCATCCTCATTATCGTACTTGCGTATCTTCCGATCTTTTCCTTTGAAAGAATCGAGGGAAGACTTTTCAAGCCGATGGCGTTTACGATTTCCTTTGCGATTATAGGAGCGCTCATCTTTTCGATGACCGCAATTCCGGTGATGATGTCCTACATCTACCGCAACTATTTCGAATCTCAGAACCCGGGTCCGATCGAATGGCATAACCCGTTTTACGAATGGCTGGAAAGAAAATACGAAAGGCTCATTGAGTGGCTCGTAGAAAGATCCAAACGAGTTGTGGCGATTTGTTTTTCCGTCGTGGGAAGTTTGCTGGTAGTGGGCGGCCTGTCCTTAGGAACGGAATTCTTACCCGAGATGGACGAGGGTGGTTTTAACTTAAGAATTTTCTTTCCCGTTGGCATTTCCTTACCCGAGTCTAAAAAATTTATTCCGAGAATCAGACAACTCATCTATAAGAACGAACAGGTCAACGTCGTACTTTCACAGTTGGGAAGAAACGACGACGGAACGGATCCTCTTCCTCCGAACCGCTTGGAGGTTCTCGTAGGTTTGAAAGACTACGACGATTGGAAAGAAAAGATCACCAAAACCGAATTGTTGCTCCGAATGAGAAACGATTTGGAGGCCGGGCTTCCGGGAACCAGAGTGAGTTTTTCCCAACCGATCATGGATAACCTTTCCGAAGCGATTATGGGAACGATCGCGGACTTGGCGGTTTTCGTTTCCGGAAACGATCTCAAGGTCATGAGACAGATCGGGAACGAAGTTCTTGAAATCGTCAAAGAAATGAAAGGGGCCAGCGAGTACGGAATCGAACAGGAAGCCGACAGTCCTCAGCTCACCGTTCGAGTCGATCGAGAGGCTGCGGCCCGTTACGGGATCAACGTAAGCGATATTCAACAAATGGTGGAAGCTGCAATCGGGATGCAGAGAATCGATACTCTCTACGAAGGTCCTTCCGACATCCCTCCGAAAACCCCGGCACGATTCGGGATCGTGGTTCGATTTTCCAAGGACTATAGAACTTCTCAGAGAGCGATCGAAAACATGCCGATCATTTCTCCCAAAGGAGAAAGAATTCCTTTGTCGGAATTGGCGAAGGTTACTTTGGAGGACGGACCAACGATGATCTTTCGCCAGGAAGGAAGAAGAACCGTAACCGTTCGAACCAATATTCGAGGAAGGGATCAGGGCGGGTTCGTAGCCGAACTTAGAAAAAAGGTCCAGGAAAAAGTGAAACTGCCGGAAGGTTACGAAATTCGTTACGGAGGGCAATACGAGAATCTTGCGAGAGTAGGAACGCGTTTGGCGATGGTGATCCCTTTGACGATCGCGATTATCTTTGGCGCCTTATATTTACTTTATAAAAATCTAAAGTATGTGTATGTGGCTCTTGCCTGTATTCCTTTGTCTCTCGTCGGAGGGATTTACGCGCTTTTGTTGAGAGGTTATTATTTCAACGTTTCGGGCGGCGTAGGATTTATCTCCCTTTTCGGAATCGCGACGATGGCGGGAGTTCTTTTCGTATCGAGAACCAATCACTTATTACACGAAGACGACGAAATCAGTGTGAGAGAAGCCGTGAAAAAAGCGGCGGTGATCCAGCTCCGGCCTATGCTCATGACGATGCTTTTGGCGCTTTTAGGACTCATCCCAGCGACCCTTGCCTCCGGAGTGGGTTCCGACGTTCAGAGGCCGCTTGCAACCGTAATCGTGGGAGGGTTGTTCTCCGCGCTTTTATTGGTTCTTACGGTACTTCCGTCTTTGTATTTGATTCTTGTCGGAGAAAGAGAATACAACCTTCATAAAAAACAAAAAGGGCCCGCTTTCGAGCCTTACTCTTATCTGGATCAGTACCCGTTGGAAGAATACGAAAGTGAGGATTTAGATTCGTTATCGGAAACAAAAAAGACTTCATCATCCAGTAAGGAGAAGAAGTCTTCAGATTCGGCCTCGAAGAAAACAAAGAAGAAAAAGTAAGGATTTTTCGTTCTTCGATAGCGTTGATTCGACGGTTGAAAGTTTGGGCATGTCGAGCGATCCATAGAGAGCGTTGCATTGCGTTTCCCCTTGATTTTGGATGGTGGTGAAGAAACTCTATTTCGCTCTTTATAAGTCGCGAAATAGGAGGTGGAAGACTCGGGAGACTTTTCTAATATCAGAAAATCATACTTTTTGCAAGTAACAAGCTCCATTCTTGTCGGAACACTTGCATTTTATTGTATGTAAAATCCTAATCCCTAAAGCCTAATCACTCGCCACTTGAAACGTGTGCGTTTTTGATCCTTCTTCTTCTAAAACCTTTCTCAACTTGTGGGTAACGTTATGACTAACTCCTAACCACTTGAAATGTGGGAACTCCCACGTTTTATTGGTGAAAAGAGTAACTTTGGCAGCACCCGCATAAAAAAAAGACGCCCTTTTTTCAAGGGCGCTTTTAAAACGAAGCGGATCTCGCGTCTCCCTTAGAACTTTGCGACAACACCAAGGGTCAGACCGTTTTGGTAATCTGTTTTTTCACCCTTTTGGTCAACGAATTGTTTACCGGTTGCCCAGTCTCTACGAAGATCCAGTTTGATTAATAGGTTTTCGGTAAAATTCCAAACCGGAGTGACGGTAAATGTTTTGTACTGTCCTGCGTTTCTAGTTCCACCGTAGTTTTTATAATCGTCGTTCATTGCTTCGAGAATTTGTTCTTTGGTAACTCCAAAGGACCCGAAAGTGGGGTCCGCTGCAAGAGCCGTAGCCACCGCGTCGGCAACCGCGAGGTCCGAGGCTTTTTTGAATTCACCGACGTAAGCGTTCGGACCCATGAAAGGATTGAAAGTAGTCAAAGCGCCGTTATTGTGTTTGTCGTCTATATACTCGGCACGAACGTTCACTCCCCAGGCTTCGTTGATTTTAAACTTCGCAAAGATACCGTAAGCTTTGTAATTGGTCTTGACATCCCGTTTGTTGTTCAAACCCCAAAAAAGAGTGTCTTTGTTGAAGACTTCGGCTCCGGTTCCATCGACATTGTATTTTCTTTGGTCTAAACTTCCGTTGGTAACCGCACCACCGGCTTTTTCGCTCCAAGTGTAATCCAAATCGATCGTGATTTTATCGGTAGGGGTAATGGAAAGAATCGCGTGATTCATGAACCAGTAGTCTTTGTTGTATTTTGCTCTTTGCGGATTTGCCACATTGTATAAGCCGATCTTCGGATCTCCCGAAGAGTTCGCTAGTTCCGTGGCCATAGCGGCCTTGGAAGGATCGACGCGAGCGTAGGCACCGTCGCTGGAATAAAGAGTGTTCCAAGTGACTGCGAGTTTATCTTCGATCAACTGACCTTTGATCTGAGTTCCGACCGCTTTTCTTTCCGTTTGACCTTCCACGAAATAACTTTTTCCCGCCGCATTACCGCTGTAAGCCGGGTCCGTGATTACGTTCAACGGAGCGGTGGTTGCAGTTGCGGGAGAGTTATAACCGGTACCACCGCCACTGTTGTAGATATAAAAGGTTCCCGCCCATTTATCCGTGAACTGTGTGGTCAGACGAGCGCCTGTATGAATAAATGGGATCGTATTTTGGAAGATCGCGCCTATCGAGTAGTTCGGATTACTCATAGATTCGAGAACCTCATAACCGATGTGAGTCGCCATTTTACCGACGTCCAATGTCATCCCTTTTAAAACCGGGAAATACAAACTTACGTATCCTTGTTTGAGCATATTGTAGTTATAGATGCTATTGCTTTGGGAATAAGGAGCTTCCTGAAACGCGTTGTTTTGACCGTTTTGAATGTCGATCCTGAAACCCCAGGGAGAACTTTTTTCGGCCGCTTTCTGGATCGTAAGAGCCACGGCATTCACCGCAAAGTTCTTATTACTCGTTTCGAAAGCCCGGGTAGCATCAACGTCGTTTCCTTGTTTCGGATTGAGATTGTACATGTAATACACATCTGCGAACCCCGAAAATTCGATTTGATCATACCATTTTTTATCTTCCTGCTCGGCCGTTTGGGAAACCGGTGCGGGGGCAACTGAAGTATCCGCTGCCGACTTCTTTCCGGTCTGGGCAAAGACCTGAGAAGAAACGAGCAAGCAGAGAACGGAAGCAACGAGGGTTATTGTTTTTATTCTCATCATTCTCCTAAATCTCCTATGCCCAAATTATGCAAAATGCATGCCAACGCTTAAAATTTAAAATTTGGTTAAAAAAACGGCATATTTTTATTGGAAATAAGAAAATGAGTGCTTATTAAATAAATAAGAATGACATAATGTGATTTTTATTGATAAATATGCCTTGTATTTAAGCAAAAATTGGGAACGGAGTCCCCACGTTTTAGGAGTCAGTAGATAGGGATTAAGGGTCAGGGTTAAAATTTTTTCCGATTTTATCCATAACGGCTCGGAAGAAATCCGAGTTTTATCGTTCGTTTAAAAATGTAGGAGTTCCCACGTTTCAAGGGGCGAGGGTTTAGTCACTAAGGGATTAGGACTTTTCATAATTAGTCGTCCCTGAAAAAGAGAGATCTAACTAAAATGGTAGCGCGAAAAAGAGATTTGAAAAAGGCGCGTGCAAAAAAAGAGAAAATTGATCCAGAACAAAAAGAAAGCTCGAAGTAGCTTACTGAAATTACAACCGGCAGCGGATAGGAGGACGTTGATACGATCACCTTCTTTTCCCTTGAGAAAGTTCCGAACCATCTTGTGACCATGTTTCAAATGAGAAAGGTGTTATCAGCAAGCCTGTGTAAATGACTTTCTTTAAAACGAATCCAATATCAATCGATCGCCGAAAATAATCGAAAACTGATAGAATCGTATCCGGGAATCCTTTTAATCCGTCAACGCAGACGATCAAAATATTTTCAACTCCTCCATAAGATCACAGGTGTCATTTTTCATTCCGATGGTGGCGGTAAGTATCATTCCAAAGAGTTTCTGAAGTTGATAGGTATGAACCACATCAAGAACAGCACTGTGTATGACGTTTATGAAAATCCGATCGCTGAAAGAGTCAATGGTATCATTAAGAACGAATACCTGATTCCTTACGGTGTGGACTCCTTCGAACGGTTTCAAAAACTGATTCTCTTTACAACAATGTTAGACCGCATGGGTCGCAACGTGGGTCAATGTCTGACAGGCAAGGTCATGAGGTTTACCTGCTGTCGAAACGGGGGACTCGCCGTTACGCAGTCTCACATCCTGTTCGACTTGGCTCCACGGCGTCTCGCTTTTGCCTCGGAACATCGTGTTCCTCGGAAGCGTTTCTCGCTTCTTATGGAAGCTCAAAACGCTTTATAAAAGCTCGCTTCGAGTCCCAAGTTTTGTTGTGATTGAATGTTTGATTGTTGGTAAGAAAAGTTTTTTGCTCGAGAGGGGACTCGAACCCCTACACCTAAACGGCACAAGCACCTCAAGCTTGCGTGTCTACCAATTCCACCACCCGAGCGGTTGCAATGGACAGGATGCGAGAGTTACCTTGGGAGTCAAGGAACTTACATTCAAACCAATTCGTATTTCTTCCGAGTCTTTTTATCCTCAGGATCGATTTGAATTCGTTCGGGATGGAATACGATATTCCAGTAACGTTTGGAATACGCGAAGATTCCGGCGAAAAGAATCATTACAAGTATGTAGCCTGAAATTTCAGGATGTTTGAGAACACTTTCACCGGAAATCCTAAACTCTATAAGGGGAATACACATATACCAGAGAACGGTGATCGCAACGAGTCCGACTCCGAATTTTCCCCACCAGTTCGGTTTTCCTTGAATTCCTCGCTTGAGATAAAGAAAACTTCCCAACCAAACGCCTAACATTTCTCGAATAACGTAAGCGATCAAAATCCAGATTGGAAACCGAAAGTAATGAACGATTACCGAAAGTCCTCCGATTGTCACAATCTTGTCGCAGATAGGATCCAAATATCGGCCAAGTACGGATTCTTGATGGAGAAGTCTTGCAAGAAAACCGTCGAGGTAATCCGTGAGGACTGCTAAAAGACAGGTAAGCATCGCATAGAGTAAGAATTCCGTCTTATCCGGCGAAGATATATAAGTTTTTGTGAAAGTGATGAAAAAAGGTAAGAGGAAAACCCTGCTCACGGAAAGAAAATTGGAAATCGTAAAGATACGATCTTCTAAAAGTTCCTGAGGTTTTTTTTCCTGAACGATCATCCTTGTTTGGGTCCCAATATTTTTATGCGAAGAATTTTGTATTCCAGTAAATGAAAGAATAGATTTTCGGAATAGAATTTTTCGAGTCAACTGAACCAAAATCGATTGACCGTAGGAGTTCCTTTGAAAAAGTATCAAACGAACAAGGAGCTGTAGCTCAGCTGGTTAGAGTGCCTGCCTGTCACGCAGGATGTCGCGGGTTCGAGTCCCGTCAGCTCCGAAATTTTCCTCTTTTCCAAATAATCTTACACCAACCAAAAAAATCGGACTCGAAGCTTATGAGCGAGAGCGTTTTTCGCTTTCGTAAAAAGCGTAAAAACGCGATGCGAGTCCCGTCAGCTCCGAGATTTTTCTTTTTTAAAACTAATTCTTTAACCTTTCAGGAAAAATATCAAACACAAGGTAAGTTTCGAGTTATTTCACTCCGAGCATTGCATCGCTTCGGAAGTTTTTCATTCGCCCAATCTTGCTTAGGTTAAACTTACGATAAAGTAGTGAAAACGTAAATTCGGACTTTTTTAAATCCGTAATGGACAATTGGAGTTCTCGCATTTTCTGAATTCGAGGAATCTTTTCTAAAAATGTGGGAACTCACACATTTTCTGGGACGGTAAGATGAGTTTTGACAGTAAAACGTAAGTTCCGTAAATCATAAGGGCATTCTTTGTCGTCCATACGAGATTTTGCAATTGCAAAATTTTACCCGAATACTTAGGTGAAATTTGCGTATAACATTCACATACGAAATGGAAAACTTTGCTCGTTTTTGAATCGACTACGAAGCTCTTTTCGTGGAAAATATACGAGGTTATACAAACGTGCTTGGAGAAAAAATCATGAAGAAGATTATAATTTTAATACTTTTCCTATTAGGATTTTCCAGCGGAATTTTTGCAATTTCGGAAATAGAAGAGTTGTTAATCAAAGAGGCGACGAATCCGGAATTAAAAAAGATTGCAAAAGAGTATCTGATTAAGAAAGCGAAGGACCATAAGGATCTTGCAGAAAAGTATAAAAACCTATCCAATCTGAGTAAAGGTGGAAAAGCGATTTCTTCTATAGAAGAACACAATAAATACAAAAAATTAGCGGAACACTGTGAAAAAGAAGCGAGTATTTATGAACGTGAAGCTAATAATCTTTAAATGATTTGTTTTGAGTTTGTCATTAAACAAATTCAAATTTTTTAATTTATAGACTTTTCTATTTTCTTCGTTAGTCGCTTACGAGAGAGGCAACTAACGAAACATTTTTTGAACTCTTTCTCCCGATCTATTTTTACTGATCTCTATAAAATTGAGTACCGCTAATTTTTATCGTAAAACACTGCTTCAATGCAAAATATTAGATACTTTATATAGTTATGAGTAATTTTTTCATCTAAGACAGTTCAGCAAATTTTAGGATATTTAAAAAGTACGGTTGTGTAGACGGTTGCTTCCGGAAAAAGTAAGTTGTCGAATCCTTGCGAACTCAAATCCGGAAATCGAATCTCCAAAGGTTTTTTAAAAGGCTTTTGTGAGAATTTTGGCAGGTTGAGCGGGAATTCATAACGAGATTTTCCTAAACCGTATTTTGATTTTGATCGTTAGATCTATCGGGAAAACGCTTAAATATATTCTTCTCCGTCTTTTTTGACAAAGATCGTTCCTTCTTCTTCCAATTCTCGGATCAGATTCAAAATTATATTTCTTGCGTCGTTGATTTCGCGTAACGTAAGTTTGCCTCGAATGTCCATCATATCCATAATTTCCGCGGCCCTGTTTCTGGACATCGCGTTTAAAAAATGATTTCTGAGTTCGTCTCCGGCCCCTCGCAAGGCCATACTCAAACAATCGTCGTCGCTTAGACGGTTGATTAGAATTCTCATTTCCTTTTGATCCAAACCTAAAACGTCTTCAAAGGTGTATAACTTCTCTTTGACCTGTTTTGCAAGTTCGGGAGAATTCGCTTCGAGTTCTTTGAGAATATTCTCTTCTTGGGATTTGTCCATGTGGTTGAGTATGTTTGCAAGAGCTTCCGCACCTCCCGCTTCGCTGTACTCGGACCTGTCTCTTTGTTCGTATTTTTTCTTGAGAACTCTCGCGATCTCTTTGATCGCGTCGGGATGAGTTTTGGTCGTATTCGCCAAACGATAGGCGACGCCGGCCTGTAGTTCTCCCGGAAAGAATTTTAAAATATCCGCCGCTTTTTTCGGGCTCATAAACGCGAGAGTCACGGCGATCGTTTGAGGGGATTCGTGTTGTAACAAACTCGCAAGGACTCCGGGTTCGGCTTCGCTCAAAAAGGAAAAATCATCCTCGATATCTTTCCGCGAAAGTTTACCGAGAATATTTTCCGCCTTTTCTTTTCCCAAGGATTGTTGAAGGATTTCTCGGGCGGCGTCCATTCCGCCTTTGATTTCTCCGTCTCCGGGAAGAACCGAATTCTTAAATTCTAAGAGAACGTCTTCCTTCTCTTTTCTAGAAATCGATTTGATTTGAGCCATCTCCAAAACGATTTCTTCGATCATGGAATCGTCCAGTTTGGATAAAACCTTGGCCGCGTCTTCTTTGTTAAGCGACAAGAGAAGCAAAGCCGATTTTCTGATTTTTTCTTTTCTCGAACCGGAAGCTGATTCTTTTTCCACAAAAATAAAGTCCTTAACCCGTAAGTAGGCGAAGGGGACGTTCCGTATATTCTCGAAATGAAGAAAGAAATCTGGCTCCGGTCGCTCCGTCCACGACCCTATGGTCGCAGGATAGTGTGACAGATAACGTCTTTCCGGGAACGACACTTCCTTGTAGGACAACCGCTTTTTCCACAAGCGCGCCGACCGCGAGGATTGCGGCTTCCGGTTCGTTGATGACTGCGGTAAAGGAAGAAATTCCGAACATTCCGAGGTTGGAGACGGTAAAAGTTCCGTCCATGTATTCACCAGGTTTGAGTTTTCTTTCTCTCGCTCGGGAAGCAAGTTCTTTTATTTCACGGCTGATTTCACCCACGGATTTCCTATCCGCGTCTCGAACATAGGGAGTGATCAGTCCTCCTTCGATGGAAACCGCAACTCCGATATCCACTCTTCCGTGTTCGAGGATATGATCCTCTCTCCAAGAGGAGTTGACTTCGGGAACGTCTCTTAAACAAAAAGAACAAGCCTTGAGAATGAGATCGTTTACGCTGATCTTAGCGGGACCTTCGAGCCCCAGATCTCTATTGTATGAATTTCTAAGAGTATCCAACGGATTTGCGTCCAATTCCAACGTAAGATAAAAATGAGGAATTGTGGAAGTGGAATGGGCGAGCCGAGACGCGATCGTTTTACGCATTCCGGTAATTTCCAATTTACGATCTTGTCGCTTAACAAAAGAACCCTTCTTGCCGCTTCCCGTTTCTTGATAGGAAAGAATATCGCGTTTGATGATTCTTCCTCCTGGTCCGGAACCGATCACTTCGCCTAGATCGACTCCTTTTTGAAGGGCCAAATTTTTTGCAAGAGGAGAAGCCTTAACGGGACCTCCCGCACGAACGGATTTGGATTCTCTAAATTCTTCCCGTTGCAATTCGGGAAAAGTCCTAGAAACCGTTTCGATCGAAGACGATTCCGTTTTTTTTCCGGCGATCGGCGCCTCGGATAACGTTACATTTTGAGTTTGAGAGTATAACGACGCTTTTGATTGCGGTTCGGTTTGTGTGTGAACTTGCGATGTGGTTATAGGTTGTGTCGAACCTGCCTGTGCGAATTGTGTCGTCGAACTTTCCTTTTTCGATGGAATCGATTTTTTTGCGGTTTCGACTAACGCGGCTACGTCTTCTCCGGATTTGCCGATGATCGCGACCGGAGCGCCAACCGGAAGTAAAGTTCCTTCGGGTGCGAGAATTTCCAACAAAACTCCCGTTTCAAAGGCTTCCATTTCCATCACGGCTTTGTCCGTTTCCACTTCGGCGATAATTTCACCGGGAGAAACGGAATCTCCTTTTTGTTTGAGCCAACGTACGATTTTACCTTCCGCCATCGTAGGACTGAGTTGAGTCATCTCTGCAATTTTAGCCATTTTGAATATTCCTTACTCTTGTCATTCGAGCATTTCCCGAACCTTGGAGACGATTTTCTCCTCGCTCGGAAGAGAAGCCTTTTCTAAATTAGCGGCGTAAGGCATCGGAACGTCTTCTTGAGTGATTCTTTCCACGGGAGCGTCCAAATGATCGAATGCGTTTTTTTGAATGAGATACGCTATTTGCGAACCGAAGCCCGCGACCTCCCAACCTTCTTCCACGATCAAAGCTCGATTTGTTTTACGAATGGACGAATAAATCGCCTCTTCATCCAAAGGACGAATCGATCTCAGATCCAAAACTTCCACGGAGATTCCTTCTTGCGCAAGTCTTTCCGCGGCAGGCAGAACGTACATCAAAGCGCGCGACCAACTAATGATTGTTAGATCCGATCCTTCCCGTTTGATGTCGGCCTTTCCAAACGGAATGGAATATTCCCGATCCGGAACCTCGCCTCTGCTTCCGTACAACACTTCGCTTTCGATAAAGATGGTGGGATTATTGTCGGCGATCGCGGTTTTCAAAAGGCCGCAGGCGTCCGCGGGAGTATAAGGGGCGATTACTTTGAGACCGGGAATATGCGCGTACCAACTTTCAAAGGACTGGGAATGTTGGGCCGCGAGTCTTCCTCCCGCGCCACCCGCACCTCTAAATACGATCGGAATCGGAAACTGTCCCGCGCTCATATAATTCATCTTAGCCGCCGAATTGATGATCTGATCGATGGCTACGAGAGAAAAGTTCCAAGTCATAAATTCTATGATAGGACGTAAACCCACCATAGCCGCTCCGATTCCCACACCCGCAAAACCGTTTTCGGAAATCGGAGTATCGATCACTCTTTTTTCTCCGTACTTGGCAAGCATTCCTTGAGAAACTTTGTAGGCTCCGTCATAGTGACCGACTTCTTCTCCCATGAGAAAGATGTTCGGGTCCTTATCCATTTCCTCGCACATGGCGCGGTTGAGAGCTTCTCTATATGTGAGAATTGCCATCAAACATCCTCCGCATAAACGTTCTTATACAACCAGCCGAGAGGAGGTTCATCGCTCTTGTCCGCGAATTGAATGGCTTCTTCCACTTGAGCCGATAAATCCATATCTAGTTTTTCTAATTCTTCTTCGGACCACTGCGAATGAAGAAGATCCTGTTTCGCTTTCAACAACGGATCGCTTTGTTTATAACGATCCAATTCTTCCTTGGTCCTATACTTTGCGGGATCGGACATGGAGTGACCTCTAAAACGATACGTGGAAATTTCCATCAGGGTAGGGCCTTCGCCCCTGCGTGCGCGTTCCACGGCAACGCTTACGTGGTCTCGAACCTTACGAACCTCGTCTCCTTCGATATGATCTCTCGCAATATCGTAGGCGCCCGCTCGAACCGAAACGTCTTTGACCGAAAGAGCTCTGTATTCGGGAGTTCCCATCGCGTAGTGATTGTTCTCGCAGATCATCACGAGAGGAAGTTTCCAGATCGCAGCCAGATTCATTCCTTCGTGAAAGGAACCGATGTTTGCCGCCCCTTCTCCAAAAAAGCAAATCGTGACTGAGTTTTCGTTTTTATATTTGGAAGCGTATGCGATTCCCGCGGCGAGAGAGATATGCCCTCCCACAATTCCATGTCCTCCCATGAAATGTTTGTCCTTATCGAAGAAGTGCATGGAACCTCCGTAACCTTTGGAGATTCCGGTTCGTTTCCCGAAAAGTTCGGCCATCAAAGCCTTTGGATCCAAACCTCGTGCCAGTGCGTGTCCGTGATCTCTGTAAGTGGAAACGATGTAATCTTGTTCTCCAAGAGAGGCGATCGATCCGACTCCTACCGCTTCTTGTCCGATATAGAGATGACAAAAGCCGCCTATCTTTCCGGTGCTGTAGGATTTGGCGGCGCCTTCTTCAAACCTTCGGATGAGAAGCATTTGTTTGTAGAGTTCAAATAAGTCTTGAGTATCTTTTTTAGTTTTGGTTTGATTCATAAGAAATTGTGAATTGATAAAACAATCGCAAAGTATCCTTCTTTAGAAGTATATGCAAACGGATTTCGTCGGTGTTTGAAAAAAAATCCAAAGAGTCAAAACAAACGAAAATATTCTTTTCCTAAAAGGAAGATCCGATTTTCACTTTATTCTATGAGTTTAGTCCGAACGATTTTGGTCACCGAAGACGAACCGGGAATTCAAGAAACGATTCGGATCGTTTTAGAATCGGAAGGTTTTAGAATGCTTTCCGCTATGACCGGCGCGGAATGTCTTTCTCTCCTGAAAGAATCTCCGAATCTATTGGTGTTAGACGTCGGCTTACCGGATCAAAACGGTTTTGAGATTTTAAAGGAACTCAGAAAAAAAGATTCGATTCCGGTCATCTTACTCACTGCGAGAGAGTCCGAACTCGATCGTGTTCTCGGACTGGAATTGGGCGCGGACGATTATATGGTAAAACCGTTCAGTCCTCGGGAGTTAGTCGCGAGAATCAAGGCGGTGCTCCGGAGATACGGCGGAAACTCCGAAGAAAAACGAACCGAGTTTTTGACGGACGAAGATCGTAAGATAGTTTATTATTACGGCAAATCCTTACCGCTCACACCGTACGAATACAAAACGTTACTGTTGTTTTTAAAACGACCCGGTAAAATTTTCACTCGGGAAGAAATTATGGACATGGTTTGGACGGAACCGGAAGATAGTTTCGATCGAGCCGTGGATACTGTGATTAAGAATATCCGATCCAGATTGAAAGAAGTTCGTCCCGATCTCGATCCGATCGAGACAAGAAGGGGCCAAGGCTACGGAATAAAGGAAACGTTATGAGTCTTTGGATCCGAATCGTCATCGGTTTTTTTTTGCCTTCTTTGCGGGTTATTACTACTTCATAGATAAGATCGAGGATTCGATTCGACCTCGTTATATGGAAACGGTCGAAGAATCGATGAACGATACGGCCCATCTGCTTGCTTCCTCATTGGAACGCGAACTTTCCAAAAAAGGATCTACTTTGGGAGAAGTCAGCGAACGAATTCTTTCTCCCATGTTGCGGATCGCGAAAGAGCGGAATCTGAATTCTAAAATTTTCGAAATCACCAAGAAGAAAGTGGATCTGCAAATCTACGTTACGGACGAAAAAGGAATCGTGGTCTACGACGGAGAAGGACATCGAAAAGGGCTCGACTATTCCCAAAAGAACGACGTTTTCTTAACTCTCAGGGGAAAATACGGAGCGAGATCGAGTCCTTTATTCGTTTCCGATTCTGAAAAAGGATTATTTATAGCGGCCCCGATCCGGCTTTCCGGAAAAACAATCGGCGTGCTTACCGTGATCAAACCCAAAAACAGTTTGATCCCTTTTATAGAAGCGACTCGAAAGAAATTTTGGAATTTGAGTTTGTATGTGGCGCTTTCTATAATCGTTTTGTTTATTAGCATTTTATACTTTTTGTTTTCTCCGATCCGAAAATTATCCGATTATGTTTCCGCGCTCCGATCCAAAAGACGAATTCCTTTTCCTAAAATCGGCGTACCGGAAATTCGAGGCTTAGGAGAGGAAATGGATCAATTGTTTCGCGAACTTGCGGGTAGAAAATATGTGGAAAATTATGTACAGTCCATGACCCACGAAATCAAAGGCCCTCTTTCTTCTTTACTCGCATCCGCGGAATTGATTTCTGAAAATCCGGATCGTTCGGATTCTTTGATCGCAAACATTCAATTGGAAGGAAGGCGCATACAAACGATCATTGAAAAATTATTGGAACTGAGCGCATTGGAAAATCTATCCCAATTGGAAAAAACTCCGAACTTGGATTTGAGCGAAATGATAAGAGAAGTAGCGACTTCCGTTTCTTCCGAATCCTTTCGGAAAAAAGTAAACATCTTACAAACAACCGAAACGATTTACGTGGAAGGAAATCGTTTCTTTTTAAGTATCGCACTTCGAAATTTAGTTCAGAATGCTTTTGATTTTTCCAGTCCCGGTTCTCAGATTACGGTTCGTTGCGGTAAAAAGGAAGGATTTCCTTTTATAGAGGTGGAAGATTCCGGACCTGGAATTCCCCCTTACGCTTTGGAAAGAATTTTTGAAAAATTCTATTCCCTTCCTCGTCCCGATACGGGCCGCAAAAGTTCGGGCCTAGGACTTGCCTTTGTTCGGGAAATCGCCAAATTACACGAAGCGAAAGTGGAAGTGAAAAATCGAGAAGCGGGCGGAGCAATCGCGACGATTTTTTTTGAAAATCGTTTCCAAAAATAAGATCCTCACAAAGTCCTCACACTCCGCTCATCCGTTCCTCATACGATCGGTGCATACTTCTTAGGTAAGGAGAACGTATGTTTAAAATTCAATCGTCTATCAATCTTAGAATTTTCATTCTCGCGATTTTGTTAGCTGGATTTTTGATTCCGATCCAGATGGTGGATTCCTTAGTATCGGAAAGACAACAAAGGGCCGCAGAAGCCGCAGTAGAAGTGAGCTCCAAGTGGGGATCGTCCCAAACAGTGGCTGGTCCTATTTTGGTGGTTCCTTATCATGTACTAAAAGAAGAAATCGAGGAAAAAAACGGGAAGGAAGTTTTCGTAAAAGCAAATGTATACGAAAAAATGTATTTTCTACCGGAAGAATTGAATCTGGAAACGGATTTAAAAGCGGAAAAAAGAAAACGAGGAATTTACGAGGCGATCTTGTATGCAGGAGATTTGAAAATCCAAGGGAATTTTAAACGGCCTACCGTTTCCGATTTTCCGAAAGATACAAAAAATATTGAATGGGACAACGCTCGTTTGATCGTTTCCGTAAGCGATTCTAAAGGAATCGGAAGCGACATGGAATTGGTTTTTGCGGAAAAAAGAAAAACGTTTCAACCGGGAGGATCTTCTGCAGATGATTATTTTCATTTCGGTTTGCATTCCGAAATTAGACTTTCTGAATTGAAGAATCCACTCACGTTTCAAATCAAAATTCCTATCCAAGGTTCCGATTCTATGCATCTCGTTCCTCTTGGAAAAAAGAGTACGGTCCAAATCTCTTCAAACTGGAAGGATCCTTCGTTTGAGGGAAATCTTTTGCCGAAGGAAAGAACCATTTCTGAAACCGGATTTCAAGCGACGTGGGAATCTTCGTATTTTTCAAGAAATTATCCGCAGGTAATTTCGAGTAACGATTTAAATTCGAATGAGATTTTATCTTCCGGGTACGGGGTTCGTTTGATCGTTCGAGCCGATCAATATCTGAAATTGGAGCGATCTTTGAAATATGCGATTTTGTTTCTTGGCGCCAGTTTTACTCTTTTCTTTCTATTGGAAATTTTCGGAGGAAAGATCCTTCATCCGTTCCAGTACTTAATGATCGGATTTGCGATGGTGGTATTTTATATTCTCAACTTGTCCTTATCCGAACATTTTGGATTTACGTTTGCTTATATCACCGCGTCCCTAGCCGTTTCCTGTCTTATCTCCTATTATGCGGGTTCCGTTTTGCAGAGTAGAAAGAGAGGATTCATTGCGGGTGGGTATTACGTAGGATTGTATTCCTTTTTATACGTTATACTCGCTTCCGAAGATAATTCTCTACTTTTAGGTTCTATCGCCGTCTTTTTGTTTTTGGCGATTTTGATGCACTTAACTCGAAAGATAGATTGGTATGGATCCAAAAAGGGGGAGATAGAATCGTCCTAAAAAATTTGGATTGGATTTTTGAAATATAGAAAAGCAAGATCGATTGCCCTAACTCGCAAGAGTAGGGCTTTTCTATTGGATTTGAATCTCCGAAGTTTTAAAGGTTTTCAAAAGAGAAAAAAATCGGATTGGAAAATTTTTAATAATTATTAATCCGAACCTTTCCCGAGTGAGTGGACACGGTCGTGCAAGGAAAAAAGCGTGACTCGTAAAACAGTTTTATAGGAAAATACCCTATAAATCATGAATCCATCCGAACTATTCGAAGCAATCCGTGCAAAAAGCGTAGAAACCGTAAAACGATTATTAGACGAAGGTTGTGATCCCTCCGTATTCGAAGAAGGCGGAGATAATGCACTCACTCTCGCAGCTTATATGAAACAGCCGGAGATAGTAGAACTCCTTTTAAAAAAAGGAGCAAGGGTCAACGATAGAACCAAAGGCGGACGTACCGCGCTTCACAATGCGGTTTGGCAGTATGACAAAAATTGCGTAGAACTTCTATTGGGAGCGGGTGCGGACATCCATATCGCGGATAATTCCAATTGGACTCCCATTTGGCTTTCGGAGCGATGGGAACCATTTTCCATTTTGATTGAACGTGGCGCTCGTGTAGACGGCGTCGATCAGCAAGGAAATACGCTTCTTAAGAGAATGGCTTTGGCGACGTCTTCTTTTCAACAGGACGACGGGATCAAAATGTTAAACAAACTTGTAGAACTTGGTCTCGAAGTCTCTAATGAAAAACCGGACGATTATGGAGAAACTCTATTGATGGAAACGATCGATAGGTCTCCTATCAATAAAAAAAAGAATCAAATCGCTTACTGGTTATTGGAGCAAGGAATGGATTCTTTGTATGTAAGCAAGGCGGGTGGAACTGCGCTGCATTACGCGTGTAAGGTAGGGGATTTGGAATTGGTAAAGACCTTACTTTCTTTTGGAGCCGATGTAAATGCGAAAATTACGGAAGATGGAAACGGTTTCGAGAAAGGTATGACCCCGCTCGATTGCGTAACAAAATACGGATCGGGGCGTAAATCGATCCTTGCAGAACTTAAAAAAACGGGAACTGATAAGGGCAAACCTAAATCCGCAATGGATTTGGAAATCGAAGGCAACGTAGTCCGGCTGCAAGGAAAAGATCGTAGGGCGATTTTAGAGGAGATGTTACAAATTACAAAAAACTTAAAAGTCAATGTCTTCTCTCATCCGGACTATGATGATCCGGATCATTTTCTAGATTGGGAATTCCAGGGCGAAGAGGTTGATGAAGCCGATTTCTTTTCAAAATGTGCGGATGATCCGGAATTGCGTCCTCTTGTGGTTCGTTATGTATCACAGATTTTGAATGCAAATGAGAAGGAAGAAGAACCGCCGATTTATGTACACGAGGAACTGGAAGCCGGGGGTTATGCAATGCAGGCGTTAGTTGCCACTGGAGAAGAAACATTTCTTGAACTTCTTAGCCGATATGTCCGTTCGATCGATATTGATCATACGGTTCATCTGTATGATCTGATGGATGTAGCGCGAAAAGCCTATTCTGAAACTCAGTTGGCCTTGATTGAGAAAACCCTCGACGAGTTGGGATTGGCTCGTTAGAGTTTGAAAACTTTTAAAAAAGTTGTTTTCGAAATTTTCTATTTGTTATTACTCAAGAGCTATGTAAGGGGGTAGTAAGAATTTGTTCAGAGCGGAAGGGCAATTTACGGGAGTTCCCACATTTTCAATGTTTAGCCGTAAAGTCTGAATTTGAAATAGTCCCGCGGACTTGTGCGCCGTGCAAAATCTAAATTTGAGGGTGAAAATTACGCAAATTGTGTCCTGAAAAGCTTTCTCCTTTTTAGAAAAAGTCGATTTGAAAATAAAAAATACTTACGAGAATTGCTAAATCGATCGAATTTAAGAGATAAGCCTAATAAGAATCAATTTTTTCAAAAAAAAATATAAAATCTGCACTCCTTAAAATTCATCATTTTCTATTAAAATCTTCGAAAAACGACGATTTTTAGAGAAAATTTGCACTTATCCTAAACTCAATCCCAAAGACCGAATCACCGAAGATAGATTAGGAAGGAAAAGGCGTCGGATATAAATTCTCTCGTTCGGATTCTTCCAATACATATAAATATTCGACCAAAACCAAACTCACAAGGGGCTCTGGCACGGATGCCGGAGTCATGATCAGTTTCAAGGAGGAAACCCATGATCATCAATCACAACTTAGCCGCGATCAACTCTCATCGCGTTCTGAAGTTTCAGAATAACGAAGTAGCGAAGAACATGGAAGCTCTGTCTTCCGGTATGCGAATCAATCGCGCCGGAGACGATGCTTCCGGACTTGCCGTTTCTGAAAAAATGAGAACGCAGGTGAAAGGTCTTAGACAAGCAGAAAGAAACACCGAAGACGGTATGTCACTGATCCAGACTACGGAAGGATATTTGCAGGAAACTAACGATATCATTCAAAGAGTTCGGGTTCTGGCTATCCAGTCCTCCAACGGAATCTACAGCGCAGAAGATCGCCAGATGATTCAGGTTGAAGTTTCTCAGCTCGTGGACGAGATCGATCGTATCGCTTCTCAGGCGGAATTCAACAAGATGGCTCTCCTTCAGGGGGACTTTGCAAGAGGTTCTAGAACTTCTTCTATGTGGTTCCACATCGGACCGAACCAACACCAAAGAGAAAGAGTGTATATCGCGACTATGACTGCGAAATCTCTCAATCTGATTAAGGCTGACGGTTCACTCCTGACCCTATCTACTGCTGAATTTGCCAATGACTCTATCGGAACTCTGGACGACGCTCTGATGAAAATCAACAAACAAAGAGCGAACCTCGGAGCATACTTCAACAGACTGGAACACGCTTCCAAAGGTCTGATGGTTGCTTACGAGAATATCCAGGCTTCAGAGTCGAGAATCAGGGACACAGATATGGCGGAGGAAACAGTTGCATTTACGAAGAACCAGATCCTGGTTCAATCGGGAACTGCAATGCTTGCTCAGGCTAACGTAAGACCTCAGTCGGTTCTCCAGCTTCTTAGATAAGATTTTAACCTGAACGGTTAAAATCTTGCGGCCGCCGATTTTTTGGCGACTGTAAAGGCGGGAGAATAACTGACCGGAAGAGGAGCGCATTCCATTGGGATGCGTTTCCTTCCGGAATTGATTTCTAAATTCCATCCGGTCCTTTTTCCGACCTTTTTAAGAAGCCGCTTTTAGCGGCTGTTCGCGTTTTAAGTTCCCCAAAAGTACGACGGAAGGTTTTGTCAAAGAACATTCTAAGTAAAAATTAAAATATTAGAATATTCGCTTTCCGTGGTCCTTTTGGGATCAAAGAGATTCGTTGAACGAATAGCGATTGATAATCGAATATTACTCCGCGGTGTAGACGCCTGGTCTTTCAGGTGGTCTGAATACTGTCCATCCCGGAGCACCGGACAGACCATGTCCGGCCGGCAGATAGGGAGATTTGCCGGTTCATCTCTACAAAGGAGTGTAGAATGATTATCAATCACAACCTGAGTGCGGTGAATGGTCACCGTTCTCTAAAGTTCAACGAGCTTGCTGTGGACAAGACGATGAAGGCTCTGTCTTCCGGTATGCGGATCAATTCCGCGGCGGACGACGCTTCCGGACTTGCGGTTTCCGAAAAGCTTAGGACGCAGATCAACGGTCTGCGTCAGGCGGAACGGAACACCGAGGACGGGATGAGTTTCATTCAAACTGCCGAGGGTTTCCTCGAACAGACGTCGAACATCATTCAGAGAATCCGGGTGCTCGCCATCCAGACCTCGAATGGAATCTACAGCAACGAAGATAGGCAGCTTGTGCAGGTGGAAGTATCTGCGCTGGTGGACGAAGTCGATCGAATCGCTTCTCAAGCTGAATTTAATAAGTTCAAGCTTTTTGAAGGTCAATTCGCGAGAGGATCCAGGGTCGCGTCTATGTGGTTTCACATGGGGCCGAACCAAAATCAGCGTGAGAGATTTTTTATCGGCACAATGACTTCGAAAGCCCTGAAGCTTGTGAAAGCGGACGGGAGACCGATTGCGATTTCTTCTCCGGGAGAAGCGAACGACGTGATCGGTTTGGCGGATGCGGCCCTTACGAAGATCATGAAGCAGAGGGCGGATATGGGAGCTTATTACAATAGGCTTGAATATACCGCAAAGGGTCTGATGGGTGCGTATGAAAATATGCAAGCGTCGGAATCCAGAATTCGAGACGCCGATATGGCGGAGGAAGTTGTCTCGCTGACCACAAAACAAATATTAGTGCAGAGTGGTACGGCAATGTTGGCGCAGGCAAACATGAAACCGAATTCAGTTCTCAAGCTTCTGCAGCAGCTCTAAGGAAGCCTTCCAGGAGGGAAGGTAGAAAAAAAGGTTCCACCGGAAGGCATCTCTTCCGGTGGATTTTTTTAATTTTATTACAATCTGTTTTTAGAATATTCTTTTTTTCGAATTCACTTTTGAGTGCGATTTACAAAGGTTTGAGATTCGCTTTCTTCCTGCGCTAAATTCGCCCCTTTGTTTAGAGCCTGCTTAAGAAAAACTCAAGCCGAACCCATTGCCGGATATTCTTCCGTAGGATTGTGGAAATTATTCCCGAGATATCACTTCCAAAATGTCGCCTCTATCCAAGTTTAGAACCGTTCTTTCGATCAGTTTTGTTATTTTATTTTTTTCACTGAGGCTGATCTTGTCGAAAACGATCAGAACTGAAAAATAATCGATATAGTATCCCTGTGTTTGATTTGTTGAATCGTAGTTCAGGGTCGAGTCTCTTTTATAATATCGGCTCGATTGGTTTTTACTATCCTCGGTGTATCCTGGAGGAAGATTTGAATTCGATTTGGAAGAAGGTTCCGGTTCCCAGGAATTCCCGTTGAAGTGTCCACTGAAATAGGTGCCTCATTCTCGATGGATCATTCGGCAGGGAGTGAAACTTTAGTTTCACAAAAATGTGGAAACTTCCTATGTTTTTAAACGAACGGTGAAACCGGGATCTCTTTCTTACCGTTACTGATAAAACGGAAAAATTTTAACCCTGACATCTAACCCCTATCCACTGATGCCTAAAACCCTGACCCCTAGTACGCTCCTGCAAATTTCTCCCGAGGTTTTGGGGCAAGCTCTTAGTTCCGCTTTATCGGAAGGATCAAGCTGGGTGACGATTGATCTCTATGAAATAGAATGCCGTCAGTTTGAGCACGAAACCCGCGTTTAGATGCAGAATTATAGACGCTCAATTTTATAGAGATCAGTAAAGCGTCTCGCTTCTATTGGCGCTGGACGGTCTATTTCAATTTTGGGACAAGTTTGTAACGGAGCGCAGTGAGTTTTGAGGCGAGTCCGTTTTAAAGACAGAATTATAAACGCTGTTTTATATGGTTCTGAGTAAATGTGTGTGTCTGATGTTTTGTAGGATTTATATATAATGTATTTTTAATGTTTATGCTACCAAGGTAATGTATCTTTTTTATAAAAAGGTTTGATTTGAAAATTGGTAAAAAAATATTAGAGAAGAATTGCGCGTAAAAAAAATAATCGACGCGATGTTTTGCGGGAGGTCGTTTTTGGAAACGAATCCTTTGTCGGAATTTTTTTAAAATTCAAAAGCGGAAATATTTATCATTAAAATTGAATGTTGTTCCGGGGCAATCGATCGATCTTTCGGTTCCATCGGAGGCCGTAGTTAAGGAAAAATTTTGTTGGGTAGTTTGATCGTATTTGAGTTTTTGGGAAGATACGATTGTTTGCGTGTTTTTTGAATGTTTGTGTTTTTGTAAAATTAAAGTGAATTGGAACGACTTGGTTTGGAAATATTATCGAGTAATGGAGTGTTAAGAGTGAACAAGAAACAAAAAGTTTCAGAGGCGAAAGCTTTGAGACTAAATCCGTCAACAATAGTTCAGGCAGGAATTAAGTGGTTTTCGCTGATTTTAATTTTTTCGTCGGCGTCTTTTTGTATCCCTGAAAAAAAGAATTCCAACAAGGATATTATGCTTTTGGCATGGTTGGTCGGAGAGATGAATTCTTTTAAAGAAGGCCAGGTATTTTCAAACGCTAAACATTTAACGGGACCGCTGGGTCAAGTGGAGTATCGCGGTTTAGATTTTCATGATAATGTCGTTTTTAACGGGGTTGGAAAGTATAATTGGCAAGAGGCCGGCGATGCGACTCTCAACGTAGGAGTGACTCTTCACGCGATGGCTTGGAAATATAAGAATACTCGCGATCCGGATACGCTTGTCCTGATTAAGAGATACGTTAATTATTATAAGTTAATGCAATCCCTCAATCGGGGAGGACTCGGTCGAAACTTTGTCAACGTAGAAGCCTATGATCAATTTTTACCTTGTAATAAGAATGGAACTGTGGGTGTAACTCCCGACAATATATCTTGCGGATCCATGAGATATAACGATTATACGTTTGAAGACCAACGGTATAAATTCAGATATGATTTTTCTCTGGATGCGGTGATTCATTCGCTTGTTGGACTTTATTGGACTTATGTTTTTGTGGACGAGTTAAAACCGGATATCGTTCAGATTTGTACGGATCTTTTGGCTTACTATGAAGCTAACAATTATCAAGTAAGAGATTTTAATAACGTGAGTCTTCGATATGGAGATCATAATCCTGCGACCAATCCGGTGGCCAAAATCAACGAAGTGATTTTGAAATACATCGTTCGTGGTCAGATGACGGATCTGGGCGCTTGGCGGGAAATTATAACTCTCGGTTCCGTTTTTGCAGGGCTGATCGTTCAGGTGGAGGACGCCAATTTCTTTAATCATTATATGCTCATAAAAGGAGTCGGCGTTTTGGTTCATTTGGGATATCCGTTGCAGAACGGGTTGAAAAATCTGATCAGTGCGGTCAAGGATCAAGGTAACGAACTCGCGGAATCCATGGATATTTATTTCTTTCAGGCTTCTAAAATACACGTAAAGGATAAGGGCGGATTTCCTCTCTTCAATTATCATTGTTTGTTGGATCAAAACTTTACGGATATCATAGGGCTTTTTGATAGAAAACCTTACAATAAATGGGAGTATTCTCCGTTTAGAAGATGTATCGTGCAGCGGTCTTCCGCCTTAGGGTTGAACGCGGGTTTTCTGGAAGCCTATTGGTTATGGTAAATTGATCCGGCAATGATCGTAAAAACCCTATTGATTTTCGGAAAATTTAAATTTCGAGATATAAGATAACGTGAATTCGACGGTTGAAAGATTGGGCGAATCCCTCACCAGTTTTAATGCTCGCAACGCTCACTAACTGGTGAGGGACCGCGCTTTCTGCTCCAATCAACAAATTGACAGATTGCTCTAAAAGCAAAATTTTTTTGTTCTTTCAATTTGTTGATTCCGCTTCAATCGCTTTCGCATAGGTTATACCCAACGCACGTTTTTAGATGTCAGACAAGGTTGTAAAGTCCTAACCTTTATCCACTAAATCCTCGCCACTTGAAACGTGGGAACTACCGCGTTTTAGCCGGAAGGGATGACGGTTCATGTTAGGGTTCTCGCATTTTTCTTTTTTTAGTTTTGGGACAAGCTTCTCAATGAATTTGTAGAAAGCGATCTTGCTCGCGGGATTGAAAACTCAATCCCGTTTTGGTTTCTGTGTTTTCGCAAAAATATTAGTTTAAGATCGGTTCGGGAACTCTGTTCCTGACCGGTTTTAAAGATTTAAGATAAGCAAAGATATCCTTCAATTCCTCGTCGCTGAGAGGATTCATGTTTCCGATAAAAATTCCGTTCATAGGCGGAAGAATCGGTCTTCCGACTCCCAATCTTTTTTGAGTACGAACCGTTTGAATGAACATTTCTTCGGTCCAACCGCCGATACCGGTTTCCGGATCGGGCGTTAGATTCTTCGCAAAACTGACTCCCCAAGGACCGACGACTGCGGTAAGATCTCCGGTAAATAAAAGCCAGGGAGAATTTTTATAACTTTTGTAATCCGGCAATGGATTCGTTTCTAAATATCCCGCTAAAAATTTGGAAACGTCCGGCACGGGACCTTGCGGAGTCATCGTTTTTGCGGTATGACAATCGCTGCATCCTGCAACCGTTACCAGTTTTTTACCTCGTTCAACGCGCGAATTACCGTCGTTCTTCGAACAGTTTGCGAAAAGAGTGATCGCGAAAGTGAATATCGAAATCGTAGAAAAAATTTTTTTCATAAACTTTCCTAATTGTATTTTATAAAAAGTCGACCGTGCCAGATACGATCGTTTGCTTTATCGTAAGGCAGATTCCGGAATTCAAAAAAGAAGGCTATCGAAAAAAGGAATGTTCGTTTTTTTTGAATGCTTTGATGGATCGAAGGCCGATTTGAATTTTTGATTTACAAATGATTCTTGAAAGAGTTCGAAAATCTTCCGCGTATCCGATTCGCAAAAGCGGAAAACAATTTGTGTGAGGACAAAAAAATACCCGAAGTTATAAAGCTCCGGGTATTTTCAGTTTTCTTAGAATTGTTGTTTAAAGTCTTATTTCAAAGGTTTGAATTCTAAGTTAACCACACCGCGGGTCGCAGATTTTACTTCCAAAGACTTGGTCGCTAAGAAAGAAAAACCTCTGTCTTTTTTGTAGACCAGTTCTTCTTGAAAGAGAGAATCCTTACCGGGATAAACCACTTCCCACTCGGAACCGTTCGTATCGGAGGTTCTTACGTTCACTTCTTTTACGGCGGTAAACTCGGTAAGATCATCCTTGAACTTAGTCGCTTCGTCCGCGCTCAGTCCTGTAAACTTCAGAACGATCGGGTTGTTTTCGGTCAGATTGAACCATTCTTCTTTCAACTGATTGTTTACTTTTTTAGAAACGGAAGTCGCCCACTCGCTGATCGCTTTTTCTCTGGATACTTTTTGAGTGATGTCCGCGCCGCGTCCGTCAGCCGTTCCGCTGTCTACGATCTTACCATCACCCCAAAGAAGAACTACTTTGTAAGTTCCAGTAGCCGCAGTGTTGTAGATGGTTCTTTCCAGAGCTTTTCCGTTTACCGAATCCAAAGGTTGTTGATCCTCGGTTTCAACGGTTGCGAGAACCAATACTTCCGCTTGAAGAGCTTCGGCAAGAATCTTGATCAAAGGAGAACCTTCCACATTTTCAGCGTCTACTTGATTCTTACCCACTTTTTTTGCGGTAAGAGCAGGATCGATGATCTTGTTTCCGTTTTTCTTCAGAGCTTTGATGATCTCAGCCTCTCCGAAGTTGTTTGGACCGGCAGGAATTACGGGAGCTCCTCCCACTTTACCGAGAACTAAAACGGCAACTCTTGGGTTTCCAACGTCTGCGAGGAGGTTGTCGACCGCGGTGGAAATTTTAGATTCTTCCACTTCGCATCTAACCGTAAGTTTTAACATAGGCTGAGTGTCGATTTTACCTTCCGTTTCGTCGATGATATCGTAACTCTTAACGAACGCATCCGTTTTGGAAAGAAGGCTGGAACCTAAACTTTCCCCGTCGGAAGCCTTACTTTTGCTACTGATTTCTTCGCCGATCACCTTACGAACCGCGTTGATTTTTGCGTCCTTCAGAGCTCTTTGTTTTGCGATCTGCTTGTCTCCGTTGTAGATGGGAGCTTCGCCGATTACGGTAACCTTGTTACCTTCTTTTTCGTAGAATTCTTTCTTCTTACCACGAGTGGATCCGGAAGAACCGCAGCTGACTGCGAAGGAAATAACTGCTAAGGCCGCGATTAGCCTGGTGGTAGGGAAACGATTCATTGTGTCGTTTTTCTCCTTGAAGAATAGGTTTGAGGGATTTTCTTAAACAAAATAGGAATTCTCGGATGCTCTACACAAAAATAAAGAAAAAATTCTTTCTTTCAGTCATTTTTTTTCTCCTTCTGCCTTCGGTTGCCTGCGCGGAAAAAAGTTTTCGTAAGCACATCGCAGAATCGAAACTCATACCTTCCGAAATCGAATTTTACTCGAATATTCTTCCCGGACTTTCCGGGAAGAACGTGATTCTCATCACAAATCCCTCTGGAATCGGCAGAAGCCCCGAAAGAATTCTGAGAGAATTTAAAAAACACGACGTAAAAATCAAACACCTCATCGGACTGGAACACGGATTTCTGGGATTGGAAGAGGACTTCAGTAAATCTCCAGTAACCGTGGATGAATTTTTCAATCTTCCGATTTATCATATCTATCGAGTGAAGAACGCGGAACTTCCCGCGATTCTAAAAGGTGCGGATGCGATTCTTTTCGACGTCCAAGATATGGGGATGAGATGTTATACTTACCTGACCGTTTTAAAAAGGGTCATGGACGGAATTCCGGACGCCGCGAATACGAGACTCATCGTATTGGATCACGTCAATCCGGCTCTTTATTTAAAAGGAAGAGGGGAGATGATCGATAAAAGATTTTTAAACTTTGCGGGAGAATTTCCATCCCTCTTCTTCGGAGGTTTGACCTTGGGAGAATCGGCGGCCTATTATAACGCGGAATATTTGGATAAAAAAGTTCGGTTGGAAATCGTATCTCCTAAAAATGCCAAACGTTCTTTCGATTGGGATAAGGAAGGAATTCCTTGGACGACTCCTTCTCCGAATTTGCCGACCGTAGACTCGGCGATCAATTATCTCGGACTGGTTCTATTGGAAGGAGTGAACGTTTCCGTGGGAAGAGGAACAACCGCTCCCTTTGTTTATTTCGGAGCGCCTTGGATGATCGAACCGGAAAGATTGGCGGAAGAATTGAATCAAAAGTCCGGGGGGGACTACTATTATCAAACCGTATTTTTCAAACCGGTGTTCGGTCCTTACAAGAATGAAATTTGTAGGGGTTTACGCCTAACCGTTGTGAATCGAAAATACGATCCTCTCAAGATGGCTTTTCAATTGATTACGACCCTAAAAACGAATTATAAAGAATTCAAATGGAGATCGTATCCCGACGGAACGTATAACGTCGATTTTCTTTGGGGAACGGAATCCTTTCGAAAAGCGGTCGACTCCGGAAAAAACTACGATCAATATTCGGAATATTTAAGTTCTACCGAGAAAGAATACAATGAGAAGATCAAAAAGTATTATCTCTATTAAAAGAAAAATCAAGCTCGGCGTTCTTTTAAGAACGGTCGCGTTTTGTATTGTATTCTCATTTTTGAATGTTTCCGTCTTTGCACAAAATTCGGATTGGAAGGAATATTCCCTCAGAGAATTGATCGGAAGACTTAAATACTACACTTACGCGAAGGTCGCGCAGAGTTTAAGAAAAGAATACACGATCGATCGGGAGCAGATATGGGAAGACGGGGTTTGTAAGGTTCCCGTTCCTCCGCTTCCAGGACCTTTTTTCTGCGGACTCTTAAAACAGCAATATCCGTCCGAGTCACAAAAGTCGACACCTTCGCCTGAAACGATATCCTCTTCTCCGATCTCCGAAAGACTTCCCGAATCCGTTTCCGAAACTCTTTCTCCCCATTCGGCCTACGGACTCAATCCGGGTTTGAAAGTATATAAGAATATTCAATTATACTCGGGAACCACGATTTCCGGAAAAAACGTGGTGAAAATCGATTCGGAAGAAAATCCGGGAGAATCCTTACGCGCATTTTATCTAAACAACGGACAACTCAGTCATTACGAGTTTCAGGACAGGATTCTCATTTTTGACTGGTCCGGCTCCAAATTGAACGCGATCCTGGAAGTGAAAACGGATCCGATACGCAGACCGCTTAGCGGAAGGGAAATTTTATTTCCATGAAACAAATCGCTTCCGGTTTTTTAAGAATGATGGATCATCAAGGGATCGATCCCGTTCGATATATCTGGGTCACGGCGAAGTACGATTCGAATTCTTCCGAAAAACAAGAAGCCCATATTCAAGAAAATTCTGATATTCTAAATTACTTGGATAAAAAGATTAAGTTGGAGTTTACCGGTAGGATACGCTGCGTTTCCTGCGGAAGAATTACTAAAAAAAGTTTCAACCAGGGAAATTGTTTTACCTGTTTTCAAACGTTAGCCGAAAACGATCTTTGTATTTTAAGACCGGATACTTGCCATTTCCATCTCGGGACCTGCAGAGAACCGGATTGGGGAGAATCTCACTGTTTTATTTCCCATACGGTGTATCTCGCAAACAGTTCCGCGATCAAAGTCGGAATCACCAAAGAAAATCCCGTCTCCAATCGATGGGTGGATCAGGGAGCCGTTCAGGGAATTCCCCTTGTGGAAGTCACTTCGAGAAGGGATGCGGGAATCATCGAAAAAGAACTTTCTAAAGTTTTGTCCGATCGAACGACTTGGCAGAAGATGGTGGCCGGTGATCCGGAAGAGGTAGATCTTTCCGAGAGAAAAAAAGAATTCATCCAAAAGATAGGAACTTTGGATCTGGACTTGGATTATAAGGTTTCTACTCAAACTGAGCCGACTCTCATTCGTTATCCCGTTCGATCTTATCCATCCAAAATACAATCGCTTGCACCTGACAAAAATCCGGTGATCGAAGACGTTCTTACCGGGATCAAAGGGCAATATCTTTTGTTTCCATCCGGGGTCATCAATATACGCGCCTACGGCGGTTACGAAACGGTTTTGAGCGCGGAATGATTTGAATCCTTTTCGTTTTATCAAAAATGTTAAACGACATTCTTTCGAAGGGATGATAGAATTCTAATTTATTAGTATTAGGATTCGCTCCTTGATTTTTAAAAGATTATCGAGATCTATCTTTGAAATAAGACCGACTATTTCAACATCTGCTCGCAGTTCATCGTAAATAATTGATTTTTACTTCTTCCGACGTCGTTTTTCGACATTTAAGTTTTTACTCGTATCCTAAATTTCCGGTTTGAATCCTATTTCCAAAAATAAAAGAATGTTCCGTATGAAAAAGATCCGGAATACGTTTGTTTTAATTTTCTTCGTTCTTTGTTTTTCGAGTTGTGGGGCGATCATTGATTCCGCGGTTCCGATAGAATTGGATTTACAGATCGGAAAGTCGTTTTTAGAAAACGCAAAAGACGGAAAGGAAGGAATGCATATCTTAAAAGACGCGGCCCTTGAAAAATATGTAAAGTCCGTTGCGGATAAAATTCTAAAATCGGATCAGATCCGATATAAAAAAGAATTTCCTTATAAAATCTCCATCCTGGACGACGACGATACGATCAATGCGGTCTGCACCCCCGGCGGTTATATCTTCGTGTATACCGGACTGTTAAAGTTGATCAAGGACGAGGCAACGCTCGCCGCAATTCTCGCGCACGAAATCGCACACGCGGAAAAAAGACATTCCGTAAAACAGATCATCAGTTCATTAGGAATTTATTTTACGATCTATATCGGTCTTACGATTTTTTTGGGATCGGACGCGGCGAACTTAATCAATTTGGGTTCCAGGGTCGGCGGAGAAATTCTTACCCTAGCCAACAGTCGTTCCGCGGAAGCGGAGGCAGACTCAACGAGTTTTGAATATTTAAAATCCACGAAATACTATCCCGGAGCCTTGGAATCTTTTTTTGTCCTCATCGAAAAGAAGGAAAAAGAGGAAGGGGGAACGGGTCCGGACAAGCGTATTATAAAATTCTTATCCACACATCCTTTGAATGAAGAAAGAATCGCCGAAAACGCCAAAAGACTCCGAACCATCGGAAATCCGAAACCGACTCCGGAAAATCTTTTTACGGAACGTTATCGAGCGGCGATGGAAAGAGCATTTGGGGATGAGGACTGACGAACTCGCTTATACGAACTCAGGATCTGCTCTAAAATCGCATGAATCATTTTTGCGGCTATAAATAGGATCGAAATGCGATCCTATTTCGCCTAACGTTTTTTTCGTCGTTTGGCGGGCGGTTTGCCGAACTGTTTACTATTGGAATGTTTGGGAAAATTAAAGAAATTCAAATGGTTCGGCGTAGTCGTTTTAAAAACTTCTTGCAATCGGTTTGATTCTCTCTAAAGTCTTTCCATCTATGCGTTTGGAACAAAAACTAAAAAGATGGGTGGAGGCGGGGCTGATCCGGTCGGAACAATCGGACGCGATTCGAAATTTCGAAGGAACCCGAAAAACTCCCTATCTCTATTATTCGTTTATCATTTTAGGTGTGATCGTCATCGGTATCGGTGTCATCGCAATCATCGCCGCCAATTGGGAGGAAATTCAAGATTCCTTAAAGTTAGGGACAGGTCTTGCCGCACTCTTGTTGGTTGCAGGGCTTGCGTTTTGGAAACGGGAAAATCCGAATTTGCTCACCGTCTTGATCGTTCTCAATTCGATATTGATCCTCGGGATGATCGGACTTGTATCGCAGGTCTATAACTTGGAAGGGAAGTATTACGAAGCGGCGCAGCTTTGGTGTGTTCTTACTTTTTTATTTTTGATTGCGACCGATTCCAAAACCTTCCTCCATCTTTGGATCGTAGGTTTTCAAATTTTTATAACGGGTTGGATCAGTGATCAAATCGACCACCTAATAGGGGGTGATTCGGAGTATTATTGGAGTATGTATTTTTATTATTCGGCCGTAATTTTTACGGGAATTTGGTTGGCTGCGGAAAAATTCGTTTTAGAGTCCAGAAGGGATACGTTGTTTTTTTGGGCCGTATTGTTTTTGATCGCCGGAACTTTTTTCCGGGGATTTTTCCAGGACCTGATTTACGGTAATCATCTTTCTGAAAATTTAGGGTATCTCGGTTATACGACCGATTTTCCTTGGTTGATGGTAGGGCTTAGATTGTTTGTTTTGGCTCCGCTTTTTTATCTTTTATTCTCCAATACGGAAATTTCCTCCAATCAAAAGAAATCTTTGAGCGTAAGTTTATTTTTATTATTCTTATTGTATTTTCCGCATCCGTTTCGGTATGTTTTGGCTGAATCGATCGGATCCTATATTTGGAATTATTTCGTGACGTTATTGCCTTCTTTTTTGTTTATTCTTTTTTGGTTGGGAATTGCGTCCTCGTTTCGGAATCACAGAAAAATATTCGATCTTTCTTTGGCGATCGTGGGAATTCGATTCTTATACTTTTACTTCGATCTATTCGGAACCCTGACTTACACAGGATTCGGGCTTATCATTTCCGGGCTGCTCATCATAGGACTTACGATCGGATACTTGAAATACAAATCCAGAGTAAGAATTTTATTGGGAGGTGAAGAATGAAATTTCTCAAACTGATCCTTCCTGTCGCATTGTTCCTTCCGATCGTGTTCTTCGGTTGGCAAATCGCGACTCTCGAGTTTTCAAAAAGTTCGGGAAAAGAACTGATTCTTCCCGTTAGCGGATACGATCCGAGGGATCTTCTCGCGGGACATTATCTGCGTTACAACATCGAGTATCAATCGGATTCTATCTGCCAAAATTTGAATACGAATTCCTACAGTAAATCCGACTCGGATCAACAACATTGTATCTGTTATCCTCATTCCGGAAAGATACAAGAGGGAGAAGGATTTTTTATAGAGAATTGCGATCCCGATACTTTGAAGGATAGAAGTATCTGTCGATTGTACTTGCGCGGAACTTGTCGATATGGAAGATTCAAAATCGGTAATGAACGTTTTTATGTGAACGAAGAAAAAGCTCTTGAGTACGAAAGGCGACTACGAAAAGAGAAGAAGGTGCACATCCGTTTGAAAGTGGATTTGAACGGAAAGGCTCTTACCGATTCTCTGATTTGGGAGGACGGATCTTCGCTGTGACTTCGTTTAGGCTGCAGAAGTCGTTTTCTCCAAAACCCGCATTCATTCCCGCGTCGTAAATCGCGGGAAGATTTTGACAAAGAGAAAGGTTCGTCTTGTTTTCTTTTGCGAGTTCCATCGCGTGATAGACGTCCTTTCTCATATTCTTGAGCGAAAAATGAGTTTCATAGTTTCCCGAAAATACGAACGGAAACTTGAATTCCGCGATTCCGGACTTTGCGGCGGACCCAAGAAGAATTTCCTTTAAAACCTCCGGTGCAATTCCGCCATTTTTTGCGAGTTCAAAACCTTCCATATAAACCTGAAAGATTCCCGCCTGAATCATGTTAAGCGCGAGTTTCGCTTTTTGACCTTTGCCTATGGAATCGCAATAAACGACGTTCTTTCCGCAACTTTCAAAGAAGAATTGAATATCTTCCACTTCCTGCTTGGTCGCTCCGACCATAAAAAGAATCTGTCCGTCTCTCGCCGCGTTTTTGGAACCGGTCATCGGAGAATCGTAAAAACGAATCTTCCTTTGGGAACATTCTTCCGCAAGTTTGGAAGTGAACGTAAGAGAAGTTGTTCCGCAGTCTATGATAACCGGAGGTTTTGTCTCTAAAAGTCCGGATGCGACGACTTCTTTTTCTATGATCGTATCTTCGGTTAAACACAAAACCACGAGATCCGCGGTTTTGGACGCCGTAGCGGGGGAATCGAAAATTCGGACGTTGTCGTTTATCAGATCCGCGATTTTGGACGTATTTCTTGCATAGAGTCTGAGACTAAAACCTTCTTTTGCGAGGTTGGCCGCGATTCCGCGTCCCATGATTCCGGTTCCTATGATGCATATGGTATGTTGTTTCATTAGAATATAAAATTAAAATAATTTACGGCGTTTTTTAAACTTTAATTTAGCATATCGGAAAAATCAAGCCGCAAGGTTTTGAAAAAACTTTATAATAGAGTTGTTGAAAAATTCGATATTGGAGATTAACAAAACCGCTTCAATCGTCCATTTTAATGAAACAGAAACAACTGGAGAATTAATTTTTCAATAACTCTAATATTAAAAAGCGCTTAAAGCTGCTCGGATAAAACTCGTGACCGGAGTTTGTTCCCTGGTGTCCTCGAGTCCTTCCCTGAGTTCCCTTAGGACGATTTGGGCGTCCGTTAGGACTGTGTTTACATTTTTATGAACGTCGTCGTTGTTGATAAGTCGACCCAAACTTCCGTCTCCCGTGTTGATTTTGGTCGTGATGTCCGCGATATTCGAAAATGTCTTACGAATATCCCCTCTATTTTCGGAAATCAATTCCGATAAACTCACCAAAGGATCTTGTAAGACCCTTCCTTTGAGCGCTCCCGCGGCTTTGTAGTCGACCATCGTAACGGGGGTGGATCTTGCCTTTAATTGTTTCGATTCAGGATCCGTGGTACCGGGGTCGATGGAAATTACGCGTCCCGTCAAAAGACTTTCGTTTTTGATAATGATATCGTAATTGTCATAGAGGCTGATTTTTTCCCTGAGAAGCATCGTGATTTCCACCCTGGTTCCGATTCCCGCTTCTCCGGTTTGAACTTCGATTCCGTTTTCGTCGATTTGGATCAACCGAATTGCGGAAACGTAACCGAACGGAACTCCCTGAACCGTCACTTTATTTCCGACCTTGATTCCTTCCGCGTTTCGGAAGGTGACCTTCATAAACTCGCCCTTTTTTTTAACCGGGCCGCCTTCAGTGATGATCGTAAAATAACCGACCACGGCTATGGCCGCGGTAAAAATGACTCCGACGAGCAGATAACGTAACGAATTCATATTAGATTCTCCTCATGTAATTGCGATTTTACTCTTTGGTTTCCAAAATCATCGGCCCGGTCGTTTTACCGTGTATGAATTGCTGGATCAACTCGTTGTCCGAGTTTTGAATCTCTTCCGGCGTTCCCGTAAACACGATCTTTCCCTTATAAACGAAGCTGATCCGATCCGCAATCCTATAGGCGCTGGACATGTCGTGTGTGACTACGACTTGTGCGGCGCCGGTTTCTTTTTGAATTTTGAGAACCAGTTCGTTGATCACGTTAGACATCACTGGATCCAATCCGGAAGTCGGCTCGTCGTAGAGAATGATTTCGGGATTGGTAGTAATTGCCCTTGCGATTCCCGCTCTTTTTTTCATACCCCCTGAAATATCGTTCGGGAAATTATCCTTAGCGATCACCATATCCACCAATTTTAATTTTTGCATTACGATTTCTTGAATCTTTTCTTCCGAGGCCAATTTGTGTTCTCTCAGAGGAAGGGCCACGTTGTCGAAAACCGTCAGCCAGTTGATGAGCGCGCCGGATTGAAATAGAACTCCCATCCTGGCTCTCAATTTCTTTTTTACTTTGATGCCCACTCTGGAAATACTTTCTCCGAAGATAAAACAATCTCCCGCGTCGGGTTCCAAAAGCCCCGTGATATGTTTGAGAGTGACGGACTTTCCAGTTCCGGAAGGTCCGAGTATTACGAGCGTTTCTCCTTTTTTTACGTGGAGATTCATACCCGTCAAAATCTTTCTTTTGCCGAAAGTTTTATGGACGTTTTTGAGTTCGATTGCAAAGGGTTCCATCGTTCAATCTCTGTAAAATAGGGCGGTGATCATATAACCCGTAAAGATTACCATCAAAAACGAAGTCACCACGGATTCTCTCGTAGCTCTTCCGACTCCGATCGCACCTCCCGAAGTTCTCAGTCCATGGGAACAGGAAATCGCAGAAACGATGATTCCGAATATAAAACCTTTCAGAATTCCAACATACAAATCTTTCAGACCCGGAATGGACGCGATTCGATCGAACACATCTCGGAAATAGGTGAAGTAATCGATTCCAAGTTGGAAATAACCGACGATAGCTCCGCCTAAAATTCCGAGAACGGTGGAGTAAACGCATAACACGGGAACCATGACGGAAAAACCTAAAATTCTGGGAAAGATCAAATAACGCACCGGATCGATGGACATAACTTCGAGCGCGTCCACTTCCTCGGAAACTTTCATCGTTCCTATTTCCGCGGCCATCGCCGATCCGATCGAGGCCGCGAGAATCAATGCCGTCATAAACGGAGACATTTCTCTTGTCAGAGTGATCGTCATCAAAAGGCCGATTTGACCTTCGGCCCCGAAGTCCTTTAATCCCAGTCCGGTGTTAAGCGACATGATCATTCCCGTAAAAACCGCGACGATCGAAACCACCGATATACTCCCGACTCCCGTGATGTACATCTGATCCAGGATCTCTTTTCTTTTAAAAAAACAGTAAGGGATATTTAGAATACTCTCATATACTAAAAGGATCGTAAAACCGCTCGCGTAGAAAAATTCGGTAAGTCTTTCTTTAATGGATAGGGTCATATTTTGATAAACCAGAGGAGTTGTAGACTCCGGTTCGTTTCGACTCTTTCGTAGCCGACGAGACCGTAAAGGAATTTCCAGGAGGTTTTTTCGGGAGTCAATGAAAGTTCCAAAACGAAAGGAATACTCGCGTGAAACTCGGTCTCCGTCCATCTCTGCGTATAAACTCTCATCAACACGGAAACTCTTTTTTCTCCGTTCGAAAGTTTCTGATATTCAAAGATCGACCAAAGAGGGTCCCAGATTCGATCCACAACTTCCGATTTGATCGGAAAAAGGGACAACACGTTCCAAACTACGTTTCCTTCTCTGTCCTTTTGGTATTTAAAAATAGGCCAGAGTTTCAGATAACTTTCGTCCCGATCCCATTGAACGTATTTTCTTTTGGAATGGAAGAAGAACGGAATCAAAAAAGTATCGTCCGACTTGATATGATACGTGTCCGACTGCAGATGAAAGTATAACGGAGTGATGAAAGTGGTCTGTTTGGAAGCGAATCCATAATGTCCGAAAAAAGGGAAGAAGATTAGTTTTCCGTAATCTTCATCCTGGTTGGTTCCGTATTGAAACAAAAAGAATAACGCGTTGAAATCTTTTTCACCCGTTCGTTTATCGTATCCGTAACCTATAAACGAACCGAGCAAGGGAATGATCAAAAAACCCCTGGACTTCATGTTCCCCGCTTCCGAGTCCTTAAATCCGAACAAGGGAAAGAAAAGTTTGTAATGAACGGGTTCTCTTTTATCCTGAAACGTAGTTCCCCACTGAAAGATAGGCCACAAGAGGGAATATCTTTCATACTTACCTCGATGCACCTTTTTGGAAAACAAAGGAAAGATTCTAAATTCTTCCCTGGTTTCGGACGACGCGGACAAGAACAAAGGCCAGAGAACCGCCGTCGCATCGTAGTCCTTATACTTCCAGTTGGTATAAAGAGGAAAAAGAATAAAACTCAATTCGGAATAACCGATCTTGTTTCTTAACTTTCCCGCGATTGGAAAAAAACCGAAGTACTTCTCTCGCTCGGTATCTCCCCAGCCCCAGAATAAAAGAGGGGTCAAAACGTCCGAATCCTCGCCCGCATCTTCGTGTAAGGTGGACGTTCCCGAAAAAAAGAAAAGGAAAGTCCAGACCTTCCAGTATTTGGTTTCTTCGCTGTAATAGATCGGATACAAAACCGTCTGAAATCGATACGCCGATTTTTCTTCCCTATAACTCGAGTAGAACGGACGAAAGATGACTTCCGATTCTCCCGCTCTCAATTCTTTTTGATACAGAAACCAGAACTGATCGTACGAGGATTTGAATTCTCCCACGGGTTTGGAAGGGTATTCCGAAAATATGTTTTCAGAGGAGAAGAGAAGAATTACGATGCAAAAGATTCTAAACTTCTTTTGGAAGTCGGAAGCGAAACCATTCTTTTTGGAGAATTTCTTTTGTCTAAGATCGCAGTCTTTTTTGGCGGTAGTTCTACGGAACACAGTATTTCGATTCGGACCGGATGTTTTATTTGTAAGACTCTGCATAAGATGGGGCATTCGGTCAAACCCATTCTCTTAACTCAGGACGGAGGTTGGGTGGTTCCTTTAGAATATCGGATGTCGATCCCGTTTGAGTCAGCGAATTCTCCGGATTTGTTTCGGGAAGAATTTCAAAAAAGGAACGGCGTTTCGAAAACGGATTCGATTCCCGGTTTGGACGCGGACATCGTTTTTCTAGGTCTTCACGGAGGTAAGGGAGAAGACGGAACCATCCAAGGTTTCTTAAGGGTTTTGGGAATTCCTTACACGGGTTCGGGAGTTGCTGCGTCCGCGATCGCGATGGATAAGACCAGAGC
Source organism: Leptospira alstonii serovar Sichuan str. 79601 (assembly GCF_000347175.1). GTDB lineage: Bacteria > Spirochaetota > Leptospiria > Leptospirales > Leptospiraceae > Leptospira > Leptospira alstonii. The sequence goes on from NZ_ANIK01000028.1 coordinate 117,377, forward strand.
CAATTGGATTTTTTTGCAATCCGGTCAGAAGGTGGCTCCTTTCTTTGAAATCGGTAAGTTGGAATATACGACTTCCCCGGAGGCCGCGGTTTCCAAATTGGAAACCCTGGGATTTCCTCAGTTTTTAAAACCGGTGGAAGGAGGATCCAGCGTTTCCACACATAAGATTACAAACAAGGAACAACTTTCCAAACAACTCGCTCTTATGTTTCAATCCGACTTTAAGGTGATGAGTCAGTCCTTTCTTGCGGGAACCGAAGTTTCCTGCGGGGTTTTGGAAAGATATAGAAACGGCAAATTGACAAGAGTCGCGTTACCCGCAACCGAGATCGTTCCCGGCGGAGAATTTTTCGACTTCGAATCCAAATACAAAGAAGGCGGTTCTCGCGAAATCACACCCGCAAGAATTTCCGAACAAGAGATGAAAAAAGTCCAAGAACTTTCGATAGCGGCGCACGAATCCCTCGGTTGCCGAGGATATTCCAGAACCGATTTTATCCTCGTAAACGGGGAACCTCATATCTTGGAAACCAACACGTTACCCGGAATGACGGAGACGAGTTTGATTCCACAACAGGCAAAAGCCGCGGGAATTCCCATGGAAGAAGTGTTGGCCGATCTGATCGAAATCGGGCTCAAACATTCTCTCCATTAGAAAATTAGGATATTACAAAAAGCGCAAGTTTGGAAAAAAAGTTGGGACGAAATCGAACCTGGGAAAGATCCCGAAAATACGCCCTGTTTTCGATTTTGAATTTTTGAATCTCGCAGAATTCGATAAAGTCCAAAACCGAAAGAAAGTGAAGGTTCGGAGTGTTGAACCAACGATAGGGAAGTAGATCCGTAACCGGAGTTTTGCCCGTGGTTAAGATCGTCCAACGAACGTTCCAATGGCCGAAGTTCGGAAACGCGACGATGACCTTCTTGCCGATGCGCAGAGATTCTTTTAAAATTTCTCCGGGGTTTCTCGTTTCCTGAATCGTCTGATTGAGAACCACAAAATCAAAACGTTTGTCCTGGTGATGTTCAAGGCCTTCGTCGATATCTCCGTGATGAACGTAAATCCCTCGTTGAATACATTCCACGATACAATCTTCGTCCTTTTCGATTCCCTGGCCTCGGATCCCTTTTTCTTTTAAAAGATAGAGTAACGTTCCGTTTCCACAACCGAGATCCAGCACCCTGGAACCGACAGGAATCAAATTGAGGATATAAGCGAAGTCGGGTCTTTCTTTCAAAACCAGATCGATGGACGTTTTTTTTTCAAGAGGAGTCATGAATTAATTCGGATTTTCCAAAAATCCCTTTAGAATTTCGATTTGTTTCGAATTTTTCAGGAGAAAAGAATCGTGACCTTCTCCGGATTGAAGTTCCAAGTAGAACACCCGTTTGTCTGCTGCCTCGAGGGACTTGACGATTTCTCGAGACTGAAACGGAGGATATAACCAATCCGAACTGTAGGACACGACTAAAAATCTGCAAGTCGCCGGTGAAAGAGCGGCGGTTAATTCTTTCCCTTTTCCAAGGCTGTAATGATCCAACGCTTTCGTAACGTAGATATAAGAGTTTGCGTCAAAACGATCCACAAAACTTTCGCCTTGATAGATGAGATAACTTCCCACCGCAAATTCCGTGGTTAAGATATTACCGCGAGGAGGATTTCTGCCGAACTTCTCTCTCATTTTGTCGTCCGAAAGATAAGTGATATGACCGACCATTCTCGCGAGAGCCAATCCTTTGCGCGGGGAATTTTCATCATAAAGGCCGTTGTTCCAATTCGGATCGGAGAGGATCGCTTGTCTTCCCACTTCGTTGAAGGCGATTTGCATCGCGGAATGTTCCGATGTGGAAGCCATCACGATACAGTTTGAAAGGGAATCGGGATAGGCGATGCTCCATTCCAAGGCTTGCATTCCTCCCATAGAACCGCCCGCGACGCAGAAAAGTTTTTCGATGCCGAAAAACTGCACCAAAAGTTTTTGGGCTCTTACCATGTCTTGGATCGAAACAAAAGGAAAACGGGAACCGTAGGAGGTTCCCGTTTCGGGATGAATCGAAAGAGGCCCCGAGGAACCCTTACAACCTCCGATAACGTTCGAACAGATGATGAAATACTGATTCGTGTCGAAGGATTTTCCGGGACCGATGTAATCGTCCCACCAACCCGGTTTTTTATCCGACTCGGAGTGATAACCGGCGGCGTGTGCGTCTCCCGACAAAGCGTGACAGATTAAGATGGCGTTATTTTTAGAAGGAGAAAGAGTGCCGTAGGTCTCATAGGCGATGACAACGGGAGATAAAACGGAGCCGTTGTCCAAAGGAAGTTCCTTGAACTCGGCATATTTGGTTTCAATGATTCCGATGGATCCAGATTCATTCATAAGATTTGGTTACCACTGTAATTCTCATCGTATAACTTTTTAGTATCTTTCTTGGACGAGAAATGAAAAGAAAAGTAGCTTCCCTGAAATATCAAAAAAGTCAAATCGGCCGAACCTTTAAATTTTCTTCAGAGCTTCATCCAGATCGAATAAAATGTCTTCGATGTTTTCCAAACCTACGGAAAGACGAACGAAGTCCGGAGTAACCCCGGCGGAAACTTGTTCTTCCGGAGTCAATTGTTGGTGGGTCGTGGATGCGGGATGGATCGCCAAAGATTTTGCGTCTCCTACGTTAGCAAGAAGAGAAAATAATTCAAGCCCGTCGATGAATTTTTTCGCTTCCGTCGCTCCGCCCTTGATTCCGAAACCTATGATCGCGCCGTAAAGATCTCTTTTGTGATACTTTTTTGCAAGGGAATAGTTCTTGTCCGTTTTTAAACCCGGGTAATTTACCCAAGAAACTTTTTTGTGTTTGCTCAGATGCTCTGCGACTGCCAGAGCGTTTTCGGAATGTTTGCTGATTCTCAGAGGAAGGGTTTCCACACCTTGAAGAATTTGCCAAGCGTTAAAAGGAGAAAGAGAGGCTCCCGTATCACGAAGGCCTTGCACTTTTGCTTTGATGATGTAAGCGATGTTCACTCCGCCGAACGGTTCGAATTTTCCGAAAACGTCCCAGAACTTCAAACCGTGATAACTCGGATCGGGTTCCGTAAAATTCTTAAACTTTCCGTTGCCCCAATTGAATTTACCGGAGTCGACGATAATTCCACCGACGGAAGTTCCGTGTCCACCTAAGAACTTAGTCAAGGAGTGGACCACGATATCCGCGCCGTGTTCGATCGGGTTGACTAAATACGGAGAAGGTAATGTGTTGTCGACTACAAAAGGAACGTCGGATTCGTGAGCGACCTTTGCGATCGCTTCCAGATCCAAGGTATCTAATTTAGGATTTCCTAATGTTTCCGCATAAAAGGCTCTGGTCTTATCGTTCACCGCCTTACGAAAATTCTCCGGATCGGAAGGATCCACAAAGTGGACCTTAATTCCAAATTTCGGAAACGTATAGTGAAGAAGGTTATAAGTTCCGCCGTAGAGAGAAGAGGAAGCGACGATTTCTTGACCGGTTTCTACGATGTTCAGAAGTGCGAGGGTTTCCGCGGCCTGACCCGATGCGGTGGCGAGTGCGGCGACTCCACCTTCCAAAGCCGCCACTCTCTTTTCGAGAACGTCCGTGGTCGGATTCATGATTCTTGTATAAATATTTCCGAATTCTTGCAGGCCGAAAAGTCTGGCCGCGTGGTCCGTGTCTTTGAAAACATAGGATGTGGTTTGGTAAATCGGTACCGCTCTGGAGGCAGTCGTGGGGTCCGGAGATTGACCTCCATGAAGAGCGATTGTCTCGGGTTTATAATTTCTTGGCATTCGATTTTTTCTCCTTTTCGTATCCTGAGAATTTTCGCACAGAAGTCAAACAAAAATCCGTTATATTGAAATTCGATCTGTTTATACGGATGGAATTGCAAAAAATTTCCTTTGCAATTTATTGATCTTTCTGATTCCATTTAACCCCAAAACCGTAAATTGGTTCATACCCGGTTGCGGACGTGCTTTGAAAACGGATATTCGTGCCGATAATTGAGTAAAACTTACGATAAGGAGAGTGTAGCGGGATTTCTAAGGAATCTTCTGTGTATATCAAATTCGACATGACCAAACGTTCGAAATACCTTTTCCTATTTCTTTTTTTCTACTTTGTGATTCAAACGGGAGTTCAGGCTCAGCTCTGGATTCCTCCCGGAAGACAGTATATGCATCCCACCGATCCGTTTACCTACGATCTGGGAATCAATAAATATCAGAAAGATTACTACCTTTATGTAGCTCCGACCGTCAATTTAAACTTCGGAGGAGATTTTGGGGCGTCGCTTACGTTACCTTTGAACTTTTTGATGTACGACACGGACCCTAAGCAGGAAAATTCCAAAGTCGGAAAGTTGCGGGCTTTTGATTACAATGAAAAGAGCGATTATCTAAGATTGATCAATAATATTTGGTTCGGTCAGTTCGGAAAATATACTCCCGGAGAAATTACGTATTCCGCATATTTTGGAAAGTTGTTCGACGGTTATATTGGTCACGGAACCATCGTGAATCGATACGTAAACAATCAACGTTTGGATGTGTATAACGTAGGTCTCCATGCGGACATGAACAGCGATTATGGGGGAGTGCAGGTATTTACGAACTCGGTTTATACGAGAGAAGTCAGTTCCGCGCGAGTTTATATCCGACCTTTTGCGATCGGATTCAAACTTTTCGATATCATCACGGGCCGCGCCAAATTCTTAACGATGTTAACGGTTGGGCAAGGAAACGTAGCCGACGAAGCCGGAAGGACAAAGGTCTACGAGGAGGTGGGGGCGGAAGAAAAAGAATCTTATCGAGCTTTGATCGAGGACCAGAAGACAAAGGAAAAAAAAGAAGAAATGATTCCTGCGGATAAAAAACCGGAAAAGCCGCAAAATTTGAAAGAACTCTTCAATCAGGATAATTTCGCAAATCGATTTGCGATCGGTTATACGACCGCCTTCGATAACAAGGCTCCACTGGAACTTAAGTTCGATACTGCGGGAAAACTAAAGGTGGACGATAATAATAACCCGCTCGTCAGATCCACGGAAAAACTAACGATCAGCGGTTTTGACTTCGAATACAAACTGCTCAGTGCGAAATACATAGAACTGACTCCTTACTACGACGTGAATAAAATCAATCAGCTTCAGAATGCCAAAGGAACACATTACGGGGCGATCCTTCGGTTGGGCGGAAAGGACATCTATGTCCAGATAAAACCGGAATATAGAAATATGTCCGCTACGTACATTCCGATGTATTTCGACAGTTTTTACGAACTGGAAAGATATCAGAGCAATCTGCAGAGTCATATTCCGCAGACAAAACTCGAGGCGGCTAAGTTGGCGGATCCCGACGGCGCTAAGATCAAAGGACATTTTACCACGGTCTTATTCAATTTTTACAGATTTGCAATCGAGTCGAATTACGAAAATTATTCCGGACCCGATAATTCCAGGGTGTTTTTAGGGATTTACGTTCCGATCGGAAGTTTGTTCCTCGTAAACGGGTATTATATGAAGAAGGGTTTTGATCAAAATAAGGAAGCTTTCAAATTGGATGATCGTTCTCAGGGAGCTATCGAATTGGCGATCAATCTTGGATTTGCCGCAATAAGACTTCAAAACGTTCGTAAATGGGTTTATGATACTGCTTCCGGCCAGTATGAAGCTCAGGACGAACAGAAGGTATTGTTCTCCAGTAATTTAACTTTTTAAAAATAGATTTTTTTCTTCGAGTCTTGCAAGAAGAAATGCAACTGCGGTTTCGGTGCGTAAAACCCGAGTGGAAAGGTTCAGTTCTTTGAAATCGAAACGTTTCCAAAAGTCGATTTCACTTCGAACAAAGCCGCTTTCCGGACCGATGGCGACTAAGATCCGAGTCGGAGAAGACATTCCAAAATTTGAATCTGATTTTTTATTTTCTATGATTTCGGGAAGAGTGAAACCCTTTCGATCCAAGACAAAACGAAACGTAAACTCAAAATCCTTCAGTTTCTCATCAAGAATCATTTCGATTCGATTCTTAAAATCGAAACGGACTTTCGGAAGAAAGATATTCTTTCCCTGTTCCATACCCTCTATGAGTTCCGATTCAATTTCGTCGGGTTGCCAAACGGGGGAGGTCAGGTATTCTTTTCTAGAATTCTTGCTAATAAAAAAATGGATGGAAGCGATTCCCCAAGTTCCCGCCAACTGAAGAATTTTTCGGACCGTCGGAGGTCGGTTGATTGCGAGTAGGATATGAACTTCCGGAAAACGAAATTTGGGAGTTAGGATCGGTTTATACCTGCCGATGATTTTTTCCGCATCGATTTCTTCTAAAACCAATTTTCCAAGACTTTTGTTTATGAGCCCCGCTTTTAAACGAGTTCCTTCTCGTTTATTCAAAATATTGCATATATGTTGGATCTTTTTAGGATCATCGATGGAAAATCGATTCGATTTTGCGATTCTCCATTCTTCTTTACAAATCAGCAGATTCAAGATGAAAGGAACGTCTTAGATTTCAAACTTAGGTTCGGGTTGTTCCCCGGGCGGTTGGGAAGGTTCTTTGGGTATGATTTCCTGCGGTGTTTCCGGAGGAGAAATCGAGTCGGGGAACTGATTTGAATTCTGCAAATCTTGAAATGGAGAAAAAAAACAAGTACGAACGATTCCGATCGCCAAGAGAATCAATAAAAGATTTCTTGCAAGTCTTTTCCCGGGAGCTTGGCCCAAACCTTGAAATCGGGATCCGAGATTCGAAATATTTTGTTTGAAGTTTTCCCAAAATGTACGGAAGGAACTTGTACGATAAGGGTTGTCTTCTTTAGAATTTTCTTCCAAGTAACCGCCATCGTATTGACGGGTTAATTCCGGGTCGAATAAAAACGATTCGTAACACCGCGGACACCGAACGGTCAGTTTTCCCAAATCGATGGGAATCCTGAGCTCCGTCCGGCATCGGGGACAGGGGAGAATGTAGCGCACTTTTTTAGTAGCGGAGAGATTCCTTCAGTGCGTCTACGTTCTCTTTATAATTTTCGTTTCCTAACTGGTCGTTGTAATCGAAAATTTTGGTAAAGAGTCTGTCAAATTGGTCCAGGTGTTTGATATAGAATTCTTTTTTGAATGAATTCCGGATCGGGTGGGTTTTCGTATTCTCAACTCCTGCGAGTATATATTTACCCACGCCTTTTTCGGCGGGAGTTTCGGGACGGCCATACTCTGGATAGTTGTCTTTTTGGAAAAATATTTCCACCTTATCGTTGTGAGACGGCTGAGTATTCGCTCCTCTGTCCATCACCTCGGATATGATTTTATCTTCCAAAACCATATTGTTTTTATAAATTTTGGATTTCAGTTTATTGATGTTTCTCGGAGGTTCCGACCTAGGTTCGGGATCGTTGCTATTCTGACCTTCGAAGAAAATCTCCATATATTTCGCGAGCGACCCTTGTACGGTTTTGTTTAAACCCCCTTTCCTCGTCGCGAATAAAGTCGTAAACTTCGACGCGGATACAATTGTTCGCGGGATCTTCCTGGTTGATCGCCGGAGCACATTCGTCGTTGTTTGCCTTTCCTTTAAACAGAACCGTTCTGAAAGGAAGAACTCGAACTTTCATTTTCATGAGAACCGTATGACGTGTCAGTCTTTGGTTCAGCTCGAAAATTTTTTCATCGAGTTTTCTCTCCGTTTCCAGGATGGACTGGCCTAACTGAGCGTCTGAAGGCTGTGATTTCTGATCTGACCCGGAATTTTGCTGAGAAAACACCGCGGTCGAAATTGCGACTAAAACTGCTAAAAATAGCTTTTGAAGTTTCATTTCCCCTTGTCCTTAGTGAAGCGGATATTTGAATCCCATAACGCAGACATCGTTTGGTTATAGAACCCTATGTGTATTATCGGAATAATAGACTCCAGATTGAATGAACGCATCACTTTTTATTCAAAAATCCGAGATTATTTCTCGGGTTTGGAGGTATTTTCCAGATACAGCTCATAGGGTGGCGGGACCGGTTTCAATCCTTTTTCGATCAGGTAAGAAGCCCATTTTCTTTCCACTAAATCACAGAAATCACGAATCGCTCTTCCGGAATGCCCGTTTAAATCTTCTGAAATCCGTGTTCTTTCCGTTTCCGAGAGATGCATCGCATATGTCTCCAGAATCTTAGCTCTTTCAGACAAATCGGGGAAAGGAAAGTATATCGTTCGATCAAATCTGGAAAGAAGCGCGTGGTCCAGATCCTGCTTTCGGTTTGTGGCTCCGATCGTCACTGAATTTCTCTGGCTACTGAAACCGTCGATTTTACGTAAAAGAACGGAAAGAATTTTACGAGTGGCTTCGAACATTCCTTCTTCTCTGCTTCCCGCAAGAGAATCGATTTCGTCCAAAAAGATCAAACAGGCTGGAAAAAGCGCGGCCGCGTCAAATACATAGGCCATATTTTGTGCGCTTTCTCCGTAGTATTTACTCATAATGGATTCCACCGGGACATAGATGAGAGGGAGTCCGGTCATACAGGAAACGACTCGAGCCATTGTGGTTTTTCCGACACCGGGATCTCCTTCAAAGAGGACGGCTCTCGGTCGAGTGTCGTTTGGAAATTTTCGAGTTAATTTGGAAAGTTCGGAGAGCATGTCCGGGTTTTTTAAGGGGAGAATGATGGATTCTAAAATCTGCTGTTTGACGCCTTCGTATCCTGCTATTTGGTCAAAAGTGATCGATTTTCCATTCTTCTCAGCTTCGAGCGGTCGGAAAACTTCCACTCCCAGCGAGGTTAAAAGTTCTTCGGGGTTTGCCGTTTCAGTTCCTTTTTCCGATTTCAAAAATTGAAAGAGGGCAACGATTGCAAATAATTCTTCTCTAGTGAAATCTCCCTTTTTCGTAATTTCGACTCGATTTTTGGTTCTTCCGGAATAGAATCGAAAACGGACCGTATCTAAAAGATTTTTTGTCTCGAATAGATTTTCATTCAAGGCTTGGATGCAACAATAACCGGGTTCAAACGTATGGATTCTCAAATTTTCGATATGGTTTTTGAGAATCTGAAGACAATCCAAAAGGGCAGACTTGGAAATCGAAGTAACGGGAAATTCAATCTTGAGATCTTTTTTTTCCGAAGTTACCGCTGGAAGATCGAGATTGGAAAAACCGAGGGCGCTCAATTCCCCGTGAAGAAAACTCTTTGTTTTTGTAAAATCGACTTCGGATAGGATGGATTTTCCGGAAGCGGATTCTGATGGGATGGGGGAACTCAAAACTTAAAGTACCTCGTTTGGATCTGAAAATACTCTTGTAGGAATCTAAGATTCTGTCGATTTCTTTACTATCGGATTTGTGAAGGAGAAAGAAAAATGGGAGAAGGGTCACTCTCACAGGAAGACATAGACGCCCTTTTAACGGGCGGTGGCGGCGAAACCTCGCCTGCTGCTGGAGCCGAAAGCGGGTCCGATTTCAATTTAAGTGGAGAACTCGATTCTCTTTTGGGCGGAGCCGGTGGCAGTGGAGAAGCGGGCGGAGGCGGTGAAAGTTCCGGAACCGATTCTCCTTCTTTCGCGGATATTTCCGCCGCGCTTGGACCTTCACCAACTCCTGCGCCTTCCGCTCCAAGACCGACGTCTCGTCAGTCTTCACCAACCCAATCGACAAACTTAAATTTACTGATGGACGTAAACCTTGCGCTCACTGTGGAGTTAGGTAGAACGAACATGTATATCAAAGACGTAAACGGTTTGAACGAAGGTGTGGTCGTTGAGTTGGATAAGAATGTGGGAGAGGATTTGGACATTCTTGCAAATGGTCGTTTGGTCGGTAGAGGAAAACTTGTAGCAATGGATGATTTTTACGGGGTCCAAATCACGGAAATTGTGGATCAGAGTCGAAGACTCTGATTTGGAACTTGTCTCAAAACTTATCTCGCGAACTGAAACGCGATCTATCGAACGACCCGTAGGGAGTGAGATTGAGTTCAGAGAGCGTTTCAGCGAACGAGCAGCATTACCGAACGGACCGGTAGGGAGTGAGATTGGTTCAGAGAGAATTGTAAAGCAAAATCGGAATCCCTAATATTCAAAAAAAGAAAACCAGGATGTTCACCGGGTTTTCTATATGCAAGAATCGTTTTGTTCGATTCAAAAAAACGATTTTCGGTTTTTCTATGAAGACTTCCGTTCTTTCTAAAATGATCCTATCGAAGTTCCGACGAACAAACTCTCTTCATACGATTTGAAAAGAGTCCATCCGTAGTAGTTCCGAAAAAACTACATTCAACTTTTCTGATCTACGTTTCCTAAAACCGACTTTAAGATAGAACGGAAGTTCGTCAGATTGAGAGGTAAAACGATCTCGGTTTTTTTACCCGAAATTTTTTCAAATTCTTTGATAAACTTTTGACCGATCCGAAGTTTGACCGCATCCTTTCCGCCTTTTACGCTGATGGAACCCGCAAGCAGTTCAATCCCTTTTGCGGTGGCAACCGCGATCGCTTCCACCTCTTTGGCGACCCCTTCGGCTTCGTTGATTCTTTTTTGTTTTTCACCCTCGGATTTGTTGATCGCTTCTTCTTTAAAACCCAGCGATCGATTGATCCTTGCGTCCCTATCACCTTCCGAAAGAGAGATTTGCGCTTTCTTTGTGATCTGTGCTTTTTTCTCTTTTTCCATCGCTTCTAAGATGGACTTAGGAGGAGTGATGTTTACGATCTCGTATCGATTGACCTTGATTCCCCAAGATTCGGTGGCTAAGTCTAAAACTTCCAGGATCTTACTGTTGATCGCGTCCCTGGTTTCAAACGTAACATCCAAATCCATCGTTCCTATGATCGCGCGCATTGTGGTTTGCGCGAGTTGAGAAGAGGCAAACTGATAGTCGTTGATTCCGTAACTCGCCTTGTGCGGGTCCAAAACCTTTAAGTAAAGAATTCCGTCCATGTCCACTTGCACGTTGTCTTTCGTGATACAAGTTTGGGGAGGAACGTCCGTCGCTTGTTCCTTCAACGTATGATAGTAGGCGTCCTTTTCGATAAAGGGCCAGAGAAGATGCAAACCCGCGTGTAAGGTTCTGCTGTATTTTCCGAACTTTTCCACCACGATACAATCCTGAGCGGAAACGATTCGGATGGAACGATAGAGTTTGTATGCGAAGTAAATTCCGAACAGAGTCCAGAATATCATTACGAATGTGGTTTGAAACGTTTCCATCTTACTGGCCTTCCTTATCTTTCGGAGTTCTTATTTCCGGTAACTTTCCGGTCACCTTGGAAAGTCCTTCAAACACTCCCGCGATGTTTGCAAGTTCCGCAGGAAGAATGGTGGTTTTAGAAACGCTTAAAATTTCTCCCAGACCGGTGAGATAATCCTCCGTAATCTGCAAGTTGACCGCTTCGCCGCCGCCTTCTCTGGAAATCGATTCCGCGATCATCTGAATTCCTTTCGCTTTCGCAGCGGCGATGAGTTCTATTTCCAAGGCCTTACCGTCGGCTTCGTTGATCTTTTTTATCTTTTCCCCTTCGGAGATATTGATCGCTTCTTCTCTTTCTCCCACGGAACGATTGATTCGGGAAAGTTTTTCACCTTCTGAAATCGTGATTTCGGCTCTTTTGACTCGTTCCGCTTTTACCTGCTCTTCCATCTCGTGTAGAATTTCCTTAGGAGGAGAAATGTTTTTGATTTCGTATCTTGTGACTTTGATTCCCCAGGGATCGGTGGCCTCATCCAAAGCGCGCACAACGTGGGAATTGATATCGTCCCTTTCCGCAAACGTCTGGTCGAGAATCAGTTTACCGATTTCGGAACGAAGAGTGGTTTGAGCGAGTTGTTGTGTAGCGAGCATATAGTTTTCGATCGCATAAGACGCCTTATACGCATCGACGACTTTCAGATAAAGAATTCCGTCCACCGCGATGGAAACGTTGTCCTTCGTGATGCACATCTGAGGGGGGATGTCGATCGCGATCTCTTTCAGATTCTGTCTGTATTTTACGACTTCGATGACGGGCCATAAAAAATGGAACCCGGCTTCCAAAGCGCCATTGAATACTCCCACACGTTCCACGACGAAACAATACTGTTGCGGAACGATGATGAATGTTTTTCGAATCAGATAAATCAACGCTATGAAGAATAACGTGAATATAAATCCTCCGGACATAAAATCTCCTTTTTTATTTTAAAATTAAAAATCACTCTTCCGGAAGTTCCAAAGGTTCAACAAGAAAGGTGAGATTGTCGCGACTTAAAATTCTCGCCTTACTCCCTTTTGGAATCCTGGACTTTTGGGAAACCGCGTCCCACTCAACTCCTTGAAAAAGAATTCTTCCACCTTTTCTTTCTACAAGGATGTCTTTGACTACGGAAACGAGTCTTCCGATTTGGTCGTTTTCCGGAACTGCGTGTTCGGTCTGAGCAGGAAAGATTTTTCGGATCGTCGTACTTCCGACATAGATCAGAAGAGTCGAGAGTGATGCCCAGAGACCGAGTTGCCAGCCGATGGAAATATCGAAAAAATAAACGACAATCCCGGTGATAATTCCGGATGTTCCTAAAAAAGCGACAAAGGTTCCCGGAATAAAAAATTCGGCGAGAATCAAAAGAACACCGCCGCCGATCCAAATCGTTACGGGCAGATTGGAAAAAAAATCAGGCATGAAAGACGTATTCCCCCGAGTGGAACAGGTTCGTAAATTTTTTTCAAAGTTCAATCCGTTTTTTCTATTTTAAAAAAAAGGGAAAGAAAACGAACTATACAGAAGAAAGACATGAAAAAAAAACTTTCCTTCTCATTTGTAGCGGCGATTTTGCTTCTGCAATTTCTACCTTTACGACCTCCCGACGGAAAAAATCAAAACGAAATTCAAACCTCCGAGGAAGTCAAAAAAATATTGAGGAGATCCTGTTACGATTGTCATTCCGATCTGACCGAATGGCCTTGGTATTCCAAAATTTTTCCGGTCAACGTATATCTCTACCGTCACGTGGAGGAAGGAAAAGCCGAACTCAATTTTTCGGAGTGGGGTCTCTTAAGTAAAAAGGAAAAGTCGTCCAAAGGAGATTCCATTGTGGAAACTTTGGAAGAAGCGGAAATGCCGCCCGGAGATTATATTCTTTTGCATCCGTCGGCAAAAATTGCGGAAGAAGAATTGGAAGTTTTGAAAAACTGGATTCATGATTTGGAAGAAGAGTATCGGAAAGAAGAATAAAAAATAATCTGGCAAAGATCGTAATGACTGGAAAAGAAAAAAAACTCTGGGGCGGAAGATTTCAAGAAAAGGCCTCTTCGATTTTGGAACGTATCGGCGAATCCGTATCCTTCGATTATAAACTCTACAAAGAAGATATCCAAGGAAGTATCGCACACGCGAGAATGCTGAAACAAATCGGTATTTTAAGCGGAGACGAATTGTCGAAAATCGAAACCTCTCTCTCGCAAATCAAAACCGAATTGGAAGAAGGAAAGTTGGAGTTCAAACCGGAGCTCGAAGACATTCACATGCACATCGAGTCCCGCCTAACGGAACTCATCGGAGAAACCGGAAAAAAATTACATACCGCGAGATCCAGAAACGACCAGGTCGCTCAAGACGTAAGACTTTATATCTTAAATCAAGGAAAAGAAATTCTCAGATCCATCGTAAGCCTCCGATCCTCCTTGGTTGAAAAAGCGAAACGAAGCGTGGACGTAATCATACCGGGATACACACATCTTCAAGTCGCACAACCGATCCGTGCCTCTCAGTATTTGCTTTCTTGGTTTTGGGCTTTGGAAAGAGATCAGGAGTTTTTTTGTTTCGCCTTAAAAGCTTCCCAAGAACTGGCTCTCGGTTCCGGAGCGATGGCGGGAGTCAATTATCCGACCGATCGGGAATTTTTAAAAAAAGAATTAGGACTTTCTAAAGTATCGCCGAACTCTATGGACGGAGTTTCGAGTCGGGATCATATTCTGGAATTCTTATTCGCCTGTACTCAATTGATGATTCATGCCTCTCGGATTTGCGAGGACATCGTTCTTTATTCCTCCCAAGAATTCGGAATTTTAAAACTGCCGGATTCGCTCACGACCGGTTCTTCCATCATGCCCCAGAAAAAAAATCCGGATATCGCGGAACTCATCCGAGGAAAGGCGGGACGAGTGATCGGAAACCTGAATCATCTTCTCGTGATGTTGAAAGGTTTGCCTTCGACTTACAACCGGGATCTTCAAGAAGACAAGTTGGCCCTTTTTGATTCGATCGAAACCGTACAAATCAGTTTGGAAGGAATCCGAGAAATGATAGAAGGTTGGGTCTGGGTTCCCGAAAAAGCGGAATCTTCCTTAAAAAACGGATTTGCGACGGCGACGGATCTTGCGGATTTTCTTGTCGGTGAAAAGAAAATCCCTTTTAGAACCGCTCACGAACTTGTCGGAACACTCGTCGGGGTTTGTGTGGAACAAAAGAAAACATTGTTTGATTTGCCAGAGTCGGATCGAATTTCAATCTCGGAACATTTTGCGGGAAAGGAATACGAGGATGCCGTTTCACTTTCTCTTTCGGCAGACAAAAAAATTTCTTACGGAGGAACTTCTAAAAGAAGACAGGAAGAACAGTTAAAAATTGCGCTGGAATCTTTGAAGGAAGTTGAAACATTGTTTTTATGAGAATCATTTCTGTAACTTTAGGATTCGTTTGTTTTTTCGCGTGTAATCGAAATCCGTTTGCACAAACCAAGTATCAACCGGAAGTTTATACGGCCTCTTCCGTCGTAGTTCCTAAACCGGATACGGCCGTAGTTCCTTTGCCGGAAAAACCGGCGATCTATGCGATTTTTTTGACTACTCAAGGAACGATGACGGTCGAGTTGTTCGACCAAGACGCTCCTAAAACGGTTCAGAACTTTATCGATCTGGCGCAAGGCGAAAAGGAATTCTTATCCAGAAACGGTCAAAAGGTCAAAAAACCTTTTTACGACGGTCTGACCTTTCATAGAGTGATCGAAAACTTTATGATTCAAGGGGGGTGTCCGAACGGGGACGGAACCGGAGGTCCCGGATATCGTTTTGACGACGAGATCAACGGAAAATCTCTCGGTCTCGATCAGATCAAAGCCGGCGAAGCTCCATACTATCAATATCAACTCCAAAGAGCCGTTGCGGGCGAACTTCAGATTAAAAACAGGGAGGAATGGGAGGCAAAAAGGGAATTGATCGAAAAAACGTTTGAGGACGCGAAAAAATTATCGGTTCTTGAAATTCTTTTTAGAATCGGATACAAATATAACGAAACCTTAAAGTCTCATAAAGCGATCAAGGGTTCTCTTGCGATGGCAAACGCCGGACCGAATACGAACGGTTCCCAATTTTTCATCAACCAAGTGGACACTCCTCATTTGGACGGTCTTCATACCGTTTTCGGTCAATTGGTGAACGGAGGCGACGTTGTGGACAAAATCGTAAAGGTCGGAAACGCGAAAACTACGATCAAAAAAGTCCTCATCGTAGACAAAAGAACGGCGGCAACAGCGGCACAATGACATTGGCATCGGATAAAACACAGGCGAGAAATTATCTCGCAGTGATTCAGGAACTCGCGAACTATTCTTCCGGTTCCACTACGAATCACATTTTAGAACGTTTATCCGTGCTTCCTGCTCATGATCAGGAATCCAGGACCTCGATTTTGGAAACCAACGAAGGCAAAAACCTTCCGGACCGTTTGGTCGGAATCATAAAACTTTTTCGGATCATTCATTCCAAAAGACAGGAAGTTTATTCGTTTTACGAAACTGCGATGTCGAAATACGGAACGATTAATTCTTTGACCGCAAAAAGAAAACCGACCGACGACGAGGCGCGAATCAAACAGATTCTTACGGATTATATTCTAAAAATTGAATCCTTTTTCGAAAAAAACGACATAGGCGACGAGGCTCTCATCAAGGAAATCAGCCGATTTTTAAACGAGCTCGAATCCTTGAATTTGTTAAACGAAGACAATCTTACCGCATTGATTCTTTCCTCGAAGGCCGTTTCGCTCATTCAACCTCCGATGGAGAAACTGGTTTCCTGTTATGAAGATTACGACAAGGTTGAGAATATCCTCAAACGATTGATCCGAATTGCGGAGATGATCATTGAGGATGCCAAAGCTCCGGGTTGACCGAAAATCCGTATTTTTTCGCGGGTTTTGGGAGAATTTGCCGAAAATAAACCAGAATGATCCGGCTTCTTCTCGCAATCTTACTGATTCCTTCGATTCTTTTTGCATTTCCAAAGCGGGACTCGCGGGGTTCCGTTTCGGAAAATTATCTCAAACAACAGGGAATCATCACATTGGATTTGAAAAAAATCCATTATCGCGAAAATGACAAAATTCCCGTAAAGATGTCCATAATGAATACCGGAAACGAAGTCGTCAGAATCTTTCCGTCTGGGCGGGATTTAGAATCGTACCGAATCGTAGTTCGAGACGAGGATGGAAATCAGATTCCGGAAAGGGATGAGGAAAGAAGAATCGAATTAAAACGAAGAAACACGATCGAATCCCTGGAAGGAAAAGAGATCAAGGAGATCATTCTTCATAAAGACGAAGTGTTTTCCAAAGAAATCGATTTGAATTCCCGTTTTGATCTGAATCCGGGAAAGAAATATTTTGTGACCGCGTATTTCCATCCGAATATTCACGAAATGCCCGCGCTTTTTATCCGTTCTCGCAACCAGCCGTATTTTTTTTACGAAGAAAAACACAACGAACCGGTTCTTTCATCCATCCCCGAAAAGGATCCGACGGTGGACGGACTGGAACCCGAGGAAGTGATTCACTTGTTCTTAGGCTCCGAAAAGAAAAAAAATTGGGCGCATCATTTCAAATGGATCTACTTTCCGGAATACGTTCAAGCCTACGATCAATATTCGGAAGAATACAATCGCGCGGAAGAGTCCGAAAGGGATTTTCTAATGGAGAATTTTAAACGATATCTTACGGAGTCCAGAGCGGGCATTCTTCATTCTTATCGAATTTTGAACACGGAATCCGTTTCCCCCGGTTTGGCGAGGGTGACCGTTTTTGTGGAAAGAAGGTTGAACCGTCTGCGCTCCAAATACGAATATACTTACACTCTCAGAAGAGTTCCCGACGAACAGGGAGGCTTTTGGAAAGTGTCTAACTTAGTGGCGAAGGTAAAAAAATGACAGAGATTTTATCGCAGGATGAAATTGACGCGCTGCTCAGCGCCATCAGTTCCGGTGAGGTTAACGAAGCGGATTACGCCTCCGTCTCCGAACAAAAAAAAGTAAAAATCTACGACTTCAAACGCCCTGATAAATTTTCAAAGGATCAGATTCGCACCTTGCAGATGATGCACGAAACCTTTGCGCGTCTTGCGACTACGGGTCTTTCGGCTCAGCTTCGTGCGCTCGTTTCCGTTCACGTGGCTTCCGTGGATCAGTTGACTTACGAAGAATTCATTCGTTCGATTCCGAACCCGACCACGCTCGCCGTAATCAACATGGATCCATTAAGAGGTTCCGCCATTTTAGAAATTGATCCTTCGATCTCTTTTACGATCATCGATCGTTTGTTTGGCGGTAAAGGCGAACAGGCAAAGATCTCCAGGGAACTTTCGGAGATCGAGATGAGCGTTATGGAAGGAATCATCGTAAGAATTCTCGGAAACATGCGGGAGTCCTGGTCCACCGTGATCGACTTACGACCGAGACTTGGAAACATCGAAACCAATCCTCAATTTGCCCAGGTGGTTCCTCCGAACGACATGGTGGTTTTGATTACGCTCGAAACCAAAATCGGGGAAGTGGAAGGGATGACGAACCTTTGTATTCCCTACATCACGATCGAACCGATCATCAATAAGTTATCCGCGCAATATTGGTATTCGTCCATTCGAAAGGGAGAATTGGATGAGAACCGAGCCGTGATTCAAGAACGACTCGATCAGGTGGCGATTCCTCTGATTGCGGAAGTGGGATCGGTTGACGTTTCCATCAACGACTTTATGAATCTTTCCATAGGCGACGTTGTGAAATTGGAAAACACTTCCACAAGGTCCGAGATGATCGTAAAGGTCGGTGAAAGAAAAAAATTCAAATGTCTTCCCGGCAGAGTGGGAAGCAGACTTGCGATTCAGATTGGGGATAGGGTGGAAGACATTCCGGATGAACTCTTGGGTTCCACTCGTTCGGAACAGGAATACTGATATAAAAAAAGCGGCTCCAAGGCCGCCTTTTAGAATCCTGATACGGCGTCCGATCGGAAGCCGTGTTTGAATTTTAGAAAATTATTTTTTCCACTGAATACATTCGCCTGGGCATTCGTCCATTTCTTTTTGAACGATCTTCCAGTCTTCCTCGGGGATCGGCGCGTTGTTTACCGTTTCTCCTCCGATATGAGTTTCCGAAGTGTCATTATCGTCCATTTGAAAGTATTTCGGAAGATTGTCCGCACATTGATTGCAGGAAGTGCAGTTGTCCTTATCTACATACGCAATTTTGGTTGCCATAGGCTTTGATTCTCCTGGGTTGGTTCTCCCGGTCGCTTAAAAAAACAGGTTCCAAGATCAATTTTCTAATCATTGTTTAGACAGCAAGTTCTTTTCTTAGGTTCTTCTAACGAAGATCCGCGCATAGACGAATTTGGAACAAATCAGAGTGAACTTGAGTAAAGTTAAAAACAGGGAAAACTGTGGACTTGAAATAAATTTCGTGCTACTTTGCCCGGAAAGAATTTATCGATAGGAGAATCGGAATGATTCAAAAAAGTTTATACCTCGTGTTGATCGTCTTATTTGCAATCCACTGTGGGAAATCCAAAAAGGAGGATTTGCAGGGTGGAGTTTTTACTTTTATCAAAGGTGCTGTCAAACTTTCGGATAAGACGGGAAAGATTAAAAAAGTAGGGCTTTCCGAATTTATTTTTGCGGAAGATAAAATCGAAACTACGAAAGATTCCTACGCGGACATTCAACTGATGGACGGAGTTATTATCCGCATTAAAGAGAATACGAGTCTTACGTTAAATAAGATTTATGTGGATTCTAAAAATGCGGAAATTTATTCGGACCTTACTTTGAACAAAGGAAAGATCTTTTCCAAGGTTGGGACAAAACTTAACAAGTCTTCCGGATTTAAGGTTACAACTCCTACTTCAACAGCCGCCGTTCGTGGTACCGATTTCCAAGTCGAGGTGGAAGGAAATAAAACGGAAACCCTCGTTTCCGAAGGCTCCGTGGAAGTGACCGACAACGATAACCCGGATCAAACAAACGTTGCTGACGCCGGTGAAAAGGTCGTTTCCGACGGTAAAAACCAGAAGGAAGAAAAACTTTCCGAAGACGAATTGAAAGAACTTCAAGAAGATGCGGCTACCGTTCAATCCGTAACGGAAGAGCAAAGACAAAAGATCGAAGAGATTTTAAAAGACTTTAAAGAGAACAAGGAAAAAATTCTTCAAGGTCTGGAAGAACAAAAACAAAGAAACCAAGAACTCATCAACGCTACGAAAGAAGAAAATCGTAAGATGATCGACGAGGTCAAAGAATCCGGAAAGGCCGAAAAAGAAGCCATTAAAAATGCGGCCGACGAAGAAAGAAAGAATATCAAGTCGGGCATCGATAAGGATAAGGAAGTTCTGGAAAATTCTAGAAAATCTCTCAAAGATCAGGTGAAACCTCAATAAAGATAGGTAACCAGAGAAGTTCTTCTTTTCTAAGACTCCGGTTTCGTTATTTGTTACGCGAAGTCGGAGTTTTTGTCGCGCTTCCCGTTTAACTCAGAATTTGTTTTCTGAAATCGAAGAAGTAAATCTTGTAGGAGTTCCTACGGATTTTTGAGCTGGAAAGATACTTGAAAATAGAATGATTTTCTAATATAGGAAAGCGTCGGAGTTTTTCTATCACCTACAATGCGCCCCTTAGGAAGCAATTCATTGAGTTTACCCAACCAAAATCGGGAGGGGCTCAAAAATTTTCACGGCAGAACTGTCGGAACTCCGACAAGATTCTCACTTAGAAAAAATCACTCTCCCTTCGCGTCGTTTCTCAATTTAAAATAAAGAATGATAGAAGTGAAAATAAACGTAAAGATGTTGGCGAGAATGATCGGGAAGTCTTGTTTGAGACAGCCGTAGACAAACCAAAGAACCACACCCGTAACAAAAACGATATACATGTTTCTGGAAATGTCTTTTGTACTTCCGCCCATGACGATACGGATGAGCTGAGGCAAAAAAGAAACCGTCGTGAGTAAGGAAGCGATATAACCTAAAAACGTAATGGAGTCCATATTCAAATTTGCTTATGCCTTTGTGTATTCTCGAGTAACGATCGTTTTGATTCCGCCTCGAGCGTTGTAGTCGCCGATCACTTTTAAATATTTCGGGTCGATTGCCGCAATGAGGTCTTCCAGAATCTTATTTACTAAAAATTCGTGAAAGATTCCAACGTTGCGATAACTGAGAATGTATTCTTTGAAAGATTTGAGTTCGATACAACGGCTTGTGGGAATGTAAGAAATGAAAATCACACCGAAATCCGGAAGCCCCGTCTTAGGACAAACCGCCGTAAACTCTGGAACCGTAAAATCGATTGTATAATCCTTTCCCTCGTAAACATTGGTGAAAGATTCGATTTCGGGAGTTTTCAGCGCAGGGATATGATCCTGTCTTCCGTCGTAGGTCTCTGGATGATTCGTTTCCATGGATAGTTCCTTGATGACCAGACTTTTCGATTTCTCTACCACGAAAATTCTTTTTCCCGAACGCGAATTCGTATCAAAGTCTTCAAGAAGGGTGGAATGGATATCCAGAAGAAAATTGCCGTAGTTGATTTCGGTGGGCAATACGCTCACTTGATCGCATCCAGAATTAGAAGACTCGGAGCTTACACGGAAATTCTCTCCAACGAGGAACCACTTTCCAACTATAAAAAATATTCAGGCATCATTCTTTCAGGAGGTCCGGAAAGCGTTTACGAACCCGATTCACCAACGATCACAACGGAAATTTTCGAGTTAGGAATTCCGGTTCTCGGAATTTGTTACGGCCACCAACTCATCATGAAACTCTTAGGTGGAGTTGTGGAACGCTCCGGGACGGGAGAATACGGTCCCGCTTCTCTGCAACTTCAGACTTCCAACGGAAATTCTCTCTTGAAGAATTTTGTAGGCGGGGAACAGGTTTGGATGAATCACGCGGACGAGGTCGTA
Organism: Leptospira alstonii serovar Sichuan str. 79601; assembly: GCF_000347175.1. Classification (GTDB taxonomy): domain Bacteria; phylum Spirochaetota; class Leptospiria; order Leptospirales; family Leptospiraceae; genus Leptospira; species Leptospira alstonii. The sequence goes on from NZ_ANIK01000028.1 coordinate 138,563, forward strand.
AAACTTCCGGAAGGATTTTCGAGAATCGCATCTTCTAAAGACTGCGGTTATGCGGTTGTGGAGAATTTTTCCAAAAAAATCTTTGGGATTCAGTTTCACGCGGAAGTCAGTCACAGTGAAAAGGGATCGGTTCTACTCGACAACTTCATTCGGATCTGCGGGGCTTCGAGAACATGGGGAATCGATCAGTTCTTAAAAGAAAAAATCAAAGAGATCCAAGAGACGGTAAAACCGGAACAAAAGATTTTCATGCTCGTTTCGGGCGGAGTCGATTCCACGGTTTCGTATTTACTTTTGTGTAAGGCTCTTGGAACGGAAAGGGTTCTCGGATTTTTAATCGATACGGGTTTTATGAGAAAGGGAGAAGTTCTTCCTCTTCAGGAAAGACTCACTTTGCAAAACATTCACCTAACTGTGAGAGACGAGTCCGCGTTATTTTATGAAAGTCTCAAAGGTAAATCCGATCCGGAAGAAAAAAGAAAGATCGTCGGGAATTTATTTTTAGAAGCTCGAGATAGAGCTGTAAAAGATTTGGATCTGGAACACGGGGATTGGCTACTCGGTCAAGGAACGATTTATCCGGATACGATCGAATCCGGCGGCACCAAACATTCTCATACCATCAAGACGCATCACAATCGTGTGGAAGCGATTCAAAAACTCATCGAAGAAGGAAAGGTCATCGAACCGATCCGTGATCTTTACAAGGACGAAGTAAGAGATCTCGGAGTTCTTCTCGGTTTGGAACCGGAATGGGTGGGACGCCATCCGTTCCCAGGACCTGGTCTCGTGGTTCGAATGCTCGCCGTAGAAAAAAAAGGAAAGGAAGAAGATCAGAAGGAGATCGATTCGTATCTTTCGGCACAGAATGGATTGTCCGGAAAAATTCTTCCGGTTGCAAGCGTGGGCGTCAAGGGAGATAGAAGATCTTACGCCAACTGCGCGGTGTTAAACGACATTGGAACCGATTGGAAGACGTTGGACCGTGTGGCCACTCATCTTTCCAATCAATTTTCTTTTATCAATCGTGTCGTCCTTCTTCCGTTTGAACCGGACGTTCAAAAGTTGACCTTTCAATTTACGGGAATGCAGTTGGATCGGAAATGTTCCGATCTTCTCCGAGAAGCGGATCATGTAGTGGAATCCGTGATTCGAAAAGCGGGTCTCTATGATAAGATCTGGCAGATGCCGGTTGTACTTTTACCGATCGGTGAAAAAGAAAATGAGAAAAGCATTGTCCTTCGTCCCGTAGAATCTCAGGAGGCGATGACCGCTAACTTCTTTCGAATGGAACGTTCTCTGTTACAAGAAATCAAAACGGAAGTATTGAAAATTCCAGGAATTCGTTATGTGTTCTTTGACCTTACGAACAAACCTCCCGGAACGATCGAGTGGGAATGATATTCCCGTTGCTCGGACAGTCATTTTAAAAGAATCACATGCCAAATATAGAATATTCTGGTTTTTTTGTATTCTAAAGTGCTTTTAGGTTGAATTGCGCCTTGAGATGTTTTAAGGTCGGAACGTCCTCCGGTATAATTTTGTTTTAAAAAAACTGCCTACCATTTTTTGGACTCATTGAATCGAATTCGAAATGTTTAATGGTTTCCGTGAGAATGTTTTATCAGAGGTGATTTACTTGCTGCCGTGGAAAAGTTCTAATTCTCCTTGACCGGTTAAGATCAGGTTTATAGAATCTCTTTAAAATACTTGAATCGAGAAAATTTTATGAAGAATTTTATTGTCGTATCTTTTGGAGTCGTGTTCTTAGCGTTCATTGGTTGCGTTGCTTATCAGCCGGGTTTTGTTAAAACCGCAATGGTTAGTTTTCCGCCAAAACAGTCCGATTGTGAGTTTGCAATAATCACTACCGTGCCTCAAAAGAAATTTGAAGAAATCGGCGTGGTTGAAAATCAATCTATGGTAATCAGTATTGCGGATTTCAAAAAAATGTGTCAGCCTTATGTGTGTGCGAACGGAGGAGATGCAGTCGTTGCACTTGTAAACGGTCACGGAATTTACATCAAAGGAACTATTATTAAATTCAAATAGCTTCCATCTAAGAATTTGGTGAAAGAACTCCTTTCTTTTTGCAACGATTTTATAAGGACATTGCTCTCCTTTGATCCATTGAAAGGAGAGCGAATCATTCAAACAGAACTTTCAATTTTATAAACCTTTACCGATTGCGATTTTCCTTTTACGGTTACTTCATCCAAAAATTGATGTTTAAATCGGCTTGAGTCTCGAAGAGAAGCGACTGTAACCTCGCTTGCTATGATCGAGCAGGAGTATTGTTTACTCAAACCTTCGATGCGAGATGCTAAGTTGACGCTATCCCCGATCACGGTGCCTTCCATTCGATTTTCATGACCGATGATCCCGAGTCCGGTATGAATGCCGATATCGATCGGTTTCTCGTTTGATTTTATTCTTTCTTTGAAATTAAGAATTCTTTTCCGGAATACTCGAATATAAGTTGATTGTCTCTTTGGTGTATCCGTTTGGAAAACTCCAAAAGAAGTTCGCTCGAAAACGAACCCCATTCTTCCAGAGGCGCGGGATGCGCCAAGGATTCTTGAAAGACCTTTAGATTCTCGGGTTGAAATACAATCGAATGACTGGGAGAATAGAATAAATTTCCATTCTCTAATTTTCGAAAGATGAAAATCGTAGTCGCGGGTTGTATGAAATTCCATTCTCCGTTGCAAACGGAAAGATAGGGACATTCGGGATGTTCCCCCGTATCATTCTTGCGAATTCTCGTGATAAAAAAATCCAGAAAATCCGGATCTTTCAATTCCGAAGAATCATGAAAGAGTCTGCCTCTTCCATCCAGTTGATAAAAATAAGTTCTTCTTTGCCTCATATAGACTTTTCTATTGACACTGATCTTTCTCTTAAAATCATACCTTATAATGGCGTCGTGGCCAAGTGGTAAGGCATGGCTCTGCAAAAGCTTGATCCCCGGTTCGAATCCGGGCGACGCCTAATTACTAGTGGATAGATTTTAGGAATCAGTGGATAGGTAATTTACAGAGTGAAAAGATCGTACTTGTTAGAGTCTGATTCTTTTCGTACTAAATGTAACTTACCACTAACATCTAAAACGCCTGGATGGTGGAATGGTAGACACCCAGGACTTAAAATCCTGTGAGAGCAATCTCGTGCGAGTTCGAGTCTCGCTCCAGGTACCATTCGATTCTCTGACGTATCTACCGCGTCAGACGAATCACTGTATCGCAAATTTTCCCAAAATACAATTTCGGAAATTCAATTTTTCCCTCTGTTTCAAAACCGGAATAACGAATTCTATAATCACGGAAGAAAACTCCATCTGGAAACGCGGCCGGAGTTGTATCTACAAGCGAATCCGGAATTAGAATCGGATTTTTTCCTTTGTGCAATTCAACCGAAATCGTACTCAGATCGGTTTCTCCGTGCGCCCAATAGAGTTGATCCTGATCAAAGGAATCCCTCGAGACGATCGTAATCTCCGCGCGTTTGGCGCTCGCTGAAGAATTTTCCGGGATATAAATCGTAAAACTAAACGGAGTTTTTCGTGGAAGAGGCGGATGACGATAACGATGCGTTAGACAACCTTCGACTTGAAACGGAAGAGAGGCCTGCTCAACACTCAACGCCGAAGGATGAAACATCGCTGAAGGCTCGGAATTTTGTTGGACATTCGATTGTGATGGGGATTGCGGCGACGAAGTTGGATTTTTCTCGGAAGGTGTCATACTCGGGTTTACAGGAGAATGGACTTCATCCGAAACGATTTCGAATTTTAGAATATTCTTTTGTACTTCTTTGACGAGCGCGAGGTCGGAAGCTCTGACTCTTCGATTGTAAACTTCCAGAGGTTCCAAGTTCAACCGAGGAATCCAAAAAAGCCAGTAGAGGAGGATCGGAATTCCGATCGCGGAGATGATTTGTAGAGTTAGAATCCAATCTCGTTTTAGATTCGATATGATTTTCAAAAAGAAAGAATTCGTTGTTACATCGGAATTGTTTTTTGCTTGAAGGGAATTTTTGCGGACGGAAGACCAATTTTCAGAAAATGGAATCCCCGTTGCACGATCGAATCTATCAAAAATATCTTTCTTCTCCGATGTCTGCAAAGAATTCCATCTTCCGCCCAAAAAGATTCCGCAGAATGCAAAAAAAGGAAGGACGACCTCGTCGTCCAAAAGATAACACTGAAAAAAACCGGCCGGAAATAAACTCAAAACTCCGATCGCAAAGACGGGAATTCCTTCTCCCGAACTAAAATCTTTTTGAAACAGAGATCGAAACAGTTTTCCCCAAAAGAGTAAAAATAAAATCCCCGCAAAAATTCCTCCCGTCGTAAAAAAGTGGAGTAGGTCGTTGTGCGCGTGTCCTCTTGGAGTGATATAGAGTTCATACCAAAGTTGTTCTTCTTTTTCGATCATCTTGGCGGATTCTTTCCAATGAAAATCCTTATAATTTCCTCCGCCGACTCCGGTAAGAAAGTGTTCTTGTACGAGCGGAATCGTATTTTTGTAGATATAGTATCTCTGATTTTCCGTATTATGAACTTCGAATATTTGAGAGACGGATCTCTGGATCAGCCAGTTGTTTCTAAAAAGGTAACTCGCAGACAAAACGACAAAAAAGACGACGAGCCCCGCGAGGATTTTGGATCTGAGGGAAACTTTCGAAAGACTTTTGCGAATTCCAAACGTTCCTTTGAAAAGAAGGATCAAAAGAATCGTGAAAACTCCGAGCCAAATCGATCGACTCTGATTGAAAAAGAGTATGAGAAATCCTGCAATTACCAAAACCGTTTTGAGAACAAAGACGAAATTCTTTTTCTTCTTAACGGTTATAAACCAATCCACGAGAAGTCCGGGCAGGCAGAGACCCAAAAGTCCTCCGAACGTTAGGTGAGTGTTCATCATTCCGATCGGAAGATAGAGTTTGATCGGACCCAAATTTCCGGAAAAGTGTTGGAGTCGATCTCCGGGTGCGTAGCGAAATCCGTTGGCTACGAACTTTCCGATTCTTACTTCCGAAAAAAGACTGATACAACCGAGGACGATCGTGATCGAAGCGGACGCGATCAAGAATCTCTTTAAGATCGTTTGATTCTTTTCCTGAGACGCTACGAGAAAGGACGCCGGAAAAAGGAGAAGCATCCAAAAATCTCCGGACTCGGATTGTTTGAGAAACTTCTTAAAGAAAGCGGAATACGTTTTCGTGTATGCGGAATACGTCGTCTCCGCGTGTAAAAGAGAGGACAAAAATAGAAGGAGATAGATTCCAAAAAAAAGTAAAAACGGATTTAGGATCCGTTTCCAATTTTTACGAGATTGCGCGTCCAGGAAAAACAACGGATAGGTCGTCGCGATCGTAAGTGAACCAAAGATTTGAGAAACGCTCACGGATTGAGGAAAGCTAAGTAAGAATAAACAAATAGAAACTAAGGATGCGGTTTGGAGTCCGTTTGTGATCCGATCTTTCAATTTGTTTTCCCCAAAATTCCCTTAAAAAACCAATGACAGAGAAAGAATTCATTCTACCATTAGAAAAAAGAACTGAGAACAATCGAACCGATGGGAAAATCAATTCCAAGCAAGAAAAAGAAAACAGAAAAAAAACAGGGAACTCGAACTCTCCCACAAACGACGGGAAAAAAGTTATCCGTCGCAATCATCACTTACAACGAAGAAAAAAATATCGGAGACTGCATTCGGTCTTGTCTGGAAGTCGCGGACGAAATCGTGGTTCTGGACTCGATCAGCACTGACAAAACCGAAAAGATCTCCCGATCGTTTCCTTCCGTAAAATTTTATAAACAAAGATTCAAAGGTCATATCGAACAAAAAAACGACGCGATCAACCTCTGCAAATACGATTGGATTCTTTCCTTGGATGCGGACGAAAGAATTTCACCCGAACTAAAAAATTCACTTCTTACATTCAAAGAAAAACAAGAAGACGAATCCGTAAGCGGTCTCCAAGTTTCTCGTCTTACCTTTCACATGGGAAGATTTATCCGTTATAGCGGTTGGTATCCCCAGTATCGTTATCGAATTTTTAAAAAAGGAAAGGCCGTTTGGGTGGGTGAAAATCCGCACGATTATATCAGCATCCAAGGAAAAGGAAACAAGATCCACGGCGATATCATTCATTACAGTTTTCGGGATCTAACGCACCAGGTGAATACGATCAATCAGTTTTCTTCGATTGTCGCTTTAACGAGACAAAGAAAAGGAAAGAAATTTTCGTTTCTTCGAACAATTTACAAACCGTTTTCTAAGTTTATGGAAACCTATTTTTTCAAGTTCGGATTTTTGGACGGCTTTCCGGGTTGGGTCATCGCGGTGTCTTCCGCGTATTCCACGTTTTTAAAGGATGCAAAACAATACGAACTCGAACACGGAATGGTCGAACGCCCTTCCAACGTGAAAGAGGACTATGGCAATTAAGTCGTTCTTCGGTAGATTCTTTTCTTTTTTTAAAAGAAGAAAACGAAAGAAAGGTTCAGCCGAAGAAACTCCTCCGGTTCGGGAAAGTTACGGTTATAAAAGAGAACTCGCCGATCTAAGAGAAAAGGCGGATCGTTTTTTTGTAACCCGGAAAAAAAACGGCGGACTCGTACACGAAACAAAATATTATAAAATTCTAAAGAACGGTCCCAAACTTTTCAGACTGGAAGGAAAGGAAAAATCCGGAAGAGAATATTCTCTCGTGGTCAGCACCGGCAATTTCCTCAGTCAACAAGGCGATAAAATCTCCGGAGTTGTTTTTATTCCGGAAGCGGAATTAAACCGAATTCTTTCCTACGAACATTCCGATTTGAAAAGCGTCTTTTCCCGATTTCAACCCGACGGAATCGACGAGGACCTCAAGGTTTTATACGGAGAAACCGGTTCTTCTCAGGAAACCTGGAAGGACTTTTACAACTGGGAACCGTTTTGGAAACAACAGATTTTCATTCGTTTGAAACCGAGTATTCTCTGCATTCTTCTCGTTTATATGGGAATCGAATTCGAACAATTCTTTCAGTCGAATTCCACAAAACGACTGAAAGCGATCGTCTCGGACGAATTGTATTTTTTAAACGTAAGCGGGAATCAAAAAGAAAATTCTCCTTATACGGAAAATCTTTCTCTGCAAGATTTTGAAAAAGCAAAGAAAGAATTTTTTCAAGTACTAGAACAGATACGCAAAAAAAGAGGAACAACGTAAAATGGATACTAAGGAAATCGCTCTCGGTCAAATCCGAGATTCCATTGCCACCAAACAAAAATGTATCGATACGATTTTAGACGATATTACCAAAGCGGGAGAAATGGTTTCCAAGGTTTTACAAACCGGAAACACGGTTTATCTCTGCGGAAACGGCGGTTCTTCCTGTGACGCTTCTCATATCGCGGCCGAACTCGTGGTTCGCTACAAATCCGGAAACGAAAGAAAGGCTCTTCCCGCGCTTTCTCTTTCCGCGGACTCGGCGGTTTTGACCGCTTGTTCGAACGACTACGGTTACGAAGAAGTGTTTGCTAGACAGATCGAAGCCTTTGGTAGAAAGGGAGATTTGCTCATCGGACTTTCTACCAGTGGAAATTCGAAAAACGTTTTATTGGCTCTTGAAAAGGCAAAAACCAGAGGAGTCAAAACCATATCGCTGTTAGGCGGGGACGGTGGAAAGATGAAAAACCTTTCCGATCTGGACGTGATCGTTCCGAGTAACGTGACCGCGAGAATCCAAGAGTCTCATATTTTAATCGGACATATCCTTTGTAGCATCGTAGAATACAATCTTTTCATGATGGAATGACCGCTCTTTTGTGAATTCTCCCGTAATCGAAATTTCCAATCTCAAGGTTTCCACGCCGGGCCATCCCATTCTGAAAGGAGTCGATTTTACTCTTCGTGCGGGGGAAGTTCATTGTATCGTGGGAGAATCGGGGAGCGGGAAGTCCACCTTTGCGTCCTGTCTTTTGGGAATGACGGATAAGGAACTCTTTCAGAGATCCGATCGTTTTTCTCTGTTAGGTCAAGACGCTCGTTATCTCACGGAAAGAGAATGGCAGATTCTACGCGGAAAAAAGATCGCGCTCGTTCCTCAAAATCCGATCTGGGGTTTTCATCCGTATCGAAAAACGGGTTCTCAGATCCTCGAAGCCTTTTCCCTTTCCAATCCGGAAATTGCGATGAAAAAAAAAATTCTTCCTCTGCTCGAATCGATCCAAATCCACGATCCTGCAAAGGCGTTCGATTCCTTGCCGGGAAATCTTTCCGGTGGAGAAAGGCAGAGAATTCTCATCCTTTTGGCCGTTTATTCCGGGGCCCAAATTGTCGTCGCGGACGAACCGACCGCGGCGTTGGATGCAATCAGCGAAGCGGAAGTTCTCAAACTTCTGGTGAAATTTAGAAAGGAAAAAGGACTTTCTCTCATTTTTATCACGCACGAAATCTCTATCGTCAAAGCCCTGGCCGATACTATCAGTATCCTCTATCAAGGAGATTGGGCCGAAGTTCTTACAAGACCGGGAAAGGGAGAATTGACTCCGAATTCCGAGTATGGAAAAAAACTGTTTGAACAAGGAAGCTGATCTCAGATAGTACGAGTGCGAATGATGGGCTATGCGGTTCTCCTAACACTGATTTTATTTTCTTCTCCGCTTTTGGCACAAAAGTCTCCGTTTATGATGGAAGATGCGGACTCTTCTTCCTTTCCCTCCGTTCAACTTTTCATTCGGGATAAAAAGCAGTTTCCTTTGGAAAGGGAGAATTTTCTCATCCGTGAATCCAGAGGTTCGGAAACCAGAACCGTCCTCAGACCCAAGGTGCTTCGCAAAGAAGGAAGCAGACCCGTTCATTCCGTTTTTTTAATTCAGTCGGGAACCACACTCGAAGAGAATAATTTCAACACTCGATTTTTACAAAAGGTCGTTCAGAGCTCGGGGGAGGAAGATCGTTTTAGTTTTATCTTTTTTTCGGACGATCTGCTCGTCATTGAAAAGGATTTGGACAGACAAGCCGCTCTTGCAAAGGCGCGGGTTCCGGGTTCTCTCAGCAATCGCAATACGGGCACGAACTTGGATCTTGTATTCCAAAAAGTGAATACGATTTTAACCGGAGAATCCTACCTTTCTCTTCTCGTCTCCGATACGGACTATAAACTTCCTCCGGGACTCAGACAGGGTTTGTCTACCTCCGGACTTCCGATTCAGGTCGTCGGAAAACGCAACTTCTCCAACTTCGAACTCGTTCGGATTTACGGGGGAGATTTTTACGAAATCGATTCTCAGGATTTTCTTTCTAAGTATTTAACCGATTTGGAATACTTTCACAAACATCCGGCCGAGATTCGATACGATTCTCCCTTTCAAAACGATTTTTGGAAAGGGGAAGGCGACTTCATTCGAGGAGACTGGGAATCTTCCCAGGGTGGTAAGTTCACATACACTTACAAACCCGGAGTCGCCAAACAACTCAGACTCGTTTTTTTAAGTCCGGGTGTGTTTCTTCCCACGATTGGTTTTTTACTCATTCTTACTTTGATCGGACTTTTGCTTTTATTTCGTAAGGAACGAGGAGACTCGGAGGAATCTTCCGACTCGTCCGTTGGGGAAGCACAAAAGAGGTTTCACGCCAGAGGAGAAGAAAGAGAAGTCTATCAGAGAATGTACGGAGATCAGTTTCATTCTTCTCCGTATGCAAATCCGGAAGGAGTGCACGTTTCTCGTTCTCTTCCCGTGAGCGAATCCGAGTTTGACGCGGCGGAAGCATACGATCTTGCGACTTTGATTCAAAAAGAAGGTAGGTCTCCCGGTAAACAGGTTCCGATTCGAAAGGCGGAAACCACTCTGGGAAACGGAGAATTTTCGGATGTGCTGGTCGCGGATCCGACAGTGAGCAAACTTCACGCAAGAATTCGTAAGATCAAAAATCGTTTCGTATTATACGATTTGATTTCGGACGGTGGAACCTACTTAAACGGTAAAAAGATTTTAAGACCTAGGGTTCTGTACGATTTCGACGAGATCAGCCTTGGAAAAACGGTCTACGTTTTTCGGGCGAAATAAGTAAGGTGATTTACAGAGTAGGAGAAATCGTAATTGATTAGAGTCTGATTTCTTTCATACTAAAAATAGGAGAAACACTGGTGAAAAAGATGAACTCAAGCCACGTCGCTCCGTATGGGTCGCAGCGTGGGTCAATGTCTGACAGGCAAGGTGTAAAGTCCTAACCACTAACTCCTATCCACTAATAATGTAGACGAAAAGACCCGAGATCCGAACGATGGAAATACAACGGATCTCTTTTCTCATTTTCGAGAAACAAATCCAATCCACAAAGTCCGAAAGAATTTCTTTCGGGAGTATGAGAATCCAATGAAGACAATGTTCGAAAAAATCTGGGAAGACCATCTGGTTGGAGAACTGGATGCGGGATCGTATTTAATTTATATCGATCGTCATCTCATTCACGAAGTTACAAGCCCCCAGGCTTTCGAAGGACTTAAAATTGCGGGTAGAAAAGTCCGTCGTCCCGAGGCAACTTTTGCCACTATGGATCATAACGTTTCCACTCGTACTCGGGATTTAAGTTTAGCCGATCCGATTTCCGCGATTCAGATGCATACTCTGAAAAAGAACTGCGATGAAAACGGAATCCGCCTTTATGATTTTCAAAATCCGGATCAAGGTATCATTCACGTAATCGCTCCGGAAATGGGTCTGACTCATCCGGGGATGACGATCGTATGCGGAGATTCTCATACTTCTACACATGGCGCGTTTGGCGCCCTCGCTTTCGGGATCGGAACGAGCGAAGTGGAACACGTTCTCGCGACTCAGACCCTCGTTCAAAAAAGAGCGAAGACGATGGAAATCCGAGTCGATGGAAAACTCTCCGACAAGGTAACCGCGAAAGACATCATTCTTGCGATCATCGGTAAGATCGGAACCGCCGGAGCAACCGGTTACGTAATCGAGTATCGCGGTTCCGCGATTCAGGCTCTGAGCATGGAAGCGAGAATGACGATCTGCAATATGTCGATCGAAGCCGGAGCGAGAGCTGGTCTCATCGCACCGGATGAAATTACTTTCAACTATATCCAAGGAAAAGACTTCGCTCCGAAAGGCGCCGAATGGGATCTCGCCGTGAAGAAGTGGAGACACTACGTGACCGACGAGGGCGCGAAGTTCGACACAACCGTGATTCTTCACGCGGACGAAATCGCTCCTATGGTCACTTGGGGAACTTCTCCGAGCCAAGTTGTATCGGTAAAAGGAGTCGTTCCAAGTCCGAACGACGCAATCAATCCGATCGACAAAATCGGAATCGAATCCGCTCTCAAATATATGGATTTGAAACCCGGAGAGAAAATCGAAGACATTCATATCAATAAGGTCTTTATCGGTTCTTGCACCAATTCAAGAATTGAAGACCTAAGAGCCGCCGCCGCTACCATTCAAGGAAAAAAAGTTTCCTCTAAGGTTCAAGCGATCGTAGTTCCAGGATCGGGTAGAGTAAAACGTCAGGCGGAAGAAGAAGGTTTGGATAAAATCTTTACAGCAGCCGGTTTTGAATGGAGGAACCCGGGTTGTTCTATGTGTCTTGCGATGAACGACGACGTACTCGAACCGGGAGATCGTTGCGCTTCGACGTCCAATCGAAACTTCGAAGGTCGTCAAGGAAAGGGGGGAAGAACTCACCTCGTCGGACCTGAAATGGCCGCAGCCGCAGCCGTAGAAGGTCGTTTCGTAGATATCCGTAACTGGAAATAAATCAGGGGCAACGAAGAATATTATGAAAGCATTTACAATTCTTGACGGAGTAGCTGCCTTACTCGACAAGCCGAACGTCGATACGGATCAAATCATTCCGAAACAATTTTTAAGAAAAATCGAAAGAACCGGATTCGGAATTCATCTATTCCATGACTGGAGATATTTGGACGACGCCGGAACAAAACCAAATCCTGAATTTTCTTTGAATCAAGAAAGATACAAGGGCGCTACCGTACTTTTAACAAGAGACAACTTCGGGTGCGGATCTTCCAGAGAACACGCTCCTTGGGCCTTGGAAGACTACGGTTTTCGTTCGATCATCGCGCCTTCTTACGCGGATATCTTTTTTAACAACTGCTTTAAAAACGGAATGCTTCCGGTTGTTCTAAAATCCGAAGAAGTAGAAGAATTGTTTCAAGCTGTTTCCGCTAACGTGGGCGCGAAAATTCAGATCGATCTGGATAAACAAACCGTGACAGGACCGACCCGAAAAGTCTATTCGTTCGAGGTGGATTCTTTTCGTAAATACTGCCTTTACAACGGACTCGATGATATCGGTCTTACTTTGAAACAAGAAAGTAAGATCGGAGAGTTTGAAAAAAAGCAGAAAGAAGTTGAACCTTGGTTGTACGCTATATAATTCTGTCGAAACCCTATGTTTGATGAAATATCCCGTTCGATAGACGAGTTCGGAAACAGTTTCCTTGGCGCGCTGAATAACATTCAGAAATCTTTTGGACGGGAACTCAGCGTAGCAAAACCCGTAAAAGAAACGATTTTACAAATGATCGGGAACACTCCGCTCATTCGACTGAATCAAATCGGTTCTCACATTCCGAATGTGGAATTCTATCTCAAAGCGGAGTTCTGCAATCCTACCGGTTCCGTAAAAGATAGAACCGCCTTATCGATGCTCCTTTCTTCCGAAAGAAGAGGAGAATTAAAACCGGGCGGACAAGTCGTTCAACCCGGTTACAACACGACCGCACTGAGTCTCGCGTGGATCAGCACGATCCGTCAGTATAAGTTTCGTTGTTTAGTTGCGGGAGATACGGATCCACAGAAGATCAAAGATCTTCAAACCTTCGGTGCCCATATTGAAATCATTCCGGAAGCAAAGGGAAACTGGGACGACGCACTTTTAAAGAAGGCGAAGGAAATTAAGGAAAAAGAAAAGAACACCGTTATCTTAAACGAATACAAGGATATGGCGAACACAAACGCGCACTATCTTTTTACCGGCCCCGAGATCTGGAGAGATCTTGGCGGAAACGTAGACGCATTCGTGGCGGGAGGCGGTTCCGGTGGAACCCTTTCCGGAGTGGGAAGATTTTTGAAATCGAAAAAGGCTTCTGTTCGAGTGATCATGGGAGTCAGTCAAAAATCCAGATTCATCCGCAAGATGATTCAAAAGGAAACTTCGATCCATCTTCCCGAATCCTTTGACCCGAAGATCGTAGACGAGTACGTCGGAGTTGATCGGGAACAAGCGCTTTTATATCAATCCGATCTCTATCAAAAAGAAGGAATCTTTGCGGGACAGACAACCGGGACCACTCTTGCGAGTGCGATTCGATTTGCGGAAGGACTCCCCACAAGAGACGACCAAAAATCTCAGGTCTACAGAATCGTAGTCCTTTCCCCCGATCGGTTTTGAAGGAACAAAAATTCTCCAGTTCACTCGAAGAGTTAGAGTCAGTAAAAACCGAACTCGAGAGAGAAAAAAAAGAAGAAGATTCTCTTTTTTCCAAGGACTGGCTTTCCCGTCCTCTTCAAGATAGAATCAAACTCGGAATCACGTTATACCCTCTTGTCTACGAAGAGCAAACTCTGGGTCGGGAAGGAAGTTGGCTTCTTACCTTTCATTTTCCGGATCAGGAAGAATATCCCGCAAAATTTCAATCCGGAGCCCCGGTTCAAATCGGAAAGAACGAAGATCGTGTTCGAGCGATTTTAGTTTCTTTGCATAAAGAAAAAATTCGGATTGCGATCGACGAGGTTCCGGAATGGACCGAAGACGGAAAATGTTTTCTGGATCTTCTCCCGGATGAAACTTCCTATAAGGGAATGTTTCACGCGTTATACGCGGTTGTGGATGCAACCAAGGGAACAAGACTGTATGTAAACCGTGAGCTTCTATTGGGATACGGAAAACCGGATTCGATTTCCATTCGAGAATCCGATCGATCTCGTGTTTTAGGAAGAATGAATCCTTCCTTAAACGAATCCCAGAAGAATGCCGTGCTCCATTCCGTTCTTTCCGAGGACGTGGTAGTCATTCACGGACCGCCCGGCACCGGTAAAACAACCACGTTAACCGAAATTGTGAGCCAGCTCGTAGCGGACGAAAAAAGAATTCTGGTATCCGCGCCCACACATTCCGCTTGTGATTTACTCGTTGAATCGATTTCCGCAAAAGGAATTCCCGTTTTGAGGCTCGGACATCCGGCCCGTATCAGCGACGCCGCCCTTCACTCGACTTTGGATTATAAACTCTTTCATCATCCCGACGGAAAATTGTTAAGCGAATACAGAAGGGACGTGATTGAAATATCCCAACAGGCTAAAAAGTATAAAAGAAATTTCGGTGCAAAGGAAAGGGAGGAAAGAAAGAATCTTTTTCAGGAAGTAAAAGAACTTAAAAAAACGATTCGTTCCATGGAAAAAGGACTGATCGACAGTTTGGTTTCTTCCCATAACGTGATCGTTTCCACGCCCGTCGCATCGGCCCGTTCCATATTAGAAGGAAGACAGTTCGACTTTTGCGTGTTAGACGAATCTTCTCAGGCTCTCGAACCCGCTTCTTGGATTCCGATTTTGAAATCGGATCGTGTGATTCTCGCGGGGGATCACAAACAATTGCCCCCTACGTTATTTTCGGATAAAAATTCTCTCGAAGTCACTCTCTTTGAAAAAGCCGCCGAGCGACTCGAATCCTCCGAACGCGTATTTCTTCTGGATACCCAATATAGAATGAAGGACGAGATTGCGGCTTTTCCTTCGAAAGAATTTTACGAAGATCGACTCAAATCGGGACGTCCTCCGGAAGAAAGAGTTTTTGATTTTCCGGAAACATTCCCTTTTTTGAATGCGTTTCAGTGGATCGATACCGCAGGCACGGACAGCGAAGAGGTGAGCGTAGACGACAGCCTTACCAATCCGTTCGAAGCGGATCTTCAGATTCGTCTTTGCGTTTTGCTTAAAGAAAACGGCTGGAAGGAAGAAGAGATTACGATTCTTTCTCCGTATCGGGCTCAGGTTCGATTGCTTTCCGAAAAATTAAAAGAAGCCGAATTTACAAAGATCAACGTTTCCACGATTGATTCGTTTCAAGGCAGGGAAAACCGTTGTATTCTTCTTGGATTTGTGCGTTCCAACGCGGAAGGCAGATCCGGATTTTTAAAAGAATCCAGAAGGATCAACGTAGGCATGACCCGCGCTCGCGATTTACTTCTTTGTATCGGAGACAGTTCGACTCTTTCCGAAGATCCGTTTTTATCCAAGCTCATTCGTTTTGCGGAAGAGAAGGAAGTGTTTCGCACCGCCTGGGAGTTTTAGGGATCTGTGGGAGTTCCCACAAAATTTGAGGTTTTCATTGAAAAGTAGGAAACTCCTACAAGATTTGAAGTCAAATTCAGCTTGCCAATATCAGAATTTTCTGATATGTAAAAATTTCCCGAGTTTTCCCGCCTTTGAAACTCAGCGCCTCGATCTCGATCATAACCAACCCCACAAGTTGAAAGGGATTTTGGAAGAAGAAGGATCAAAAACGCACTTTTCAAGGGGTTAGTGAATAGGCTTTAGAGGTTAGGACTTTACATACATACAATAAAACGCAAGTGTTCCGACAAGAATCGAGCTTTTTACTTGCAAAAAGTATGATTTTCCGATAGAGAAAAATCTCCCGAACCTTTCCGCCTCCTCCCCCGCCCACAAAAATAAGGGTGGGAAGTAAGTTTCACGGAAAATTGTCGGAACTCCTGTGACTCTTTGATATATATTACCATTTCAGAATATTATTAAATACGGAAAAGCCGAGTAAAAATAAGCCCAGACTTGCGGAAACGTGAGAGACGAGAATGTGAAAGGAGGATTGATCTACGCAGACAAACTTGAGGCAGAAATTTGCAAGCGCCAAACTAAAAACAAAAAGGATTGCCGCCGTCAAAACAGGATTACCCGGTTTTCCTTTTTTCAAAATGAAAATTCCAAATCCAGCAAATGGAATACTTGTGAGAAATAGGATGATCCAACATTTTCCGATATGCGTGTGAATTTCGTTGTCCGCTATTAAATCCCAAGCAAATAAACCGACGGAATATAAAATCCAAAAGAAAGCGAGTAACAGAGGGAAACGTGCGGACTTTGTAAAAGATTCCTCCGGAAATCGCAATTGATATAAAATCCAAAACGAATAAAGTCCGATGAGGGAAATCCAAAGAAAGTCTGGGAATAAGGTCGGGATATGAATGAAACGACTTGTAACCGGATATAAGGAGAGGAAATAGAACACGATCACGATCGCAAAAATCAGCGCTAAAATCACGAACCAATTCCAATCGTTTTTTCCAATCGGAGGTTCTTCGGCTATTTTTCGGATCAAAGATTCGGTTGTTTGTTCTTTACGAGGCATCCGTTTAAATATTATCTAAGTGGAAATTTTCCAATTTTAAAGAATGGTTGGACAGTAGTTTCTTCCCAATCTAAATTGGAAGGAATCGGTTTTAGCTTGTTTTCAACGCGTCCCAAATCGAAGGACCGTTTCTTATCGTCTCAAAACTCAAATTTTTTGTATCGTGCTTGCGTTCAATGAGTAGCATCACATAAGGACGGTTTCTTATCTTTTCGAAGGTTCCAAGCAGTTAGTTACATGTCAGCTAAAAAAGAAATCTGGGAAGAATGTTCGGCCTTAATCGCCAAGGCTCGGGAAGGGGATCAAAACTCGTATGAAAAATTCCTCAGATTAGTTACCGGAATTCTCAGATCGTATCTCATCCCCCGGATCAGCAATCAAGAGGACAGGGAAGATTTAATCCAGGAAATTTTAATCGGACTTCACAGGGCCAGGGATTCTTACCGCCAAGATCGTCATCCCGCGCCTTGGATTTTTGCCGTTGCTCGATACAAGACGATCGATTATCTGAGAAAGAAGAAGGTAGGAGATCGGACTTTCAACACGGACAATCTCGATTTTTTCGCGTCACCAGAACCGATCCGCGAAGAAGAACCCGAAAAGGCAAGGGAGATTTTAAAGGAATGGCTGAACATTTTGGACGAACGACAAAAGCAGATTCTCACTCATCTCAAACTAGACGGTATGAGCGTTCGAGAAGTCTCCGAACGAACGGGCCTTTCCGAATCCAATATCAAAGTCATTACACATAGAGCGGTTCAAAAGATTCGAAAGCATTTTTCACTCGATCTCTGACAAAGTAATCGCCAAAATCGTCCAAGGATTAACATGACTTCCCATTCTCCGAGCGGCATCCGAGTAGAATTCTTAGATTCTATCTCTTCGATTTCCAAGGAAGAATGGAATCGTATTTCCGATCCCAAAAGTCCTTTTTTAGAATACGATTTTCTTAGATCCTTGGAAGTTTCCCGTTGTATCGGGCCTTCCACTTCTTGGATTCCCAAATATTGCGCTTTTTGGAAAGAAGGCCGTTTTTCCGCAGTGATTCCTCTTTTTCTGAAATTCGATTCTTACGGAGAATACATCTTTGATTTTGAGTGGGCTCAATTTTTTGCCCAAGTCGGACTTAAATACTATCCCAAAGGACTCGTTGCCGTTCCGTTTACTCCTGCCAACGGAAAAAGAATTCTTTATGATACGAACCTCGGTTTAAAAGAGGTCTGTGCTTATCTCATCCCGGAGCTGCTTCTTTTTTGCGAAAAGGAGGGCTTTCCGGAATTCATTTTTTATTTCTGGAAAAGGAAGAATCCGAAGTCCTATCCGAATACGGATTTGCAACAAGGCTTTCTCACCAGTATCATTGGATCAACGGAGGTTATTCGAACTTTGATGATTATCTCGGAGCTATGAAATCAAAAAAGAGAATGCAGATTAAAAGAGAAAGGGAAATCGTCCGAGGATACGGGCTCGAGATCCGAGTTTTAGAAAGAAATCAAATCACCCAATCGGACATAGACGCGATTTGGGGTTTTTATTCGGATACTCATTCCAGAAAATGGGGTTCCGCGTATTTGAATCGCAAATTTTTTGATTCTTCCTTTGAAAACTTTTTGGATCGAATCGTTCTCGTTCTCGCGTATCGGAACGGAAAGGCGATTGCTGGAACTTTCAATCTACGCAAAGGCGATTTTCTCTACGGAAGATATTGGGGTTGCGAGGAGTTCCATCCGCATCTTCACTTTGAATGTTGTTTTTATCAATTGATCGAATATGCGATTCGGGAAAAGATCAAGGTCTTCGAAGCGGGCGCTCAAGGGGAACATAAATTCTTAAGAGGATTTCCGGCGGTTCCCACGTACAGTTCTCATCTGATTTTTCACGCGCAAGCTAGAAATGCGATTGAACGTTTTCTACGGGAAGAAAGATTGCACATGCGGGAAATGATCCGGGAGACAAACGAACATTCTCCGTTGAAAGAAGTTCAATCGGCGCCCTTTTTTCAAAACGGAACGAATAGGAACGGAACGGTGTCGGATTTAGGGAGTTACGAATCGTGAGCGATATCTTTCGATTTGATACGGAAGAACAAACTCTCGTCAAAGAGAGGGTCAAACTCAAACGTCCTTCCAAATACAGAGTCATCATACTTAACGACGATTTTACTCCGATGGAATTCGTCGTTTGGATTTTACAAGTCGTCTTTCACAGAAGCAGAGCAGAAAGTCAACAGATCATGTTAAAAGCACACATAACGGGGAAAGCGTTATGCGGCGTTTATTCGCACGACGTAGCAAGAACCAAGGTTATACAAGTTCAACAATTGGCGGAACAACACGGATATCCGCTTCACTGTACCATGGAAGTGGAGGAAGGAGAGGAGGAATCATGATTCTCACGGAAGAAATGGAACGCACTTTAAAGATGGCTTGGGAAGAAGCCAAAAAAAGAAGAAATGAATTTATCACTCTCGAACACATTCTTCTTGCTCTGACTTACGATTCCGTTGCAAAGGAAGTGTTGGAAGCCTGCGGAGCGGATCTTGAACTTCTTCGAAAAGATTTGATCGGATATCTGGAAAGGGAACTGGAATCGTTTCCCGAATCTTCCGGTGACGTGGATCCGATTTATACGATCGGAGTGCAACACGTCCTGCAACTCGCCGAGTTCCACGTTCAGTCTACAAGAAACAAAAAAATGGACGGAGGGGACGTTCTGGCAGCGCTTTTCCGGGAAGATCAATCCAACGCCGTGTATTTTTTGGGTTCGCAGGATATTTCCAGACTCGACATCGTTCGTTATATCTCTCACGGAATTCGTAAAGATTCCAAAAATTCCAACAAGGAAATCCTGGGCGAAGACGGCGAAAAAGTATCCGATCCTTTGCAGACGTTCTGCGTGGATTTGACCGCAAGAGCCAAAGAAGGAAAACTCGATCCGATGGTCGGAAGGGAAGACGAACTTGATCGAACCATTCACATTCTCTGTAGAAGAAGAAAGAACAATCCCATCTTTGTAGGCGAGGCAGGAGTCGGAAAAACTTCCATCGTGGAAGGTCTCGCACAAAGAGTTGTGGATGGAAAAGTTCCGGAACCATTAAGAAATTTGAAAGTATATTCTTTGGATATGGGGTTATTGCTCGCGGGCACAAAGTTTCGGGGAGAATTTGAAGAGAGATTGAAAAACGTAGTCACTCGAATCACAGCTCAGGACGATCACGTACTTTTTATCGACGAGATTCATACGATCATCGGTGCGGGTGCGGTTTCGGGCGGCTCTTTGGACGCGTCCAATCTTTTAAAACCCGCGCTTTCCAGCGGGGAACTTCGTTGTATCGGAACTACGACTTACAAGGAGTTCAAATCTATATTCGAAAAAGATCATGCACTTTCCAGAAGATTCCAAAAGGTAGAAGTGGGGGAACCTTCCGTCTCCGAAACGATAGAAATCCTAAAAGGACTTTTGGAAAAATACGAATCCTTTCACAAGGTCAAGTATTCCGCATCCGCGGTGGAACAAGCGGCCGAGTTGTCGGCCCGGTACATTCTGGATCGAAAACTTCCCGATAAGGCGATCGATCTTTTGGACGAGGCAGGAGCTAGAGTCAGACTCAGGGAAGGCGGCAAAAAAACGGTAACCGTCCGAGAGATCGAAGACTTGGTTTCTAAAATCGCAAAGGTTCCGTCGGTGACTGTCAAAGCGGACGATCGAGAAAAACTAAAAAACTTAGCCGAAGAATTGAAGGCCAAGATCTACGGACAAGATTCCGCGATCGATCAATTGGTTCAGTCGATTCGACTTTCCAGAAGCGGACTTTCCGAACCGGGAAGACCCGTCGGCTCTTTTCTTTTTGCGGGACCGACCGGCGTCGGTAAAACGGAACTCACTCGCAAACTCGCGGAAATTCTAGGAGTGGAACTCGTTCGTTTTGATATGAGCGAATATATGGAAAAACATACCGTGTCTCGTTTGATCGGATCTCCTCCTGGTTATGTGGGTTTTGAACAAGGCGGACAACTTACGGATGCGATCTATAGAAATCCTCATTGTGTGCTTTTACTCGACGAGATCGAAAAGGCTCACGAGGATATTTATAATATTCTACTGCAGATCATGGATCATGCGACTCTTACGGACAATAACGGAAGAAAGTCCGACTTTCGCCAGGTGATTCTCGTGATGACTACGAACACGGGAGCCCGCGAACGTTCTACAAATCCGGTGGGATTTGGAAACGATCTTTTAGAAGACCGAAGTCTAAAGGCGATCGAAAAACAGTTTTCTCCCGAATTCAGAAACCGACTAACAGCGGTTATTGAGTTCTCTTCCTTGAATCCGGAAAATGTAACCAAAGTGGTTGCAAAACAGCTTGCCCTCTTACAGGAAAGATTGAATTCTAAACAAATTGAACTGGAGTTTCAGGAAGATGTACTCGTTTACATCGCGGACAAGGCCTACACTCCCGAGTTCGGCGCAAGACCCGTACAAAGATGGATCGATACTCACATCTCGAAACGGATCTCCGAAGAAATTCTTTTCGGCGCGTTGAAATCCGGAGGTAAGGCGAAATTGATTTCCGGCAAAGAGGGAATTGAAATGGAATTCTTTCCCGGAAAAAAATCCTGAAATCCACACCGGAACCCCGATGAAACAAATTACAATTCGTATCGTTCTGATACTTTTACTTTTCTCGTGTAGGGAAAGTTCCCTTACGATCGAAGGAAAAAACGTCTCCACGGATTTACTCGTAACCCCTTCCCATCAAAAAAAACACTCCGATTATTTCGGCGAAAGTAAGAATTTGATGATCGCGTCCGATTCTCCCGAAGCCACTCGGGCGGGGATCGAAGTGGGTTTGTTAGGTGGAAACGTAGTGGACGTCGCGGTCGCAACCTCGTTTGCGATTTCAGTCACAAGACCTCACTCGACCGGACTCGGTGGAGGGGGTTTTCTGGTCCTTTATCTCAAGGAATTTCCGGAGCCGATAGCATTCGATTTTCGAGAAAGAGCGCCTAACGCGTCCTCTCGAACTATGTATCAGAGAAAACCGAAGGAGGATTCGCTGCTCGGATTTAGAGCGGTCGGTGTGCCGGGTAACGTGGCGGGTTTGGTCCAGATCCAAAAACGTTACGGAAAACTTCCCTTAAAAGTCGTAATCGCTCCCGCGATTCTTTTGGCGGAAAAAGGATTTCCCGTATATCCGGATCTGCAATCCGCAATTCAAAAATCTTCCAAAGACATGGACGAGCAAATGAAAACGATCTTCCTTCCGGAAGGAAAGGTTCCGGAGTTGGAGAGTGTTTTGGTCCAAAAGGATTTGGCAAATTCCTTAAAACTCATCTCCGAAACGGGTGAAAAAGAATTTTATCAAGGCAAGATCGGAAACGCGATTGTAGCCGCGATGAAAAAAAACGGGGGTCTGGTCACTTCCCAGGATCTGAACGATTTTAAGGTGATCGAAAAGAAAACCGTTCAGACAAAATACCGCAATTATACGATTTATACGATGCCACCTCCTTCTTCCGGAGTTCATCTTCTTACGATGTTGTCTATGGCGGAAACGAAACCTCTACGAGAAACCTACGAAAAAGATCCGGCCGGATATTATCATTTTATTACGGAAGTGATGAGAAGAGGTTACGCCGATCGTGCGATCTTAGGCGGAGATCCCGCGTTTACAAAAATTCCTTTGAACCGTCTTCTTTCCAAAAAATACGCGGAAGAAAAAATTTCCGATTTTGATCCGAAGATCGCATCGAGCAGTTCTTCGTTCCTTAAAAAGTTAAACTTCGGAGTGGAATCCCCGCAAACGACTCATATTTCCGTGATGGATCGGGAAGGAAACTCTGTGTCTACGACTCAGTCCATCAACTTTCGATTTGGCGCTTCGGTTATGGCTCCCGGAACCGGAATCGTGTTAAACGATACGATGGATGATTTTAGCAGGGCTCCCGGAGAACCGAACGTGTACGGTTTGATCGGTGCCGAAGCGAATTCCATTCTCCCCAAAAAAACGCCGCTTAGCAGTATGTCTCCTACGATCGTATTCAAAGGAAAGGAACCTTTTTTAGTTACGGGTGCGCCGGGCGGTTCTTACATCGTTAACGCGGTCCTGCAATCGCTCATCTACAATTTGGATTTGAATCTTACATTGTATGAATCCGTCGCAAGAGGAAGAGTTCATCATCAATTTTTTCCGG
Organism: Leptospira alstonii serovar Sichuan str. 79601; assembly: GCF_000347175.1. GTDB lineage: Bacteria > Spirochaetota > Leptospiria > Leptospirales > Leptospiraceae > Leptospira > Leptospira alstonii. The sequence goes on from NZ_ANIK01000028.1 coordinate 161,164, forward strand.
ACGCGGTATTTATTGAAAAGTCAGTGAACGAAAGAAACGTGTTCGACGGTCTTTCGGCAAGAAAACACGATATACGAATTGCTCCGAACTTTGCGAAACTATTTTCGGTCAAAAGAGAGAACGGAACGCTCTACGGTGCGTCCGATCCACGTGGAGAAGGAGCCACAGGCGGACTTTGAAAACGGAAGAACTGTCCAAGACCCAAGAAGTTTCTCTCGAAATTCTGTTAAGACACGCCGTTAAAGCCAAACACGGTTTGGAAAAAGAAAGTATGAGAGTGAATCCGAACGGGACCCTCGCGGGAACCCCGCATCCCGCGCATTTGGGTTCGAGTTTGACCAATCATTCCATCAAGACGGATTTTGCGGAACCTCAACTCGAATACGCGACTCATCCCCGTCCCAAGATCGAGGCAAACATTCGAGAATTACAAGATTTGCATATATTTACGATCCGCAAATTGGACAACGAACTCATCTGGCCTTTCAGTATGCCTCCGATTCTACCCGAAAACGAAAACGAAATTCCTCTCGGACAATACGGGACTTCTCATTCGGGCAGGTGGAAAACGATTTATCGTCACGGGTTGGGGCTTCGTTACGGAAGAAGGATGCAAACGATTTCCGGAGTTCACTATAACTTTTCTTTCTCGAAAATTTTCCTTCGTCAATTTTTAGGAAAAGAAGTTTCGAACTTCACGAAGGAGGAAATCTCGTCTCTTTATCTGCACGTGATTCGAAATTTTATGAGAAGGGTTCATTATTTAACGTATCTCACCGGATCTTCCGCCGTTTTTGATTCCACTTTTTTGCCGAATCCGGGAAATCTCAAATTCGAAAAACATAAGGATTTTACGTTATACTCTCCTTATGCCACTTCGCTCAGGATGAGCGAGATCGGATATACGAGTAAGGTTCAGGATACATTAGGAATTCATTATAATTCTCTGGAAGAATACGCCGACCGTATGTGTTACGCGGTGCATACCCCGTATCCTAGTTATGTTTCTTTTTCTCAAAATGCGGACGCGCAACTCAATCCGAATTATCTTCAGATCGAAAACGAATTTTATTCCCCGATTCGTCCGAAACAGGTTCCTAAGGGAGACGAACGACCGTTAGACGCTCTTCTTCAAAGGGGAATCGAATACATAGAAATTCGTTCCTTGGATATCGATCCTTATTCTCCGGTGGGAGTTTGCAGGCTCAATCTCGCGTTCACTCAGTTGATTCTTCTGGATTCTTTGCTGAGTCCTTCTCCTTCCGTTTCAGAGGAAGAAAATCGGATATTAAAGGAAAATTTGAACTCGGTAATTTGGGAAGGAAGAAATCCCGAACTTAAAATTCAAACGAACGGATCTGCGAAAAATTTTCAGACTAACGGCGCTGAATATTCCGAATCGCTCAGGCACTACGCGAAAATTTTGGATCTTCATACCGGAAGGCGCACTTATCAGGAAGCGATCGACTTTCAAATCAAAAAATGGAAGAATCCGGATAAAACTCCTTCCGGAAAATTACTTGCAGAAATTCTAAAACGTAATATCGAGTTTAGAGACAAGGGGATGGAACTCGCACGGGAAAATCGACGCGCTCTTTCTTATCTGGAATATTCTCCCGGAACTTTGGCGAAGATGGAAAAAGAGGCTGCTCGTTCCTTCCAAGAAAAGGAACAACTGGAAAAGGAAGAAATTCAAACCCAATATCCCACCGTTAAGTTATGCAATCATTGAAATTAAAACCGGGAGAATTTCTTTCCCCGGAAGTGTTCGCTTTGGAAGGATTTGAAGATCTGGAAATTTCCACTCAAATCGTAATCCGAGACGCTCTCAATCGGGGACTGGAAGTGGAAGTTTTGGATCGTAAGAACCATTTTCTGAGACTTAAAAATTCCGTTGGTTTCGTTCAATACGTAAAGGAAGCTTCCAAAACCGCATTGGATTCCTATATGTCCTTCCTCGTGATGGAAAACAAAACGATTTCGAAAATTATAATGTACGAATCCGGCTTGGAAGTTCCGGCGGGAGACAGTTTCGGAGATCCTCAGTCCGCCCTTGTTTTTTGGCAAAAAAATTCCGATCGAAAAATGGTAGTAAAACCGGTGACGACCAACTTCGGAATCGGGATTACGATTTTGGCCCCCCGTGCGTCCGAAGAAGACGCAAAAAAGGCGATTAAAATCGCTTTCAATCATTCCGAATCCGTGATTGTGGAAGAATTTGCCGAAGGAAACGAGTATCGTTTTCTCGTAATCGGCGAGGAAACGGTGGCGGTTTGCAATCGGATTCCGGCTAACGTGACCGGAGACGGGGTTCATACGGTGGAAGACCTTGTCGCTTTAAAAAACGAGGATAAAAGAAGGGGAGTCGGACACGTAACACCCTTGGAGAAAATTCAGTTAGGCGACACCGAACTCGACGTTTTACAACAATCCGGTTTTACGAAAGATTCGATTCCGCCCAAGGGTCAAAAAGTTTTTTTAAGAAAGAATTCCAACATCAGCACCGGCGGTGATTCGATGGACGTCACCGATCTCGCCCATCCTTATTATAAGGGGCTTGCGGTGAAAGCGGCGGCGGCGGTAGGAGCGAAAATTTGCGGCGTGGATATTATCTTAAAGGATTTGGAAAACAAAGGGGATTATCGAATTTTAGAGTTAAACTTCAACCCCGTTTTGTACATTCACGATTATCCGTATGAAGGTAAAAACAGGGATGTCGGAAATAAAATTTTAGACTTACTCGGTTTTTAAGAAACCTTTTTTAGGCTCACGTATTTTACGATGTCTCTCGATTCGTACATTCTTATATCCCCGTCGACTAAAAACGGAACCTGGCTTTTGAGACCGAGTCGAATCACTTCCTCCCTGCCGACGGTACCCCGACTGGCTTCCACGAGTTCGTAGTCCTTTCCTAAAATCAAACCCATATTCTCAAACTCATCTCGAACATAGGCGCAGTAAGGACAGGATTGAAAGTGATACAACTGCATCATGCGCTCAGGATCCCCGCTTTTTTCTGGAGATCTCCGGACTTTGCCATTTCCACGACGATATCGTGACCTCCTATGAATTCTCCGTTGATGTAAAGTTGCGGAATGGTAGGCCAGTTCGCGTAGTCCTTGATCCCTTGGCGCATAGTTTCGTCCGAAAGAACGTTAAAGGAGCCGAAGGAAATTCCTAAACTTCGGAGCACGTTAGACACACCGGCAGAAAAGCCGCACATCGGAGCTTCCGGCGTTCCTTTCATAAAAAGAAAGACCTTGTTCGCTCCCACAAGCTCGTCTATCTTTTGTTTTACTGTTTCGTTCATTCTTGTATCCTCGTTTCCAGTGCAAGCGCGTGCACTTCTTGTTTTAGTTCTTCTTTTAGAGTTTCATAGACCATTCTATGCTGTTCCAAAACGGTCTTACCTTCGAATCCTTTATAAATCACGACTGCCTTGATATGCACTCCGTCCCGATAAGGATCTAAGATCGTTACTTTCGAATCGGGAAGGCCGGATTCTATCTTATTTTTAATTTCATCGATTGTCATCGTTTTTTCTTTAGACTTAAATTTCGGGGGTCCTCTTCAGGAGATCTTAGTTTTAGAATTTTGAATCCCGTTTTTGTTACAATCCCAAATTGGAAAGTCCATCTCCAAACCTTCTTTTTACTCGCTGACTTTTCATTTTGATCTCTTTGGGAAATCCTCTTCCCTCGTTTCCAGGGTAATTGCGTGTAATCCCCGATCGATCCATGGCTTGAGAAGCGAATACACCATTCTATGTTGTTCCACTTTGGATTTTCCTAAAAAATTGGAAGAAACCAATATGATTTTGATATGAGTTCCTTCCGGTTTACTTTCCGGGTTTCCGGAGTGACCCGAGTGCTCGGCGCTAAAGTCTTCCACTTCCAAACGGGAAGGACTCAAGGAAGAATTTAATAAGGAACGAATTTCTTCTTGTACACTCATAGAATTCTAAAATCAGTGTCGAATTCCGATTCCTTTTTTTAATAAATATACGGAAAGTATATAGAGCGACAACGTCGCGATTGCAATCATAGAAAGCGCAAACCAAGGTTCGATATCGCTTACGCCTAAAAATCCGTAACGAAACGCGTTTACCATATACAAAATCGGATTGAGTTTGGAAACGTTCTGCCAAAACGGAGGAAGCATCTGTATCGAATAAAACACGCCGCCTAAATAGGTCAAAGGAGTTAAGATAAAAGTCGGGATGATCGTCACGTCGTCGAACTTTCTCGCGTAGAGCGCGTTTAAAAATCCTCCGAGAGAAAAGAGGAGTGAACTTAAAAACACGGTGGCGACGAGCATCGGAAAATGATAGACTTCCAACTCCGTGAAAAAAAGAGAAATCGCAATCACGAGAACTCCCACCGACATTCCTCGAATCACTCCGCCGATCGTGTAACCTAACACGATCAAAGACGGGGGAGTGGGAGAAACCAAAAGTTCTTCTATGTTCTTTTGAAACTTCGCTCCGAAAAAGGAGGAAACAACGTTGTTATACGAATTGATGATAACCGACATCATCACGAGACCGGGAACGATAAATTGGATATACGTGTGATTTCCGATGTTTCCGATCTGCGAACCGACGAGTTTTCCGAAAATGATGAAGTAAAGGGTAATCGTGATTCCGGGAGGAATGATCGTTTGAACCCAGATACGTAGAATCCGAATCGTCTCTTTGATGACTATGGTCTTGAATGCATTGTATTTTTCGATGATGTTCATAGTTTTTTCTCCACCAATTTGAGAAAAAGTTCTTCCAAACGGTTGGATTTGTTTCTCATGCTGCTGATTTGGATCCCGCCCTGATCCAGAATCCTGAATAAATCGTTGAGAGAAGCTTCTCCGTAGATGGAGGCTTCGAGAGTCGAGTTATCGGTCTGTTTGATTTCGATTCCCGGAGCGGATGGATACGAGTTCAGAGGACCCGTAAAATCCAAGATAAAAGTTTCGTGATCCAGCTTTTGAAGAAGATCCTTCATGGAAGTATTTTCCACGATTTTTCCTTCGTCAATGATCGCGATGTTTCTACAAAGACTTTCGGCTTCTTCCAAATAGTGGGTCGTAAGAATGACGGTGATTCCGGATGCGTTCAGTTTTTGAAGAAATTCCCAGAGGGATCTTCTCATCTCAATGTCCACACCTGCGGTCGGCTCGTCCAAGATCAGGATTTTCGGATTGTGAACGAGGGCTCTTGCGATCATCAATCTTCGTTTCATTCCACCGGAAAGTCTTCCCGCCGTTTCTTTGCGTTTTTCGTAGAGGCCGAGTTGTTGCAGATAACCGAGGGCGTTTTCGGTCGCGATCTTACGATTCATTCCGTAATAACCGCCCTGATTGACTACGATCTGATCGACTCTTTCAAAGATATTGAAATTGAATTCCTGAGGAACGACTCCGATATAGGATTTCGCTTTCGCAAGATCCGTATCGATATCCGCATCTAAAATCTGAACCTTTCCCGATGTTTTGTTCACGAGCGAGCTTAAGATCCCGATCGTCGTGGATTTTCCTGCGCCATTCGGACCTAAGAGCGCAAAAAAATCTCCGTTCTCCACATTCAGGCTGATCCCTTTGAGAGCCGTAACTCCGCCGCTGTACGTTTTGACTAAATTCTCAATTTGCAGTGCAAATTTCATAATTTTCGAATATTCCTATTATTCATTTGTTTGTAAAAGTTCGTTCGCTTTTCTGGCCGCGTTTCTCGCAATTTCGGGTAACGCAGGGTGTATATAAATCATTCTTAAAAGATCGTCCAGGTTTCCGTCCATCGTCATGAGAAGGATAAAAAGATGAATCACGTTGGAAGCTTCGTCTCCGATCGCGTGCGCTCCCAGTATCTTTCTCGATTTTTTATCCACGAGAATCTTTATAAATCCGGAATCGGACAACCGAGCCATTCCGGTCGCACTGGCGCTGTACGGATTTTTAGCCGCGATATAATCCACACCTTCTCGGATTAGTTGTTCCTCCGTTTTTCCCACTTTGGCTACCTGAGGATGTGTAAAAACCGCGTGGGGAACCGGCGGATAATCGATCGGTGTTCTTTTTCGCTCCCTGTATAAAGTGCGGAATAAAAATTCTCCCTCGAAGTTTACGGCGTGTCTGTAAAAGTGTTTTCCGGTAATGTCGCCTAACGCATAAACGCCGGGTGCGGAAGTTTCCATATATTCGTTTACTATTATGTATCCGTGGTTATCGGTTTTGATTTTCGTATTGGATAAATTCAAGAGATCCGTGTTAGGTCGGATTCCGGTCGCGACCAAGAGCGCCTCGGAGGTAAGCCGGATCGGTTTTCCGTCCGTCAAAACGTCGATATAAAACATGTTTTCTTTATATTCCACTTTTTGAACGTTGCTGCAAAGAAAAACCTTGTGTTCTTTCGTAAAAACCCGTTCGAATTCGTCTACGATTTCCCCGTCCTCGTCTTTTAGCATTCTGTTTCGAACAAGAAAGGTCACCGCGCTTCCGAACGCGGAATAGGCGAAACCCAATTCCAACGCAATAAAACCTCCGCCGATTACGATCAAGGATTTCGGAAGATCGGTTCTTCGAAGAGCTTCTCGGCTGGTCATATAAGGCGTTCCGACAAGTCCCGGAATATTAGGAATCTTCGGTCTTGCGCCGGATGCGATAAAAATTTTTTCCGCGGTCAGTTGTTCTCCGTTTACGACGATCACTTTATCGGAAACAAAACTGGCGGTTCCTGGAAGGTAGGTGACGTTCGGATTTTTTTCATAGGCGGGAAGGATGGACGCGGATTCTTCGTCCACCGTGTTGGAAATTCTTTCTATGAGAGTTTTAAAGTCCACCGTCGGTTTATCGGGAAATGAAATTTGAAACTTTTTCGAATTTTTAACAAGGGAAAGGATCTCGGCCGGATAGATCAACATTTTGGAAGGAATACATCCGCGATTGAGACAGGTTCCACCCGGATTTTCCATTTCGATCACCGCAACCTTATAACCGATTTTGGAGGGAGGAGTCACGAGTTTGGTGCCTCCACCCGTACCGATTACGATGATGTCATATTCTTTCACAAAAAAGAACCGCCTTGGTTACAGATTCTAAGTCGGGGTCTTAGAGGGCAAACGATTTCCGGGACGATTACCAACGATCTCGTAAAGAACGAAGAGAAATAAAAAGGCCGGTCGGATCCTGATCGAAGTGAGGTTGGGGAGAAATCTTTTTCGAAACGTTTCTCAAAAGTTCGGGAGAAGGTTTATCGCACTGAAGAAACGTATTGATTTTTTTTTCTATTCCGAGATGGGTCGTGAGAAATTCCACATTCTTAGGCAAACGGGAATATTCTTCCAAAGTACGGATCGCATCCGCATTGGACGGATCGAGAGAAAGGGTGAATTTTAAATTCGTTTCGAGATAATCATGACCGGGATAAAGAAGAATTTCTTCTTCGAGAGGATAAAATTGTTCCAGAATCGTTTTGGCAAGAACTTCCGGATCACCGCCTCGATGACAATTTCCCACACCCGCGTTGAAAAGGGTATCACCCGTAAAGATCGCCTTCGGTTTTTGATCTTCCATTAGAAGAATACAAACATGACAGAAAGTATGACCGGGTGTATCAAGGATTTCTAAATATTCCCGGAAGGAAGAAAGAATCCGATCTCCTTTTTGGACGGGATGGGTCGCGTACGGAATTTTTCCGATTCCTCGGGGATGAGAATAAACTCTACAACCGTATCTTTGAACAAGCCTAACGTTACCCGATGTGTGATCCGAATGTTCGTGTGTGTTTAATACGAAATCGAGCTTCCATCCCTTAAGGTCTAAGAATTTTTCGATTTGCTCTCCATCATACGGATCGATGGAAAGAGTTTCGAAGGTTTCTGTGTTTCTGAGAATGTAGGTAAAGTTTCGAAGAGGACTGTTCGTGTAGATCCGAAAGACTTCCAGAAAAACGACCTAACGGATGATATCCAGGTGTTTGTCGAGATTTGCGATTTTCAAAATTGTCATCACGTCTCGGCTGATATTCTTGAGTTTGAGGGAACCGTTGCGTTCCGTCACGTATTTTTGGGAGTTGAAAATGGCTCCGATTCCGGAAGAATCCAGGTATGCGTCTCCCGAAAAATCGAGGATGATCTCCGTAAAACCTTCGCCGTGTTTTTTGATAATGAGTTCCTTGAGGGCAAATGCGTTTTTAAGACTGATGCTCCCTTGAATTCTGATCGTACACGTCGTACCCTCTGTTAGAATCTCTGTGTTGAAGTTTTCCACGTTTGTTTTGCTCTGAATCCGTTATGAATCCTATTCGAACGATATACTTGGTAAACAAAATTTTTACTAAACCAAGTGTCCTATCGGAAATTTTTCATAAATAAAAAAGAATTCGCTGGAAATCCTGATCGAATCGATAATCTTAGACAACATTTTCCTGAAAAATCCTCCTCTGATCGGAACAGTTTTTTAAATTATGCGCATAAAATTTTGGGGTGTACGCGGTTCGATTTCCTCTTCCGTTCGCGGAGAATCGATTCGAAACAAGGTGCAGAAAATTCTCGGACTCGCGACTCCCGCGGATATACAAAGTCCGGACGCGATCGATACCTTTCTAGATTCACTTTCTCTTTCCAGTTGGAGTACTTACGGAGGTAATACGACTTGTATCGAAATCCGTGATAAGAAAGACAATTTGGTCATCATAGACGGTGGTACCGGTATCAGAGAATTGGGAAATTCCATTTTACACGAAGGATTTTTGGAAGGAAAGGGAAAGGCGAAGTGGATTTTCACGCACACACATTGGGATCATATTCAAGGAGTTCCTTTTTTTGTTCCTCTGTATTCTCCGGGGAACGTATTCGAGTTTTTAAGTTCCGTAGACAACTTGGAAGAACGGCTTAAGTATCAGCATAGTTTCACGCACTTTCCGGTTCCTTATGAGGGATTTAGAGCCACCAAGAATTTTAAATTCATTCCGGAAGGAAAAGCGTTTCCCGTAACCGATTCCATTTCCGCGATTTCCAAGTCGGTTCGTCATCCCGGCGGTAGTTTTTCCTATCGTTTCGAGGAGGAAGGGAAGTCGCTCATCTTCGCTTCGGATGCGGAGTTTAATCTGGATGAGATGGAAAATATTCAGGATTATCTGAACTACTTCCGAGGCGCGGACATACTCGTTTTTGACACTCAATATACGTTCGAAGAATCCCTTCAAAAAATTGACTGGGGTCATAGTTCCGCCTCTATGGCGACGGATATCGCCTTACGCGCAAACGTGAAAAAACTCGTGATGTTTCATCACGATCCTTCCTATGACGACGAAAAGTTGGACGCGGTTTTCTTAAGAGCGTTAAAATACAAAGAGATGTTCGATCCTCACAATCAGCTTCAGATCGTCATGGCCTACGAAGGTTTGGAACTGGAAGTATAACTTGCAGTTTTTCTAATATTAAAAATCTTTTCATCTTTCATTCTAAACTTTTGGGAGAATCTTTCATGAGTGATTATATCATCGGAATCGACGCGGGAACCACCGGGATTCGAATCTTTTGTTTTAACAAATCCGGAAACGTGATTTCCAGCGCTTACTCGGAGTTCAAACAACACTATCCGAAATCGGGTTGGGTAGAACACGACGCGGAAGAGATCTGGGTGAAAACGGAAAAACTCATCGTAAAAGCGATTCGTAACGGAAAGTTGCATCCTTCCAAAGCGGTTGCGATCGGAATTACAAATCAAAGAGAAACGACCGTATTGTTTGACAAGGATACGGGCAAACCGGTTTACAACGCGATCGTATGGCAATGTAGAAGAACCTCCGAAATTTGTATGGATCTCAAATCGAAAGGTTTGGAACCGCTTTTTCGTAAAAAGACGGGACTTGTTTTGGACGCCTACTTCAGCGGAACAAAAATTCAATGGATTCTGGAAAACGTAAAAGGTGTGAGAACAAGGGCCGAAAAGGGAAAGGTACTTTTTGGAACCGTCGATACGTATCTGCTCTATCGATTGACCAACGGAAAATCGCATAAGACCGATCATACGAATGCGAGCAGAACTTTAATCTATAATATCGAAAAAAAAGAATGGGATAAGGAATTGACTCAAATTTTGGGAATTCCGGAATCCATTCTTCCCGAAACGCATAACTCGAGTTCCCTTTTTGGAAGAACGGAGAAGGTCAAAGGGCTGCCGGACGGAATCCCGATTTCTTCTCTCATAGGAGATCAACAAGGCGCTTTGTTCGGTCAACTTTGTACGGAACCGGGGGAAGCTAAGAACACTTATGGAACCGGATGTTTTCTTCTGTTTAACACAGGAAATAATTTTCAGATTTCAAAGAACAATCTGCTTACCACGCTTGGATGCGGACCGGAAGGAAAAACGGTCTATTGTCTGGAAGGTTCCGTTTTTATCGGAGGGGCGGTCGTTCAATTTTTAAGAGATAATCTGAAGTTCTTCAAAGAATCCAAGGTTTCCGAAAAACTCGCTTCTTCCGTAAAAAAAGAGGACGAGGTCGTCTTTGTTCCCGCATTTGCAGGGTTAGGCGCTCCGTATTGGGATATGAACGCAAGGGGGGCGATCTTAGGTTTGACGAGGGATACGACAGCCGAACAAATTACAAGAGCCGCTTTGAAATCGATCGCGCTTCAATCCTACGAGCTTGTGGAAGCGATGGAGAACGATACCGGTTCCAAGTTAAAGGTTTTGAAGGTGGACGGAGGGGCTACCGAAAACTCCTGGTTGATGCAATATCAATCGGATATATTAGGAAAACGTGTAATTCGTCCTTCAAACGTGGACACGACCGTCTTGGGTGCCGCGTTTTTGGCCGGACTGGAAAGGGGATTTTTTCCATCCGTCGCGGATCTAAAAAAGAAACTCAAGGCAAACAAGGAGTTTTCTCCCCAAATGAAAACGGCGCAAAGGGAAAGGGAAATTCGGATCTGGAAGGATTCCGTTCGAAGAATCCGAACCGATCAATAATCAAATCCTAATAAACAAAATTCGAATGTCTTTCTTTCCGAGGTGATTCCGGCTCCGCAAAGGATTCGGAATTCAGGAAAGAAAGGGATTTCGAGAATTCTTTCCGGCGGAATTTTTAAAAAGAATTGTTCGTCTCTTTCCCGTTTGGAAACGAGGGTATCCATTCGGACAATTTCCACCCATTCTAAAATCCTAAAAAGAATCGTTTTTTCAGTAACGGCGTAGAGTTCGATTGCTCCTACGCCGGAAATTTGAAAATTAAATTTTGAAGTTCCGGGAAGGTTTTGAAATTGCGCTTCTATTTTTTGATTCGGATCGGTTTTGGAATCGTTCATACCTTCTTGATAAATCGGGAATATGCCACTTTCATAATATATATTCCTTGAAAAATTTTTGAAAATTTCCTTTTCGATCGTTTCCTCAAGAGATTCTCCCGTTTCCGGTTTTTTGGGAGGAGAATCCAGGATGGATTTGAGTTTATTCTTGGATATATTCCTTTCGATCATCGATTTTACTGGGGGAGAAAGTCGGTGATAGGAGAATCGAACGATCCTTTCATCCATCGCAATTAGAATTCTACCCAGAAAAGGACCGTGTATGAGAGGTAGAATTTCGATTTGAAAAATTTGATCTCTTAAGAATACCGCGAACTCGGGTTCGTGACTGAATAGGTTGGATACGACTGTTTGCTCCTCCGAAGGAGTTCCCGCAAAAAGAATTTTGATCAAACGAAAAAGATAAGATTTTTGTCGGGCGTCGAAGTAGAGGGATTCTATCTTTTTTGTAACTTCCGATTCGGACAACTCGGGATTTACGATGTCTTTCAAGGACAAATAACGCGTCGAAATCATCTTATTTCTTCTTTGTCGATACAAATTGAAACTTCCGGTTCTTACGGTGCCTAAGGAAGTAAGATCGGATTCTCCTCTGAAAATTCGAAAAGGAATCGACCCGATCGGAGAATACGGATTTTGCAGGATCGGATATTTCGTACCGTTTACGATTTCAAAGGATCCTTCCGGAAAACGTTCGCTCTTGGAAAAGATTTTTCCTTCTTCAAAACTCAAGTAAGCTCCGGAGCGGATGGATTGGGATGAAAACGAAATTCGGTTCCATTCCAAGGAATATAAAAATCGAGGGACGAGCGCGGGAGATGCGAATAAAAAAGGTAGTTCTTCGATTTCTCCGGACTGAAAATCGTAAAAAGGGTCCGCTTTTGATTGGAACCGAACGACCGAGTCTGAGTTTGCCAGTATAAAAAAGTAGTTTAAACCTTCCTGTAAAGGCATCGTATTCGTTCTCGCTTAATAAAATCTTCTTCCCAAAATCTCGTCTGTATTTTGGCAAAAAATTATTTTTGATCTAAGATTTTTAAAGCGACTGGCGCACCGCCTCCGGAATCGGAGCGGAAAGTCCAGGAGACGAATAATCCCTTTTGGTAAGTTTGGACACGAGCGCTTTTTTGAAATCGCCGAAATTATATTCAATTTTTAGAATGCGAATTTCATCCTCCAATCCGAACGGAATGAATTCTATAATTTCATCCTCGGTCATTCCGGTCATTAAGGTAACATCGTGAAGAATTCTTCCCAATTTACGAACGTCCCTTTCGTCCAGCGGGATCAGATTCAGAATTTTTATTTCAAGTTCGTTCAGTTCTAACATATTACTTTTTGCGAATCATGAGGATGGTCATGTCGTCTTGAATTCTTCCGCCCGTATGTTTTAGAATTTCGATAAAAAGATTGTCGGCGATCTTCCCAAGATCGTCTTTGGGAACTTCTTCCAAAAAACGAAACAGACTTTCTCCGAAATATAAGTTTCCGTTATTTTTCTGTTCGTAGAGTCCGTCTGTAAAGCAAAATACGATGTCCCCGGATTCCAGTTGAAAACCGTTCCGGCCCTGGACGTTTTTTAAACCTGCATTCATAGTGGTGGATATGAATTTTCCGTCGGTTTCCATGATTCGGTTTTGCCCGGTTCTTTTTTTATAAACCACAAAACTAGGATGAAGACCCGAGTGTTCCAAATTTCCTTCTTTGTCGGCCTTGATCAAAAGGAAGGTCGCATACAAACTCGGATTGATTGTTGGATTTTGTTCCGTTCTTTTGAGGAGATCTTCGTTGATCCGCTCGATAACCTCGTAAGGATTTGAATCGTGTTTTATGAGTAAGGACATCCTCTGAAGGATCATCATGCTGAAAATTCCGGCTAGATAACCGTGTCCGACGGAATCCCCGATTCCGATCCAATAGTTTCCTTGCGAATCGGTCAAAAAATTATAGAAGTCTCCTCCGATCGGATTGTAGGTAAGGGTTCTTCCGTAGACTTCGTAGTTCTCGTCGTCGATAGGAAGGGGAAAAAGATAACTCTGCATCCTGTCGTCGCCCTTGCGGTAACGTTTCATCATTTTTCCGCGGGCTTCCTCTTCCGGCAGAATTTTTTTGGTCAGAAATAATATAAAAGAAACATAATTTACTAAATAAACAAAACCGATCGCAGTCAGATAAAGGACGATTCTTTCTTTTGCGGAAAACGAGGACGTTTGCAGAAAGCCGATCACGATGGTCAAACTGAGTAGGTTGACGCAGGATAAAAGCCACCCGACTCTTTGAAAGTAGCTTTTGATATATTCCAATAAATTCATGGTTTGTAAAAATAGGCGTGAAATTGAAATTCTTTCTTTAAAAAGTTTTTCCGCGCTATTTGAAAATACCGGTCTTCCGAATAAGGTTCGTTTACCCCGTCCAAAAGTCCGTATGTTTTTTCCTTATATCCCGACTCATACAATAATGGGACGAGAGTTTTTGTGGAAGAATCGTAGTGATACAACAATTTATGATGAAACGGACGATACTCGATTTGAAACGCTTCCCCGTTTCCTTGAAAGAGGGTTTCTCCTTTCTGATTGGTTTCGAGTAAGACCCAATTTCCGGCTACCGAATATTTTCCTTTTCCGCTTACGATATGCGTCGTATATTCGTTTACATCCTTCACTTCCCGCCTCATGGATTTTTCGAAACTACGGTTTTCCGGATTTAGAAAAATTTTTTCTTGAACCGTATTTTTGTAAAAGAGCGTGTTCCGATGCGATCTTTCCGGTCGGTTTCGGACATACATCCCGCCCGGAATTTTTTCCGGATCCGTTTCCAATACGGAATTTGGAGGCAGCTTTCGAATCCATTCGGGAGAACAGCTGAAAAAAAGAAAACAAACGAGGATAAGAGATTTTAGACCTGAAAGAGAAGAGAATTTTCCGCGATCCAAATGTGTCCCTCCTGATCCGATCCTCCTTTTTTAACGGAGGGTTTTAAAACTGGAAGTAAATAAATTCACCGCCGCCGTCTCCAAAAACTCCTAGGAGCAAAAGCAAAATAACGCTCAATGTAGGAATCAAGATCATGGAACGTTTTTCTATCTTTTCCATAAGTTGAGGAAAATACTGGAACGCGTTGAAACCGATTGTCAGGAAGATGAACAGAAGAAGCTCTTCCCAACGAGGAAGGATTTTTCCGGAAAATAAATTTTTAAAGCCGCCGATCAACTCGAATATGAGCGTAAGCGAGTTTTTTCCTGCGGAACCCGATCGAAAAAAAATGCCTGAAAACGCGAATAAGTTTACAGTGATCGTATTTCTCAAAAAACGAACGGCTTTTGACGGGGCTGCGTTCGGCGTATGTTTCGGTTCTAAAATTCTTTCTACCGCGAGGACGATACCTAAGTACGCCCCCCAAAGAATGAAGGCGATATTGGCTCCGTGCCAAAGTCCTCCCAAACACATCGTAAGGAATAGATTCCACTGGGATCTGAATTCTCCTTTTCTGCTTCCCCCGAGAGGAATGTAGATATAATCCCTAAGCCAAGTGGACAACGTTACGTGCCATCTCCCCCAAAATTCTCGAAAAGAGAAGGATAGAAAAGGTCCCCGGAAATTTTCCGGAATCTCATATCCGAGTAAAAATGCGGAGCCTCTCGCGATGTCCGTATAACCGGAAAAGTCGCAGTAAACCTGACATATAAAACCGAGCGTCGCGATGTAAATCGAAGCCGCGTGGTATAGACCCGGTTCTGCATAAAGAGGGGATATGATTCCGGCGATAGAATCCGCGAGGACCGATTTTTTAAACAGACCGAAGATCAAGAGAAAGATCCCTTGTTTCATTCCGTGTTTGTCGATGGAAGGATGATCGAGTTTCGGTAAGAAGTCGGCGGATCTCATGATCGGCCCCGCTATCAGTTGAGGGAAAAATAATATAAACAAAAAGTAATCGCCCGAACCGATTCTGTTCGGTATCAAATCTCTGTGAATGTCCACTTGGAGCGCGATCAACTGGAACGTGTAAAAGCTGATCGCCAACGGAAGAAGAATTTCCACGGAGGTTCCGAGTTTTTGCCAGAGTTCCATTCCGGTCGTCGAACTTAGGGAATCCATTAAGAAATAATAATATTTGAATGAAGCGAGGTTGATCGCGTTCAATACGATCGCAAATTTGAGAAGTCCGCTCGTCGACTTTCCCTTTTCTTTGTTTTCCCAGAGTTTGATCGAAAAGTAATAGTTGATTCCGATCACGATAAGAAAATGAATTAGAAACGCGATATGGGAATAGCCGTAGAATACGACGGAGGAAACGAGGAGGACCTTCTTTTTCGCAGGTCCGTCCACGTTCCAATAGATCAAATAAGTGATTAGGAATAAGAATAGAAAGGGTAAGGAATTGAATAACATCGATATATCGGAAAATAGATTCTAAATTTCTAATGGACTTTAGTAAGACCAGAGATAGAGAAAACGAACCTGTCTTCCTGTTCCGAGAATTTTTGAAATCGCCGAATCCGGTCTTAACTCGGGAGATTGAACCTGATAGAAGTTCGCTCTTTTGTCGGCGCTCTGGGAATAATAAATGATCCTCGGGCTCGTATTCCCCGGAGTTTTTTTATAACTCGGAAGAGCCATCGTTTCTTGTACCGCGTTGTCAAAGTAGCCGATCTTATCGATCAAACCGTGGTGAAGCGCTTGAGAGGCGGTGAAAATTCTACCGTCCGCGATCTTACGAAGTTCCGACGGATTTTTTCCGGGTCTTCCGTTCTTTACCACTTCGAAGAACTTTTCGAAAAGATCGTCCACGATGGATTGAAGCAATTTTCTTTGTTCGGGAGACAAATCTTCCAGAGGAGAACCGATGGTTTTGTTTCCACCGGAACGGATCGACTGATCCTTGATTCCGAGTTTATCCAAACCTTCCTTAACGTTCATTCCGGAAAGAATCACCCCGATCGAACCGGTGACCGATGTCGGATGAGCGATGACGAGGTCTGTAGCCATCGAAATATAATAGGCTCCGCTTGCCGCCGTATCCATAAAAAGAGAAACCACTGGAATTTTCTTTTTGGTTTTAAATTGAAGAATCTCTCTATAAAGAATGTCGCTCGCGGTTACGGAGCCGCCGGGAGAATTGATCTTTAAAATTACGGCTTTGATTTCCGGATCGAGTTCGGCGAGTTCGAGTTGTTTTTTGACACCCGCTAAAATCGAATCTTCTTGGCCGCCGAAAAAGGTTTTCTCTCCTTCGTCGCTGATGATCCCGTCGACGGGAATGATGAGAATTTTGTCTTCGTTTCTACCGGAGAGAAGTTTTTCCCTGAGTTCCGCTTTAGAGGATGGTCCGCCTAAATTGGCGTTCACCGGAATATAACAATTGAAAAGAAAAAGGCTTAAAAAAACGGTATAGGTCCAAGTTAGAATCGAGTGTTTCAAAGAAATGCTCCTATGGAATCGTCAGTTTCCACTGACAAAGTAAGTTTTCAAATCTATTTTGTGGGAACTCCTACATGCCCGTATTTTACACTAAAATAACGTGAATTCAACGGTTGAAAGTTTGGGCGAATAAGAAACAACTCAATGTCGCACTTTCTAAGGAGCTATTTCTTATTTTTGATAAGGGCCAACGCTTTCGCATTTGAACTCAAGTTTAATATACACTGTTACACTAAATCTTTTGGTCATTAAAACTAAAACGCGGGAGTTCCCACAAAATGATGGAAAAGATTCTGAATTCCCCAAAAGTTTGCGGTCGTGTCTGAAATTTTTAGCGAACGATCCCGATTGAAATTTACCGAGAACGGAGAACAAATTCTTTCTTGGAATTGGAAACATCCCTTGAGTGGGAAGGAGTTGGAAATAATCTCCGGGTATAACGAAAGGGAACGTTTCTTCGGTTCCGGTTCCTATCTGATGTATCCCTGGGTCAATCGTCATACCGACGATAAAATTCTGCTCGGAGAAGAATGGATTTCACTTTCTTCCATCGGAACTAAGGACAGGAACGGATATCCTTCCCACGGACTTGCCTATTCTTGGAAACGAAAGATCATTCAAAAGGCGGATGACTCGATCGAATTTGAACTTTGTCCGGAACAAGGATTACTGGATTCTTTTTTAGGAAAGGTGATCGTTCGGGAAATTTATTCCCTTCGGAGAGTTTTGGACGAAGAAGTGATCACTCTCAAAACCTCTTTTCTGAACCGCAACCCGTTTCCTTTTCGATTTTGTTATGGTTATCACCCTTATTTTCGAATGAAATCCGATCGATTTCCTTGTGTTCTTCGGTCTAATCTTTCGAAACAGATTCCTTTACGAGAAGATTTGATTCCAGAGTATCCGATCTGCGGAAGAGAAACGGATCGATTTACATTGGACAACATTCCCTCTTTGGATTCTCTTTTTTTTGGAGAGAACGGGTGGGTTCTTTTACAAGTTCCGGATGACTTTTATCAAGTTCGTATTCGATCGAACATTTTGAGCGAGGACGATATACGACTTTCGTACTTTCAAATTTACACGGACTTGGATCGAAATTCCATCGCAATCGAACCGATGAGTGCGCCGGGAAACGCATTTCCAAACGACTTTTCTTTGACGACCATTCTTCCTGAAGAAGAAAAGAGCGGATGTTTTCAAATTCTGCTTTCCGCGTTGTGAGACTTTTTGAAAACTTTCGCGAAAGAAATTTCTTTTTTGTAATGTTTACGTTTTTCTTACGGCAGAACAAAAGAGATGTGATCGCGTTGATAAAATCGTACCCGATCGGAAGGAGCGAAGTGTAAGAATCTTATGTTCGCATTCTTCTTGACAGAAAGGGGTCGATTTTCAGTCTAAACAAACAGGAAACCAGACACAAATGAGTAAACCCTTAATCGTTCAGAGTGATAGAACTATGCTTTTGGAGGTGGATAATCCCGAATTTGAAGCCTGTCAGAGTATCGTTTCCAAATTTGCTGAATTAGAAAAAAGTCCGGAATACCTTCACACGTATAGAATTTCTCCTCTTTCTCTTTGGAACGCCGCATCGATTAAGATGACGGCGGACGAAATCGTAGAATGTTTGGAGAAGTTTTCCAGATACTCCGTTCCGAAAAACATCGTAAACGAAATCCGAGAACAGATCAGTCGTTACGGAAAAGTAAAACTCGTCAAGGAAGAATCCGGAGAACTCGCAATTCTCTCCAACGAAAAGGGATTTCTTCAAGAAATCGGAAATCATAGGGCGGTTCAACCGTTCATCGAATCCACATTCCCCGATAAAATTTATATCAAGAAAGAATACCGCGGTCATATCAAACAAGCTCTGATCAAAATCGGCTTTCCCGTGGAAGATCTCGCCGGTTACGACGAGGGAAATAAATACGGATTTAACTTAAGACCGGAAAGTATCAGCGGTAAAAAGTTCGGAATGCGGGATTATCAAAGAGCTTGTGTGGAAGTATTTCACGCGGGCGGCGGTAACGAGGGCGGTTCCGGAGTTGTGGTCCTTCCTTGTGGTGCGGGGAAAACCATCGTAGGCATCGGAGTGATGCAGATCGTGGGCGCGGAAACCCTGATTCTCGTCACAAACACACTTTCTATCCGTCAGTGGAGAAACGAAATTCTGGATAAAACCGATATTCCACCCGAAGACATCGGGGAATATTCCGGTGAAGTCAAAGAAATTCGTCCGATCACGATCGCTACCTACAACATTCTTACGCATAGAAAGAAGAAAGGCGGGGACTTTACCCACTTTCATTTATTCAGTGCGAACAATTGGGGACTGATCGTTTACGACGAAGTCCACTTACTTCCCGCTCCGGTCTTTCGGATGACGTCGGAACTACAGGCAAAAAGAAGACTCGGATTGACCGCGACCCTAGTAAGAGAGGACGGTTTGGAAGAAGACGTGTTCTCGCTCATCGGACCGAAAAAATACGACGTTCCCTGGAAGGAGCTCGAGAGTAAGTCTTGGATTGCAGAGGCGAAATGTAAGGAAATCCGAGTCAACATGGAGGACGATCTGCGTCTTAAGTATTCCATCGCGGACGACCGGGAAAAATTCAGGCTCGCTTCCGAAAATCCGGAAAAGATGAAGGCGATCGATCTCATCATGAAAAAACATTCGGAGTCGCATTTGCTCGTGATCGGACAATACATCAATCAGCTGGAAGAAATATCAAAGAAGTTTAATGTTCCTCTGATTACGGGTAAAACCCCTCTTCCGGAAAGGCAGACTTTGTACGATGCTTTCCGTTCCGGACAAATCAAATCTCTCGTAGTGAGTAAGGTTGCGAACTTTTCGATCGACCTTCCGGATGCGAACATCGCCATTCAGGTTTCGGGAACATTCGGTTCCAGACAGGAAGAAGCGCAGAGATTGGGTCGAATCCTCCGGCCGAAGGGACACGATAACACGGCGGTTTTCTATTCTCTCATTTCGAGAGATACGAACGAAGAACGTTTCGGTCAGAATCGCCAGTTGTTTCTTACGGAGCAGGGATACGAATACGAAATTTATACTCTGGATCAATTCCGGGAAGCTCAGGAAGAATTGGCTCAGTTGCAGCTCAATAACGTTTGATTGTTTTCCGCGCGGAAAACGATCAAATCGAGAACGGATCAAAGTTAAAACCAAAAAGGGGAATAGAATGGATCTCAGCGCAAAAAGGCTGAACGTCATCGAACCTTCTCCCACACTCGTAATTACCGCAAAGGCGAACGAGTTGAAAAAAAAGGGAGAGGATATTGTCAGTTTCGGAGCCGGAGAACCGGATTTCGAAACTCCGTCCCATATCAGAGACGCCGCAAAAAAAGCGATCGATAAGGGCATGACGCGTTATACGGCTGTTTCCGGAACGGTTGAACTGAAAGAGGCGATCGTCCATAAATTCAAAAGAGACAACGGACTCGATTATGATAAGAGTCAAGTCATCGCAGGAACCGGCGGAAAACAAGTCATCTACAATTACTTTCTGGCGACTTTAAACGCGGGAGACGAGGTAATCATTCCGGCCCCGTATTGGGTGAGTTATGCAGATATCGTTCGTTTGGCGGAAGGGTTACCCGTAATCGTTACGACTACTCCGGAAAGTAACTTTCAAATCACTCCGGAACAATTGAAGAAGGCCATCACTCCTAAGACCAAATGTCTGATCTTAAATTCTCCATCCAATCCTACGGGAGCCGGGTATTCTAAAAAAGATCTGGAGGCTCTCGGAGAAATCGTGCTTTCTTCCGGGATACAAGTCATGAGCGACGATATCTACGAAAAGATCGTCTACGACGGATTCGTATTTTACAATCTCGCGATGTTGTCCCCCGAACTCAAAAAACAAACCTTTGTGATCAACGGCGTTTCTAAAACCTATGCGATGACCGGTTGGAGAATCGGTTACGGAGCCGGAGATATCAGTGTCGTTAAAAACATGGAGACGATCCAAAGTCAGTCCACTTCCAACCCGTCTTCGATTTCCCAGGCGGCGGCGCAAGCCGCGATCGCAGGAGATCAGTCTTGTGTGGAAGAGATGAGGAAGGCGTTCGAAGCCAGAAGAAACCTCGTCGTTTCTCTGTTAAACGCGATTCCGGGAGTGAAGTGCAATAACCCTCAGGGTGCGTTTTACGTGTTTCCGTATTTGACGGACGTTTACAAGACTCCCGGTTTTGAAAAACTGAAAAAAGAAACTTCCGAAACTTCTCTGAGTAAAATCTTTTGCGGCGTTTTATTAGAAAAATATAAAGTAGCCGCCGTTCCGGGAATCGCTTTCGGGGAAGACAAAGCTCTCAGACTTTCCTACGCGATGGGAGAAGCGGATATTAAACGCGGCGTGGAAAGAATCGGCGAAATGATACGGGACCTGAGCAAGTAGGCGATGAGACGGATCGTTCTGATCCTAATCTTTTTTACGGCTGTTCCTTATGCCTGGGGAGATCGGTTGGTTCTTAAACCGAATTCCCCTCTCTATCTATTCCCCGATAAAAAATCGGAAATTCTTCGCCGTCTCGGTTTCGGGGAAGTCGTTCAAAGTAAAAACGAAAAACAAAACGATCGCAACTTTCGGTTTGTATCCGATTCCTCAGGACTCAGCGGTTGGGCCGAAACTCAAGTTCTCTTCGATATGAAAGAAAGAGGGAGTTATAAGGTGATCGTACGTTCCATCGATCGGATGTTGTATTCCGCGAATACGGGTCTTACCGAACTCGAATCCGTTTTTCAGTATTTAAGCGCCTTGGAAGAAAACGAGATTTATCACGGAGAAGAATATATTTATCTGAAAATCAGAAGAACGATCGTCTTGGTCAGAATATTAGAAATCTTGCAAGAAGGAGAAAATAAACGCAGGGAATCCAAGTTGCTCGATTATCTTTCCAAAAACCCGGAAGAAATCGTTCCCGGAGAAAAGGGAAAACCGGCCAAAGTCAATCCGGAAGCGTTCTGGAAAATCGGGGAAGAGTTCAGAGATAAAGGTCCGGGAGATTTTGCAGCGTTTCTCGGAGTCAAACACACCCCGGAGACGAATTGTAAAAGGGACGTTTTTTGTTTTTTAAACGACGAGAAAAAAAGAAGGATCCGTTATCTGCAGCTCAATCCGAACGGAAACTACGCGAACGTATTTGCCGGTCAGATTTCCAAAAGACTCGAAATATTGACGAAAGATCCCGAGACGATTCAATGCGGTCAGGTAGGATCCAAAAAGGAAATCTACGAATCTTTCCGCAAGGATCTTCAGTCGCTTCCGTATCGATACGGAAAAAAATATCATAATTTTCTAAAGATCATCCAAAAAGAATGCCTTCCGTAGATTTGAGTTTTCGTAAGATCGATTTTCAAAACGAGAAATTTCTTTCTCCGGTCTGCGGTCCGATTCTCGTTTTACACGGACTTTTCGGTTCATCTAAAAATTGGTTGAGCGTGGGTAATTTCTTAAGCCGATACGCGGACGTGTATCTGATGGACCTCCGAAATCACGGAGACTCTCCGCATTCTTCCCAACATTCTCTCGCTTCCATGGTGGAGGATATGGAAACCTGGATCACAAAACGGAAAATAGAAAAACCGGCGATCCTCGGACATTCCATGGGAGGACTCGTGGCGATGGGTTTTGCATTAAAGAATCCGAATATTCCTTCTTTATTATTCGTGGAGGATATCGCTCCCAAGGACTACCCGTTTCATTACGAAAGCGAACTCGCCTGTTTTAGAACCGACGTTTCCGTTTTTAAGTCCAGACAGGAAATCGATTCGGTTCTGACAAAAATTCTTCCCGATCCGTTTATCCGAAACTTTTTAGAGATGAATCTGGAACGTCTCGAAAACGGAGGTTACTATTGGAAACTCAACGTGGAAGGAATTGCAAGTTCTCCGAGGTTGTTACAGGATTTTTTCAGCAAATACGAAAAAAGTCCTTATTCGGGAAAGACGTATTTTATCACGGGTCAAAATTCGAAATACTTTCTCAAAGAAGACATCGAGGTCGCTCGAAATTTATTTCCCAATTCCAAGTTCTACGGAATTCCAGGCGGAGATCATTATATCCATTTCACTAAGGCTTCCGAGTTTCGAAAAATCGTAGAATCTATTTTTGAGAAGTCAGACGATTCTGAATTTGTAATAAACTGAATCCGAGCAGAAAACAGGTTCCGATTCCGAACGGAACGAGGAGCGTAAAACCGGAGCCGGTCAATTTTCCGAAAAGGAGCGTAAAAATCGGAGTGGTTCCGATCGCCAAAGAAGCGAAGGAATCTTTTAAATTTTGCATATAAGAAAAATATCGTATTCTTCCGCTCAAGAAAATCGCGACGATCGGACCTACCGTATAAGAAGAGATCGACAAACCCAACTCCACAAGACCGGTTTTTCTTCCGGCCGTTAAAAAAAGCGGAAGTAGGGAACTCAAAAGAAGAATCATTCCCCAGAATAAACTCAAAACCCCCGGACCGAACTTTGAAATTCCCAAATCCACTTTGGTTGTTAAGGAAAGCGAATTGATCGAACTGGACAAGGTGGACATCGCGGAAGCCAAAATCGCGGCCAACAAAAACCCCGTGATCGGAGAAGGCACTTCCTCCAAAATAAACTTGGAAAATACCTTGTCTTTGTGAAGAACGGAACCTTCATAATAAAAATATAATAGAATTCCGATGCTTAAGAACAATACGAATTGAAAGAAAACGAAAACTCCCGAGAAGATCATCGCCTTTTTGGCGTCCGATTCGGATCGGCAAGCGAGGACTCTTTGAACGAACATCTGATCGACTCCGTGTGTTCCCAATGTCAAAAGAATCCCTCCGATGATGGCGGTCGGTATAAAATACGCGGAAGAAAAATCACTCCATTCAAAAATTCTTAACTTGTTCGCCTGATTTGCATTTTGGATCAGACCGGAAACGTCGAAACCTCTTTCCAAAAGTAGATAACCCAGGAAAAAAAAAGCGAAAATCCCTCCGATTATGTAGATCAAAAATTGAATGGAATCCACCCAAACGACGGAACGAAACCCTCCTTGAACCGTATACAAAATCGTAATTCCCGAAATCAAAAGCAGACTCAGAATTTCAATCTGCAACGTAGACGTTTTGAAAGAGCCGTATTGTTTTAAAAACACTTCGAGTAATATCGCGACCGGAATCGCGGACGCGTACATTCTCACTCCGTCTCCTAAAATTCGTGTGAGCTTAAAAAGAAAGGTGACCGTCTTTTGCGAAACTTTTCCATAACGAATTCCCACCCATTCGTAAACGGAAATAAAACCCGACTTGTAATACATGGGAATGAAAAGTTCGGCTACGATGATCCTTCCTAAAACAAATCCCAAACCGAGTCCTAGAAAGGTGAGATTGCCGGAATAACTGAGTCCCGGAACGTTCAAAAAGGTTAGAGTTGAAGTTTCCGTGGCGACGATCGAAAAACTCAGGGGAACCCAGGAAAGTTCTCTTCCGGCGAGAAAGTAGGAGGAAGAATCCTTGTCTTTTTTTCTAGAAGTAAACCATCCTGAAAAAAGAACCAGAGCGACATATAAAAGTAAAACGATCAGATCTAAAAATGAAAAGTGCATAATCAGGCAGAATTCACTCCAGTACGAGCCGGAAAACTCTTTTTCCTTTAACTACCGTTTCTTAAAATTTAGGAACCGGATTCGATTCATGCACGCTTTTATAAGCGGACGCTCGCATTTCGCAGCAGTTCCAACATTTTATAAAAATCGGTTCGAACGATTTCACTTCCTTTCGTTTGATCTCCGCAATCGGTCGATTTGAAAATCCGGATTTCGGAAACCGAAAATCAAATGACGATTTGATTCGGAGAGAAATCGTGGTCCTAACTTTTACGATCGTTTAACGATCGGTTTCCACTTTTTATGCCTTCGATTCGACAGTATTCCATTTGTGTTCCCGGAACCTCCGCCAATTTAGGTCCCGGCTTCGATCTATTCGGTCTTGCGTTTAAAATTTATAACGATTTCCAATTTCAATTTCATCCGGGAGAAGAATTCAAAATTTCCGTAAAGGGGAAGGAGATCCTTCCTTTCGGCCCCGACGAGGATTTCGTGATTTCTTCGTATCGTTCCTACTTTCGGAAATTTTTGCCCGGCAAAGAGCCCGTTGCCTATTCTGTGCTCATGGATCTAAAACTTCCTATAAAAGGCGGGCTCGGTTCCAGCGCGAGCGCGGCCGTCGCCGGAGTTTGTGCCGCAAGATTTGCACATAAGAATTTTTATCCCAAAATTCCTCTTCCCAAAGAAAACGAATTTTTATTTCACCTCGGTCAGATCGAAGGGCATCCGGATAATACGATTCCCGCTTATTTGGGAGGTTTTGTGTTTGCATATTTCAACGGAGAACGTTTGGAGTATGTCAAAAAGAAATTTCCAAAGAGGGTGCGTTGTTTTTTGATCGTGCCTAACTTGGAAACTTCCACACATCAATCCAGGAAAATACTTCCGAGTTCTTATTCCACCGAAGATGTGATCTTCAACATGAGTCGTGTCGCTACGTGGATGGAATTTCTGGATTCGGGGAAAGTTTCTCTTTTGAAACTCGCGCTGGAGGATCGACTTCACACTCCGTATCGGATGCACTCTGAGTTCGAACTGAATCCTCTTTTGATCGAAATAAGGCAGAACTTAATCGGATATTCGCTTTCCGGAAGCGGACCTTCCGTACTTTTATTTTCGGAGCGCAACAAGGCGATTCGAGTCGAAAAGATTCTCAAAGAAAAGATGGCGGAGTTTGTCCAAAAAACTCATTTCAACTGTCAGATTCTTTCCTTAAAAGTGGAAGAGAGCGGAATTTTAGAGTTCTCAAAAGACATTCAAATTCGCTAATTTATTCCTCCGATTCTTCCTTTTCCTCTTTACCGAATGCGTAGAGTCCTTTTTTAATCGGAGTTTTGCGGTTGAGTCCCGGATGAATTTTCGTGATCGTAAAAATGAATCGCATTCTTTCCTTTCCGAAGTTGTTTACAAAAAATTCGGAGGAAAGACTGATTTCGAAATACTGGGTCATTCTTTCTTTGACTACCTTGTCCGAAATCCGAAAGTCCGCATTTTTACCGATCACTTCGTAGCTGTCCAGTTTTTCAGCAGATTCCATTTTGGAGAACGTGGGCATTCCCGGGGGTTTGAACAATACGGGAGAATTTCGTAATATTTGAATTTCGTAATCTTCCGAGTCTTTCGCTTTTTTAAGATTAAATATCAGATGATTGTCGGAGATTGCGTTGCAATACGTTCGAATGTTTCCGGAAGTCTGTCCCACGCTAAATCGAATGTTCCTCTGACTTTCGGAAACCACGAGTAAAAATCTGTCCCCTTCTTCGGGTGGGGTGCCGATTCCGGCGCTTCCTTTTTTGATCGCCGGATAAATGACTTCTCCGAAAAACAAAAAGATTAGACCAGTAAACGCCGCCAAACCCGCAAAGATCAAAAAAACGTCCAGACCGACCGTATAAATAAGACCGAGAGTAAAAAACAAACTTCCTCTTTATCGTCTTACATCGATTTTGTGATCGGTCGAGTTTTCGCTCATTCTGGAGCGTATCATCATGGAAAGAAGATTCTTCATTTGTTCGGGACTGATTACTTGATTCATTCTTTCTTCAAAGGACACAGGGGAAGGTTTCATGACAAGTTTTTCCGGTTTGATTTCATTTTCGGATTTTGTCTTCGATTCTGAAATTTTTACGACCTTCGCTTGGGAGTTTGTCTCTGTCGATATCGGTTCCGCTTCTTTACGGAATTGGAACAACGAAAAAGGTTGGATCGTAAGTCCTGTTACATTCATAAACCCAAACCTCCTTGAAATACGAATCGGATCGTTTGGATCCGAAAGTTTCTCTATTAAAACTATCGGTAATAGAGGATTTACTTTAGTTTTTTTTCGGTTTTTTTTACTCCTCAAGCGATATTTTTCACCGGAACTTTTAAACCGGGAAGCGGATGATTTCTAAAAAGTGCAGGAAAGAGAGTTTGAATTTATCGTTTGCCAGTCTACCTCAGATTTCTAAATTGGCAGTAGGGAAACTTAAGTTGCCGTTTTTCTAACCATCGGAGGAAATATTTCCATGCAAGACATAATCGAAAAATTAAAAGCAAAGGAATCCAGGCCTTTACTCATACTCTCGGCCGTTTTTTTGATCTATATCGCTTTTACGATTCTTCCGCTCGTTTCTTATTTTTCTCCGGAAGGAGTGGTTCAAATTAACGGTAAAAATTATACCATCAAAGACGTTGAAAACGAGAATCCTCGGGTTGCCCGTAAATTTTATGCGGAAACCAACGATCGTCTGTATCGTGTTCTCTCCGAATTCGCGAGTAAAAAAGTGGTCTCACTCGCCGCAAAGGAGCGTAACGTTTCCGAAAAAGAACTTTTAGAACCTGCAGGTTCCGCTCCGAGTGTCGAAGAAATGCGCGCTATCTACGAGCAATACAAAAATTCACCGGCTCTTAAGGGTAAATCTTTCGATCAGGTTAAGTCCGAAATCGAAAATCATCTCGTTTCCCAAAAAAAAGAAGAAGCGAGAAATTCTCTCTTCGGCCAACTTCGCAATCAATACAATATTTCCGTAAAAGTTAAAGAACTTCCTCCTCTCAGAGACGATACGATTCTCGCAGGAAACAATCCTTCCGTCGGACCTGAAAAAGCGAAAGTTACCATTATCGAATTCTCCGATTTTGAATGCCCTTTTTGCAAAAGAAGTCAGGATGTAAACGTTCAGTTGAGAGCGAAGTACAAGGATCAAATCCGCTGGGTGTTTAGAGACTATCCTCTTTCTTTTCACCCGAACGCGATGTTCGCTCATATCGCCGCGAACTGCTCCGCTCCTCAGGGAAAATACTGGGAATTCTTCAAAGTGCTTTTTGATAATTCCGGTAATCTTCCAAAGGAAAGAGTATTGGATTTAGCAAGAGGAGCGGGCCTGGATATGAAAACGTTCAGCCAGTGTGTGAACGATGCCGAGGTCCGTAAGGAAGTGGAAGCGGATATGGCCGAAGGCGAAAAATACGGAGTCAGCGGAACTCCCGCTTTTTTTATCAATGGGATTATGGTAGAAGGTGCGCAACCGATGGAAGCGTTTACCAAAGTGATCGATCAGGAACTTAAAAATTAAAATCAGAAAAATAGGAGTCAGCCAGATATGAGTAAGACGGTGAAAGTCGCTGTTACAGGCGCCGCTGGGCAAATTGGGTATTCTCTACTTTTTAGAATTGCTTCCGGACAAATGTTCGGGGCCGATACTGCGGTGGAAATTCAGATGCTTGAATTGGAAGCTGCGATTCCGGCGGCAAAAGGTGTAATCATGGAATTGGAGGACTGCGCGTTTCCTCTTCTTCAAAAAGTGACCGTATCTTCCGATTTAGACACCGCCTTCAAGGATATCAACTGGGCGCTGTTAGTCGGTTCCGTTCCTAGAAAAGCGGGAATGGAAAGAGGCGATCTTCTCAAAATCAACGGAGGAATTTTCGTAAATCAGGGAAAGGCGATCGAAAAGAACGCGGCTTCCGATGTGAGAATTCTCGTGGTTGGGAATCCTTGTAATACCAATTGTCTGATCGCTATGAACAACGCAAAAGGAATCCCCGGAGATCGTTGGTTTGCGATGACTAAATTGGATGAAAACAGAGCCAAGTCGCAACTCGCTTCCAAGGCGGGAGTTCCCGTAAAAGAAGTCACTCATTTGGGGATTTGGGGAAACCATTCCTCCACGCAATATCCCGATTTTTACAACGCAAAGATTTCCGGAAAACCGGCAACCGACGTAATCTCCGATCACGATTGGTTAAAGGGAGATTTCATTAAAAACGTTCAGCAAAGAGGAGCCGAAATCATCAAAGCAAGGGGGGCCTCTTCTGCGGCGAGCGCAGCAAACGGAGTCGTGGATACGGTTCGTGGTATTCTCACCCCGACCGCATCTGGAGACGCTTTTTCTGCAGCGATCGTTTCCGACGGATCGTACGGAGCTGAAAAAGGACTGATCTTCGGATTTCCTTTGAAGTCCGACGGAAAGAAAGTGGAAATCATCCAAGGACTTCCTTTGAACGATTTTGCAAAAGAGAAATTCAAGATCACTCACGACGAACTCGTTTCCGAAAGAAACGAAGTAAAGGAAATGCTTTAAATTCGAAAGAGAGGTTTTTTGAACCTGAATCCGTCTACGTTTTTCCAAAAAACCTCTTTCGTTTTGGAATCCTTAAAAAAGGATTTCCTATTTAGATCCCTGGAAGTTCCTTCCGGGGTCGATTTATCTTCCAACGATTATCTCGGACTTACTCGCCATCCAAAACTCATCCAAAGTCTGAAAGAAGGTCTGGATCTTTACGGAGCCGGTTCCGGCGCCTCTCGTTTGGTGAGCGGGCACAGGGATTCTTTTGAAACCGCAGAGCAAGCTTGTTCGGAATGGACTGGAACGGAAACGTCTCTTTGGGTTGCGAACGGTTACGCGGCTAATCTGGGACTTATCTCTTGTATCGCAAACGCAAAGTCGGAAATCTTTACGGACCGACTCAATCACGCTTCGATTTTGGACGGAATTCGTCTATCGGGCGCCGAGAAAACATATTATAAACATCTAAACTTGTATCATCTCGAAGAACTTCTTCAAAAGTCCAAAAGAAAAGAAAAGGTCATCGTTTCCGAAACCGTATTCAGCATGGACGGAGATTTTGCGCCGATTTCAGATCTTCTCTATCTCAAAAAAAAATACGATGCGGTTTTGATTTTGGACGACGCTCATGGAATCGGAGTTTTTGGACCGAAGGGAGAAGGGAGAGTTGCGCAGATTTTAGGTCCCGATAAAATGGGAGAAGTGGACTTTATCACTTATACGAGTGGAAAGGCTTTAGGTCTGGAAGGTGCTTGGATCGGAACTTCCCAGACCGGAAAAGAGTTTCTGGTCAACAAGATGAGAACTTTTATCTATTCCACGGCTCCGATGCCCGCAATCGCATACGCGGTTCCTACCGCCGTTTCGATCGTAAAATCGATGGAAATAGAAAGAGAAAATCTTTTAAAACGAGCGAGTCGTTTTCGTAATTCGCTGGAAACCAAAAATTATCCGAAAACCGGTTCCGAATCACAGATTGTACCGGTCTTGTTTCCGTCCGAAAAAACGGTATTGGAAACCGCTGAGATTTGTAGAAATAACGGGCTTCACGTCAAAGCGATCCGTCCTCCGACCGTGAACGTCCCCAGACTTCGAATCAGTATTCATTCCGATACGACGCAATCTACATTAGAGAAATTGATTTCTCTTTTACCGGAGTTTTGATGGCGGTATTTATCGGAGCTACGGGAACGGATGTGGGTAAAACCCTCTTCAGTTCCCTCATCTTGGGAAAATACGGCAAGTCCTTGGGACTCAAGTATTTCAAACCCGTTCAGACCGGGAACGATAGCGATCGTGTTACCATGATGCAACTTACCGGTCTTCACGAAAGTTACTTTCTAAAGAACTATTATTCCTTGGCCTTTGCCGGGTCTCCTCATTATTCATCGGAGTTGGAGGGTGTGGAAATCGATTCGGACGAACTATCCAGGCATCTTTACAGCATTCGAGACGAAAAAATCATCGTGGAAGGTGCAGGCGGACTTCTCGTTCCCTTGACTCGGAAGACTCTCACATTGGAAGTGATTCGTCAGTCGGAGATTCCGTTGATTTTGGTAGCTCCCGTTTCCTTAGGTGCGATCAATCAAACTCTCCTTTCAATCGAAGCGGCCCGAAATCGAAATATCGACCTGAAAGGAATTTATTTTATAGGAATTCCCGACAGAACCACGAACGATAACATTCGAACGATCACGGAATTGAGCGGGACGGTTTGTCTTGGAAATTTCTTTTTGAATTCTAAAGAAAAAATAAGCCGCGAACGTTTTCAAAACGAATATCTTCCTCAATTCGATTCTGAAGAATGCGTAAAAAAAATACTCCTATGATTTGGTATCCGTTCACTCCCCAGTTCGAACTCGATTTACCCTTAAAGATAAAAAGCGCCAAGGGAGAATTTTTGTATGACGAGCAGGGAAATTCCTATATAGACGCGATCTCTTCCTGGTGGGTGAGTATTCACGGGCACAACCATCCTAAAATCATTCAAGCCGTTAAGGATCAGTTGGATAAACTCGATCACGTTTTGCTGGCAGGGTTCACACACGACCCAGCCGAAAAACTCGCGAGTGAACTCTTAAAAATTACGGAGGGTTTGTTTCATTGGGTTCTCTATTCCGATAACGGATCTACGGCTGTGGAGATCATGATCAAACTCGCATATCAATATTTTCAAAATACGGGAGAATCGAGTCGAAGAATATTCGTAAAATTTAATGCTTCTTATCACGGAGATACGATAGGCGCCATGAGCGTCGGAGGAAACTCCGTTTTCAACCGGGTATTTCAAGAACTGATGTTTCCTACGGAAGAATTTGCAAGTCCTAACTGCAGTTTTTGTCCTGTGGGAAAAAAGCCGGATTCTTGTAACGTGGAATGCGTAGACTCCATAGAAGAGTTTTTTCAAAAGAATCCTCAAACCGTCGCCGGGATCGTTATCGAACCTTTGATTTTAGGTTCGGGGGGAATGGTCTTTTATAAGGAAGAAGTTCTTCAAAGACTCGAAACCGTCGCTAAAAAATACGGAGCCTTACTTTTAGTGGACGAGGTTTTTACGGGATTTGGAAGAACCGGTTCCCTTTTCGCGTATCAAAAGGCCGGGATTAAGCCCGATTTGGTTGCAATGGCAAAGGGTTTGAGCGCTGGTGCGGCCGCTATCGCTGTAACTTTGGCAACGGATCGAATTCATTCCGCGTTTGTGACTCCCGAACCGGAAAAAGGATTTTATCACGGACATACGATGACCGGAAATCCGATTGCTTGTTCTGCCGCTCTTGCTTCCATAGAACTTTTTTTTGCGGAGAATCGTCTGCATCAAATCGCAGGATTGGAATCCAAACTCAAGGTCGGTTTAAAAAAAATAGCGGAAGAATTTCCGAAAGCGGTTCGGGATTGCCGGGTTTTAGGAGCCGTCGGCGTTTTGGAATTGGAAGTAGGAAACGAAAGCGGTTATAGTTATCCGGGAAACAAAATTCTCAAGAAAAAGTTTTTGGAAAAGAAAGTGTTACTTCGTCCTTTGGGAAACGTGATTTATCTTACTCCCCCGTACAGTATCCAAGATTCTTCCTTGGAAAAAGTGTTTTGGGCGATTCGGGAAACACTCTCGGAAATTTCCCTTGGGAATTAGACTTTTCAAGAAAACTCCCTCGCTTGAATCTGTCTGAAGAATGTCCACAACACTCAAAGCAGCTGAAAAAATATTTTCCGAAATTCCAAGCGTGATCACCAAAGAAGAAGGTTTGGAAATTCTAAGCGGTTCCGTTCCGTTGACGACCTGTTTGGACAAGGCGTTTCAAGAAAGAAGTCGATACTTCTACGATAAGGTTAGAATTCATATCTTGGATAATATCAAAAACGGTTATTGTCCGGAAGACTGCGGTTATTGCGCTCAAAGAAAAAACGCAAACTCCGGAGTCAGGGAATACCCGATGAAGTCCGAAGCGGAGATTTATGAGGACGCGGTTCAGGCGAAAAAGAACGGGGCGTATCGTTTTTGTATGGTGACTTCCGGAACGGGTCCGAATCGGCCGACCACCGAAAAACTTGCTTCTACGATTCGACGGATCACGGACGAACTCGGTATGAAGGTTTGTTTGTCCGCCGGGCTTTTGGACGAGGAAAAGGCTCAGCTTTTAAAAGCCGCGGGTTTGGATCGTTACAATCATAACCTCAATACTTCCGAAAACCATTATTCGGAAATCTGTGACACTCATACGTATCTGCAAAGAGCGGAAACCTTGGGTTCCGTTTCTAAGGCGGGAATCGGAATGTGCAGCGGCGTCATCGTAGGAATGGGAGAAACCCTTCGAGATATCGTGGATGTCGCTTTTGAACTCAAGTCTTTTCGAGTCATTTCGATTCCGGTGAACTTTTTTATTCCCGTCAAAGGACACGCGATCAAAAATCCGAGTGTTTTAACTCCGGAACTCTGTGTGAGAATTCTATGCCTTTTTCGTTTGGTGAATCCGGATTCGGAGATTCGAATCGCAGCGGGAAGAGAAGGGCATCTCAGAAGTCTTTCCGCAACGGCCTTGTTTGCGGCCAATTCAATATTCTCCTCCGGTTACCTGAACGTAAAGGGTTCTGAGATCGCCGAGACGGTTGCGATGATTCGTGACGCCGGTTTTGTCCCCGAACTCGCGGATGGAGGAGTTCTTCCGGAAGATTCCGAGACGGAAGGGTTGTATTCGGAGAAGAACTTCCCGGAACTTTATAAATTTAAGAAACCTTGAACGTTTAAAAACGACGGTTAGAACCTTCAAAAAAAGCTGATTTTGGTATTTTTTAAGCTTTCCCGGCAACTTTTTTTTATTAAATTGAGTCTTAGAACAATGTAGGTTGTTATACGCCGATTTGCGTTACGAACGTTCGGATCGGAGTTTAAAAAAAAAGCGGAGTTCGGTTTAAAAACGAAACTTCGACAAAAAGTGAAAAGTTTGATTTTCAAATAGGAGCCGCGTTATGTGTCTTGTTATTTGGATTTTGAAGTAAAAAAATTTGAAAAACAATTTGGAAATGTCGGAGCGAGAATGTTTTTTTCGAGTCTGAAAAAGAGTCGTTCGTTTTTTTAGAATCGATTGAAAGACTGAATTGATCTAAAAATCTGACATTACTGGAGTTTAATGGATGAAATATAAAATAGAAATCAATAAGCTAAAAAACGGTTATATAGAAGCGAAACTGATTGATACTGCCTCCAATAATCCTATCGAGTTCAGAATCTGTGATTCGGAGGATTATCTGCAAGCTCAGATTGCGGATTGGCACAAACGTTTTCATATGAAAGAACCTCAGGAACAGTAGTAGATTTTTGGCAAAGCATTTTTCCATTGTTTCTTTGCTTTTTCTTTTTATCTCCTGTTCCTCCCTGCTTAAAAAATCGTACATAGATGATTACTCAAGTCCCGACTTCGAATGCTGGTCCGGGGCGGGATACCGTTCCGCGGAAACGTTCGAACAGTACCGAAATCTTTGGCTCAAAATGAGAAATATCTATCGCGAAGAGAATCAAAGAATTAAAACCGCAAGCGTGGTTTTTGTAGGGAACTCTTTGATTCAGTTGTTTCCAAATGAAATTCTAACGAAGGAATTTCCGGGTGCGGTCAACCGAGGAATCGGCGGGGATATAACGGAACTACTCTTGGAAAGATTGGACGAGGACGTGGTTTCCTTAAATCCAAAGGCGATCGTTTTGGAAATTGGGGGAAACGATCTCATCCAAGGAAAATGTCTCCATTTGATTGAAAATAACTTGGTCAAAATTTTGGACAAGCTTACTCAATCGCTTCCCAACGCAAAAATAGTGATCCTGGGAATCCCTCCAGTCCGAACTCAGAATTTGAACCGAGTTTCTCCCGTGATCAATCTGGCTTGGGTCTCAATCATTCAGTCTTATAAAAACGTCGTTTTTTTGGACAACTGGCAATGGCTCAGAGAAAAGGATAGGCCGATTCTTCGTCAGGAATTCTGGCTTGAAAAAGATAAAATCCACTTGAATGAAAACGCATACAAGGTCTGGGTCGAAAAATTAAAACCGATTCTTTTGCCTTATCTCTAAAAGGAAAATCTTGCTCTTAATTCTCACGCAAAACCCCGAAGAGATTCGTAAAGAACTCTTATTAGGAATGGGAGGTTTTGTATCTCTCAAACCGGAGGAGGCGTTTTTGCTTTCCTCGGCTCCGATCCGCACACAAGGATTATGGAGTTGTATCGAGTGGAAGATTTCGAGAAAGCTGGATCGTCTTGAACTGATTCAAATCAGAGAAATATTCGCAAAGAAAAATGCGGATCTTCTGCAAGTGGAGAAATTGCTTGATCCGAAGAAAAAAAGTTTTTTCGCATTCGATATGGACTCCACTTTGATCCGTCAAGAAGTCATAGACGAATTGGCGGGACTTGCCGGAGTTTATGAGGAAGTCGCTTCGGTCACCAAAGAAGCGATGGAAGGAAATCTGGACTTTCAGGAAGCCCTCAAAAAAAGATGTACTCATTTAAAAGGTCTTTCCGCTTCTATTTTTACGGAGCTCTATCAGAAACTGGAGCTGAATCAAGGAGTCGAAAAACTTCTCCGAGGATTGAAAGAAAGGAATAGTCAAACCGCTGTTTTTTCCGGAGGTTTTACGGATATTCTGGAAATTTTTCAAAGAGAATACGGGATAGACGAGGTTCATGCGAATGTTTTAGAAAGAGACAACGGACAACTTTCGGGAAACGTAGTAGGAGACATCGTTGATAAAAATAAGAAACTCGAATATCTGAAAAAAATTCGAGATCGGGAAGGTGTTCATCCCTCTCAAGTTGTTGCGGTCGGCGACGGTGCGAACGATTCTCTGATGTTAAACGAAGCAGGGATTGGAATCGGATTTCACGCAAAAGAAGGTTTGAAAAAACTCATCGTCAATTGGGTGGACTTCGCTCCGATGGACGTTCTTTTATTTTTGTTTTCTTAATTTCTTTTGCAAGTCTTCCAAGGCCTTTAAGGCTTCGATCGGAGTCATCTCTTCCAGTTTCAGTTTTAGAATCGATTCTTCCGTTTCCGAAGGAAGGTTCTTTGGTTCCGGTTCGGAAAAGAGAGAAGGTTGCGCTTCTTGAATTCGAATCTCTTTCTTTTTGGATTCCAGATCGGTCAGAAGTTCGGCGGCCCTTTTTACGATCGGCTCCGGAACTCCCGCAATCTTTGCCACATAGATCCCGAAGGATTTTTTTGCCTTACCGATTTTCACCTTTCGTAAGAATAGGACCTTGTCTTCTTTTTCAAGTGTTTCCAGATAAAGATTGAAAATTCCGCTCAGACGAGAAAGTTCCGTCAACTCGTGATAGTGTGTTGCAAAGATGGTTTTTGGTTTTACGGGCAAAGAAGAAAGATATTCTAGGATTGCCCAGGCGATGCTCATCCCGTCGTAGGTGGACGTTCCTCTTCCCACTTCGTCAAAAAGAATCAGGGAATCTTCGGTGTAGTGGTTCAGAATATTTGCGGTTTCCTTCATCTCAACATAGAATGTGGATTCTCCCGCGGTGAGATTGTCTCCTGCGCCGATCCGAGTGAATAGTTTATCCACGATCGGAAGTTTCGCCGACTTTGCGGGCACAAAGGCTCCCATCTGAAAAAGAATCTGATTGAGAGCGATTTGTCGCATGAACGTGGATTTACCGGCCATGTTGGGCCCAGTTAGAACGGCGATGGCCTTATCCTGCGTATCCAAATAGACGGAGTTCGGAATAAATTCCTGACCGGGAGGAAGGGTCGCTTCCACGACCGGATGTCTGGAATCTCCCAAATCCAGAGAACGATCTTCGGAAAGTTCGGGGCGAATCCAGCCGAATTTGTCCTTGGCGGTTAAAACGGAAATTTGAAAATCCAAATCTCCGATCTCTTCCGAAAAGGAAAGTAAACCCGAAGAATACTTGAGGACTTCTTCGACCATTCGATTGAATTCGGTTCTTTCGATTTCTTGAATGATTTCGTCCGCTTCCAGAATGGTTCGTTCGATCTCCTCCAACTTAGGAGTCGTAAAACGTTCGCTTCCTACGAGAGTTTGTTTTTTGAGATAATCTTTCGGAGCCTGTTCCGCTTGAATCCTGGAAATTTCGATGAAGTATCCAACGATTTTATTATAACGAATCTTTAATGTGTTTAAGCCGGTTCTTTTTTTCTCTTCCGTTTCGAGTTCTAAAATCCAATCCTTTCCTTTGAATCCGGCTTCTCTGGCCT
Organism: Leptospira alstonii serovar Sichuan str. 79601; assembly: GCF_000347175.1. Taxonomy (GTDB): domain Bacteria; phylum Spirochaetota; class Leptospiria; order Leptospirales; family Leptospiraceae; genus Leptospira; species Leptospira alstonii. Next base: position 197,746 of record NZ_ANIK01000028.1, read on the forward strand.
TATCTAACTTTACGGAGAATCCGTTTTTTAAAAACGGACCGTTTCCTAAAATTACCGGAAGGTCCTCGTTCGGATGCAGACGTTCCTCGATGAAATTGGAGAGAGTTTTTAATTCTTCCGAAGGAATCAAAAACGGATAGGAAAGCGTTTCCAATTCCACTTTGAGTTTGATTCCGGTGGAAATCGAATTTAAGATAGAACGAAAATCCCTCGGATAGGCGTTGTTTCCACGGAAACGCGTGAGAATTCTTTCCAAGTCCGCCACGTCCCTGAGCGCGCTCACGAACGGAGCGAGAATCGTTTTTAAAAGAATATCTTGTTTTTCCCAACGCGAATATAAAATCAACGGATCACATTCCGGAAACAGAATTCTCTGTTTGAGAAGTCGTTTGCCTTTTGCAGTATTGCAAAAATTGAATATAGAATAGAGTGTGTGATTTTTTTCCTTTTCGTTTTCTACGAGCTCCAGATTGAGAATCGTTTCCCGATCCATTTCCAAAAACTTTCCGGAGCTCAAAATTCGGGGCTCTCGTAAAACGAGTTTGTTGTCCCGATACGTTTCGCGTATGTATTCGTTCAAATATTGAGAAAGAATTTGGAACGGATCCTTATCCGAAGTTTCTTGTCGATCTTTTAAAACCGTAAATTCTCGATTTTTGAAATATTCCAAATCTTTAAAGAAGGAAATCTCCGATTTAGGAACGCAGATTTCGGAAGGTCTAAATTTTTCCAGTTCCGCGATCAGTCTTTCGAGCCCGGTGATCGATGCGGAGGAGTAGAACACTTCGCCGGTGGAAAAGTCGGCCATCGCGAAGTAGATCAGGCTTTTTTTAAGATGGAGAACGGCGAGGTAGTTGTTTTGAAAACCGGAAAGTAGATTTTCCTCGATCACGGTTCCGGGCGTGATGATCCTGACCACGTCTCTCGTCATCAGTTTAGAACCGGGATCTTCCGATTTGGATTGTTCGCAGATCGCAATCTTTTTTCCCGCATTCAAAAGTCGGGAGATATAGTTGTCCTTGGAATGATAGGGAATCCCGCACATCGGAACCGCATTTTGTCTTTTGGTGAGCGCGATGTCCAAAATGGAAGAGGCTACTTTAGCGTCCTCCAAGAACATTTCATAAAAATCGCCCATTCGAAAAAATAGGATCGTATCCGGAAAATCCTTTTTGATCGCGAGGAATTGTTTCATCATCGGCGTGTTGAGCGCGTCTGCGAGATCGCTCCAGTACTCGGCGGATGTTCCCGTGGTTTCCAAACTCATAAGGCCGATTTTGCGTTCCTGATGAATTGAATCACTTTTTGAGCGTCTTTGATTCCGGGAGAGGATTCGACTCCGCTTGCGACGTCGACTCCGAAGGGTTTTACGCTTTGAATCGCATTGGCGACGTTAGTCGGCGTGAGTCCTCCGGCTAAAAAAAACTTTCTTTCGATTTCTGAAATGAATTCCCAATTGAAAGTTTCTCCCGTACCTCCACCCGCACTTTTGGAATAACTATCGAGGATCAAAAATTCTCCGGGAATGTCTTTTAGATTTTCGTTATACACCGGGGCTTGCACTCGATAAGAGCAAATCTGGCGTTTACCGAGTAATTGTCTCCGATCCGCGGAAGCAAGTTCCGGATCGCCCCAAACCCACTGGACGAGATCGTGATCTAAGGCAGAAATGACGGACTCAACTTCTTCGGGGGAATTTTGATAGAATAACAAGACGATTTCGGGAGAATTCTTTTCTGCTCTGTAGTATTCTACGACTCTTTGAGCGTCGGAAAACGAGATTTTCCTCGGGCTGGAAGCCGCAAAATTCAGACCGATATAATCCGCGCCCTCGTCCTTGCAGATTTTTGCGATTTCTAAGTCTCGAATTCCGCAGATCTTAACCTTTGTTTTTTCGGAAGAATTCGTTTTCATGAGGGAAGTTTTTCCAGTCTTTAGGGAGGGTTTTTTTAGATCACGCACTTTAACATTCTTTAACACTGGTCAATTTTCGCACGGAATGTATTTTCGGATTTCATGGCCTTGTTTCATTCGTTTCCGATTTCCCAAGGTAAAAAAATCAAGATTCTCATTGCGGGAAAGAAGGAACTTCCTTCCGAGTCCTTGGACGTCCAAACTCAAAGAAAGGAAATTTCAAAATTTACCGGAATATCCGAATCGAAGGTTTATATTTTAAATCAGATTCACGGAGACGGAGTCGTCGATCTTTCAAGGATGGAATCCTTTTCTTTTCCGGAAGGAGACGCTTTTTTCGGGAATGAGTCCGGTAAAATTCTCTGTATCAAAACCGCGGATTGTATGCCTTTATTCTTTTGGTCCCTACAAGATTCCGAGTTCGCGGCTATCCATTCCGGTTGGAAAGGAACGTTAGCCGGAATCGCGGAAAAAACTTTGAAACTTGCGTTTACGGATTCGGTTTTGAAAAGCGGATCTCTTTTGGGTTATCTAGGACCCTGTGCGAGCGGATGCAAATACGAAGTCGGAGAAGACGTCGCATCCCAGTTTCGAAAAGAATTTCCGGATTGTCTGAAACAAAACGAGGTTGGTAAAACCTTACTCGATCTGGAATCCTTTTTGAAGTACCGTTTGGAAAAAAATGGAATTCAGGTATTGTTCCGATCGGCAGGGATCTGTACGCTAGAGGAGAGTTCAGATTTCTTCAGCCATCGTAAAAAAGAAGTCGGAAGAAATCTGAATCTGATTTGGAAAGAGGATTAAACTTTGGGAATTTTTTTCATCGCTGCGTTGATCTTTTCCAATACCTTCTCGCGTTTTACCGGTTTTGGAACGTAATCCATCGCGCCTTCGTCGATCAGATTTTTTAAAACCGCAGGAGTATTTTCTTCGGAAACGATCACGATTCTAGGAAGCACTCCTTTGTCCTTGATTTCAAAGAAAGTTGCATATCCGTCCATCACCGGCAGATTGAGATCGAGTGTGATCAAATCCACGAGTCTGTGTTCGTCGTAGAGTTTGACGAGTTCCTTTCCGTTTTCCGCAAATCCGATCACTTGATAACCTTCCGATTCCAAAATTTGCGCCAGCTGTTTGGCTTGAAATCTGGAATTCTCGGCGATCAATACTTGATACGGCCTTCCGTTGGGAGCTACACCTGCTTTCATTTTTTTTTACCTCTTTTTAGAGAAAGGATTCGATTAACTGACCGATTTCTTTGGTTCCGACCACAGTCGATCCCGTTTCCGCGATGTCTCTGGTTCTTTTTCCGGAGGCGATCGTTTTTCGAACTGCGGTTTCTATCTTGCTCGCTTCTTCTTCCATGGAGAAAGAATAACGTAACATAAGTGCGGCGCTGAGAACTTGCGCGATCGGATTGGCTACGCCTTTTCCGGCTATGTCCGGAGCAGAACCGCCGGAAGGTTCGTACAAACCGAATCCCGATTCGGAAAGGGAAGCCGAGGGAAGCATTCCGATCGAACCGGTAATGATCGAAGCCTCGTCGGAAAGGATATCCCCGAACATATTTTCACAAAGAATCACGTCGAATTGTTTCGGATTTACGATGAGCTGCATCGCCGCATTGTCCACATAAAGATGATTCAATTGGACGTCCGAAAATTCTTTCTTATGCAGATCGATTACAACTTCCTTCCAAAAAACGGAAGTCGTCAAGACGTTTGCCTTGTCGATGCTTGTCACTTTATTATTTCTTTTTCTCGCCGCCTGAAATGCGACCCTGGTAATTCTTTCGATTTCCCTTCTCGAATACTTCATCGTGTCATATGCGAATTCTTCCTGTCCCGATCCTTCTCTGCCTTTGGGTTGTCCGAAGTAGATTCCTCCGGTCAATTCCCTTAAGATCAGAATGTCCAGTCCGTCTCCGATGATGTCCGAACGCACCGGCGAAGCGTTTTTCAATTCGGGATAAATGATAGCCGGTCTTAGATTTGCGAATAAATCAAAGTGTTTTCTTAGAGGAAGAAGCGCTCCTCTTTCCGGTTGTTTTTCGGGAGGAAGGTTTTCCCATTTAGGCCCGCCTACGCTTCCGAAAAGAATCGCGGAGGAATCTTCGCAGAGTTTTAGAGTTTCCGACGGAAGCGGATGTCCGGTTTTATCGATTGCGATTCCACCTACGAGTCCTTCTTTAAAATTAAACTCGGAAGCCTTTGCTCCGAGAGCCTTTTTCAAAACGGAGAGGGCTACCTCCATGACTTCCGGTCCGATTCCGTCCCCGGAAAGTACTGCTACGTTTTTCATTCTTTTTTGGATCCTTTTAGTTTTGTTTGAGTACGGATTCTAAGATATCCAGACCTTGATTTAAAAAGTCGGTCGAGATCGTAAGAGGAGGCATGATCCGAATCACGTTATCCGCCGTTGCGTTGACCACGAGCCCCGCTTCCAAACAAGTTTCCGCGATCGGTCTGGAAGGAATTTTCAACTCCACTCCGATATGAAGCCCTTTTCCTCTAACCTCGGAGATCACCGGATATTTTTCCTGCATCTCTTTTAGTCTTGTGAACGCGATATCCGAACAAACGTTTACGTTGTTCAGGATTTCCCTTGTCTGAATGATTCGGATTGTCTCATAGGCGATCGCCGCGGCCAGGTGATTTCCTCCGAACGTGGAGCCGTGAGATCCTTGTGTAAAAAGGTCCTGATATTTTTCAGCAACTATCAAAGCGCCGATCGGAAATCCCGAACCCAGTCCTTTTGCCAGGGTCATCGCATCCGGACTGAAACTCATCGTTTCAAAGGCGAATAACGTTCCCGTTCTTCCCATTCCGGTCTGGATTTCGTCAAAGATCAGGAGCGCTTCGTTCTCTGCGGTCAATTCTCTGGAAAGAGTGAGAAAACTGTTCGACAAAGGAATGATTCCGCTTTCGCCTAAGATCGGTTCTTCGATCAACGCGACGATTTTTCCCTGATATCTTTCAAAGGCGGATACGAGAGCTTCGTCGTTGTTCGGTTCTATGAACTCGATTCCTTTCAGAAGTTCTCCGTAGCCCTTTCTGATTTTTTCCTGACCCGTAAGGCTCATTCCGGAAACGGACCTTCCGTGAAAACTTTTTTCCAGGGAAAGAATGATCGGGTCCTCGATGTTTCTTAAATCCGCATACTTTCTCGCGAGTTTAAACGCTCCTTCGATCGCTTCGGTTCCGGAGTTGGTCAGGAACACCTTTCCCGGAAAAGAATTGAGGATAAGAAGTTCCGCTAGTTTTGCCGCTTCCTCGGAGTAGAATAGATTGGAAGTGTGAAAGAGTTTGTCCGCTTGAGTACGAATCGCTTCGATGATATCCGGGTCCGCGTGTCCTAGGTTTGTGACCGCGACTCCGCAGTGAAAATCGATGTATTGTTTATTATCAAAATCGAATAGAAGTTCGTTGACCCCGTAACGAAACGCTACGTCGTATCTGGAATATGTATTGAGTAGATAGTGCTCGGCGAGTTCCTTCGTGTGTTGAAAAAGTTCCTTGTGTATTTCCGTGTCGTTCATGAGAGTCCTGCCAATGTTAAAAATATTTCTTCGGATGCCTTGATCTCCGAGAGAAGATCTTCGGTAAGATTTCGAATTTCTTCTTTGGACGTCGGAGTTTTTAAACTCTGAAAGGAAGAATAGATTTTGATTTTGGGCTCCGTGCCGGAAGGCCGGATCGTGAGTTTTGCGTTTCCTTCCAGAATCACTTGGATCACGTCCGAGGACGGACAACCCGCAAACGCAGTTTTGGAAGCGCTTCCTTTTACGGTTCGGGTTTTGTAGTCTAGAATCCCGATGATTTTTCTCCGATGAATCTGTTTTCCCAAAAGATCCACGGTCCTTAAAGATTCCAAGGATTTTCGTATCTTTTCCTTGCCCGCGCTTCCTTCCAAGGTGAGGGATTTGAGACTTTCTTGAAACAAACCGTATTTGAGATAGATCTCGTCCATATAGTGTAAAAGATCTTTTTTTTCGGTGAGAATTTCGAGAAGGAGCAACGCGGAAGAAAGAGAATCCTTGTCTCTCACAAAAGATACGGGAAGATAACCGAAGGATTCTTCTCCGCCGAATAGAAAGAAGTCCGTTTTACTTTTGTCTATCTTTGCCATCACCTGAGCGATGAACTTAAATCCGGTGAGAACGTTCTTGTATTTTACATGATTGCGTTTTGCGATGATTTCTTGAAGATCGGTGGTCACGATCGTTTTGATCAAAACGGCCTTTTTCTTTTTTTTACTCGCCGCATAAGCTTCGCAGAGATAAGCCGCCATGATGGAACCGATTTGATTTCCGTTTAATAAAACGTAGTCGCCGTTTCCGTTCTTTACGCCGATTCCGAGTCTGTCCGCGTCCGGATCGGTTGCGATAAAAGCGTCCGCCCCTTTGGCGATCGCAAATTTTTTGGAAAGTTCCATGGCCTCCGGTTCTTCCGGATTCGGATACTTGACGGTAGGGAATTCTCCGTCCGGATCTTTTTGTTCCGGAACTAAAAATACGTTTTTATATCCGAAACCGTTTAAAAGTTCCTTCATCGTTTTGGCGCCGGTTCCGTGTAACGGTGAATAAACGATCTTCATCGCGGCCCTGTCTTTCGATTTTAAGGAAGTGGAAAGAATTCCCGCCTTGGCCAATTCTTTTTTGTAAGAAACAAAACAATCCTTTCCAGCGGGTTTTACCATCTTTTTGTAAAGCGGATCTTTGGGAGAAAGGATGATGATCCGATTCCAATCCGTGATGGACTCGATTTTAGAAATAATTTTTTGATCGTCCGGGGGAACGAGTTGACCGCCGTCGGAAAGATACGCTTTGAATCCGTTGTAATCGGGAGGATTGTGGGAAGCCGTGATGACAACTCCTCCGGACGCTTTGTAATAACGGATCGCATAAGAGAGAAGAGGTGTGGGAGTCACCTCGCTGAAAAGGATCACTTTCACTCCTAAGGACGCCGCGATTCCCGCGGTAACTTCCGCAAATTCCTTGGATCTCCTTCTGGAATCGTATGCGATTACGATCGAAGCCTTTTTGTTTTTTTTGGAAAGATAACTTACGAATCCAAGAGCGGCGCGGCCAACGGTGAACTCGTTCATTCTACCGATTCCGTTTCCGAGTTTGCCGCGCATTCCTCCGGTTCCGAATTCGAGAGGAACCGAAAAGGCTTCCACGTCGGGACCGGATTCTCCGTTGGAAAATTTTTCAAGAGCACGTTTGGCTTCGTCACGAACTCCACTGGGGAAAGGATCTCGCGTCCAAGAATGGATAAAGGATTCGGGATGATTCATAGGATTCCGATTCAATTTTTTTAAGAGGATTAAATTCATAAAAATCGGCTTTCTTTTGAGGTTCAACCCTAATTTTAGCCGATTCATAAAGTATGGAATCTTACGAATTCAATCAGGACGAAAACAGGGAATTTCTGAGGTTGAGCCGAGTATTGAAACTTGCGTCATTCTCTTTTTTCTGCCTTTCCGGTGCGTCATTCTTTTCCGCATTCGTTTCCAAGGATACGAGCAAACTCGTTTTGTTTCTTGCGCCCGGAATTTTGTTTTTGCTCGCGGGGATTTGGAGTTATAGCGCCGCAATTTCTTTTCAAAGAATCACCGATACCAAAGGAGAGGATTTGGATTTTTTAAGAATCGGTCTTCGTAGTTTACGAATTCATTTTTGGATTCAGATTTCTTTCGGATTCTTTGCAATTCTATTTCTTTTGGGAGGGGCCGTCCTTACCCTTGTTTCTTGATGGAACCCGGAGAATTTTGGATCGAAGAACGACTCGAGAAGTATAGAAAGATCGCGCCCTGCAATCTCGGAGAAAGCGGGGTTCGAAATATCACTTTGGGTGAACTGCTTTCGAGCTTGAATCTTTCTCCGGATGTTTTGACTTCGATTTCCCTGGAAGACGCGCCCAACCGAGGGAGTCTCGTCTTAAGAGAAGAAATCGCTAAACTTTATCCCGGCCTCGACGCGGATCGGATTTTGATCACAACCGGAACCGGAGAGGCGCTTTACATTTTATTTCATCTGCTTTGTAAAAGAGGTTCGGTCGTTTCTTATTTACATCCCGCCTTTCAAGCGTTATACGAAATACCGAAGATGATCGGCGCCGTTTTGGAGCCCATTCCACTTTTGGAATATATGGATCAGAGTTCGAGTTCCTATCTTCCGGAATTTTGCGTTTGGGAGTTGTTCGCTCGCGGAAAAAACCTGGTTATTTTCAATCACCCTCAAAATCCGACCGGACTTTCTTTGAGGCAGGATGAAATTAAAAAGATCCGCGAATTTGCCGAGGAACACACGGGATGGATTCTTTTTGACGAACACTATCGGTTTTTGGATTTTCAAAACGACTTGAGTTGGACCGGAGCCGGTCTTACCGAACGTACGGTGAGTACCGGTTCGATCACGAAATGTTTCGGAGTCATGGGGCTTAGAATCGGTTGGATGACGGGGCCGAAAAAACTGATTGAAAAGGCGAGGTCGTTCAAAGACTATCTAACGCATACGGTTTCTCCGATTTCTGAATTTCTCACCTTGAAAATTTTACAAAACCGAGAACGTTTGATTTTTCCGATCAAAACATCCATTTTAGAGAATATTCAATTTTTCGAAACTATATGGAAGGATCTTCCGGGGATCGCCGGTTTTACGAGGCCGGGCGGAGGAGTGGTTTCCTTTCTAAAACTCAAGGAAGGGATTCTTTCCTCCCGATACGCGGACGTTTTGATCGAGCGTTGTGGTGTGTTCGTACTTCCGGGACGGGATTTCGAATGTGAGGGTTGGATTCGGATCGGTTTTGGAGAAAGTCCGGAGAGGTTTCGGTCGGGTTTGGAACGATGGAAAAATTTGAGTCTTTGACGAATGATTCATCCGGAAGAGAATCTCCTCTCCCGCGGAACTGGACTTGATTTCGACAAAGGGCGCGTTTAAAAGTTCGTTTCTATTTTGACGAGATCTTATTCTTGTTTGGTCGCGGTTCCTAACAAATCAAACTAAAGTCCTTTCAAAATTCGTTTTGCAAAAAGCATAGGATGGATCGTAAAAACCGCCCTTTGAAAAAACTCTCCTTTTAAAAATTCGCTTTTCAGAAGGAAACGTTTTCCTCCGACTTGAATGAATTCGGAATCGAAAGAATCTTCGATTTCGCTGTCGATTTGGAATCGAATCTCCTTATTTAAAATCTTAAAAACCTGTTCCTTCGAAGAACTCTTCCACTGAAATTCGTTTGGAAATAAATTTCGCTCTTGTAACCAAAGGGGTAGATTCTTTCTTTCTAATTTAGAAGGAAAGAATGTACCCAAATAATACGACTCCGGTTTTTCCAAGTCCACGCTCTTATCGGATGTTTCTCTGAGATAACCTTGTGCGTAAAGATCGCAAAACGCAAGTTCTGGGGAATAGGACTCTTCATAAAATTCCTGTTTGGAAAAGGAGGCCGCTCTTGCAGAGATAAAACGGAGTTTGATTTTTTTGGAACCGCCGAACGGAATCCAAGAAAGCGGAAGTGACGATTTCCATTCTTCCCAAGGAAAGAATTCTTCCCAAAGAATCATAGAATGAAGATACAATCGATACGGATTCGGGGAGGCCGCGCTTATGAAGTCGGGAAAAGTTTCGATCGGAACCGAATCGAATTTCTTTTTAGAAAAAAGTTTTTTCCAAGGTTTCTCATTTAAGGTATGTAAGGATTTATGTAATAGCTTCCAAATCCGGTACTTTGTCTGTTCCGGGAATCCGGAATGAAGTTTTTGTCTGATCCGAACCTTTTTCTTTCCGCCTGCAAACGCGGTCATATCCACTTCCGAATCCGAACCAAAGATAGGAGGGATTCCGTTTTCCAAAGGAAGTTTGGTTTCATAGAGAAGATGCTGAACGTCTCTAGGATCTACGACTTGTTCTTTGGTAAATTCCGGATGGACGATGGGGAGAAGTCGACGTTCGATTCGGATTTTTCTACTTTGAAAGAAAGGTAGAACATTCACCTTCCAGATACGATCCAGCCAGAATTGAAAGTTTGTGAAGGCGGGTCTGAACATCGGGGAAAGGTTTGATTGGCAGTCTTTTTACGAGTCGCAAGATTTTCCATACAAAATTCTACTTAAACGCCAGAAAATCGGCGGAAAGGTTGACAGCGAAAAGGATCGATCGATTCTGTCCTTACTATGGCGAGAAGATGTGAAGTAACCGGGAAAGGCACCGTCTCTGGGAATAACGTTTCCCATTCCCACATTAAAACAAGAAGAACCTGGAAGATAAATCTTATCAAAAAAAGAATCTTTCTGGAAGATGAAAACCGCTGGGTTACGGTTCGTCTTTCTACCAGAGCTCTTCGTACTCTGAGAAAAAAAGGAATTAAGGCCGCCATCAAAGATAACGGCGGATCCTTGGGCGTTCTTGCTCCGAAAAAATACGCGGGAATTGCAAAACAGGTCCCTAAAAAAGCCTGATCCTGCGTTTCTAAAGTGGTTTTCCCGAATCTTTTCTCTTTTAGGAAAAGAGTTCGGGGAGGTCGTCACTCCTCTTCATTTCCGACAAGACTATGAGCTCGCGATTGCGGTAATTCTAAGCGCGCAATGTACCGACGAGCGAGTCAATCAAGTCACTCCGGCGCTTTTTAAAACCTTTCCTTCCTTAAAATCGTTTGCGAACGCGGATATTTTCGAGCTCGAAAAATTAATCTTTTCCACGGGTTTCTACCGCAATAAGGCAAAGTCCATTCAGGGTTTTGCTAAAAAATTGATAAACGACTTTGACGGTAAAATCCCCAAGACAATTGCGGAGCTTATTACACTTCCCGGATTCGGCCGTAAAACCGCAAACGTCGTTTTGTCCGAGGTTCACGGACTCGTGGAAGGAATCGTAGTCGACACGCACGTCAATCGTATTTCGAAAGTTCTCGGGCTGACTACAAAGAGCGATCCCGTCCGAGTGGAAAAAGACCTGATGGCGCTTCTTCCCGAAAAATATTGGAGAGATATTTCCTTGTATCTGATCTTTTTGGGAAGAAAAAGTTGTAAGGCACATCGAAGATTTTGCGAAGAATGTATATTAAAAAAGGATTGTCCATCGTCCTCGGTCGCCAAAGGAGTTTAGAATATTATGGAAGTGTTTATCGATCAAAAGTTGGAAGGAATGGAACTCGCGACTCAGCATATCGTGATGTCCAGGGATCTCAATCAACACGGTTTTCTTTTCGGAGGCCAGATGCTCGCTTGGATCGACGAGGGTTGCGCCATGTATGTGATGGAAAAAATCCGCTATTCGAACATTGTCACCGTGAGTATGGCCGACGTCGTGTTTAAAAGCCCCGGACTTCTGGGAGATATCATCCAGATCTTTTCCAAAATCGATCGGGTCGGAAACAGTTCGATCACGATTCGAAACACTTCCATCGGCAAAAGTCAAAGTAGAAAAGAGCTCAAAGAAATCATCGATTGCAAGATTACTTATGTTTGTCTGGATGAAAAAGGGAAGCCGTTTCCTTATTTTCGGGATCATTTCGAACTTCAGGATCTGAAGTAATTTTTATGGCTTCTCGTTTTCCCGTTTCGGTCGAAAAAGAATACAAACTTTTGGAACTCATGGAGGTTCTTAAAGTGAAGGAGGAAGAACTCGAGGAAAGTTTTACGAGAAGCGGGGGAAGAGGCGGACAAAACGTTAACAAGGTTTCCACAGCCGTTCATCTCAAACACAAACCCACGGGAATCGAAGTCAAATGTTCCCTTTATAGAACCCAAGGTCTGAATCGTTATAAAGCGAGAGCGATTCTTTGTGAAAAAATTCAGGAATGGAATCATAAGACGCAAGGTGTTATAAGCGACGATCAAAAGAAGTCGATTCGTAACAAACAAAAGGACGCAAAACGAAAGAAGGAAAAGTATTCCAGAAAAAGCCGGGATTCTTCCTCCGTTCTTTTGGAACCGGAGGAAAGTTTTGAAGTTGAATCGGAAAATTCCGAAAGTTTAAACGAAGAATGAATGTCTTTGAATCAAAGTCGGAACTCCGACAAGTTTATTTAAGATTCAAGTGCCTTGTGAATCGATTATGGCAAACATCGGGCGTCTAAAGAACGATACGCGATGTTAGAACCTAACCACTATCCAATGACATCCGATTCCTAATACCTATGCCTGAAATTTTCAATCATACTTTGATTCTGGAAAAGATCAGAAACCTAGGCGCCTTGCCCGGTTGTTATCTTTGGAAGTCCAAAAAAGGCGAGGTTTTGTACGTAGGCAAGGCTAAAAATCTAGACAAACGAGTCCGCAGTTATCTCAAAGAAAATCATCCGGACGTAAAAACCAGAGTGTTGCAAAGGGAAATTTTCGACCTCGACTGGATCGCTACCGGAACCGAAAAAGAAGCCCTGATCTTAGAAGCGACCCTCATCAAAAAACACAATCCTCGTTTTAACGTCCGTCTCAAGGACGACAAAAAATATCCGTATATCTGCGTCTCTTTATCGGAAGCTTTTCCGATGGTTTATATCACAAGAAAACTCAAGGACAACGGAGACCGTTATTTCGGTCCTTATTCGGACGTTAAGTCCACGAGAGAAACGTTAGACATCATTTTAAGAATTTTTCCGGTTCGTAAAACGAGACAGGTCCTTCCGTTACCGAAACCCAGAAGACCTTGTTTGAACTTCGACATGGGGCGTTGCCTCGGTCCTTGCCAGGGAACGATCCCCGTCGAAGATTATAAAGTTGTAATAGACCAGGTCGTTCAATTTTTGGAAGGTAAAAAAGAATCCCTCGCAAGCGACCTGAGTATCAAGATGTCCGGCGCTTCCGATCGGATGGATTTTGAAAAAGCGGCCCGTTATAGGGATATGCTCCAGAGAATTCAAAACTTCCGTGAAAAACAAACCGTGGTCAGCACGGAAGGCGGAGACGAAGACGTGATCGGTTTTGCGAGAAAACAAGACGAAGGTCAGGTTGTTCTCCTCGAAGTGCGGGACGGAAGATTGGAAACGAAAAAATCGTTTCCGATTCAAGGGGTGCAGGACGCGGAAGATTCGGAAATCCTCGGAGCTTTTTTTAGGGATTATTATTTAAACGCGGCTTTGGTTCCCCCTACGATTTTTGTGCCGACCGATATTCAGGAAGAAATTTCCGCTGTCCTGGATGTGCTTCAGGAGAAAACCGGCTTCAGACCCAAACTCAAATCTCCTCGCGGGGGAGATAAACGTTCTCTTTTAAAAATCGCTGAGAAGAACGCGGAGCTGGGTCTTACCGAAAGAATGCTCGCGACTCATTACAGGGATCAAACCGCTTCTTTGAAAGAAATCCAGGAAATGTTTTCTTTGGAACGTCCTCCGCATATCATTGAATGTTACGATATCAGTCATTTTCAAGGTTCGCAACCGGTCGCGAGCGGAGTGATGTTTGTGGAAGGAAAACCTTTCAAACAAGGATATAGAAAGTATAATATGCGCGGCTACGAGGGAATCAACGATCCCGGAATGATCCACGAAGTGATCTCCAGACGTCTGCAAAGAATCATCAACGAGGAAGGAGTTTTCCCGGATCTTATCGTAATCGACGGAGGACCGACGCAGTTGGCTAAGGCTTGCGAGGCCGCGGTGGAAGCGGGAGCCGAAGGAATTCCGATGGTCGGTCTTGCTAAGAAAAGAGAAGAAATTTATTTTCCCGGAGACAACGAACCTTTCATCTTCGATATGAATTCTCCCGGAATGAAACTTTTGCGTCATCTCAGGGACGAGGCCCATCGATTCGGAGTCACTCATCATAGAAGCCGCAGAAACAAGGAAACGATGCGCGCGCTCATCCAAGAAGTTCCGGACATCGGATTCAAAAGAAGTAAACTGTTGCTCCGACATTTTTCGGGGGAAAAGAAAATCGAAGACGCGACGAAGAAAGAACTCCTTGCGATTTCCGGAATCGGGGAAAATCTCGCCGAAAAAATTCTAAAACAACTTCAAAAAAAAGAATAAAATTCAAAACGTTCTGCATGTTTCCGGAACCGTATCGGGCGGAGGGAAACATGAAACTCAAATCCGTTTTCGCTATTACGCTTCTTCTTTTCGGGCTCGATTCCTGTCGCGGGAAAGGAAATTCGGCCTTTCTTTTTCCGATCACAAACGCGGGAGAATTCAAACTTTTTTACGAACCGATGAACACGGTCGTTTCGGAAAGTGAAATTTTCGAAGAATGGAAGGACCCGAGTGTTAAAATCCGAACGGCTCCCGGAATCGTCTGTTTATTCGGCGGGACCGTTTCCGTATTCGGGATTTCCGTTTGTTTTCCCGATCGCCAAGGAAATATTGAATTAGAAATCCAAAATATTCTAAAATTCTGGAATACTCATTTTGAATCCAGGACGGATCCTACTTTTTTCGATTTTTCGAATAACGGACAGGCGAGCGTAGAAATCCGGCAAAACCCGGATCTTCTCGAAGATATAAACGAGGATTGGTTCGTTCTTTCCGGTTCGAAAGAATTGGATCGGATGCTCAAAAAGGAAAAGTTTCCGGAAGAAAACTGGGTCAGCGTTTTTTCCGAGAACTCGATCGTAAGACCCCATTCCACAAACGCGTTCATCGGTTTTAGCATTCTGGCGACGAGCGGAAGGATCCGAATTCTGTTTTCTTCGGGAGATTTTCTTTCTTCTAAAAACACTCTTGTCGTAGAGATTCCGGGTGACGCGTCGATTCTTTCCGAGTTTTTTTCGGAAATTCAAAAACAAAATCTTAGGATTACGAGCCTTTGCCAATCCGATCTTCCGGTTTTGAGCGAAGTTTTCGGAGGAACCGAATCTTCGATCGGAAGGTTTTTGGAGTTTAATAATCCCGGAAAAGATCCGATTTGTTTTCAAGATTTAGAGCTAAGGACCGCTTCGGGAACTCATTCTCTTTTCACAGGAGTTCAATTTTTGATTCCGGGTGAATCGATTCTCAAAGTGGAAACGGGGAGCGTTCTTCCCGGCCTCGAGTCCGTTGCCTTTTCTTGGTCGGACTTGAAGAAAAAAGGAAATTGGGTCCTTAAGTCCAAGGACTTGGAGCGCGTTTACGAAAACTCCGAGAAAACTTTCTCGGAGGGTGGAAGATATTATTCTTCAGAGGATAATTTTTATTCCATCTGCTCCGACTTTTTTCTTTCGAAGAGTCTAGAACGTTTTTGTATGAACCCCGGCTTTGCGGTTCGAAATCAAGTTGCAACTCCGACTTCAAGGGAGAACGCTCAAAACGTTTTGCCTTTTTGTAACGCCGATTCGTTTCAAATCGAGGAAGCGAATTTTACCGGCTTGTATCTGGACGGAAAAATCGATTCCAAACAAAAGTTTATCGATTTTGAATATTCCGGAAATCAAATCTGCAATCCGAATTCCCTATCCTTGGAAAACGACGGAAAGGAAATTCCGGTTTGGTTGGAATCCCGATCTTTAAAACCCGGAGACATTCTTACGTTGGGAAAAAAGGATTTTTTGCCGGAAAATATCGCGGTCTCCTTATCCTCATTAACGGATTTTGAATTCGGAAAATCCCTTCTTCTGAAGGATCGAGCCGTAAAAAAAATCAGAACTCTTTCGAGTGATTTTTTAGAAACCCCGGTTTTGAAAAGAACGGAAGGTTCCGTCGTTTCTCTCTTGTTGAGGGAAAATACCTGGGTTGCACACCCGATATCCTTTTCGCAAACTCTTCTACCGGAAATTCAAAATTCTCATTTTATGAATCCGGGAAGAAAAACGGATCTTGCGGATTCTTATCGAAAAGGTTTTGCGGAGATTTCCGAAATTTCTTGGATGGGTTCTTATGACGGAACCGTGTCTGTGAGTGCGGATCGTTTTATCGAAATCGATTCCGCTTCCGTAACTTCTAAGATTCTGGAAGTTTTCTCCGGAAATAAAAGCTATCGATTCATTCTACCTTTGAAACCGGGAAAGAATGTGCTCTCAATCGGCAAGTTGGTTTGTTTTCCCAAGGTCGAGACTTGGATCGTTCCCGAGTTGAGTTTGGGAAGTACGGGAAAAATTAGAATTCTGTCCGCGGATGGAAATGCGGAAAACGATTGGATACTTTGGGATTCCCAAGGCAGGATGGGAATCAATTCCGTTTCACAAAAGTTACGAAGATCCGCCGTCAGAATCCGAACCTTGTCCGGTGCGAGTGTTTGGAAAAACAGTGCGTTTTCAGATCCTTCCTCCCGAAAAACAAGTTGTACCGGAACACAAGCAAGCCCGGAACTTGAAAATTCCAGTCTCCCTTTTTTTCAGAAAGAATATTCAGAAAACTTAAATTCTACTTTGAATCCATGGATCAGTTTCAACTTTGATCGAAGGAATACGAACACCAACTCGATCGATGTCTTTACGTTCCAACCGAACGGTTCCGTTCGACTTTCAACTTCCCCGTTTTTAAATTTATGGAGCGATCTTAAGCACACAATTTTAGAATTATTGAATATTAAAAAAGAGGTTTTGAACTATCTCGTTCCCGTTGGGGGCGAGGAACTTGTCGGGATTCCCGGTTCTTCCGGGGTTTTGATTTCAGCCGTTTATCCCAATCCCTCCGTGTCGACTAACGAATGGTTTACGATCTGCAATCGAGGTTCGGAGCCTGTGGACGTTCGCAGTTTGGAGATTCGGGACAGTTCCGCTTCCGATCGTTTGGTGGAATATTCCTTTCGTTTTGGGGCCAATCTTCCGGTTGGCTGGACGAATTACAATCCGAATGTTTGGTCCTTTGCGGATCGTTTTTTAAATCCGGGAGAATGCGGTTACGTTCTTTCTCCGAATTTTAAAAACGAATCCGTTCCGTTTTATTCCGCTACGTTTCGAAAAGTTTTTACCATCGATAAGACGACTACGATCGGAAACGGAATCGGCAAGAACGAAGGATTGGATCTCTTTCAGGAAATTCAAGGCGGCTTCGTTCACATTCACAGTTATGGAAATCAATTCTCTCCGTTTCCGTTCCAGATCGACGCGGATACGGACGATCTGATCCTTCTCAAACCGAATCGTTCCGGCGACTCTTCCTCCGACTATGAGGTTGAAAAGAAGGGAAGTCTATGAAGAAACTTTTCGTATATTCTTTTTTTATAATGTTTTTTCCGGCTTCAGCCTCCGAAAAAAATAACGGTTGGACTCAAGTTTCCTGGATGGGTTGGGGGTTGGCGGGAAGTCAAAAAACTTCCGGTCTTTCGCAATCGAAAGAGGATAGGACTCTCAAGGAGTTACGAATCAATTCCTCCTTGTTCCACGCGGGAATCGATCGAGGTCTCGAAACTTCTCGTGTGAACCTAAGGTTACAGGCGGATTGGATCGTTTCCGGCGAGTCCAAACTTGCCTTCTTTGCGGGTAGAAATTTATTTTTAGAATTTAAAAAGGAGAATGTTTCTCTGATCGTCGGCAGGGTCGGGGAAGAAATGAAAACGTCCGCGTTTACGGATTGGATGGATGGAACGGATGGGATTACGATCAAATCAAATCTCGGCGAGCTCGGACACGTTCGTTTCGATCTTTTTGATTTTTATTCGGGTTATTCCCTCTTTGAAAAGAACGGATTGAAGAATACGATTTTAAACACGAAAAAGGGCAAATTCGATTCCGAGAAAGGGTCCGCCTATGTCGATTCTGAAAAAGTAGAAGTTGCAACATCGGATATATTCAAAAATCGTTATCGAGGCGGAGTGAGTTATCGTTACGATCTTCCTTATTTGGAAACCGGGTTTCGTTTTCAATATCTCAATCTTCAAAACTGGGGAAGATATACAAACGATTTGATTTCGGAGACGGAAAACGTTTCTTCAGGGGATCGGGATTATCTTACTCATTCTACGCTGGAACTGAAGCTGAAGTTTTTTTGGTTTCACTGTTTTTTTTCGGGGATTTTGGCGAGAGGCCAGGACAAGACCGGCTGGAATCGAGTGCGAAACGCAAGCGCGATTCCCGTCACGGGAGAAGCCGTTTTGATTTCCGTCGGGGCCGTTCGAAATTCTTGGAAGTTCGACGCCTTCGGTTTTCTTCCCGATCGAGATCGAAGAAGCGAAAATGGGGAGGTTTTGGAACTCGGTTTTATCGGAATGGGCTCTTCTCCTTCTCCCGTCTTCAGTACGAATCAGAGTTTGGATTTTTATCCTTCCGCTTGGATTACGGACCGGGGTTTGGAAAAACAATTCGGAATTCAGGGCGGAAAACGACAATCCGCGTGGACCGGAATCAATTTAGAATATCATGAATCTCTCATTCGATTTCGTTTGTATGCAGCCTCCTATTTTTTTCTTTCCGACACACAAGGGAATTCTGGCGCGCTTACGATTTCCAGGGATAGTTTTCAAAAGGGTTATCTCAAGGAAACCCTGATCCAAGCGTTGATGTATTTTCCTTCCGAAAATACGAAGTTTGATTTTTCCTATTGTAAAGTTTCTTTGGGGGGTTCTTGGAGCGATTCGGATAACGCAAAAAAGGAATACTTTTTTCAAATCGTTTCGGGAGTCGTTTTATGAGAAAAACCTCAAACGATTTCGGCTTCCTTCTTCCGTGTATCTGCTTTCTTCTCCCGTCTATTTTATTTTTGACGACTTGTTCTCCTATGCGAAAATCCGAATTTTTTTGGTTGGAATGGGGAAGAACGCGTAAAGTGGAAACTAACTTTTCGTATCCGGGACGTTACGTTCCTACTTTCAAAAAAAGGAATGTACGAGATAAGATTTTAGGGCTCATAGAAAACGCGGAATTTTCGATCGATCTTTGGATTTATTCTTTCGAAGATCCGGAGATCCTAGACGTTTTGAAAAAAGCGAATGCAAGAGGGGTTACGATTCGAATGACGGCCGATCCCGAAAAGGATTATCCGGACGAGTTGAAAAATCTCGGCATGTTTCGAAGATGGGAAAGATCCGGTTTACAACATTCTAAAATACTCATTGTGGATCGTAAGAAAGTTTTTTTGGGATCCGGAAATTTCACTTGGTACGGTCTCGAAAACGATCTGAACGGTTACGTTTCCTTCGATCTTTTCGATTCCGAAATAAAAGACTTCTATTCCTTTTTGGAGGAGGATAGGGGTATCACTTCGCTTAACATTTCTCCGTTTCAATTTTACATTTCTCCCGAAAAGGGACGATTGATTCAAAATCTGATTTTGAGAGAAGTCGATCGCGCTCAAAACGACGTTCGATATTTGATCTTCGATCATTTCGATTCCGTTCTGACTTCCAGGTTCGCTTTGGCGGATCGTCGGGGCGTGAATGTGAACGGTATTTACGATTCTCCCGTGGATAAGGAAGGAAAGTATCTTGCGGACGCATTTAGAAATCCAAACTCCCAGATCATGGGCGATGGAAATGAAGAGGTAATTGCAACGGATTCTTTCGGTAAGGGCGGGCTTTTGCATCATAAAACGATGATCGTGGACGGCAAAACCTTGATTTCCGGTTCGTATAATTTTTCGATCAGTGCGAGAGACAGTAATCGGGAGATTCTCTTTAAGACGAGCGATCCGTATTTGATCGACGCTTACACAAAAGAATGGGAACGAGTTCGCGATACGGCGATTTCCTACAGGCCGATTCCGTTCTCGGCGGAAGAGATTTCGTCTAACGTTTACTTCGGTTATTCCGAAAATTCGATTCCGGTCGGAGTCGAACAAACGATCTGCAGAACCGATACGACGAAGGAAGAATCTTTCTACTTAGAATCGGGGATAACGTTTTTGACTTCGATCTTAGAATATACTTTTCCTCCGACGCAGTCCTGCAAAGACGTTTCGGATTTTACATCGTCTAGCAGCGGTTTTACGGGAAAAAGAACCAATCATCCGGTCAAAACGAAACATTTTAGAGAGAACGGGGTCCTGAGGACAAAAGACGGGAAAGTTTTGTTTGCATCGGAAACGAACGACTCTCAAACGGGTTTTGAACACAAACCCGTATATTTATTTATGCCCGAGTTTTATTCCATTCAATCGGGAAATTTGTTTTTTCCGCAGAAACTGACCGAATTGAAAAGTCCGATCTCCGTTTTATTCTATCAACGAGGAAACGGACCGTCTACAATCCCTTGGAGCACATCGGGAAATAATCTTTCGGTGGTTCCTCATTCGACAGAGGGAATGATTTTTTTGGAATACGAGTCGTTCTTTTTTGCATTTTGTTTTCAGGAATATTCAAAAAAAGGAATGGAATATACGGAATTGATCCGGGAGATTTTTTCCTACCGGGAGGATATTCTCTCGCCTAAGGTTAATTTTCAGGCCGAAACGGTTCCAATCGACAACATGAGAAAATTCGAAACCTATTGTTATCGATATTAAACGGACATCGTTTCGGATGATCAAAGAAACAAATATCTAAACGACCGACTGATAGACGACTTAAACTGGAGCGAAGGATTCTTCTTTGGAAAATCTTAAAAAAAGACCGTAAAGAATCCAAAATAAAATCACGACTTCGTCGTCTTGAAAATAACACTGAAAGAGTCCGGAAAAGAAAAAACCGGACAATCCGAAAAAATATAAGGAACGTTCATACGGAAGTTTTGTCGTAGTCAACTTCCGATACAATACGGTTCCCAAAGAAAGAAAAAGGAAAACCGCCGGAAAACCGAAAACCGCAAAAAGATGAAAGTAATCGTTGTGCGCGTGTCCCCTTTGAGTCGTTTCGTAAAAGTAGTAGAGTTCCCTGTACTTTTCGGAATGTTCCATTCTGGATTTTTCAATCTCTCGGTTGTAGTTTCCCGGTCCGACTCCGATGAGCGGGTTTTCTTGGATCAAAGGAAATGTGGAATCCCAAATAATCGTTCTTCCGGAATCCGTATGTTTTTCCTTTCCAAAAAGAGGATCGATGATCTTTTGACCCGCCTCGGTAAAGGAAAGCGCGATTCCCACGAGAAGCAGAAATACAAGAACACCGCTCGCAAAGAGTAAAATTTTTGCGGTGGGTAATTCTTTACGGACGATTCCCAGTATGAGAAAAGCGGTGATCGAGGAAAAAATCGCGCCCAACATAGAGGACCTGGCGTTGTTCAAAAAGACTACGTAGAGAAAAAATAAAAGTATGATTCCTTGAATTCCCGCCTTTTTGAAATTTTTATCGAAGAAGGATTTCAAAAAAAGAAACACGGGCACGGGAAAGAAAAATTGTAAAAGCCCTCCGAAGGTTAGATGCGTATTCATCAAACCGATCGGAAGATAAAGAGACAATCCTCCGACATGACCCATGGGATGAGTGAACTTCCAACTGGAAGATTCCCGATACAAATCGCTTACGAGTCTGGAAAGACGAACGGGCGAGAAACTGGAAATGAAACCGGTAACGAGTAGGATCCAAAAGAGGACGTTGAGAGCTTTGAGAACCGTAGGAAATTCTTCCTTTTTTAAGTTCCAAGCGAGGATAAGTCCGATGAAAAGAAAAATATCTTTGAGTTCCGCGCTAAACGCAGTCTTAAAGTAAGTTCGAAAACTTTCTTCCCGAAAAGAATGAACTGCGAAGTCGTTCAAATACCATCCGAAAAACAAAACTCCGATAAGGATCGCGGGCTCTTTCCAAAATCCGGAAGTTTTAGAAGAGAATAACGAGGTTAGGAAGGCAAGAATTAAAAATCCTTGGCTAAGAGATACGGATAGACCGATGGTTACAATACTTGCACAGAATAAAAAAAGAGTGATTTTTCTAAGACGTTCGGGCATCTTCTCTAATCGATTGAAGCCCAGATTCTGCACGACCTGGGAATTGTAAATTCGATATTTTCTTTCAGTCACATTGGATTTCGATAAGTCCGTAAGTGAGGAGATCCTAGATGAGAATTCTTTATTTTTCTGATACCTTTCTTCCGAAGGTGGACGGTGTCGCGATTTCCATGAAAAATTTCGCGGATCTTCTTGCCAAAAGAGGTCATACGTTTGCGATCTGTTGTCCTAAATACGGGGAGGGAGATTTTGATTCCATAGGAGATGGAATTCACATCGAAAGATTCAGAAGCGGATATCTTCCGAGTTATCCGGATATCAAGGTCGTTCTTCCTTCGCCGACCAAGATCAAAAGAATCATCAAAGAATTCGAACCGGATCTGGTTCACATTCATACTCCCGGTCTGCTCGGTCTTTACGGGATCAACGCGACCGAAAAATACGGAATTCCTACGATCGGAACCTATCATACTTTGATGTCCGAGCAGGACATGTATCTTTCCTTTTACAGACTTCTCAAACTGGACAAACTTTTTTTGAAAGCGAGTAAGTCGGATAAGAAATTGAAGATGAAGGATCTGAGTAAGATCGAAAAATTCGATAAGTTCAATATCCGCAAAAAGATCATACTTAAAATTTCAAACAACATCTACGAACGTTGCGATCTAATCATTTCGCCGTCTCATCTGATCGAAAAACAACTCCGTGAATTCGGATTAAAAACTAAAATTGCGGTCATATCGAACGGACTCGATCTTACGAGTTTTAAAGGAACCATCAAACAACTGCCTTCCGCTCCGAAACTTTTACACGTAGGGAGAATTTCCTACGAGAAAAATTGCGACGTGATTTTAAACGCATTCAAACTGATCCACGACGAAATTCCGGATTCCACTCTTACGATTATCGGGGACGGTCCGGCGCTTTCTTCCTTGAGAGTTCAGGCTCAAAATTTAGGCGTGGAAAACGCGGTGACTTTCACCGGGTTTATCAAGAGAGAACAACTTCCGGAAGAGTATCCGAAATACGATCTGTTTTTAACCGCTTCCACAATGGAAACCCAAGGACTTGTGATTTTGGAATCCGTTGCCTGCGGACTTCCCGCCGTCGGAGTGGATTCCTTTGCGATTCCTGAACTCATCCACGACGGAAAAAACGGATTTATCGCCAAACCTTTCGACGTAAAAGGAATCGCGGAAAAAGCGGTTGCGATTTTGAAGGACCCGCTTCTTTACGAAAAGTTTTCGAAAGAATCCATCAAGATTTCCAAGGGGCACGAAATGACGGCCTGCGTGGATAAAATGGAGGAGGTTTATAAGACGGTTGCAAGCGTTAAGAATAAGAAAAAAAGAAACACACTCATCAACATGCTTTTTTCCCTGCCCGATCCGTTGGATCAGTTCTTAAGGTTTTTTGAATAGAAGCCCGCCTCAAAACTTTCCACTTGAGGTTCACGCAAGACATATTACAACATTAGAAACCGTTTTTTAGACGACTTCTAAAGGTTTTGGAAAATTTTCAACTCTAAACGCGAAAAATGAATATTCGGTTTTTATGATAAACAAACGGACAAAGACGGATCTTTCAAAAAGCTTCTGTCAATTAAAACAGAGTATTGATGTTGTAAACGACCCGAATCCTTTTGATCACGTCTTCGGGTTGAATCCATTCCATACAAGCGAAATCCTTACGATAACAAGTCCTGTTTCCGTAGATACTACAGGGCCTACAAGGTAAATTATCGATTTGTAATACCCCCGAGTCTTCCTGGCCGAACGGAGCGAAACCGGAATAAGGATGTGTTGTTCCGTAGATTCCGATCACCGGTCTTTTTAAAAGTGCGGCGATGTGTACGTTGGAGGAATCCATACCGATCATGACGTCCATCCTTTCCATGATCCCGAGTTCGCCTCGAATTCCGAACTTACCGCCGGAGACGATCTTCAAAGATTCCTCGAAGCCCCGGTTCCACTCCGCGAGAATTTTGGATTCTTCCTTGGAGCCGAAGAGGAAAATTTTAACGTCCGGAAATTCTTCCAGAAGAAGTTTCAGAAGGGTTCTGCTTTTTTCTCGAGGCCATTCTTTCAGAGCGTGTCCGGCAAACGGAGCAAAACCGATCCAAAGACTTTCCTTTTTTTGAATATTCTGAGATTCGAAAAATTCTTTCGCGAACATTTTGGATTCGGGGTCCACGTTGATCCAAGGACCTTTTCTGGCCG
Source organism: Leptospira alstonii serovar Sichuan str. 79601 (assembly GCF_000347175.1). Taxonomy (GTDB): domain Bacteria; phylum Spirochaetota; class Leptospiria; order Leptospirales; family Leptospiraceae; genus Leptospira; species Leptospira alstonii. Next base: position 221,543 of record NZ_ANIK01000028.1, read on the forward strand.
AAGCGGGATAACCCGCGTTTTCGAAAACTTTGAGATAACGATCCACGGTATGCGGAAGGGGAGTGAGAATCTTTTTCTTTTGACGGATCTGTCTCAGTTTTTCCTTTCTTCCCTTTACGATTCGGAACACTCCGATTCCGCGAATGGAAAAAAGAAGACTGATCAACCTCGAACGAACGGAAGAATGAAGGTCGATCACTTTTTCGTACGGGCCCAATTTGTCAATCTCCTTAAAAAGTCTATAAAGGCCCACGATTCCACGGTACCGTTTTAGATTAAAGCCGACCACGTTGACGTTCGGAATATTATAAAAGAAAGGTGCGTAGTTTCCCCGTGTAACAATCGTAAGTTGGATGTTCGTATATTTTGCCGCGATCGCTATGAGCGCAGGCGCCATAAGAGCGACGTCTCCCATGGCCGAGAATCTCATGACCAATAAATTCATGATTTTTTAGAATAAAGAGAAGGGTTCAGATTTTGATCGTTGTACATCTTCATCTGACGATATACTTTGTAGAATTTGTCTCCGTTTTTTAAATCTTCCAGCAGTTCGTCCAAACATCGGGAGAGATCGATTCTTTGTTCCAGAAGAACGTCGAGTTTGTGTTTACAAGTACGAATATGATTTTCATCCGCGTCCTTTCTTTGAGTTTGTTCTTCCATGTGATAGATTTTGAGTTCGAGAATGCTCATACGATCGATAAGCCAGGCGGGAGTTTCCGAATTCATTCTCGCCCCCGATTTTTTAGGGACGTTTTGAAATTCGGAGGAAATACGGTCGTCCAAGATTTCGACGAGATCGGTGCGTTCTTGGTTCAGTTTGTCGATTTGTCTTTTGAAATTGACCAGTTCCTTATCCGGCAGATCCGGTCTGCGGATTTCGTCTTCTACGTGCCATTGAATCGTATCGATTTGATTTTTACTGTAGAGGATTGACTCGACGCTGTCGGGAGGAAACGGATTCGGGGAAGCAGTCTCTTTTTTATGCCAGTCAACCACGGATTGTCTAAAAACGGTTACGACGGAGTTCGCTTTCAAAGTCATTGTGTATAACATTGTGCGATAAGCCAGAAAATCAAGAGAAAAGCACGGAAAGAAACGCGATTCAAAGATGAGGCATTGAGAAATTCTTTACTTTATCGTCCTATTAAATAGAGTCACCAACGTTTTATGGCACGAAAAATTCATCCAGAAATTCTGAAATTTCTTTCCGGGATATCCTTGTTTCACAAATTATCTCCGGCTGTCCTGACTCGCATTTATCAAAACATCGAGGAAAGAAACGTATATAATCACGACGTAATCTATTATCGGGGAGATATTTCGGATAAACTTTTTATAGTTCGACACGGAGAGGTGATGCTTACTTTCGGAGAATCCGGAAAGTCGGTCAAATATCTCGGTGAGGCGGATTTTTTTGCGGAGAATAGCCTCATGACCCGAACGCAACACGCCGGTTCAGCGATCGCAGTGATGGACACTTTGCTTTATGTACTCGACGGACATTTTTTTCTCAAACTTGCGGAGAAAGAACCGATTCTTTCAAGCAATTTGATACGGTTGATGAGCAATCGATTCAGGGAACATCTCGAACCGGAAAGCGGAATCACTTCTCTTCCTAGAAGGATGATCTGTCACGTTCCTTTGGAAGAAGTGCAAGGTTATAAGGAGAAGTTAGACGCCATCGTAAAGATCGGAGGTTATTCCCACGAAGGAAAGATGACTTTGGTCCCGATGGAATCTTTCGAAAAGGTCAGCATACAGGACGCGATCCGAAGGTTATCCTTACTTAGAAATCAGTTCCCGGTCATTCATTTGTATTTTCAACAATCCGGTTTAAAACCGGAGCTCGACAAACTTCTCTTACAAGCGGATCAAATCGTTTTTTGGGAGGACAATCCGGAACGGAATCAAAAGAAAAAAACGGAAATCATCACGTATTTCCGATCCCGAATTCGAAATTTCGCCGGAAGGACGATTCGTTATGTGGATTCCGTCAATTCGATACGACCCGAAGATAGCGTAAAACATCAGAAAATCTTTCATAAGGAAGAAACGTTCTCCAGATACCTCGTATCTAGAACGAGAGGTTTGGCTCTGGGAGGCGGCGGCGCGCGGGCACTAGCCCACGTCGGGCTTTTAAAAGTATTAGAAAAAGAGAATATAAAAGTGGACGTGGTTTCGGGAGCTTCGTTCGGAGCGGTGATCGCGGCCTTGTATGCGCGCGGGGAAAACACGGATACGATCCACAAGATGATTCATAAATTTTTCGGGGGAATGGACAAACCTTTCGATCCCACCATTCCTCTCGTTTCCTTTTTCAAAGGTAAAAAAATGAATCGAATGCTGAAGGATGCATTCGGTTCCGCGCTCATCGAAGACCTAAAAATTCCTTTTGTGACTTCGGCGGTGGATCTTCACAGCGGGGAAGAATACGTGATGGATCGCGGGCCCGTCTGGGAAGCCTTAGCGGCTGCGATGAGTCTTCCCGGAATGTTTCCTCCCATTTTTCACGGAGATCATCTTCTCGTGGACGGAGGTGTGATCAATAACGTTCCCGAAAATTTAATTCGACAAAAAGGCGCCGATATCATTTTGTCGGCGAACGTTTCTCCTCTCAGAGACGAGGCGATCGTAAGACTTTTGGAAGACCGAAAGATAACCGGAAAATCCTTTTTCAAAAATTTCTGGGAGGATTTGAAGTATCCTCCGATCCTCAAAATTATGGGAAGGGCCATCACATTGGAAGGAAGGGAAATCACGAAACTCAGAAAGGACAAGATGGATCTATTTATCAATCTTCATATAGAGGAATTTTCCTTTTTCGATTTCAACAAGTTCGGAGAGATCATTCAAAAGGGAGAGGAAGAAGCGAAGACGCATCTCGAAGAAATCTACGATCTTTTTTATCCGGGGAAAAAATTCTCAAAGAAAAAAAGATAGAAGAAACTCCTGAAGCCTTGCGGATTCCTTTTTGTAATTGGATCTCCATTCCTCGCTTCCGGAAGGTCCTACCGTGTTCGTAAGAGCAAAGAACGAATAAAGAGGGATCTGAAAATCATGACAAACTTTTGCGAGTCCGAAACATTCCATATTCTCAAAGCCCAGGTCGTGATCTCTTAGATATTCCAGAGCTTTTCCGGAAACGTTTTCAATCGTAATCGAACCGGTAGCGTTCGTTTTTGAAACCAGAATTTCTTCTACGGATTCGAACTCGAAAGAATGAGGGAACACAAACGAGTCGGGAACGATCTCCGGAACTCGGATTCTTCTTTCGATTTTTCCGAGTTCTTGATTTTCAAACTGAAACGAGAACCCGAATCGATTTTTCCAAAAACTAGGATGCATCCAAGGATACACTCCGGCAGAACCTATAAATAAAATATTGGAGGGGAGTGTCAGATCTTTACTTATGCGATTTAATAAAAAACTTTGAAGCCGTAAACCCGCTTGTAAATTTCCGATTCCACAAACGGAAACGGCAAATTTTCCGTCCTTCGAAATCAGATCCGATTCTTCTTCGATCGCGGAACAAATTAATGTTTTTGAATGTTCAATCTTCATCGTTTTCATACAATGATTGAATGACTTCGTGATACAAAGAAAAGATTACGTTTCGTTTGAGCTTCATCGTTTCGGTCATTTCCTTTCCTTTTTCAAATTCTTTAGGAAGAATGTGGACGTGCGCGATTTTTTCGAAAGATTTAAAACCGGCCTTTGTGGAGATTTTATCCTTTACGATATTCTTAAAGAACGCGCTTACTTCTTTGGAAGAATTCCACTGGGTAGGGTCTTTCGGAATTTTTTTCTCTTGCGATTGAAATTCTTCTTGGACGCGATCAAAGAAGGGGACGATCAAAACACCCAGATTCTTTCTGTCCTGTCCAACGACGATCACTTGATTGATGAATTCGGATTCGGTGAGTTTCGCTTCGATCGGAGCGGGTTCCAAGTTTTCTCCGCCTGAGAGAACGATCGTATCTTTGGCCCTTCCCGCGAATTTCAATTCTCCCGTATGAGTCCAGGTCAAAATGTCTCCCGAATCGAGCCATCCGTCTTGCAGAGATTTGGCGGTTTTTTCGGGCTCCTTATAATAACCGACGGTTACGTGCGGTCCCTTGTGCCAAGCGACTCCTTTTTCTCCGGGAAGACTTACGATTTTTCCGTCTTCTCCTACGAGTTTGATTGCGGTTCCGGGTAACGGAGCGCCGATCGCACCGTTTTTCGGAAGAGGAAATTCTCCGATCGCACCGATCCCGGTCGTTTCCGTCATACCGTATGTTTCGATGATCGGAATTCCCGCGCTTCGAAAGAAAAATTGAATGTGCGGGGGCATAGCGCCCGCGCCGCATAACGCGAAACGGATTCTTCCTCCGAATAAATCTCTCACTCTTTGCAAAATTTTATAGGAAAGAATTTTAACGGGAAATAGAAAAAGAAGAAACACGCTCGCTACAAAACGATCGATCGTTTTTTGATTCGGGTTTTCGGTCTCCGTACTCGCATAAGAATCTCGCATCGTATCTTGAAGACTCTTAGTAATCGCGGCCATTTTTACCGCAAAATGAAAAAGTTTTTGTCTGAGAGGAGGACTTTTACGAACCGTATCGTGAATTCTTTTATAAAGCCCCTCCCAAAGTCTGGGAACCGAAACGAGCACGGTGGGTTTTACCTTTTGCATATCCGCAGGAATTGTGGGAACCGAAGAACAGGCCATGGAGGCGCCCCAGGAAATGAGAGTCGTTTCCAAAAGTCTTTCGGCGATATGCCAAGGAGGAAGAAAGACGATGGTCCTATCGTTGGAGGAAGCCGGAACGAATTCCTGAAGTTGGTGAATTCCCCAAGTAAAACTTCTGTGATTCAACATCACACCTTTCGGCGCGCCCGTGGTTCCGGAAGTATAGATGATGGTCGCAAGATCTTTACCGACTAAACTTTCTCCTCTTTGATCGTAGGGTTTGTCGCCCTTTTTGGTTCTGGATTTTTCTCCTTCTAAAAGCGCGTCTTCTAAAAAGAAGAATTTTGCGCCGGAAAGTTGTGAACGCGCGGATTCCAAGTCCTTCCATTTGGAAGGAGGGTCGATCAGTAGAATCGTTTTTACGTTTGCAAGGCTGGATGTATTTTCCAATAATTTCTTTAGGACTTTTTCGTTTTCCAAAAAAAGAATCCCGGCTTCGGAATGTTCAAGAATGTATTTCAGGTCGTCGAGTGTAGCGTCACAACCGCGGGGAACGTCCACACAACCGATCGTGACCAAGGAAAGAGAACAAAGGGACCATTCATAACGATTATCGCATATAAGCGCCGCCGTGTTTCCTCTCTGCATCCCCAGATCGATTAGAAACGTGGAAAGGTTCTTAAGATTTTCATACCAATCCCGATAAGAGATTCCTCGGAAATCGCCCGATTCCTCCCGAATCCAATACATCGGACGATCCGCGTAAACGGCGGTTACGTCCCTGAGTAGATGATAAAGGCTCGTTTTTTCCATACGATTTTTTTTTAAGGGAGTAAGCCCAGTGTTTCCCTGACTCCGGTCATCAGATTGATGTTTTGCAGTGCCTGACCCGCCGCTCCTTTTAAGAGGTTGTCCAGAGCTGCAACGATGACTAACGTGTTTCCTCTTCTACGAAGTGCGATGTCCAAAAAGTTCGTGTGTTGTATTTTTCTCAGTTCGACCTCTTCCGGCGTTTTTAGGATTCGGATGAAGGGTTCGTCTTTGGAGGAATTTTGCAAGACGGAAATCGGATCGACGGAGGATTCCGAATTGAACTCCAGTACGATTGTCGAAAGAATTCCTCTAAAAACCGGAAGCAAATGCGGAGTAAAAACGACTTCCGGCTCGGGAAGTCCCGATTGAGCGTAAATGTATTCCTGTATTTCGGGTTCGTGTTGGTGAGAGAGAATCTTATAGGCTCGAAAATTTTCATACACTCCCGTAAAGGAATAACCCGCGTCTTCCGTTCTACCGCCCGCGCCGGAAACGCCAGACTTGGAATCGGCTACGATCCGAGGCCTTAGATTTTTCTTAAGTTCGCCTAACAAAAATACGGGAAGAATTACGGAAGTGGAAAAACAACCCGGATTGGAAACAAAGTCCGCACCTTTCAGTTTATCCCTAAAAATTTCAGGGATTCCGAAGACCGCCTTATCGACGTAGGAAAAACGGGTGTGTTTTAGTTTATAATATTTTTCTAATATTTCTTGATTGTGAAGTCTATAAACCCCGGAAAGATCGATAACCTTATGACCTGCGTCCAAAAATTTAGGAGCCGCTTCGATCGATACTTCGTTCGGTACGGCGAGGACGACTAAGGATCTTTTCGGAACTTGGTCTTCGTGTTTGCAAAAGGTGAGATTTTTTGGAAAAGGGATTTCGGGAAAAACTTCGGCGATTGTTTTACCCGCAAGTTTATCGCTCGTGATATGAACCACGTCGTGTTCTTTTTGGCGGGAAAGAAGAGAAAGTAGTTCTTTACCGGTTAAACCGCCGGCTCCTAAAATGCTGATCTCTGCCATTAAATTCCAACTTTTTTTTGGAAACCTGTCCTAAAAGGTCCTAGCTCTTCCGAAAAATGTGGGAACTCCCACAGGTTCTTGGAGAATTTGGGACAAGCTCTTGGTTTCTTAAGAAAGATTTTAATTTGGGGAAGATACTGTAACTAAAAAAAAACGCCGAATGATTTCTCATTCGGCGGTCAAGGGTTCCTAAAAAGAAAGCCAGTTTGTTTAGCCGGCGGCCTGTTCTAATTTTTCCTCTTTGCGCGGTTTTTTATTTTCCTGCGCTTGTAACAAAGGGAGGCCGTTTAGATCTCTGATCATATTTTCAACGGTAAAGGCGATTTCCGGGTTGTTTTTGAGATATTCCTTAGCCGCGTCTTTTCCCTGCCCGATTTTCTCCGTATTGTAAGAATACCAGGCTCCGGCCTTATGAATGATATCATGCTTTACACCGAGGTCAACCAGAGAACCCTCTCTACTGATTCCCGCGTTGAAGATTATATCAAATTCCGCCTGTTTAAACGGAGGCGCACACTTATTTTTAACGACTTTGACTCGCACTCTATTTCCAATCGATTCTTCCTTTTCCTTAATCGTTTCGATCTTTCGGATGTCCAGACGAACCGAGCAGTAGAATTTCAGAGCGTTTCCGCCTGTGGTCGTTTCCGGAGAACCGAACATTACACCGATTTTCATCCGGATCTGATTGATAAAAACGACAACGGTTTTGGATTTTGCAATCGTTCCGGTGAGTTTTCTAAGAGCCTGGGACATGAGTCTTGCTTGTAAACCCATGTGAGAATCTCCCATATCCCCTTCGATTTCGGCCTTGGGAACAAGCGCGGCCACGGAGTCGATCACGATCATATCGATTGCATTGCTTCGTACCAAGGATTCGCAGATTTCTAAGGCTTCTTCCCCATTATCCGGTTGAGAAACCAAAAGCTCATCGATATTGACGCCGAGTTTTTTCGCGTAGGAAGGATCCAACGCATGTTCTGCGTCGATAAAAGCCGCCACACCGCCTCTTTTCTGAGCTTCCGCGATCGCCGAAAGAGTAAGGGTTGTTTTTCCCGAAGATTCAGGTCCGTAGATTTCCACAATTCTTCCAATCGGGTAACCGCCAATGCCAAGCGCGACGTCCAAATCCAGAGAACCGGAAGGAATGACCTGAACCGCCTGTTTCGCAGCGTCCGACCCCAATTTCATGATCGCACCTTTTCCAAATTGTTTTTCAATTTGGCTCATCGCTTGCTCGATCGCTAACTTTTTGGAATCGTCTACGTTCTGAGCTTCCTCTTTACTTTTCTTCATGATACCTTCTCCCATGTTTTTTGCCTCCTTCCTTTACGGTTCCCGGAAGGAGATCCGTGTCGCATCAGCGGCAACCCTTTTTTAAGTATAATTCCCAATCCGGACAAAAATAGGATTTGCGGACCTAAAAAACGAATCAGTTTCGATTTTTTTCAAAAACTCGGGTTTATGTCACCCGGTTTTCTGGGAGCAAATTTAAAATATATGTAAGTATTTGTATAGCAAAAATTTGAGTATTATTGAGAAAGAATCGATTTTTTTTCCTGATCCAAAGTCTTCTGAGCTTGAATCGCTTTTCGAAGGGTTTCTCTGTTTCGAATCCAAAAACTTCGAAAGAAAAAAATCGTAAGAACCAGAGCGCAGACGAAAAGAAGGACGCTGATTGTGAGACGGAGCCAAAAGGAAATCCCCGATTGAGAAGGAAAGAAAAACAACGTGCCGTCGTTCAATCGAATCTTTTCACAACCTTGGCAATTTGTATTTCGCGTTTTAAAAAAGGAATTCAGTTCTCCTACGGCGATTTTCCATTCGGAAGTTTCTTGAGAGTAGAGAAGGGTTTCATCCTCGGAAAAATAATAAAATGCAGCCGCTAATCCGGTTTTTAGGAATTCAACGGATGCGATTCCGGTTTGTCTTCCGAGATAAAAATCAACATAATAGTCTTTGATTGTAAAACTTCGAATCTGAGAAAGATTCGGAAATTCATTTCCGGTTGATACCCGATGAAACAGTGTGGACTTTTGATTTCGGATTCGGATTCCGCCTAAGTTCGGAATTTTTTCCAGTTCTTTTTTAAGAACGTCTTTCGACGGAAAAGAAGAATTTTTAAGTCGGGAAGATAGGATTTTTTTCAAATAGGCTTCCAGTCTGGATTCTTCCTCTTTTTTCCAAACGGGGATCGACTCGACAAGCCAGGATTTTTCCACGGTTGCCGGATCTCCTAAAAATCTTTTTATAACTGCGAGTCCGTCCGCAAGAGTCGTCGTTTCCGCGACTACGGATTGATTCCAAAATAAAAGAAGAGCGAAGACGAAAAAAAGACGTTTCATAAAGTCCTCATATTACATAAGTTTAATTATTATCTAAAAGCTCGAAACCGAAAATTCCCGTTTGTATTAAAACGATTTCGATAGGTTTATATTGCCGACCATTAAAGCTTTGTTTCAAGAGATTGTCCCAAAACCTCGAAGGAAATTTGCTGGAGTTCCCACGTATTAGATGTCAGCGATTAGGGATCAGATGTCAGGGTTAAAATTTTTTCGATTTTATCCATAACGGCCCGGAAGAGATCCAGCTTATCATCGTTTAAAAACGTAGGAGTTCCCACATTTTCAGGTTTTGGGACAAGCTCCAAGTATTTTTCAGAGAAATGCTACTGAAAAAGGACTTGACCGTTCCATTTGAAAACGAGTTCGACGAAATCCTTTTTAGAACCCTCTAATTTAAACGTGTAAAAACGTGCTCTCATCTCATCACTTTCGGATCATCGGATTTAAAATGGATACGGACCTCCGCAAAAAAATGAGGATCAAGATGAAGGCGAGTTTTCGATTTATCAATGTATTTGTGTAGACTCATGTCTTTTGATCCGAATCGTTGATCTATCATCATATCAGCAGTGTTCTCGTAGAAAGACGTTGCGGTTAAAGCCGACACTTTAAGTTTCCGATTCGTTCAAACTTTCCTAGATCGAATTCATGTTACTTGACGTTTTTTTTATAAATGAAGGATCGATTTCGGAAATCATTCCAACATAGGAGCTTAACCTAATTTCCATCCATCGACCATTTTCTCCTATACAAGAGAAGAATCTTTGAAATAATCATAGAAATCGATTTTTAGGTTTTTATCATGTCCGACTGTCCTCTCTGCAAGTTCCATCAGTCCGGTGATCGCTCCGAAATTCTCATGAAATTCGGAGAGTTTTCGGTACGCCACTGCGAAGAAGAAAAAAGGCTCAAAGGTTATCTTTACATCGAACCTCGTTCGCATTGGACTTCTTACCGGGATTGGACAACGGATTCGTTTTCCGATTTCGGAAAGGCTCTTGAGTTTGCAACATCCTGGATTTATAAAAATTATTCTCCCGTTAAGGTTTATACCGTCACCGTTTCGGAAATGGTTCCTCACATGCACTTTCATCTGATCCCGAGGTATTCCGACGATTTAAAAGGAATCGACTATATCCGGCTCGCTTTGCAGGGAAAATTACCCGAACATAACTACATTCGAGATTTATAATGTTTTCTTTTTGAAATTTTAAGAAGGGGAGGAAGTTTATGAAAGTTTTGAGACGGAAAAACATTCTGTGTATAGCGATTGTTTCTTTTTTGCTGGGCGGTTGTATCTATAGGGACATTCGAGTTCCCGGACTCAGTACGAACTTCACTCAATACGTTTTGAACTCGGATGATTTTCAAATTTTAGGAACGGTGGAAACCGAAGGAGTTTACACTTCTTGGTTTTTACTTTGGGTTACGGGTGAAACCGGTTACAGAGAATTGCTGGATAAATCCAAGGCACTCGGCGGAGACGAGATCATCAACTACCGTTTCGAAGTCGAAGAAACGAGTATTCTTCTGATCGTTTGGAATCGAATCAAATGGAAAGCGACCGCTCACGCGATCAAATACAGGGAAAAAATCAAGAAACCTTGATCAAAAAGAACTACGGACTCCGAACTTCTTAGGAGTCTAAAAGGATAGAATGCAGACAAACAAAGCCCAACTCATCCTGGAAGCGGGACTTTCCAGAAAAGCGGATTTCGTAGAAATATTTGAAGAAGAAACAAGATCTTCTTCCGTAAGTTTAAGAGATCAAAAGATAGAACAAAGTTTTGCGGGAATCGACTACGGAATCGGAATTCGACTTATCTACGGAACCGACGTTCTTTACGCACATACCAACAACGAAGATCCGGAACATTTGATTTCTTTAATAGACTTATTGGCGGACTCCAGAGGAGCCGCAAAGGGTGGCGGGCAGGCCCTCGTTTTCAGAGGGGATCTGAAAGTTCCTTCCTTTCCGGAAAATATAAGAGACCCGCGCAAAGTAACTCCGGATGAAAAATTGGAACTTTTATTTCGTGCTGACAAAACCGCTCGAGGAATTTCAACTAACATCGTGCAGGTGAGCGCTTCCGCGTCCGACTCGGTTTCCAGAATTGGGATTTACAATTCGGAAGGACTTTCTCTCGAAGATTTGAGGGTGAGAAGTCGTTTTAGCATCAACGTCGCTGCGGAAAAAGAAGGAGAACGATTTGTAGCCTCGGAAAATCCGGGAGCCAGAAAGGGTTTTGAGTTTTTCAGTAACCTTCCCATTGAACAACTTTCCAAGACGGCGGCGGAAAGAGCGCTTTTGATGTTATCCGCTGGATACATCCAAGGAAAGAAGATGCCAGTCGTGATGGGGAACGGATTCGGCGGTGTGATCTTTCACGAAGCCTGCGGACATCCGTTGGAAACCGAAGCGATTCGTAAAAAGTCTTCTCCCTTTGTGGATAAGCTCGGAGAGAGAATCGCGCAATCTTGTTTGACCGCGATCGATGATGGAACGATTCCCGATTCTTGGGGAAGTATCAACATGGACGACGAGGGGTCTACTCCTCAAAAAACGGTTTTGATCGAGAATGGAATTTTAAAAAGTTATCTCGCCGACCGAGTCGGAGCCGAAGAAGTCGGAGTTCCACGCACCGGAAGCGCGAGAAGAGAAAGTTATATGTATGCTCCCGTTTCCAGAATGAGAAACACATACATTGCCTCGGGTAAGGATTCTTTTGATTCCATGTTGGCCGGAATCGAATACGGACTTTTTGCCAAAAAAATGGGGGGAGGTTCGGTCAATCCTTCCACGGGAGAATTTAACTTTTCCGTAGAAGAAGGATATGTTATCCGAAACGGTAAAGTCTCCGAGCCCGTTCGAGGCGCGACTCTCATCGGCAAAGGAGACGAGATTCTCCCCAAGATCAGCATGGTCGGAAACGATTTGGAACTCGCCGCGGGAATGTGCGGAGCCGCTTCCGGATCGGTTCCGGTTACGGTCGGACAACCTACCTTGAAAGTGGACGAAATTCTCGTCGGAGGTCGCTCTTGAATCTGGATAGATCCGTTGAATACGTGTTAGACGTCTGTAAAAAGAAAGGACTCGACGCATACGATCTCGTAGCTTCCGAATCGAAAGACGTGGGAATCGAACTCTTTCGGAAACGAGTGAGTAATACCGAACTTTCCAATTCTCGAGGGATCGGAATTCGTTTGATTCAGTCCGGAAAACCCGGATATTCTTACAGCGAGAAATTGTCCGAGGAAGCGCTGACGCAGATGGTAGAAGACGCGGTCGCTCAGGCTAAAATTTCGGATCCGCTTGATATCGATCTTCCGGGAACTTCAGAACTCCCTAATATTCACATTCGTTCTTACGAAGAATCCCTGGAATCTCTCGGTTTTGAATGGTTGAAATCCACGGGTGAAAAATTGGACGACCTTGCCTGGTCCGTCGGGGAAAAAATAGAAAATGTTCCTTATTCTTACGCGGGTAAAACCTGGAGTCGATTTATATTAGCAAATTCGAATGGACTTTTTCACAGCGAAAAGTCGAATCTGGTTTCGGCCGGAGTTGCGTTAGTCGCAACCGATGGGAAGTCCAAAAAAATGGGCGGTTATACGCGTTCGGGTTTGGACTTAGAAAGAATCCAACCTGAATTTATCGTGTCCACAGCCGCCGAACGTTCCATGGCTCTTTTGGGCGCAAGTCCGGTAAAAAGCGGTTCTTATCCGATCGTACTTTCCAATCGAATCAGTCCTCAAATTTTCGGAATGTTTTCTTCTCCTTTTTCCGCGGATAGCGTTCAAAAAGGTCTGTCCAGGTTGGAAGGGAAGCTGGGATCCCAAATCGCATCAAAAAATTGGAATGTGTTTTGCGATCCTCACGTTGTCGACTATCCCGGTTCCAGACTTCTCGACGCGGAAGGCGTTTTGACCCGCAAAAAAGCGGTGATCGAAAACGGAGTCCTTCAGACCTATCTCTACAATTTGGAATCCGCGAAAAAGGAGGGTGTTTCTCCAACCGGGAACGCGGTTCGTTCTTACGGTGGAAGGGTCGGCACTTCGTTTAACAATTATGTGGTTCCCAAGGGAGATAAATCTCTCAAGGAATTGTTAAACGCATACCCGGAATGTATCTACGTTTTAAAATTAGAAGGCGGTTCGGGATGTAGCGCCGTTTCCGGTGAGATCTCGATCGGTGTGCAGGGGATCTATTATAAAAACGGAATGCCGGTTCATCCGGTCGATCGTATAACGATGAATCTAAACTTTTTCGATCTCCTTTTTAGAATCGAAGGAATTTCAAACGAATACAACGATTCTTATTCTTCGATCAAGGTTCCGGACATTTTGATTCGGGAAGCGAGTATCGCGGGTTAATCCGGTTTTTCGCTTGCGCCTCTTTTGAGCCCGAGGTTTTCTTTCCGAAACATACAAACGATTCGGGAGAAAACCTTGAATTCCCTATCTATTTCTTTTTCCAAAGCTCGCAACATCTTTCAAAACTTAAATTTTCTTTTGGGGAAAAACGGAAGGCTGCAAAATTTTTGTTTTATAATTTTTATACTCTTTACGGGAAGTCTGAACGCTCAGGTGAAAATCGAATTTGGTCCCACCGGAGAAGTTAAAAAACCCTCTCAAATCAGAGCCCGTTTTTCCGAATCGATGATTCCACTCGGAAATCCAAAATTCTCTTTGTATCCTTTTGAAATTCGTTGTCCTCTTCAAGGAACACAACGTTGGGTGGACGATAAGAACTGGGTTCTTGAATTTCCCGAACTGCTTCCGGGCGGAGTAGAGTGTATTTTTGAAACCAAAAAAGTAAAGTCGGTAGCCGGAAATTCTTTGAACGAAGGAGAACGTTTTTCCTTTCATACGGGCGGACCGGAACTTGATTCTTCTTATCCCTACGAAGGCGGGGTTATCAATGAGGATCAGATTTTTATCCTGGATTTGGATTCGGAAGCGGATCTTTCCAGCGCGAGCGATCATTTATACTTCGTAACGGAAGGTCTGAAAGATAAGATCGGTTTCAGCAGAGTCGGCTCTTCCGTCGAAAAGGAAATTTTAAAAGCCGCTTACAGAGAAGGCAAAAGCGAAAAGACAATTCTGATCAAACCCGATCAAAAATTTCCGAGTGGTAAAAAAGCTTATCTCATCTTAGAACAAGGACTCAAATCCAAATCGGGAGTCGCCAGAAGTTCTACAAGAAAAATTGAATTTACGGTCAGGGATCCTTTTCGTGCGATCTTCAACTGTGATCGAGTGAACGCCAAGTCTGCTTGTATTCCTTCTCTGCCTTTGACTCTCAATTTTAATTCTCCCGTTCCCGTTGAGATCCTTCGTAAGATTCAGCTTCAGACGAGCGACGGAAAAACGATTCCCGCTAAAGTTTCTTCCGAAAACGGAAGCCATGACTACGGAGTGAGTTTTCCGGCGCCTCTTTCTCCAAAGTCCAAGTTTCAAATTCTTCTTCCATCCGGAGTCAAGGACGACGCGGGACGTTCGCTTACCAATCAGTCTTCCTTTCCTCTCAGCGTATCGACGGACGACTACCCGCCTCTTTTGAAGTTTGCGTCTACGTTTGGAATTTTAGAAAGATTTCCGGAAGCCGTTCTTCCGGTTACGATTCGAAACCTGGAGGCGGAGAATCCGGTCCGCCTCTATCAAGTCAAAACCAGTCCGGATACTCAAGACAAGGTTAAAGAACAATTCGATAAGTTAAAGGAGAAGGGGAAAGAAATCCTGAATTGGGCTACGGGCAAGGATGAAAAGCAGAATTCCAATCCCCCAAAACAATTCACGGGAAGAGAAATGATTCTCGATTCCACACAGATCGCGGAGATCGTTCAATATCTCAAGACGATCGAAGACTTAGAACATCAGTATTCTATCTTTGATCCTTCCAAAAATCCGCCTCCTACGAACGAGATCAAACTCCAATCCAAACAAGGCGCTCGTCGATTCGAGGTGGTGGGAATTCCTCTCAAGAAACCGGGTTTTCACGTAGTCGAAATGAAATCGGACGTATTAGAAAATTCTTTATTAGAAACCAATCAACCGTTTTACGTTCGAACCGCCGCCTTGGTGACCAATCTTTCCCTGCATTTTAAATGGGGAAAAGAATCCTCTCTCGTTTGGGTGACAAAATTGAACGACGCCAAACCAGTTCCGAACGCAGACATTCAGATTTTCAATTGCAAGAATGAGAAGATTTTTGTCGGTAAAACCGGTCCTTCCGGAACTTTGATCGTAAAAGGAATTCCTACGCGAAATAAGGTTCCGTATTGTTCTTGGAGATCCTACGAGAACGGTTTGTTTTTGACCGCGGCCTTCGAAGACGATTTTACGTTTACGCACACTCGTTGGCAAAACGGAATCGAAAACTGGAGATTCAATCTTCCGGGGGATTACGGAAGCAGTAACGTTGTCTTTCATCCCGTTTTAGATCGGACCTTGTTTAGAGCGGGAGAAACCGTTTCTATGAAAATCGTATCGAGAGCGAAAAGAGGCTCCGGGTTTGAAATTCCGGGCCAGAATGAATATCCGTCCTTTGTAAAGATCATCCATTCGGGGAGCGAAAAAGAATATTCCATTTCTTTAAAATGGAATCCGGAAGGAACGAGTTCGTTTCAGTTTAAAATTCCTAAAGAGGCAAATCTGGGAGTTTATCAGATTTTGTTAAGCGAATTCCCGGCAAAGGACAAAGGTCAGGTTTCCATCGGAGAATTTAGGGTGGAAGAATTTCGTGTTCCATTGATGAAAGCCGACTTCCAGACTTCCGGCTCGAATATCAGTCCTTCTAAGTTGGGACTTACGGGAAATGTTCGTTATCTTTCCGGAGGGGGAGCCGGTAAACTTCCGGTTCTTTTGAGAACCAGAGTTACGGTCGGAGGCGGAGTTTATTTTCCGGACTATTCCGACTTTTTATTTAGCAACGGTTTGGTGAATCAGAGATCGGAAGAAAGCGAAGAAACTTCGACTTCCGCGGAAGGTTTTACAAAAACCCAGCTTACCTTGGACGAAAAAGGTTTTTTTGAAACGACTGTGAAATCCATTCCGGAATCGAACACGACCCAAAGACTCGAAACCGAACTCGAATACAGAGATCCGAACGGAGAGATTCAGAGCGCAACTAGGTCCTTTCCGATTTATCCTTCGGAATATCATATCGGAATCGCTCCCGAAGGCTGGGCCGCGGTTCAAGATTCCGTTAAGTTCAAAGTGGCGGTTCTTGATTTAAAGGGAATACCCGTGGAAGGTAAGAAGGCGACTGTCGTTGCTTACACTAAGAAATATTATTCCAATCGAAAACGTTTGGTCGGCGGTTTTTACAGCTACGAACACAAATACGAAGTAAAAGAAATCGGAGAATTCTGTTCCGGAAAAACGAATGCGAAAGGGATTTTATTTTGCAGCGGTCCCGTAAAAGCAACGGGAGAGGTTTATTTTGAAGCCTCTCTTTCCGGAGAAGACGTAAAGGCAAATTCTTCCGTTTGGATTACGGGCAAGGAAGATCTATGGTTTGCTGCAAGCGATCACGATCGTATGGATCTTCTTCCCGAAAAGAAAGAATACCAAGCGGGTGAACGAGCTCGCTTCCAGGTCCGAATGCCGTTTCGGGAAGCGACTGCGCTCGTTACCGTGGAAAGAGAAGGAATTCTCAATTCGTTTATCAAAACCTTGAGCGGCAAAGAACCGGTAATCGAAATTCCGATTGAAAGTTCCTTTGCGCCGAACGTATTTGTTTCCGTTTTGGCTGTACGAGGCAGAGTCGACGGCCCGAAAGAAACCGCCCTTGTCGATTTGGCAAAACCTTCCTTTCGATTGGGCCTCGCTCAAATTCGAGTCGGTTGGAAACCGTTCGAGGTTCCGGTAAAAGTGGAAACGGATAAAACCGTTTATGGGACCAGACAAAAAGCAAAGGTAAAAATTCAAATCGATCATCCTTCCGCGCAGGTTAAGAAGGACGCAAGGATCACGTTAGTCGCGGTTGACCAGGGGCTTTTGGAATTGAAACCAAACGATACCTGGGATTTACTCCGAGCGATGATGCGAGAACGAGGAAATTCGGTAGAAACTTCCACCGCGCAACTTCAGGTCGTAGGTCGCAGACATTTCGGATTAAAAAGTTTACCTCCGGGTGGAGGCGGGGGCGGGGCGACTACGAGAGAGTTGTTCGATACTTTGCTCTATTGGAAGTCGGATTTAAAACCGAACGAAAACGGATTTTTAGAAGTGGAAGTTCCTTTGAACGATTCCTTGACCTCGTTTAAAATCGTCGCGATCGTACATTCCGGAAAGGATAAATTCGGTTCGGGCTCGACTCAGATCCAGACCACAAGAGACGTTCTCGTCTATCCGTCCATCGCTCCGTTTGCGAGAGAAAGGGACAATGTACAAAGCGGGCTTTCCCTCAAAAACACGACCGAAAGAAATTTGGAACTCACGATCAGCCCTAAAACATCACCGGATCTTAAATTAGAAACTAAGAATATTCAATTAAAGGCGGGAGAATCCGTAAACGTTCACTGGAGTCTATCGATCCCTTCTAAAAAGGACGAGATCGTCTATGAGTTCCAGACCAAAGAAGTCGGAGGAGCTTTTACGGATACGGTTCGTTTCCGTCAGAAAGTGGGAGAATCGGTTCCGGTCCGGGTTTTACAATCTACTTTTCGACGTTTAGAAGACGGCAAACTCAGTCTTCCGATCCAAGAAAATCAGGAAGCGATCGCAGGAAGCGGAGAGCTTGAGATCAGTTTAAAATCCTCGCTTACGGGCGGAGCGATTCTTTCTTCGAGAGAGTATATGAGCAAATATCAATATACCTGTCTCGAACAAAAACTCTCAAAGGCGATTTCGTCCGGATCTCAGAAAGAATGGGATCAGATTATGGATCAACTAAGCGCTTATCTCGACGGAGACGGATTGTTGAAATTCTTTCCGTCGTCTTGGTATGGAAGCGAGATTTTGACCGCGTATGTTTTGATTCTCTCTTCGGAGTCCGGAAATAAAATTCCGGAACAGACTCGGGGAACTCTTCTAGAAGCCTTGAATCGATACAACAAAGGTTTGATTTATAGAAACAGCTACATTTCCAATACTGATTTTCTATTGAAAAGGATTATCGTGCTCGATGCAATGTCTCGTTTTCAAATTGTGGAAGACGACGTGATTCGTTCCGTTCAGACCGATCCGAAAATTCTTCCTTCGGACATTTTGATCAGCCTTCGAAATCTCTATTCCAGATCCAATTCCTTCAAGAAGCAGATTCCTGCGTTAGACGTCCTTTTGAAGTCAAGATATAGAATTCAAGGAACCTCTTATAACTTTACGGACGAATCAAGTCTTTGGTGGTTGTTGTCTTCCAACGATTCGACCGTGATGAGAACCATTCTTTCCGTGGCAAAAGATCCGAGTTGGAAAGAAGATCTCCCTCGTTTGATCCGAGGTGCGATCGCAAGACAGTCCAAGGGACACTGGGATATTACACCCGCAAACGCACTCGGAATTCTCGCGTTCCAAGCATATTCGCAACAGTTTGAAAAAGACAGCGTGGAAGGAAACACTACGATTACTTTGGAAAACAATACGAACACTTTGGAATGGAAAAATAAAAAAGATCCTCCGACTTTATCGATCCCCATGCCCAAAAGTACACAAAACCTGGAGTTCGTACAAAACGGAAGTGGAAAACCGTATGCGGTCATTCATACAAAGGCGGCCTTGCCTTTGAAAGAAAAACTCGAAAGCGGGATGAGAATGGACAAGGAAATTCTGGATGAATCCGGAAGTAGGAAGTCTTCTTTCAAAGAAGGGGATTTGGTCCGTGTCCGTTTAAAAATTCATACCGAAGCGGCTCTTTCTTGGGTTGCGGTCAAAGATCCGATTCCCGCGGGCGCGAGTATCTTAGGTTCCGGACTTGGAAACGATTCCAGATCCGGTGCGGAACTGGCGAAAGACGACAATTGGTGGTCTTCTCCTACGTTCGTAGAACGAAAATGGGAAGGTTATACCGCGTATTTCGAATACTTACCGGGAGGTTCCGTGACTTTGGAATACGTATATCGAATCAATCATTCCGGAAAATTTGTTCTGCCTCCGACTCGGGCCGAAGCGATGTATCTTCCGGATCAGTTTGCGGAACTTCCGAATCCGGATCAAACGGTAACGAAGGAGTAAGTTGCGAGTTATATCATCAAAGCGGAGAAGACAGGGTTATTCAAAAGACAAAAAAGGGGCGGAGGTTTCTCCCTATGACGCGCCCCTTAGGAAGCGTCATACTAAGTTTTTTGCGATCGCGTTACGCGTCTTTCAGATGGGCCAAAGATGTGGGCGATTTTTCAAGTGTTCCGACGTTTCAAGTGGCGAGTGGTTAGGATTTTAAATGCAGAACATGCGGCTGTTCCTAATTCCTAGCTACTCGTCCCTAACATCTAAAACGCAAGTGTTCCGATAGAAGGTATACTTTTTACTTGCAAAAAGTATGATTTTATGATAGAGAAAAGTCTCCTGAGTCTTCCCACCTCCTATTTCGCGACCCGTAGGAGGCGAAATAGAATTTCTTTCCCCACCACCTACAATCAGGGTTGGGTGGCCGATTTTTTACGGAGGATTGTCGGAATTCCGACTCAGTTTTCCGCAGCTTCGAATCATTTGCGGGGCGTTTCTATGAGCCGCTTATATGCTACCGTAATAGTTATCCTCAAGAAAAAACGACTCCTATTTTACTGTATCAGTATATTCTTGTATTCAAATATTCTTTTTTCCGAAGGAGTTCCGTCTTATCGGGAGATTCGAAATTCGTATCATTCCTCGGACGGAACCATTCTGGATCTGCACGGAAGATTTTTACAGACCGTTCGCCTCGACTCCAGAGAAAGAAAACTTGCTTGGACGGAAGAGGGGGAAATTCCGGAGACCTTGCTGTTTTCCTTGTTCTTACAGGAAGACAAACGATTCTTCGAACATTCGGGAGTGGACCGACTTGCAATTTTAGGCGCGGTGAAGGATCGAATCCTAGGAAACTCAAAACGAGGAGCGAGTACTCTTTCCATGCAACTTGCGGGAATCTTTCTAGGAACGAAACCGGGCAGCAGAAGTATTTTTGACAAATGGGAACAGATGAACCTGGCTCAAAAACTCGAAGAAACTTGGACGAAAAATGAAATCGTAACCGGATATCTGAATCTGACTCAGTTTCGAGGAGAATTGAGAGGACTTAGAGCGGCCAGCCGAGGTCTTTTTCAAAAAGAACCATCCGCGTTAAGCGACACCGAATCCATTCTTCTCGTAGCGATGCTTCCGTTTCCGAGAGCCAAGGCTGCAACCTTGGCAAAAAGGAGTTGTATTCTCGCCAAAAAAATCGGACGAGAGGATCTCTGTGATTCTTTTGAAAACGTAGCAAAGATTGCAACATCCAAGATCACAGGGCTTCCATCCACGGAGGGAATCGCGTTTCACGCGGCTCAGAAAATCTTCAAAGAAAATTCTGGGATTCTTTTCAGGGACGCAAAAGTAAGAACTACCTTGGACTTCGATCTTCAATGGAAAGTCACGGAACTTGCAAAAAATAACATAGACGGACTGAAGAAACAGAACGTGTCCGAAACCGGAATCCTCGTTATCGAGAATACATCCGGAGCGATACTCGCATACGTAGGAAATCTTCCGGAAAGTTCTTCCTTTTATGTGGATGCGATCCAGTCCAAAAGACAGGCCGGCTCCACTCTCAAACCGTTTTTATACGCACTCGCATTTGAAAAGGAAGTATTAAAACCGAATTCGATTTTGGACGACAGCCCAGCGGAATGGAACGCGGTTTCGGGCATTTACAAACCCGGAAATTACAGCAATGTATATCACGGAAACGTACAGGCAAAATTTGCGTTGGCTTCTTCGTTGAATATTCCCGCGGTTCACGTATTGGATCTTGTAAGTGTTCCCGATTTTGTTCAGAGTCTGCGGGAACTGGGTTTTAGCGGACTTGAGAGGGCGGACTTTTACGGATCTTCTCTCGCACTCGGAAGCGCGGACGTCACTTTGTTCGAATTGACAAACGCATACAGAACTCTTGCGAACGGAGGAGTTTCTTCTAAACCGACGTTCGACCCGTCCGAGGCAAGGCAAACTCTTTCGGAAAATTTTCAGGAGGGAAATCTCTGGAGCAGAATTTATTCCAAAGAATCCGCTGACACGTTATCCGAAATACTTTCCAACCGAGAATACAGGTCCCTTTCCTTCGGTCTGAACAATCATCTGAGTACACGATTTTTTACGGCGGTTAAAACGGGAACCTCTCAAGACATGCGGGACAACTGGTGTGTGGGTTATTCGAAAAGATATACCGTAGGAGTTTGGGTCGGAAACATGAACGGCAGTCCGATGTGGGATGTGAGCGGGATCACCGGAGCGGCTCCGATTTGGAACGCGGTGATGAATCTCTTACAAGAAAGAGAACAACACCCGGACAATCGATTTTTAGAAACCTTACGAGATTTACCTGTGCGCCAAGTTTCGTCTTCTATTTCTAAAATTTTGCTTCCCGGAAATGAAACCATATATGCGCTCGACCCTGACATTCCAGAAGGAAGGCAAAAACTTCGTTTTTTGGCGTCCGTATTTACGTCCGGATTAAGATGGATCTTGGACGGTAAAGAAATGCAAGAAGCAAAAGAGAAAGACGTGTTCTGGAAACCGGAGCGTGGATTTCATATTCTTTCGTTACGGGACAAGACCGGAAAAATCATCGACAGTGTCGTTTTTGAAGTCAGATAGTTTTTCTCTTGCAGGGAACCGCCTTCAAGTTAGAATCAATCCAAGACTTCTCATGAAACTATCGACTGAAACGTATCTTTTATCTCCCGCGTTGGAAGAAGCGATCCTTCTCGCCGAAGTAACTTCTCGTCCCTTACTTTTAAAAGGAGAACCCGGAACCGGAAAATCTCTCTTAGCCGAATATCTTTCGAATCAAAAAAAACTTCCTCTTTATACCTGGCATATCAAGTCGATCACTCAGGCAAGGGAAGGATTGTATTTTTACGATGCGGTTTCCCGACTGAACGATTCTCGTTTTTCCGAAGATTCCGAAAAAGTAAAAAATATTGAAAACTACATTCGGCTCGGTGCACTCGGAGAGGCGTTTAACCTGGACCAAAAATCGATCGTACTCATCGACGAGATCGATAAGGCCGATATAGAATTTCCGAACGATCTTTTGTTGGAATTGGATAGAATGGAATTTTTTATTCCCGAAATTTCAAAACGTATTCAGGCAAAACATCGTCCTCTTACGATCATCACTTCCAATAACGAAAAAGAATTACCCGCCGCTTTTTTAAGAAGATGCATTTTTCATTATATAGAATTTCCGGATCCCGAATTTATGAAAAAGATCATTCTTTCCCATTATCCGGGAGTGGGTCATACGTTACTCATCAAAGCTCTCGAAATGTTTTATCTCATACGAAGAATGGACGATCTCAAGAAAAAGCCGGGAACGAGCGAACTTTTGGATTGGATCCAAATTTTGGTACATCAAGGTGCGGTTCTCAAGGAAGAAGTAAGAATTCCGTTTCTCGGGGCTTTGATCAAAAACGAGGAGGATCTGAGGTTATTCAGAAATTAAGATGTTCATTCCGTTCTTTTACAGACTTAAAGGCGAAGGAATACCGGTTACAACGGGAGAATTTTTGGACTTCCTGAAGGTTGTGGATCATTATACGACTCATCAAAAGGCATGGATCGGCTTAAACGAACTCTATCGGTTTTCCAGAGCTTGTATGGTCAAAGACATCAAGTATTTCGACGCCTTTGACCTAGTCTTTTCCGAAATTTTCGGGGAAAAAGGCGCGCTCAAATCGGAATTCAAACAGGAATTATTGGACTGGCTGAATAGAATATTTGATAATCCTAATAAACTCCCTCCGTCCCTTTTTCCCCCCGATCAACTTTTGGAGGAACTTAAAAAAAGGCTCGAAGAACAAAAGGGGGAACACCACGGAGGAAACAAATGGGTGGGAACCGGAGGGTCTTCTCCGTTCGGGCACGGAGGAAAAAATCCGGAAGGAGTGAGGGTAGGAGGCGAGGGCGGAAATCGGTCGGCAGTTTTTCAAGCATTAGAAAGACGTTATAAAGAATACAGAACGGACGAACAACTCGACGTACGTCAGATCAAAACCGCTCTCAAAAAGCTCAGAAACTTAAGAAAGGAAGGCGTATCCGAGTTTCATCTTCCGAAGACGATCGATTCCACTTGTAGAAACGCGGGGGATATTCAGATCGAGTTCGAACGTTCTCGCAAGAACGGACTCAAGGTTTTATTGCTGATGGACACGGGAGGAAGTATGACTTCGCACGCGGAAAGGGTAAACAAACTCTTTTCTGCGAGTCATCAGATCAATCACTTCAAGGAGTTTCATTATTATTACTTTCACAATATCATCTACGACGCGGTTTATCCCAAGGCAAACATGAGAACTCCGCTTTCTCTACAAAGGGTTTTTAAAAAACACAGTAACGATACCAAACTTATCATCATCGGGGACGCATATATGGCGCCCTATGAGTTGCTCGATTCCACGTACGGTTATTATCACAGTCGGTTTCGGATGGACTTTCGACTTCCTGAAAATCCTGAGTCGGGTTTGGATTCCTTAAAAAGAATTCGAAGACATTTTAAGGATTCGATTTGGTTGAATCCCGAGCCGATCCAATACTGGGACGCTCCTACGATCCGTGAAATTGGAAATCGTGTTCCGATGTATTTTTTGTCCTTGGACGGGCTTGAAAAAGGAATCAGGAAACTTCTCAATTCTTTTTAGGCAAATATAAAAAATCGCGCGAATCTCACGTTATAATATAAAAAATTCTGCAAGTTAATTTTGTTTTCACACTCAATCGCTTTCGCATTGATTATGCGCTAATCCGCTCTTAATTTTAAAAGGGAGTAGAGAGTTTGAATATACGGAATTTCTAAACCGTTTTTCTCGCCGATTCTAATCGCGTTTCCCAAAATTGCCTCCGATTCCAAGGGCCTTCCCGCTTCGAAATCCAAAAGCATACTTGTCTTATACGGTTTCATGACTTCGGTCATTCGAATCAAGATTTCGATCTGAGTTTCCGGAATTTCCGCGCCGTCGAGTTTGGAAAGTTTTTGAACTTCTTTCATGATTTCGATTACGAGCAACCGGCTCGTAGGCTCCGCTAAAATTTCGGAGGTGTTTTTTCCTCCCGAAAGCACGCTGATCGGATTGAAGGGCGCGTTCCACATCAATTTTTTCCAACGAGCTTGTCGAATCGTTTCCGTGTTTTCAGTCGGAACTCCGACCTGATTCCAAAGTGCGACGAGTTTTTCGCAAATCGGAGAAGGATTTCGATTCCAAGATCCGATCGTCAATTCTCCATAATCCAAATGAAGAATTTTTCCCTCGCCGAGACGATTGGCACAAACAAAGGCCAGGCCGCTTAAAATTTCGTTGTTCGGGTAAAGGGATAAAACGGGTTCTTCGATATCGATCCCATTTTGCAAAAGTAAAATCGGCAAATCGTTCGGAATGGATTTTCCTAAGATCGTTTCCAGACGAACTTCGGGAAGACATTTTAGGCAATTGAGGATTAGATCGTATTCTTTTAAATTTTTAGGAACCGTTTCAAAAATTCGGTTCGCTTTATAACGGAAATCTCCCCAGGAAGGGCTTTCGATTTGAAAACCGTTCTTTTCCAATTCGGAAAAATTTCTTCGAACCCAAAAATCGATCTTACAACCGGCTTGCGCAAGTTTACCGGCGTAAAGTCCGGCAATGGCTCCGGTCCCTAAGACTAAAATTCGAAACAAACTATCCGGCCTGAGAGAATTTTCTTTCTATTTTTTTTAGAATTTCGGTGATCGCCTGAACGTAGCCGTCGTAAACTCCCCGGTCGTATTCCCCGAGAGAGCGGTAATTCAAACTTTGCATTTCTTTCAGGTGATTTCGTAATTCCTCGTCCACGTAGTTTTTGCGAATATAAAGAGTTTCAAACACTTTCGGATGCACCATTTACCTCTTTTTTCGAATATAAAGAATTCAACGTAAAATTGTTCTTAGGAAAAATTCTGATTTTAACCACGTATTGGCCCGTTTGTAATCGGCGAATTTTTTTTCGAAAGTTTTGAATTCCTTTCCGTGGATGATATTTCTTCCTTTTTTCCTGGAAACCGGAAAATGAACGTGCAACAGTTCGTGAAACACGATGTATTCTAAAACAAAATCCGGAACGGATTCAAGAGATAAAACGGGGTTGATTACGATCATCTTATGCGTCGGGTCGTAATGCCCGAGTCTTGTGATCGACTTGGATTTTCCCCAAAAAATCTCCAGATCGGAAAGATCGATTTTCAAATACGATTCGTTAATCCTTTCTAGAATTTCCCTAAGTTGTCCGTTTTGCTCGGAGGATCGTTGGACTTTCTTACGGTTTTTGTTCGTATTACTTTTTTGTGCGGAATGATTTTCGTAAAATTTTCGAATCGTGGATTCCAAGTTATCCGGAATCGGCCGTTTTAGTAATTTATACAGGAGAAGATCGATCACCGCTTCCAAGTTTTTCGGTTCCGATTTCAAATAGGAGGAATGAATCCTGAATTCGAGTTTTTCCGAGGAGATCCGAATGGAACTTCCTAGATTGGAATAGGGATAAAATTTAGCTCCGATTTTTTTCCCGTCCAAAATTTTTCCACCCGGAAGTTTACAAAATTCGAATATTCTTTTTTCTAAAAAACTCAGCGCGGAGGATTCTTCAATTTCTTCGCTGTGTTTTTCGAATGCGGAAAACATGAATTTTTACTTCCCGAAGTAGCCTTGGATTCTCGAGAAGGAGTCGTTCGTTTTTTTTATAGAGGAGCCTTCGTTCGTGAAAGGCTCCTTAGATACGGATTTCCCCGGCATGAGTTTCAGTTCGTAGACTTTTTCGGGAGTCGGAATTTCGTTTAAAAAACGGGAGAGTTTCGTATAATACGGTCCCGATCTCGAACCCGCCAAAGAAGCCCTCGTAAAATACAATTCTTTTCTGGCTCTTGTGATCGCCACATAAAAAAGTCTTCTTTCCTCTTCCGTGTCCGTATTTTTACTCGAAGGAAAACTCCCTTCAGTTGTGTTCAGAACGAATACAAGATCGAACTCCAATCCTTTTGCGGAATGTACGGTCGATAAGTTGAGTAAGTCGGTTTCGGTGTTGTCCGGTTTGATTTTATCCAAACTTAAGGATGCGTGATCCATCGTAAGATCGGATAAAAAATCGCCGAGCGAAACGTATTTCAAAGAAAATCCGAGAACGGAATCCAAGTCTTCCGATCTTCTTTTGGAGTCGTCGTAGTTTTTTTCCAAAAGAACCCGGTAGTAGTCGATAAAGTCCGCAGTGATCTTTTTTACTTCCGCATTCGTTTCCCTGTGTTTTTGATAAAGATGAAAGAGTGGGGAAAGATATTTACCGATCGCGGTTCCGTTTTCTTCCAAAAGAACTTCTAAGGAACCGGAAGTCTTACGGATCTTCTCTAAAATGCCGTTCGCTTTTGTATTTCCGATTCCGGGGATCAGTTTTAAAATTCGGATCCAAGAAACGGAATCCAAGGGATTGACGAGCGGCTTTAAAAAAGAAATCAAATCCTTGATATGAGCCGTTTCGATGAACTTTCTTCCTCCGAATTTTACGAACGGAATATTCCGTTTTGCGAGTATAAGTTCGAGCTGATTCGAGTTCCAACCCGCGCGGAAAAGAACGCTCATTTTTTTAAAGGGAATTCCTTCCTCTTTTTTTTGCAGAAGAATTTCCGCGATTCCTTCCGCTTCCTCCAGTTCGTCTTCAAATTGCAGAACGTTCGGGAGTTGACCGTTTTCATTGTCCGTAAAAAGATATTTATCGTATTTTTCGGAAAAGTTTTTAAGGACCGCGTTTGCAAGATTCAAAATCTCCGGCGTACTTCTATAGTTCTTTTCCAAAAAAATCGTTTTCGTATTCGGAAATATTTTAGGAAAATCTAAAATACCTCTGACCGAAGCGCCTCGAAACGTATAAATACATTGTGCGTCGTCTCCGACCACCATCAAATTGGAATGTTCGGAAGCGAGTAAACAAGCGATATGTGCTTGGACTTTGTTCGTATCCTGAAACTCGTCCACCATAATAAATCTATATTTTTCGGATAACGCCGTCCTGACTCCGGGATGATTTGCGAGAAGGTCTCTCGTAAAATAAAGCAGATCGTCGTAATCCAAAAGGGATCTTTCGCTTTTATACGTTTTGTAGTCTTCGAAAATTTGGGAAATATCCCTGGCTCTTTGCAAAAAAATAGGATAATCTTTTTCTAATATAGTCTGGAGGGTTTTTCCGGTGTTTTGAATTTCACCGTGAATGGAAACCAAGGTTTCGTTGGAAGGAAAACGGGATTTGGTTTTACCGAAGTCTCGTTCTTCTCTCAAAAATTGAAACACGTCCAAAGAATCGGAATCGTCCAAAATCGTAAATCCTGAGGAAATTCCGAGAGCGGGGGCGAATTTTCTCAAAACTCCGCTACAAAAAGAATGAAAGGTCCCGCCCTGAACCTCGGCGCATTTTTTGTCTCCGATGGAAGAAGCCCTGAGAATCATTTCTCTCGCGGCCTTGCGGGTGAATGTTAAAAGTAGAATGGAGGAAGCGGGGATTCCGGAGGAAACCAATTGCGCCAATCGACTGATGATGGTTTTGGTCTTACCGGTTCCGGCGCCCGCTAAAACGAGCAAGGGTCCTTCTTGGGTAAGGACCGCTTCCAATTGAGCCGGATTTAATTCTTTTTTCCAAGACATGAACGAATCGGTGACGACTCTCAATGATGATGGTGATGACCACCTTCTCCGTGAACGTGTCCGTGCGAAATCTCCTCTTCGGTGGCCTCTCGAATTCCGGTAAGCTCCACATCGAAAACCAAATTCACTCCCGCGAGAGGATGATTTCCGTCTACAATGACCGACTCTTCTTGAAGTTCCGTGATCGTGAAAACCTTGTCCGGTTCGTCGGTTTGAAACATCATTCCCACTTGCAAATCTTCATTGGGAGGAAACTGTGATTTAGGAACGTCAAAAATAAGATCCGGATCTTTCATACCGTATGCGTTTTCTGCTGACACGTTGATCTTTCTCTTTTCTCCGGTTTCCATTTTTTTCATCTCTTCTTCCAAACCGGAAATGATATGTCCGACTCCTTCCAAATAGGATAACGGAGCCTTCCCTTCGGAAGAATCGATCAAATTACCTTCGTTATCGTGAAGGGTGTAATGGAAAGTAATCACTCTAGTTTTCATGGATAGCAGCTCCAAAGGGGATAAAATCGAAATTCTGGTAGGAATCGGTTAGAGAAATACCGGAATCAGGGTCGTTTTCAGAGTAAATTGAGCGGTAGCGTTTAGCTCAATCAGAATTTTATTTTAGAATTTGGAATCGTAGTGAAAATCCAATTTGGCTTGCTCGCGTTCTCTGAGAAAGGTTTCGATTCGATTGGATAGAAAGAACCAGGAATCCTGAACAAAAATTTCATGAAACCGGGCGGAAAATTGGAGATAATCTTTTTCTGCGAGCCTTGAATCTCCGGTATGATCCAAGAGTAGGTTGTAAGAAATGACTAAAACATTTTTTTCAAGACTATAAGCGAGGGAAGTTTCTAAAACTTTCTGGGGTTCTTGAACCGGAATTTTTCTTTTTAATCCGTTCTTTGTTACGAACAGAGACGGTTGATCCAATTTTGAAGGGATTATTGCTCCTGAATATATTTTCATGCTCTTTCCTATAAGCTAAAAATCCCGGGACGGAATCCAAATCTTCCGTTAGAAAGAATTGGATCCTATCCCAGTAACGAGCTGGCATTGAAAGAAGTCCGGAAAAGCAGAATGGAGGAGACTGGGGTTTCCCGGACTCATTCTTTCCTGTAAGCGCCCGAATCTTCGCTAAAGAATGGATTAATTATGACTTTATATTCTTTTTGTAATAAATTCAACAATATTTTTACTTAATAATCATTTAAGCTGCATTTTTTCTTAAATTTAAGTTTAGATTGGAATTTATCCTACTTTCAGGTCTTAAATAGGTCTCTTTCTGGGAAGAACCTTTCGAGGTTTGAATTTCAAGCCCGTCGGTTCTTAAAAGGACCTTTTCGGAAAAGAAGCGGACAAGTTTCAAATTCCGAGATTTTTTCGCCAAAAGCAAAACAAGCCTGGACAACTTCAGATCTCCGGGATTCAAGATCGAAGCCCTTGCGTATTGAAAACATGCGTTTTGAACTTCTCCCTTTTGAAGAAATTCATTTCCCTCTCGGATCAAAACTCCGCATTGGGAAAGGTTGTTTTGGAAAACGGCTTCAAAGCCGGTTTGAATTCTCAAAAAACTCAAGTCGTCCGAGAGCGCACCTTTTTCGGAAATCTTAGATTCCAGCTCCTCCAGGTCCGGAATGGAGTTTTGAATCAATTCAAAGAATACGTCCGGAACCGAAGATTTTTGTTTTCGGGATGAAGAATCTTGAATATACAAATCCTCCCTTCCGTCAGAACCGTAAAGAATCGTGTCTCCGGGCAAAAGTTTATAGTATTCGATTTTTACCTTGGTATCCGAATCCGGAAAACCGATCTTTCGTAAGACCGCCGTTTCGAAAAGATAATTCGTTTTTCCGTTTCGGGCGATGACAATCGGAGGATGTTCGCAGTTGATAAAAAATAAATCTCCGGTTTCGATTTGGTACAAGGAGAGAATTCCGGAAACGAGCATACTTCCGTCAAAGGATTCGAAAACCGCCTGAAGGTTGGAGTAGAGAAGAAAAAGCCAATTCTCCGGATTTCTGAATTCATAATCCTGAGTTTGTAGAAAACTTTTTACGATGGAACAAAAGATTAACGCGCCGCTTGCGCCTTGAAGCGATTTTCCCATCGCGTCCGCGTTGATCAACACTTGGTACGGAATACCCGAGATGAGAACTCGTTCGCTGAGCACCACGTCCCCTCCGATTTCGTAGGTCCGATTTTTAAATTGAAAACTCTTAAATTGTTTTCTATGGATATCGATCTCCGCGAAGTTTGTTTTGAGATTTTTCGATAGGAAAGGTTGAAAAAGAAGGGTAATGAGAAAGTAATCCCCGTCTTGTTGTTCTTTGAGGTTTCGGATTTCTTCCAGGCTCGAGGAAAGTTCTTGGGTTCTGTTTCGAATGGCCGTCTCCAAAACTCGGTTCCAGGATTTCAGTTTTTCCTTCATTTTCACGAATTTGTTTGCGAGTATTAGGGTTAAAAAACCCAAAAATCCGGAAACTCCCAATCCGGAAAGGCGAATCGTTTTGAACATTCCTCTTTGAGAAAGTACGTCGATCCCTACGCAGATCAGTAAGAATAAAATTCCGGAAAGAATCGTTTTGGATTCGAAACTTTTTTTCAAATTCGGAATGAGAATTCTCAAACTCAAATAGACAAATCCGATCCAAAGAACCTGTAGAACGTATCGATTGATCGTATCCAATACCGAAACGGTTTGTGCGAAAAAAATCCAAACGAGTACGACCAAAATTGTCGCTTCCAAAAAAGTATGAAATCGGGTTCGCGCCTTTTTAAACAGGGAATTTAAGAATCTACAGAAAACGGGAAACAGAAACACAAGAAAAGAATATTCAATTTTTTTTAAGTAAAGGATTTTCCATTCGGTGATATATTTTAGCTCCGAAAGAAAAATCTGAAATAGGGCGAATAGTACCAAAAACAATCCGAAATAAAAATTTTCCTCTCCCTTTTTTTCTCTCCAGGAAAGGAACAAAAAGAAACCGCCAATCAGCAAGAAGGAGCCCGACATCAAAAGCCCGCCGATTTCCCGGAGATAGAATTTTTTCCAGATCGTAGCGGGCGAACCGATTCCGACCGGTCCTGAAAGTATTCCGTATTCGTAATCGAAATAGGGTCGAATGGAAACGAGTATTTCATTCTTTTGGAATATTCTTTTTTCAGAAATCGAATAGATTCGTGTTCGATCGTATCCTTGGGGAATCGAATTTCGATAACCGTCAAACAATTCTTCCGAAAGCTCTTGTCCGTTCCATCGGACTCGGACATGATCCGATATCCTTCCTAAGGAAAGTGAAAGCAGGGAATCGACGGGCCTTTTCAATTCAAAACGTTTTCGAAGTAGAATTTTGCCGCGAAAGGAAGTCGGTTTTACGAAATCCTTGAGATTGGAAGGAATCGGTACAGGTTTCCATAGTTCGGAATCCGAAACGTTCGGTTTCTTGTCCGACTCTAAATCGTTATCGATTGGGTCTTCGTTTGGATGGGAACCGAGGTAAATTTCCCAAGAACCGGTAAGGTCTTGAAAACCTTCCTCTTGAGTCGTGGGCTGCAAGTCGGGAATACACTCGACGAACGTTAAGAGTGAAAGGATAAAAATGAATTTGTAAAACAAGGAATTCTCCTCCTAACGTATACGGTTCTTCGTACCGTTCGGAAGAGAACGTTCAGAGTGAAAAAAATCGGAACCGATCTCAAA
Source organism: Leptospira alstonii serovar Sichuan str. 79601 (assembly GCF_000347175.1). Taxonomy (GTDB): domain Bacteria; phylum Spirochaetota; class Leptospiria; order Leptospirales; family Leptospiraceae; genus Leptospira; species Leptospira alstonii. The sequence continues at coordinate 252,918 of NZ_ANIK01000028.1, forward strand.
AAAAGGTCAATGTCTGACAGGCAAGGTCATCAGCCTGGTACCATCCACAAATCCCCTGAGATCTAAAACGTAGGAGGTCCCCACGTTTTAGGAGTCAGTAGATAGGAATCAGATTTTAGGACTTTACAAGAGGAAGAAGGGAATCTTTTCGGTTTTCGTCCGGATTTTCGAGGACGTGGGACAGAAGTTTTCCGAGAACGGAACCGATTTCCTTGGGGGGAAGATTCGGACAAGCCCTGAGAATGTCTTCTCCCCGAAGAGCCAGTTCGGTAACAAGAAGGGCTTCCGGTCTTTCGATCAGATCTAAAATTTTCTGAAAATCGAAAATATCCTTGAGGGCCGGTTCGTAAGTATATGCAAGATTGAGAATATGCTCCGTTACGATTCGGAGATTTTTCCTTCCTGCGTGTACACAAACCGGATGTAGAAGGGTCTTTCGAATTTCAGAATCGGTCGTCAACGCGGTATTTTGTTTCCGATCCAATAAAATACCCAACATAGTCGAGAAGAAGACGGAATCCTTCGTGTTTTGATTGGAATAGCGAAGGTCTTTCATAAACTGTTTTGCCAGGTTTTCCTCGGGAAAGTTTCCGAACAACCAAGCGTGTAAAAAAGAAAGTCTGAGACTCGGAGGAAAAACGGGAACTTCTTGAATTCTTTCTTCCACGATTCCGTTTTCCGTCGGATATAGTTTGAGATTCGTGAATAATTCTAAGATTTGAAATTCCTTGAATAACTTCAGGGAAGGGGACGGGTTTTTGCTTTTGAGAGTTTTGTTCAGTTCGTCGTGAACTCTTTCCCTGGAAACCTTTGCGGTTACGTTTCTACATGCGACGATCGCCTTTGCGGTGTTAGGTTCCAAGGTAAAACCCAGGCTGCTTACAAAACGAATCGCACGGATCGGTCTCAGGCCGTCCTCCGTGAATCTTTGAATGGGATTGCCGATCGTTCGAATGATTTTGTTCCGAATGTCCAAAAGCCCCGAATGTTCGTCGATGAGACGTTTTGTCTCCAGATCCAGGGCCAAAGCGTTCATCGTAAAGTCTCTTCGTTTGAGATCTTCGCCTAACGAAACTCCGAATTCCACCGTTTCGGGCCTTCTTCCGTCTAAGTAGTCGGCGTCTTTTCGAAAGGTCGTGATTTCATAAGCGCGGTCTTGTATCAGAACGGTTACTGTTCCGTGTTTGATACCCGTGGGGACCGTTCTTTTGAAGATGGAAGTAATTTTCTCGGGTAAAAGAGAAGTGGTCAGATCGAATTCTTCGGGAACTTTCGAAAGTACAAGATCCCGCACGGAACCTCCGATCAGATAACATTCTCCGCCTTCTTTAAGAACGGTTTGTGTGATGTGGATCATGTCTTCCCGAAAGACTTCGGGGATTTTTTCGATCAGTGCGATCGGATCCACGTTAGTCATCTTGAATCATTTTTTTCCAGAGATTTCCGTATCGGTTTCGAAACGTTTCGTTGTTCCGGAGAATGGTCTCGATTTTCTTTTTCCATTCCGGATCCACAGTGATTTGACTGAAAGGAAGTTCCGTTTTTTCGAAAAGAATCTTATCGATTCCCGCGGCCGTTTTTTCCGTCGCGAGATCGCAGAGTTCTTTTGTGTCCGCCGTTTCCTTTTCGGAAAAACAGAGCAAAAGCATCTCTTCGAACTTTTCTTCCTTTTGAAGAACGATCAGTTTGTCCTTCAGAGATCGGCCGCAATCCGACACGACAAAAAAAGGAAGGATACAGATGAGAATTCTCCCCAAAAGAACAAAAGCGTTTTCGAACCGGTTCCGATTAGAGTTTGTCCCAAAACTCGAATTTTCTATATCGAGTTTTCTTTCGGAAGAGTTCTTACTTCTGAAAGGCTTCGTTTGCGAGTTTATCTGCGACCGAATTTTTTTCACGGGGAACATGAGTGATCTGGAAACTTTGTAAGGAAGAAACGAGTTTGTCCACTTCCTTTTTATACTCCAAAAGATTGGGATGTTTTACTTTATACTTTCCCGTAACTTGCCTGACCACAAGTTCCGAGTCCAGGTGAGCGTGGACGGAATCGAACTTTCTTCGAATACATTCTTCCAGACCCTTTTTGAGCGCGGCCCATTCCGCCACGTTATTTGTGGTTTCTCCGATACGTTCGGAGATTTTAAATTCTTCCTTTTCGGAGATATACGCCACAACTCCGATCGAAGCCGGCCCCGGATTTCCTTTGGACGCTCCGTCGCAAAAGATGGTGATCAAGAACTTTTTCCTCCCCGAAAGAGATCGATCCCAAGCCCAATCGGTTTCCAGAAAATCAAATAGAAGAATAATAGGCCGACTTTTAAGATCGCGCTTAGAAAGGTTAATGTCCATTCCAGAACTCGGTTGGTAAAAGAATAAAATACCTCCGGAAGAACCAGAGTGAACACGAAAGAAACCAGTCCAAGTCCGAGAAAAGTAAATTGAAGGATTGTATTTTCCATCAAAAAACAAATCAAACTGACGATCGTAAAAAATAAGGCGATCCGAAGGCCGCGTTTTTTTACTTCGAAGTTCATAAAGAGTTTGTGCATCTGAGAGTTTTTGGATCCTTACGCGTGGTTTGATTAAAAACCATCCTGAAAACAACCGCCTCTTTCGTCGAGTTTTCCCTAAAAAACTTTACGAGTCCGGTAGATCTGTCACCGTTTCCTAAGATGATTCGGCATAAACTCCAAAACCTCGTGGATTCTCTTCCCATCAGTCCGGAGAGGAGCTGTTCTTATTATCAGGATCGTTTGAGTCAGATTCAATATTTTCCGTTTCAAGGTGAGATTGCAAAGGAAACAATGCAGTTTTTTTTCGACGCCGGTTTTCGACGAACCGGAAACGTTCTTTACCGGGCTTCTTGTAACGGTTGCCGCGATTGTCTGAGTTATCGGATTCCATTGGACGAGTTTGTTCCCAGTAGAAATCGAAAGAGACTTTTAAAAAAGAACGCCGACCTTACGGTTCGATTCGGATTTCCCGCTCTGACCGTGGAGAAAGAAATTCTTTATCTGCGTTATCAAAGATCTCGTTACGAAAGTTTTGTGATCGGAGAATCGGATCGGGAACTTTTGGAAGGAATGCGTTGGAATCTTTTCGCGTATCCCGAAAATTCTTTGGAGATGACTCTCGTTTTGGACGAGAAGATTCTCGGTTTTATGATCTTGGACCGCGCCTCCGATTCTCTTTCCGCAGTCTACTCCGTTTACGATCCGGATTATACCGATCGAAGTTTGGGAAGTTTTGCGATCCTTTGTTCCATTCTTTACGCCAAGGAAATGGGAATGAAATTCTATCACCTCGGTTATTTTCTTCCGGGACATCCGGACATGGATTATAAAAAGTATTGGGCCCCGCGGAGATCCGCGAACCGGATACGAATCATTGGATTCGTTTCGAAGAATTTCAAAAGCGGCATACAGACTTTTCTTGGTAGAACTTCGCAGAAACCGCGGAGTATAACCGTTCTTTTTATTCTACGGTATGTCCCAAAAATTCATTTTGTCTTATCAAAATAAACTCGAAACACATCCCGTCGTTTTTAAACGAAAACGGCCCCGGACTCTTTTCTATTTATTTCAAAGCGGAATTGAAACAAACTCTTGAAGAATTCTCTCTTTAAATCATACTTGTCAGTTCCGTTTCTTCCCGTAGAACGGATCAATATGGCAAAAAAAATCATCGTCGTCGGTGCATCTAGCGGAATAGGAAAGGAATTAGCGACTCTTCTTTTGGAGCAGGGACATACGGTCGCTCTCGTCGCTCGTCGCGATAAGGAATTGAAGGCGATCGCGGCTCCGTTCGACAAAACAAAAGCATTCATCATCAAACACGACGTCACAAACTTCGATCAGGCCGATTCCGTATTTCAAAAAGCGGTCAAATCCATGAAAGGTCTCGACGAGATTTATTACGCTTCCGGAATTATGTACAACATCGAACCGGACGAGTTCGACGTTGAAAAAGATATCGCCATGCTGAACACCAATCTTTTGGGTTGTGTGGCCTGGCTCAATCCCGCCGCGAGTTTGTTTCAAAAACAAAAAGGCGGAAAGATCATCGGAATTTCTTCGATTGCGGGAGATCGAGGAAGAAGAGGCAATCCGGTTTACAATACTTCCAAGGCGGGAATGAACACCTATCTCGAAGCGCTTCGAAATCGTCTGGGCGTGTTAGGCGTTCAAGTTCTCACTGTAAAACCTGGCTTTATCGATACTGCGATGACCCAAGGAATGAAAGGAGTTTTCTGGCTCATCTCCGCAAAAGAAGCGGCGACGATCATCGTCAAGGCGGCGGATTCCGGTAAGGAATGTATCTATGTTCCCGCGCGCTGGGGACTTGTGGGTTTGATTATCCGTTCGATTCCGTCTTTCCTATTCAAACGTCTTTCTATTTGAAAGAATCCGAATCGATAAAAGGTAAACAATATGGTTAGGGCATCCAAGACTTCTCCGAAAAAGAAGGCTTCCTCAAAAACTTCGAAGGCGACAAAAAAAACTCGGATTGAGCTTCAATTGCCCGAGCCAAGCAAGGTAGAAGCGTGGGGAATGAATCATTATTCTCTTTCTCCGGTACTATTTCCGGAAAAGGAAGAGGACTTTAGAAATATCTTTTCTTACGCGAACGGAAGAGGACTAAAGCTGACTTTTCGAGGCGGAGGTTGCAGCTACGGAGACGCGGCCACCAATACAAAAGGTGCGGTGATCGATATTTCCAAATACAATCGAATTTTGGAATTCGATTCCAAAACGGGGATCATCAAAGCGGAGTCGGGAGTTACGATCAAACAACTCTGGGAATTCGGAATCGAAAAAGGTTATTGGCCTCCAGTCGTAAGCGGAACGATGTTTCCGACTCTCGGCGGCGCGCTTTCGATGAACATTCACGGAAAGAATAACTTTGCCGTGGGTCCGATCGGAGATCACGTTCTTGAATTTACGTTTATGACTCCGGACGAAAAGGTTCTCGTTTGTTCCCGAAAAAAAAATCAGGAACTTTTTTTTGCGGCCATTTCGGGTTTTGGAATGCTCGGAGTTTTTTTGACCGTAACGATCCAATTGAAACGTATCTACGCCGGAAAGATGAAGGTGTGGCCCGTGGTCAGCAAAAATCTTCAGGATATGTTCGATTACTTCGAAAAGGAATATAAAAATTCGGATTATCTCGTGGGTTGGGTGGACGCGTTCGCTTCCGGAAGTTCGCTCGGAAGAGGGCAGATTCACAAAGCCGTTCATTTGAAAAAAGGAGAAGACCCCGACTTTCCCGAAAATTGTAAATTAGAAAAACAGAATTTACCGAGCACGTTTCTCGGAATCGTTCCGAAGGCTTGGATGTGGTTGTTTATGCTTCCGTTTTCCAATAACTTAGGAATGAGATTCGTCAACTTTGCGAAATTCATTTCCGGCTATTTGACGAACGACAAACCGTATTTTCAAGGACACGCCGAATACGCGTTTTTACTGGATTACGTTCCGAATTGGAAGTTTATGTATAAACCCGGTTCCATGATTCAGTACCAAAGTTTTATTCCCAAAGAGAATGCGGTGGACGCTTTCTCCGAAATCCTAAAAATCTGTCAGAAACGGGGAATCGTAACCTGGCTGGCAGTATTCAAAAAACATAAACCAGATCCGTTTCTACTTACGCACGCGTTAGACGGTTATTCGATGGCGATGGATTTTCCGGTGACTTCCGGAAACAAAAAAAGACTTTGGGAGCTTGCGGGAGAGTTGGACGAGACAGTGCTTAAGTTCGGCGGGAAGTTTTACTTCGCAAAGGACAGCACTCTCAGACCGGAAATCGTACAACGCGCCTTTCCTAAGAAGAATTTGGAGACGTTTCATACTTTGAAAAAGAAATACGATCCGAATGGAATTTTGGAAACCGATCTCTACAGAAGAATCATGGGAATCTGGTGATTTATGAGTCGGCCGAACTCGTTATTAACGGAAATCAAAAGAAATAAGGATCTGAAAGTTTTCCTGTTTTTATTTGCGTTAGGCGCGTTCTTTCGACTTTTTCGTTTGGATCTGCAAAGTCCTTGGGAAGACGAACTCTTTTCGATTCGAGCTTCCTCGGAAACTTCCTTGCACAATCTTTGGGATTGGATGAAAAACGATCCGCATCCTCCGCTGTATCAGACCCTTTTGTATTTTTGGTTCCAACTGTTTCAACAACCGACCGTTTTTGCCGGAAGGTTACTCAGCGCGATCGCGGGATTACTGGTTCCTTTCGCGTTTTACTTCTTCTCGCCTCGAGACTTAAGCGGGAGAATCAAGGTCTCCGTCTCGACTCTTTTAAGTTTATCCACGGGGCTTATCTATTATTCCCAGGAACTCAGATCTTATAGTCTTTTGGTTTTGTTTTGTACGATTCAGCTTGCGGTCGTTTTAAAACTCGTTTATGAAAACGGAAAAAAGAAGAAGCTCCGTTTGTACTTGAGTTTATTAGGAATTTCTTTATTAGCATCTTATACTCATTTTTTCGGATTTATCTGGTCCGCATCCGTTTTTCTCGGGATTTTTATCGGAGAATGGATCTATACGAAAAAAATTCCCAAAATGGAATTCCTTTTCGGCATCGTATTCGGAATTCTATTTCTTCCGGCGCTTTATCTGTTATTCAATTCGGATAAGATAGGAATCGCCTCTTGGATTCCGGAAGCGGGAATCACAGCGTTTATCGTATTTTTCGATTTGATCTTTCATTCCGGAATTCTAAAGAAGTTCATTCCCGGAATCGTAACCTCACTGGCCTTGCTCGTGGGATTTGCTTCGCTTTATTTTCAAAAGAGTCAGACGGAATCCGTCGTTTTAGAGCCTTCTCATAAGAAGTCGGTCGTTTTGTTTGGAATCATTCTTCTCGTATTCTCAGTCGTTCTCGGAATTCTTTCTTCGATTCAACCTTTGATCACCGCGAGAAACCTTTTGGTTACGGCGCCCGTTTTGTATTTTTTGATCGCGACGGGTTTCTCCTTGTTTCCGATTTACAAGGGGAAAAGGCTAGAATCGATTCTGATTCTAATATCTCTCGTGTCGCTTTATTATTTTACGCGTTATTATTATAAGCCGTATAAGGAGCAGTGGAGAGAAAGTTCTCAGTATATCATCTCTACGATTCAGGATCGTCCGCAAGAATTTACGCTTCTTTGTTCTTCTCATATCTATAATATGGAATACTTTTTAAAGACGGCAAAGATTACGGGGGTGACGCCCAAGATTTACGCCAAAGAAGAGGCGGATCTTTTTATTCATGATCCCGCGAGAAAGTATCTCGTGATTTTGGAAACTTCCTGGGAGAAATTGAATTCAAAGGAAGTGGATTCGTTGTTTACGAAAAAAATATTCGATCGAAAGGATCAGTTATTTTACGGAATGAGAGTGATCACGATCCGTAAAAAGTAATATTCGGAATTTTAAACTATGAAGAAAAAAAACATCACCTACGTAATTCCCTGTTTGAACGAGGAGAAAACCCTTCCGCTCGTTTTGGAAAAACTCGTTCGACTCAAGAAAGAATTAAAACAATATAACGTGGAAATTCTCGTATCCGATAACGGAAGCGAAGATAAATCCGTATCGATCGCAAAGAAGTTCGGCGCAAAGGTCGTCCATTGCAAAGAAAGAGGATACGGAGCCGCGTTGAATTACGGGATTGTCAACGCAAGCGGGGAAATCGTATTATTTGCGGACGCGGACGATACGTACGATTTCTTGGAATCCCCCGCGCTTCTTGCGGAGATGGAAAAGGGCGCGGAGTTCGTGATCGGTTCCCGATTGGACGGGACGATACATCAGGGAGCGATGCCTTTTCTACATCGTTATTTGGGAACACCTGTGATCAACTGGATTATCAATGTATTATATTCAAAAAAAGGAAACCGTGTCAAAGACGCAAACTCCGGATTTCGTTGTTTTTTGAAGAAGAAATATCTCGAATGGGAGATCGAAAGTACCGGAATGGAATTCGCTTCCGAAATGCTCGTGAAGGCGCTTCGAAGCGGAGTCAAACTTTCTCACGTTCCGATCAGTCTGCGTCCGGACGTGGCGGGAAGGATTCCTCATTTAAGAACTTGGAGGGACGGAATGAGACATCTTTTGCAAATTCTCATTCATTCCCAGCAGCTTTTTTATTATACCGGTTTTACGCTTTTTTGGATCGGCTGGGCGATTACGATTCTCGGTTATTTTACGGGGATCATTGCGTTTGGTCCTTTTCATATCTTCGGGATTCATTCTCTTACCGTTTCCCTCCTGGTAGCGACGCTCGGACAAACGGTTTGGTCGATCGGTTTGTTTCTCGCTGCGCGTAAGATTCCTGAATTGAGCCTGTATTCTAAATTGAATCTTTTATCCGAAGATCTTCTTTTTTGGTATTCGGCAAGAATGATTCTGTTTGTGATTTTGCTTTTCGCGTTTATCGTGTTTCGTTGGTGGAGAAACTCTTTCCAAGTTCTCGATTTGGAAAAGGAAATTTTGATGATTAGTTTTTTGAGCGTTCAGATTTTGAATTTAATCGGACAAACGATCACCGCACATTTGCTGAAAAGAACATAACGAGCGCCCCTTAGGAAGCGAGTTAGCCATAAGGCAGCGGAGCATTACTGAGCGACCCGTAGGGAGCGAGGACTGAGTTTCACGTTGGCTTTCAACGGAGTTGAAAAATATCGCGTCCCATAGCGAGCGATAACTAACCCCACAAGTTAAGAAGGTTTTTGGAATAAGAAGGATCAAAAACGCACATTTTTCAAGTGTTCCGACAAGAATGGAGCTTTTTACTTGCAAAAAGTATGATTTTCTGATAGAGAAAAGCCTCCCGAGCCTTCCCACCCTCCCGCCCCACCACCCAAAATCAGGGTGGGGCTGATCTTTTCACGGCGGAGGATTGTCGGAATTCCGACAGATTTATCTTGAGATCCAAGTACTTGTGGGTAACGTTATGATAGGAAGCGAGTTAGCCAAAAGCCGCGAAGCAAAAGCGTTGGGCTTTCAACGGAGTTGAAAAATATCGCGATCTATTAAGAAGACGTTTTCTATTTTATTAAAACTATGTCCTAAAACTTTTCTAAATCGGACGACTTTTTTTCTTCGGATTTTCTACACAACGAAAAATCCACGCGCCTAATAAAAGGTCGAACGAGAAGAATGATTCTATAATATTCAAAGAATTTAATTCTTTTTCAGTTGATAGGTTCTTAAAGTGAAGTCCAAAATTTTCATCTGGTCTTTCAATTGATAGTAAACGTTTGGATCCGGAAAACGAACCGCGATTTTTTCTTTAAATTGTTTTTCCGGAAGGTTTGGGTCGCGCGGAGGCTCCAGCTCGTATTCCAAGATGGAATACGATTCCACTCGATTTTTTTTTAAAGTCTCTTCCAATTGAAGCGCGTCCTTTGTTTTGTTTACGGCAAAATGAACGGAGTTCATATAAGAAAAACCGATTAAATAATTCGTAAACTGTCCTTTGTGAACGATGATTTTTCGAGTCTGAAACTCGTTTTGAATTTGTGTATAAGGCGCAACGGCTCCGAATAAAATCTTAAAACCTTCTCTCGTGAATTTATAATTGTAATATAAGCTTAAAAAAGCCAACAAAACTAAAATTCTTCCGGCGTTCGGAAACTCGACGTACCTTCGGTGGAGGAAAATAAAAATTCCCAAGGACAAAAAGATAAAGCCGGATTCCAAATAACGAAGTCCGAAATGGTGAACTCCCGCGGTATAAGGACTTAAAAAGGAAATGGAAAAGACGGTTCCGATTCCCACAAGCCCGAAGATAGATTCACCGGAAAGTTTTTTCCTGCGGACGAGGTTGGAAATAATTCCAAGAATTAAAACGGCGTAAGGCGAAGCCTTTAAGAATCCGGATTTGGTCGCGTCGCCTAAAAGATATCCTTGAAGGATTGAGATCTGTTTTCCGATAGAAAACTGACTCATCGCATCCTGAGAACTGACAAGAAAACGAATCCCCATTGGATGGCCGGAATAAAAGGAATTCAAAGCGCCTATAAATCCCAAAGAAACAATCGCACCTAACGTCGAAAAGATCAAATATTCTTTGAGTTTGTTTCTTGAACCTTCGGAAAAGAAGGAAAGAAAACCGAATAGGAATACCGGGAACGCGGATTCGGTTCTTAAAAAGAACGCTGCCACAGCCAAAAGCCCGGAAATAAAAGAAAATATTCTAAAATTTGAATGTATACTTTTGTCTTGAGCCGTGATCTTGTCCGCAAAAAGCGAACGGGTCAAAAAGTATCCGAAAGACAGCAAGAGAAAATTGTTGAGAGGAACCTCCGAAAATTCAACCGAGGAAAGAACCGGAAAGCTAAATGTGAAAGGAATTAAGGTGGCGATTAAGACGATCCAAACGTTAGCGATGAATAAGGAAAGAATTTTGTCAAAAATCAAAAGACATCCGAGTAAGCAGAGAAGGGGAAGCAGAGTAATGATTTTCGTTCCGAATAAATAAGCCGGAAGTCCGTTTAAAAGCGCCAATAAGGGAGGATATTGAAAGATACACTTGGAATTTCCGGTTTTTTTGAGAAAGGCCCAAGGATAGTCGAATGGAAAATAACTGAATTCGGGATCGTAAACCTTTCCGGGATAGGCACATTCCGATTCCGTGATTGCCGTAAATCCTTTTTCCGCAAATATTAAAGTTTGATAATATTTTATCTCCGAGTCGCTCGAAACGAAAGGGATTTTATCGTCCAACTTGGAACGATTGAAAGCGAGAAATAAGACTACGAGTACGTAGATAAAATAGCGGAAATAAGGATGAGACAATCGATTTAACATTGAGTTTTATTCCGTAAATATGATATGAAACGGATCCGTTTTTTTACCTTCTTCCAAGTCATTCGGATTCGTTTTTTTAAGCACATCCGCTTTTTCTTTCCAACAAACGGATGAATAGGGGTTTTTTTGGACGCATCGATCCAGAAGAGATTCGACCAAATCCGGATAGTCTGGACTTTTACGAAGGATTAGGGACGCCAGGACTATGTTTTCCTCGGAACGGATCCAAAACTGATTTTTTACGATCTCTTCGAAGGGCGGTGAAATTTTTTTGCGGTTTCCGGAATTTTTTTTCTCTTTATATATTAGAAAATTGTCAAGTTCAATTTCGTCCTGAGCGGAAGCTAAGATGAGATTTCTGAGTCTTTGCTCCCAGATCAACTGAAAGGAAAGAAATCCTAAAAGAATCAGTACGATCGCGTAAGCGGTCTTAAACGAAACGTTTTGACTGAACGTTCCGACTTGAACATTGGATCGAATTCGGATCAAAGACATGGCGAGTGTGGCCGGAATGAAAAAATGTTGTTCTCCTAAATTGTAATCGAAGAACTCGTGTACGGCCACGAACACAAGGACGCCGGAGACGAAAATCCCTAAATTGGAAATTTCCCTACTCTTGGAAACTAACATCCGATAGGTGAGAAGAGAAAGATATACGGCAATCCAAAGAAAAAGTAAGGAACCTAAAATTCCGAAACTTGTAAAAGCCTCCACATATAGATTATGAGCTTGAGGATAGGATCGGAAAGAATGTAAAAATCTGTAGAAATCATCGTAGCCGATTCTTCCTGAATGCGTTCCGGGGAGATGAGCCAAAAGAGAATCCGCATCCAAGCCGATCCCGAAAATCGGAGAGTTTTGAAGCACGGATTGAAAGTGGAAATTCCAAAGAGAAAATCGAATGAGGAGAGTTTCCGGGTTGAAATATCGAGGTGCGGTATCTTTCGGTAAAAGAAATACGCTTCCAATCGAGAACAAAAGAACTAGGAAAGAGACGGGAAGCAAAACTCGAAAGAAAATTCTTTTTTTAATCTGACGAAATAGGAAAATACATAACACGGCGAGGGTAAAAGCCAATAAACTGGCGCGAGAGTGATTGAAGAACGCAAGGTATAACGCAATGAGACCGCCGGGAACTAAAAACCAAGAATATCCGCGATATTGATACGCAGTATAAAAGGCGACTAACGCGGAAAATGCGGATATCACCGCGATCGCCGATACGGGAAGACCGGCATAGGTAAGAAAAAGCGGAGGCAGCAAAAAGTTAAAGGGCCAGATCATATGAACCGCAGAGAATAAGTTTGCCGTATTCAAAAGAAGATTTAAGGAAAGAATCAAAAGAAGTCCTCTTTTGATAAACCGACTGGGATAAGAGGAAATCAAAAAGAAAATCAGAATCCCGGAAAATAAAAGACAAAGTTGCAGGAGAGCAGCCTGGGATTTAAAAGAAAGTAAAGATGAAATCAGTAACACAAAAATGAAAACGGAAAGGACCGCGTGCAGTTTACGGAATCGAATTCTTTTAGGAATCAAATAAAGAAAAGAGGCGCTCACAAAGAGTAAAAGCGGGACCGATTTGATACTTGAAAAAAGAGGAGGAGAACACGCAAAGGCAACGGTGTGAACGAATAAGAAGATCGGATGGACGTTCTTAAAGAAAAGATAGATCGTAAAACACAAAGCCGCGACGTAGAGAAGTTTTAAATTCAACTTTTGAGGAAAGTAGACGACGGGAGCGCTATTGATTCCGTTGATCGTGGAAAGTCCGATTAACAATAGGCAGGCCAATTGAAAAAGCGGATGGACTCTCGATTTCTTTTTCCGAAACGATATTCCTAAATAAACGACCCAAACAAAAAAACTGAATACCGCCGAATCTCTGGAAAGGGACGGGTTGGAAGGATCAAAAAAGAACAGCAGAGTAAGAGAAAAAACAAGGATTAGAAGAGGAACGGTTTTTAAATTGAGAAACTGACTCATTTATTTTTTGTTTGGGTTTTTAAACGACAATAAATGCAGGCTATCTTCTCTCCCCGATTTTAGCAATCAAGATTCTCCATGGGGGAAGGACGCCCGCGTTTTGAAAAAAATTACAAATTTTTTCGATACCATTCCCGTCTGATTTCATCCTCTCCGTTTCGGAAGTAGTAAGATTCGAATTCTAAAAATTTCTCCTTTCGAAACGTCGGATCGAGTTTTTTATATTTGTATTTATAAGCGTCCAAATAAGATTCGAAGTCTACGGCACGAAAGGCGGAAATTTTTAGAAGTTCCTTCATCACGGAAGGTGAATACGTTAGGATTCTCCAAGGTGTTGAAAAATCCCCCGTTAAAAATTCATCGTATTCTTTTGGACCGGGAAGTCCGCTCGAATAAAGAAGAAGATGTACGTTTCTCTCTCGTAGATATTGTAACTGGGTTGGTTTGCCGTGTCCGATTCTTTCTCGATTTTTAAATTCCATTCTCGCAATGACCGGATCGGTAAGTCCCGCTTCCGTTTCGATCGCCAATATCGGATTCAAGTAATAGATCAAAATACATTCCGATCCTTGAAAGGCGACTCGAACCTTGGACTTCTCAAAATGTTCTTTCCAGGGAAGAATTCTTTTTCGAATTCCTTCCACGGATTCCCTTTTGTAGATTTGATTTTCATCCGCGATTCCGGACACGATCGGAAACGGAAGACCTTTGTAAATATCCCAACGTAATAAAATCAAAATCGGGATCGAATAGAGAAGCGCGTCCGCGACCCATGTTCGTTTGGGAACGGATTTTTTTCGTAACGAAAGAATTTCCTGTTCCACCCAAACAAAAACGACGGGCAGAATCGGAAGATAAAACCGGGAGAACATAAAATCCCCTCCGATCCAAGTATAATAACCCGCGTAAAAAATCGGAAACAAAACGAATAAGATCCAACGAAAGTCCTTCTCTTGTTGCGCCTCAAAGAATTGTTTTCGAATCGTTTGAAAGAAAAAAAAGAAAAAACATCCGACGATCGGGATCATTCCGTAATACATTTTTAAAAAAGAAAAGAGATAAATCAGTCCTTGAAAAAGATTGGAACTTCCCCCCGACTTCGCGTAGAAAGTATTGGGAAGTAAGTTTCCATAATATTCCAATTTCCAAATATAGAAAAGGGCGGGTGATAAATAGATCGCACAAAGGATTCCGAAAGAAGTTTTGAAAAACGTGGAACGTGCGCCGCACGATTTCGCTTCTTGAAAAAATTTTAGAGTTAGGTAAATGCCTGCGAGAATGTGAAATAAAATTCCGTCCGGTCGATTGAGACAACTTAAGGAGGAAAGAAAAACTCCTGCGAACGGTTTATAGTGTTCCCGAAAATTTGCCGAACGATCGGTAGAGAACCAATCGCTGAATTTTCTTTTTACAGGATCGAAATCGGCGGCCTTGAAATCTATCAAATGATAAGATGCGGTTAAGAATATAAACCCGTGTAAAGACGTTTCCAAACCGCCGGTGGCAAAAACCCGATTGTGGTGTAGCAAAACGAAACAGGAAAGAGCGAACGGAACGGGGAATTCCGTTTTTGCAAATTTTTTTCTAAAAAGAATGAGATAGATACACGTTCCTAAAAAGGAAAGAATTCCAAAAAAGTAATTTGCGTCTACGGGATCAATTCGATCGAAAAGATGAAACGGAATCAAAAGAGCCGTCCAAAGAAAGTTAGTATAACCCTCCACAAACTCTCCTTCGTTGAAGACCAATCCTTTTCCGTCCGCGAAATTCTTAGCATATCGTAGGCTAATAAACGCGTCGTCTGCCATCCAACGCATCCGATATGCGGAGATAACGCCGAATAAAATCAGTAGAAGAGTAAAGGCGAAATATACAATACGTTTCAAAATTGTGTTCCTTTTTTCATAAGTAACTTTCGGAAGATACGTTGTTTTTTTACGATGAGTGGAATTTCCTTGTAGAATTGGGACAATCGAAAAACGTGTAACCGAATGATCGAGTCTTCCCGCATATTTCCAAAAACGAAATCGGAATGGGAACTTTGGTTTCAATCCGGTGAGGTCGTTCCCTTTTTTCAACCGATCCTTTCCGTGGAAAGGGATTCTATTTTCGGTTATGAAACCTTAGGAAGGTTTAAGGATCAATCCGGAAAAATTCATTCCCTCGGTCCCTTCTTTTTAAACGCGATGTCCGGAGTAGAGGATCTTCAAGAGCGAAGAGAAATCTACAATCTGAAAAGAGATATCGATCGGGATATTCGTAAAAAGGCAATTCTTCATCTTTTAGAAAATCAAAATCGATTTCCGGAAGCGAAGTTGTTCGTAAATATTTCTCCGGCGTATATGAGAGATCATATCGAAGAAGAGGAGGCCGATGATCCTTATACGATTCGGCTCGTGAATGAATTGGGTTTGGATCCTTCCAAGATCGTGATTGAAATCGTCGAAGAACATTTCGACGGAAGTATCGAAAGTTTAAGACCTCTTATTTCTCGTTATAAGGAAGAAGGTTTTTTGGTTGCGATCGACGATCTGGGGACTCGTTCCTCCAATTTGGATCGAATCGGAATCTTTCATCCCGATATCTTAAAGGTGGATTTGCAAATGCTCCGGCATTCGGTCATTTCCCGGAATTTTCAGGAAATTCTTTTTACGATTTCGAGGCTTTCCGAATCTCTCGGTTGTTCGCTTTTGTTCGAAGGAATCGAAAATGATACGGAACTCTTTCAATCCCTCACTTACAGCGCTCGTTTTTTGCAGGGATTCTATTTTGCGGAAGCGCTTCCGAAAATGGTCGGTCAGGATGAATTAAAACGCAGGTTTTCCGCCGTGCACGAATGTTTCTTAAATCACAAAAGGAGTCAATTGACGCGACGGATTACGTTGGAGAAGGAATTGGAGCAAAAGTTGGATCTTGCGGGAATTCTTGTGGATGCGGAAGGGCAATTTTGTTCGATTCAAATCCGTAATCCGGGTCTTCTCAGCGATTTTGTGTTCCGAATTTACGTTACGAACCTTATCGGAAGTCAGGTTTCTCCGAACTACATGAAAATCGAGAACGATTCCATAGACGTGGATCATTCTTTTGCGGGAAGGAACTGGAGCTGGAGACCGTATTTTTTGGAGCAGCTCTATAAATCGATGAAAGATATCCGAGCGGAATGGATCATCAGCAATCCATACTACGATATCAGTTACGGGATTCTTTTGGTGACCTACAGCAAAAAAATTTCAAAAGAAAACGTCTTATTCGTGGATGTTCAAGTTCTTGAATATTAGAAAAATAGAATTCCTTTAAAATCGCTCGGCTGGTTTTAGAACGCGTTGAAGAACTAAAACACAACGCTCTCTATGGATCGCGTTGCAAAAAGTTAAATGGGATTGGTTTCCGCAAGGAGTCGGTTTACATTGTCTATGTATTTTTTTCTTTCCCCCGGTCTGTAAGAATTTCCTTCGATGGAAAGGCCTACGTAAAGATTACCTTCCGCATCCTTGGTTACGGAACGAATGACACCGAAAGCCGTGAGAGGGGCCTGCATCTTGAAAAAAATATCAAAGGAAAACCCGGCCCTTTTGGTAAAATCTTGATTTAAGTCGGGATGGTTGATTTTTACTTTCAGACCTCCCGTGGAAATATTCACGATCGGAAATCTTTCCTTCACTAAAATCGTATTGGATTCCCGGATTCGATCCACCATTTCAAAGGTGAGAGTTTTGATCTCCATCACTTCCAAAGTGTCGATTTCCCTATTTCGATTTTGGGCGTGAACGAACCCGATCGGAATCGCTTGTTCTTCGTGGCTCAGGTAAATCACGGGAACGATCAGTTCGGATTTGATTTTTTGATTCGCATATTCAATGATTCGTTTGCGAACGTCCTCCGCGTCCCCTAACTCGGCGGCGTAGTCTATAAAATCTTCCTGATTATAGGCCGTATAACTTTTTTCTTTTTGAGTGTTCGGAATAAAAAGGATCTTACGAGTTTTTTTTACGAGATCGAATTTATCTCCGATCGTTCCAAAAACGTCTATCTTTAGAAAATCGTATTTCGATTTTAATTTCGTTTCGTAGTCGGCAAAGTTTACCTTAACGGAAGTCGGGATGTTAAAAAGGTTCGCGTCGATCGTAGTTTTACTCGTGCGTATATTGGTGATCCAAACGGCTCCTTCGGGAGGTGTGATACGATTGAGACTTCTTTCTTTGCTCGCGATCGAAATTTCCGAAACGGAAAGGATCAATTGGTTGTTCGGTTTTTCATCCAGAACTTCACAACTCAATTCCACGTATTTAGCAAGAAGTTTTGTAAGAGTGACTTGACTGTTTAACGGAAACACGTTCGGCGTTTGTGTTTGAATCAGGATTTTCGTGGCGTCTTTGGAAACCTGTAAGATTTTAACGATTTGTTTTAAGGGGCCCGGTGCGCGCGCGATGATATCCGTTTGCACGAGAAATTTCGAAATAATATGAAACTTTTTCGTGGGGTCGGAGACCGTTTCCTTCTCTCTTTTTTTTCTCTGAATCGTTTCCATAGTTTTTCAAAGCGAACGAGGGGAAATTCTCTTGATCTTAGTTCTCAGTTTACCTTTTATGTACTAGGTAATGTCAAACCAAACTTACCGCAACTCCGAATATTTAGACGGACTATCCGGAGACGAGCTATTCAGTCTTCAGATCGGTCTAACGTACAGAGATTTTCTCGTTCTCCCTGGATTTATCGACTTCCATCCCTCCGAAGTTGAGCTTGAAACCAGACTGACTCGAAATATAAAACTAAAGAGACCTTTCATAAGTTCGCCGATGGATACCGTAACGGAATCTCAGATGGCGATTGCACAGGCCCTAATGGGTGGAATCGGAATCATTCATTACAACAATTCGATCGAAGAACAGGTCGCTCTTGTAGAAAAGGTAAAACGTTTTGAGAACGGATTTATCACGGATCCGGTGATCTTGGGACCGAAGAACGTTATTCGCGATTTGGACTGGATCAAAGAACACAAGGGATTTACGGGGATTCCCGTAACCGAAGACGGCACAAGAAATTCCAAACTGATCGGAATCGTTACGAACAGAGACATTGATTTTGAGAGGAATCGGGAAATCACTTTAGACAAAGTGATGACTACGAACGTGATTACGGGTAAAGAGGGAATCACGTTGCAGGATGCGAACGAGATCATTAAGAAAACGAAGATCGGAAAACTTCCGATTGTGGACTCCGAGGGGAAGTTGGTGTCTCTTGTAAGTCGTTCCGACTTAAAAAAGAATAAAGAATTTCCGGATGCCTCAAAAGACGAAGGAAAAAGGCTTCGTTGTGGAGCGGCGGTTTCCACACTCTTGGAATCGAGGGAAAGGGTGGCCGCGCTTTACGAGGCGGGGGTGGATGTGATCATCATCGATTCGGCGCAAGGAAATTCGAACTATCAGATCGAGATGATTCAGTTCATTAAAAAGGAATTTAAAAATTTGGACGTGGTCGCCGGAAACGTGGTTACCCGCGGACAAGCGGAGAATCTAATCCAAGCCGGAGCGGATGGGCTTAGAATCGGGATGGGACCGGGTTCGATCTGTATCACACAGGATACGATGGCGGTTGGCCGCGCTCAGGCGACTGCGGTATTTCAAACGGCAAAACATGCCGCAAAATACGACGTTCCGGTCATTGCGGACGGAGGAATTTCCAATATCGGCGATATCGCAAATTCTCTAGCGATCGGCGCTTCCACTTGTATGATGGGATTTATGTTTGCGGGAACCACGGAAGCACCCGGAGAGTATTTT
The DNA here is from genome assembly GCF_000347175.1 of Leptospira alstonii serovar Sichuan str. 79601. Classification (GTDB taxonomy): domain Bacteria; phylum Spirochaetota; class Leptospiria; order Leptospirales; family Leptospiraceae; genus Leptospira; species Leptospira alstonii. The sequence continues at coordinate 271,480 of NZ_ANIK01000028.1, forward strand.
TATGAGAACGGAATTCGTCTTAAGAAATACAGAGGAATGGCTTCGATTGAAGCGATGAAAGCGGGCGGCGACAAACGTTATTTTAACGAGGGCCAAAAAGTCAAAGTGGCGCAGGGTGTCAGCGGGTCCGTCGTGGACAGGGGATCGATTCTGAACTTTATACCGTACTTGTCACAAGGTCTCAGATTGTCCTTTCAGGACATGGGTTATAAATCAATACCCGAAATCCATAAGGCGCTTCGAGAAGGAGAACTTCGTTTTGAAAGAAGATCCGAATCCGCACAGGCTCAAGGTTCCGTACATGGCCTTTATTCTTTCAGCGCGCCAACGATGAGGGCCGAGTAAATTGGATCGGGTTCTTGCGTTTACGGTAGGTTTTTTCGCTCTTACAATATTGAGCAAAGAAACAAACCCGCAAGGATCCGCGATAAGGGTTGCTCAGGAATTGGTCGCCAGGCTCGATCAGGCTCTCGTAAAATCCAGTCAAGGTTTGATCAAGGCAAATTTGATCCTCATTCGGCGCAGCGGAGAAACCTGGAGTTGGGACGTAAACATATTCAGAAAAGAGGATGATACGCTTTATTTGTTTGAAAGTAGGGGAAGGGGACTCGAATATAAGATTTTGATCAAGGACGAGGGGGAACAGGTCTATGCGTTCAACGCGCTTTCCAAAAAAATCTTTCGGAAAGTGGACGAGGAAAAATACGAATCCCATTTAGGGACGGGATTCAGTTTCATCGATCTATCGGGAGCTTCCTATCAGGCCAACTACAACCCGATCGTTCAGAGCGATCTCAAAACCGCAGATCAATCTTTCAAAAGGGTTTCGCTCAAACCGATCATACCTTATTTTTATTCCAAATTGATTCTGCTTTTGAATTTGGAATCCTTGAAACCCGCGCGATTGGACTTTCACGATCGGGACGGAGTGCTATTTAAAACGATGAACATCAAATACGGACCCGTAAAAGTAAAACAAAACCAGAAGACCACAAAGGAAGAATACGCAAACCGATTGGAAATTCTAGACTTGAACACGGGATCCATTAGTGTATTGGAATATACTGAAATAGATAAGGAAGTCAAACCCGATCCTTCCCTCTTCGAACTCGCCAACCTGAACCGATAGGATTTTTATTTTGGAAGAAGCGATTCTTTTCAGGAGGGAATGGAATTCCGAATTTCCGTTCTCCTTAAATAAGGAGGAAATATCCCATTTAAAGGCGCAGCGGATTTTTTCCGAAGATAAAAATCTGAGAGTGTTGAACGGAGTCGGATCGGAATGGATCTACGAAGTCGGAGGCAATTCACTTCAAGGAATTCTCAAAAAGACGGAAACCCACACAAAATCGGAATCGATTTTTGCGATCGCGACCGCAATTCCGAAAGGAAATCGTTTGGAATGGCTTTTACAAAAAGGAACCGAACTGGGCCTAAGTCATTTTTATTTTTTGAATTTCGAACAATCGGATCGAAAGGATTTTAATTTGAGTCGAGCTAAAAAGATCGTGGAAGAAGCGGCGATTCAATCGAAAAGGATTTTCCTTCCCGATGTGTTTCCCCCCGTTTCGTTAAAAGAATTTTTAAACTCGCAAGAAAACCGAAATTGTTCCGTCTATCAATTCGATCCGAAGGGAGAATCGAAACCGAAGCCGGAATTTTTTCAAAATGCGATTTGGATCGTGGGTCCGGAAGGCGGATTTCGAGAAAAGGAAACTCGTTTATTACAAGAAAAGAATATACTCGGAGTTAGGGTTGGAGATACGGTTTTAAAAATCGAGACCGCCGGAATTTTTGCGGCCTCGATGTTCCGTTATTTTACTTATTGAGATTGCTGAACTGAAGAAATAAATTGAGCACGTTGCAGTTTGTAGAACAGGCGCTCGTGCAGGAAGTAAGGGATTGTAAATTTGCGTTCGTCGCGGTTTCTCCGTAAGTCGCTCCGCAAGCCGCGTTACAAGAATCGATCGTTCCGCCCGGACCGCAGTATAAAATGTAGTTTAAAATCGCTTTTTCCTTCGTTTCGTCCTTTCTTGGACTACAATCCGACAGTACGATGAAAAAGAAAAATGAAAAAAGTAGGACCGAAAATAATTTCCTCATAAATGTATGATCGCCAATTTCGGAATTCCGCGTAAATCAAAAAAGATTGGACTTTGAAAGATTCATAAACCCAACTTTCTAGGATCACTTTATGGAAGTAAACGCAAAAACCGTTTCGCCTTCTTGAGTCGGAATCTACAAGAATTTTTTTCCTATTAGAATATTTGAAACTGAAATCTCGTTTCCGGAAATAAGAAATTTTCTCAAACGAGAGGATAACCTTATTTACCGGTCATCGTTTCTTGACGAATCGTATTTTTGCGGGAGTTTCTCGCGTTTTAGATGTCAAGTGAATCGGTGTTAGGGGCAGATCGGAAGTGAGAGAACGGAATCTATCGGTGCGGGATAAAATTTTCTCTTGGCCTTTGCCGGGAATTTATCCGATCCTCGATTTGGACTTTTGTAATAAAAGAAATCTGGATATTTTGAGTCTTCCGAAACTTTGGCTGGAATATCCGGATCTCGTTCCTTTAGTTCAGATCCGCGCCAAGTCGGCTTCCGTTTTAGAATTGGAATTTCTCGTTAAGTCCCTGCAGGACCGGTATCCTGACGTGCCTTGGATTTTAAACGATGATTGGAAACGGGCGATCGAATGGAATTGTTTCGGGGCGCATGTCGGAAAGGAAGATTACGAAGTTCTCAATTCCGAAGAGGAGGCCGCTCTATTCGAGTCCGATCTTTATCTCGGAACCTCGTCTCATACTTTGGAAGAGGTGAATGCCTTGGATGTTTCCCTTTGGAATTATACCGGACTGGGACCCATTTTTCCTACCGAGAATAAAGAGGACGCGAAGTCCGTAACCGGGACGAAAATTTTGGAAAAAATTGCGGGAGGAACTTCGTTGCCCGTAACTTTGATCGGGGGGATCCAAGTTGGAAATTTGGATCTGATTTTGAAAGCGGGAGAATTTTTACTTTCAAGCATTTCCATGGCTTGTTTAGAAACGGAATTTAGAACTGCCGCCGCGAAAATACGGGAGCGAAATTGATAAGTTTCAATTGACTTCGGACTTATGTCGTATAGGATGCCTTTAGGATGAAAAAGCCTGGTGAAATCATACATCTTTCCGCCAAAGACGACCGAGACTATCTCTTGGATTATCAGATCATTCAGACGGAAACATTAGGAAAAACTGATATTCTTGGAGTTCCGTTCGACAACGTGACCCAGGACGAATCGGTCGCCAAGATCTACAGACTCTTGGAGGAAAAGGAAAAGTTTCATCATATTCTTTTTTTGGATCCGATCAAGATCATGTCGGTTCGGAAGGGAAAAAAACTTCATAGGATCACGGAAAAGGCGACTATGATTCTGGCGGAAGGGGCCGGACTTCAGTGGGCTGCGACTCGTCTTGGAAAAATTCTGAAAGAGCGAATTTCTCCGATCGCCTTAATGATGGATTTGGTTCGTCTCTGTGAACTCCGAAATTATTCTATCTTTATGCTCGGCGGTAGGGAAGACATCATTGAAAAAGTATATTTCACTCTCTCCAGACATTTTCCGGGGGTGAGAATCGTCGGAAGACACGCCGGTTATATGAATCCTCAAAGGGAGCTGATGGTAAAGGAATCGATTCGTAAAACGAGTCCGAATCTTATTTTTCTTGCGATGGATTTTCCGGAACAGGAAATCTGGATCGAAAACAACACTGCATTTTTCGGACATTCCGTGATCATAGGAGTCAGCGGTTCCTTGGATATTCTTTCGGGCAAGGTGAGAAAGGCGCCTAACTTTTTTAAACTCAAAGGGCTCATTTGGTTGTGGAGAATTTTTTCCAAACCTTGGAGACTATTCCGCCTTTTCAGAATGTTTCAGTTTTTTACGATCTTATTTTTTAAATCTCTCTTTAGAAAGAAATCCTAAAACACGATCGAATTCGAGATTGTGTTACGCAGTCTGTTCTAAAAATCAAATTTTATAATATAGATGTCGAGTGCTCGCGGAGACGAATGTTGCCGCAACAAAACGAAGATTCTTAGCGAAGCAAAAATGGGTGTGCAAACAATCAAACCTAATATTTTGCATTGAAGCAGTGTTTTTGCTCTCAAATTGGATCGCATTCTATTTTATAGAGATCACTAAAACCTATTTTGTTTGTCGTAAGAATATTTATTTTTTTGAATATAGAAACGCCAGAAAAGCGCTTGTTTTCGATTTTTGAAGATACGAGTTTATTTGTATGACGGATTTGTCTTTTTTGACGTTGTTGGTCACCGTTTTTTTGGGATTCGTTTCTATTTTCGGATTTCTGCATACGATTTGGAAACTCATTTTGACACGGGTCATTCTGTGCTTAGAAATAGAATCGACGTTTTAGTGGACAGTTTAGCGATTCGATTTGGAAACGATTATTCCCGGTAAAAAGAAAAGGCTTCAAGGGTAATCAATCCGATCCAGTTTTATTCCGGTCTCATCAATGGAAATAGAATCGTATCTCGAATTGAATGAGAATTGGTCAAAAGCATTACCAAACGATCGATTCCGATTCCAAGTCCTCCCGTTGGAGGCATTCCGTATTCTAACGCGCGGATATAATCCTCGTCCATCATAAAGGCCTCGTCGTCTCCCGCTTCTCTTTGTTTTACCTGATCTTCAAATCTTTCTTTTTGGTCGAAAGGATCGTTTAACTCCGTAAAGGCGTTTCCGATTTCCCTTCCCGCCACGTAAGGTTCGAACCTTTCCACATAATCCGGTTTGTCCGGATTGGACTTTGCAAGAGGAGAAAGTTCTTTCGGATAATCCGTGATGAAGATCGGCTGAATCAGATTCGGTTCCGCCTTTTCGGAAAAGACCTCGTCCGCCACTTTCCAGATCGTTTGGCATTTGGAAACGTCCACTTTTAGCTCGGAAGCTTTTTTCTTTGCTTCTTCCAAGGAAGTGATTCGGCTGAAATCGATTCCGCTATATTCTCGGATGATATCCACGTAAGTCGCTCTTCTCCAGGGAGGAGAAAGGTCGATCAGATCCTTACCGTACTGAACTTTTAAAGTTCCGCAGATTTTTTTTGCCAAATGAGTGATGAGTCTTTCCGTAAGATCGAGCATCGTGCTCATATCGCCGAAGGCCATATAAGCTTCCATCATCGTAAATTCCGGATTGTGTTTTGTGGATATTCCTTCGTTTCTAAAATTTCTGTTGAGTTCGAACACTCGATCCATTCCACCCACGATCAAACGTTTGAGATAAAGTTCGGGAGCGATTCTTAAGAACAATTGCATGTCTAGGGTATTATGATGAGTTACGAACGGCCTTGCCGCGGCGCCTCCCGCGATCGGTTGCATCATCGGAGTTTCCACTTCCAAAAATCCTTCTTGGGTCAGAAAACTTCTGATTTCGGAAACGATTTTACTTCTCGTTATAAAAGTGTCCCGCACGTGGTCGTTGACTACAAGATCCACATAACGCATTCTATATCTTTGTTCGACATCGGCAAACGCGTCGTAGACGACCCCGTCCTTTTCTTTTACAACGGGAAGGGGGCGGATACATTTTGCGAGAAGTTCGATAGAGGTGACGTGTAACGTGATTTCTCCCTTTCCGGTGGTAAAAAGATAACCTTCGAGACCGATGACGTCGCCCAAGTCGAGGGACTTAAAAATCGCGTAAGAGGCCTCTCCAAGATCGTCGCGGGTCGCGTAAAGTTGAATGATTCCGGCGTTGTCTTTGAGATGGGCAAAACTCGCTTTCCCCATTACCCTTTTGGAATGTAGTCTCCCGCCTAACTTGAATTTGGTTTCAGGTCCGGTAGGATTTTTTTCGAACTTTTCGACGATGTCTTTCGATTTAGAATCCGGAAAAAAACGAACCGGATACGGATTGATCCCCTGTTTTTTTAGTTCTTCGACTTTCTGAATTCTTTGTTGAATGAGTTCGTTCGATTCTTTTGCGTCTGACATTTTCGATTTTATTTTCCCGGGAGTATTTGATAAAACATTCTGGCTAAATTTAAGAAAACGATTTCAAATCCTTCTTCGCTTAAGAACCAATTTCCGAGCCCGATCTTATCCGACAAAGGAACCACGTGAATTTTTAAGCCGGCCGGACCCAATACGGATTCGTAGAGTTTTTGATTGAAAGAAGATTCGAATCTTTTGGAGAGGATGATAATATTTTTAAGTTGTCGATCCAGGCAGATTTTTAAAAGGGATTTGGAAAAATTCTTAGCGCCCATAGGATACGGTTCAAGTTTGTATATTAGAATTTTTGATTCTTCCACGCCTAAGGCGACCAAAGAATTTTGGATTTCGGTCGTTAAGTTTTGGGTCACACCCAAGTTGGAATTTAAGGTTGCAGGGGAGTAAAGAACGATCAGAATTCCCGCGTATCCTTTTTTGAAACCGTCGGCGGCGTTTTTGAGTATATCTTGCGGGATCGTTTCTTTTGCTTCCAATACGAGGGCGTCGCTTTTAGGAAATGGGCGGTCTTGGATTAAAAAAAGAGGACTTAAAAAAATCAGTCCGAGGATTACGATTAGGCAGAGAAAAAATCCGGAAAAGAATAACCGCGTTTTGTACAAAACTTCCTGTACGGATATCGGTCCTGGATTGGCAGACATATAGAACGAGAGTTTTTTCCAGGAACCAAATTACAAGAGGAAATTAGGAAGCGATTTTGTCTTCCTCGGCGCTTTCACTCGTATAAATCATCGCTCCTTCCAAATCGATCGCAACTCTCGGTTCCACCCAATGAGAGACAGTGATTTCCGCCGGAGGTTTGTTCATGAAAAGTAGAATGTCTTCCCAACAGGATCTAAGTCCTATAAACTTAACGATCGCGTAACCTAAAAGAATCGCGTTTGCTAAATTGTAGATGGAATATACCCAGTTTCGATACAGATAGTTCGTGATAAATCCGAAAAGAAGTTGAGCCAAAAGGGAAAATTCGGCGATGACATAGAGCGCTGGCATTGCGGTTCTACCGATCACTTTTGGAGTTCTACTAAATGGAATTTGTTTTCCGGTAATCGCCTGGTTGATCGACATAAAAACACCGGCTAAGTTTACGGGGATCAAAAGTAAGTTGAGAGAATAAACTTGAATCAGATCGATCCATTTATATCCCATTCTTACCAAATCCATTCCGTATAAGATAAAATAGGGAAGGGAGGAAATTGCGATCCAATACGTTTCCATTCCTTCTCCCAAAGGACTTCCCATAAGAATAACAAGACCGATATTCACGGCCGCGATCGATCCGAGATAGTGAACTCGAAAGAACGCTTCCGTAAACTTAGCAAAACTCCAAGGCCACTGAAATACGTGACGAAGAAGTTTCGGAAGAATGATGAGTCCACCGTTGGCCCATCTTCTTCTTTGAATCAAAAGAGAACCGAAGTCGGGAGGGGTTGCGCTGTAAGCGAGTCTTTCCGGATAGTTGTAAAGATTCCAGTTCACATCCAAAAGATCGATGCTGGATTCCGTATCTTCGATGACCGTATTATCTTGAATGTATTTATGAATTTGAAAACCGCGTTCCTCGTAAACGGTCCTGATATCCAAAAGGGCTTCGTATCGTAACATCGCGTTCGCGCCCACCCAAAACGTCGCGTTGAAGTGTGTGAAACCTTGATGAATCTGATATTGAATATCGGTTGTCGCTCCGGCCATTCTCTCTAACACGTTAGGCGCTCCCGGAAAGGAACTGTAAGGGGTTTGAGCCACGGCGATTCTTTCGTTTCCGGGAGAAAACATAACGTATGATAATTTCAGAATATAATCCGGAAGAAGAATACTATCCGCGTCCAAGGTGATTAAAAAATCCGCTCCGGGAATTTCAAAGGAAGAATGAAGATTCTCGGATTCCTCCAAAAAAACTCCGTGAGAATCCTTTCTTTCTTCCCATCTTTTTCCCAAAAGATAGACGTAACTGTTCAAGTTCATCGCTTTGTTCGGGAGATGGGAAAGGTTTACGTATTTCTTTCTTTCAAAGGTGGTAAAGTTTACGGTAAAGAGGGACGCAAGACGGTTGTATTCTTTTTCGATTCTTTCGGAGTCGGCTCCGCCTTGCTCTAAAAGAATTTCCAGATCGGAGACTCTCTCTAAATGAAGTTTATGCCACTCCTTAAAAAAAGAGTCTCTCATAAAAATGCGAGTATGTTCCGGAAGATCTTTTTGGGTGGAAGAATCGTCGTAGAGATCCATCCGATTTCGAAACCAGAGAGCTGCATTTTTATAAAGTTCGATCAAACGTTCCGTTTCTTTGAGCGCTTTCGACTTATTGAAAACCTTGCGTTCCAGATATTCCTTCTTTGCCTGAAGAAAAGGACGGGCCGCCTCGTTGAATTCCTTTTGAAGAGAATTCGGCAACGCTCTCATATTTTGAAGGGCTTCAAAATCCGCATAACTTTTCGATTCCGGAGGATCGTCGATGAGCAATACTACTCTTCGATTCGGATAATCTTGAAGAGCGGCGGAAAGAAGAGTTTCGCGAACGATATCCAATTCTTCCTTGTAGGAAGGAATGAGAATTGCCAAAGGAGGACAATCCTGTTCGTAGATTTTTTCCAATTCCTTCCGATCGGGAGAAATATGTTTCAAAAGTCTTTTGAAGTAACCCAATCGTGTAAATTGATAAACGAAGTTACCGTAGGTCAGAAGTGCGATGATTACAAAGAATGAGATTTGTCCGATGGCCGCAAACGGTTTATGATCCAGAAGTTCTTCCCACAAAACTCCGAACATTTCGAAACCGGCGCAGGCGCAGGCGACGATCGTTAAAAAAAGAAAGATTCTTGTGATCCAGATCTGGTTTCGGTAATACCGGCTTTTTTTCAAATGTGTGGACTGCGTTACGGAATCTGGATCGGTTTTCATTCAAATTTACTTAAACTTACAATAAACAAAACTATGCTTCTGCGATGAAATCATAATAATTCCTTGAAGAAGAAAAAGTAATTCAGATCGTTTCCTGGAGACCTTCAAGGAAGCAGAAACTTGCTCAAACTCGTTGGAAAGGAAATCTTACCGAAAGGTTCGATATTTCAGGCTTCTTTTCTTAAAATTACGTGAATTCGTGGAAAAAGTTTGGGCGAATCCAGGCCTTGTAAAGGCCGAGAGTTGTTTTAGGCGGATACGAAAAAAGTTAATCCGAATAGGGAGAATTTCCTTTTGTGGGTTTTTGCGATTTTTGACAGACGATGTATCTCGGATTTTCCAACTGTTGAATAAAGGACTCAAGATCGCATTTCCCGTCTATAAATACTCGTTTGATTCTGAGAGGATCACCTCCCGGCAAATTAGTTCCGTCTTCCGTTGTAAGTATCGCTTTATAACCCGACTGCTGAGCCAAATCTATAAGTTGATCATTGTACCAACCGCAGGGCCAAGCCAAATATTCTACAAGAACGCCTAACTTGGATTCTAAGATCCTTTTGGATTCCTTCAGTTCAAAGAGTGCGTCTTTTTTACTTTTTCCGTCGACACGATTGTCAACCCAAGTCACCAAGTTATCTTTTGGGTTCCAAGGATGACTGTACGTGTGGGATCCGATTTCAAATCTAGGATTTTTTGCAAGCTCTTGGATATCGGACCATTCCAGATATTCCCCTTTTCCAATCCCTGTGGGTCCGGCTATGATCCAAAACGAAGCCGGAAACGAATAACGATCGAGTATTGGGACCGCGTTTAAGACGTTTTTCCAACCGTCGTCGAAGTTTAGGACCAGGGATTTGTCCGGTAGAACTTTTTTATTTCTTATGTATAGCAGAAGGTCCTTCATCGTAATCGGATTGTAACCTTTGGAAAAAAGATATTTCATCTGCTCTTCGAATTTTTCCAAAGTGATTACGGTTTCTCCCGGCGTTTTCGAAGAGTCCGTTATGATTTCGTGATAGATAAGAACCGGAATTCCGTTCGGATTCGGGTGAAGGGACGTTTGAAAATCTTTCGAGGGAGAACTGCACGTTCCGGTTAAAAAAACGAATATTCCGATCCAGAGAAGTTCGTATCTAAGAATATGAATAAGATTGAATTTCAAAACGGCCTCTTCGTTTTTTGTTTAACTTCTGAAAGGCATTTCGCCCAGATAATTCTTTTTTCCGATATCGACTCCGTTGTGACGGAGGATCGAATAAGCCGTTGTGATATGAAAATAGAAATTGGGAATCATGTGCTGAATCGCGAATTCTTTTCCGGTGAGATATTTTCCTTCCCAACGAGGTTGCGACACTTTTCTTTCGTTTGCTTCGACGAAATCTTTTTCCGTAAACGTTTCAAGATAGTCTAACGTGGATTGAATTCTTGTTTGCAATTCCGATAGAGTTTTTTCCTGATCGTCGTGTTTCGGAGCTTCTTTTCCCGTAAGTCTTGATACTCCCAACTTTGCCGTGTCGCAGACAATCTGAACTTGTTTGATGAAATTGAATTGGTCGGGAGCCAGTCTTGAATTCAAAAGAACCTCCACATCGAACTTTTTCGTTTCCGCATAAGAAGCGGCTTTTTCCATAAGTAGCTTTAGATTACGGAGCATTTTTGAAAATTGAAGGATTGTAATTTCGTAGAACATAGAGTTAGGTTTGCCTTTTTAGAATGTGGATTTTACTCATTTTTTTGATACGGCTCTGATTCAGATAGGATTTTTCGCGGGTCGGAGTGAGGTGTTGAGTTTCCTTCACGGTCGACTTTGTTAAGCCGCTACACTTTGGTTTGCGGTGGCCGATTTAGATTTATCTATGGGTCGCGAGGCGTAACTCAATCTCGCTCCCTGCCGAATGACCCATAGAGAATGAGGCACTTATTTCAAGTGATCACTATCTGAACTCAGTGAAACGCTCACTACCATAACCTTACCCACAAGTTAGGTTTTCGTGAGTAATTTAAACATAAACCCGATTTCCATAGCTCTCATGAGGCCTTTAAAAATGGTAAGGGGGCCCGGAGGAGCATCGGAATTGCGAGCCAAGTGCCCGCCTAATTTAGCAATCCACAGTAAGACGGTTCCTAACTCGGGTTCTTCCTTAGGAG
>NZ_ANIK01000029.1:0-30000 GCF_000347175.1 Leptospira alstonii serovar Sichuan str. 79601
TAAATCCCGTCCGTTATACCGAGTTGCGGAACCGCTTCGGGTATGGACCTTCTTTTACTTTCTTGCGAGAAAAAAATTCAATCCTCTTTGAATGAAGGAACGGTTGGCACCGATTCCCTTTTGATTCCGATGAGTTACTGGAACCGGCTGGATGCGCTTCAGAAGAAGGCCCTTTCCAAAAAACTTCCCTTTTTACTGAAGAGATATACGAAGTATGTCGCGTCCTTGGATCGCCTTCATTGGAGGGCCGGGAAGATCAAATACAACTGGGGCGTGGGCGAGTTGAAGAAGATGACGATTCATGTGAATTCGGGGGTTTGGGCGGTTTTGGGTGCTTTGGCAGCCGCGCACGGGGTTTCCAGATGTTTTCTTTTTAATTATCTTCTTTGGTTGGAAGACGTCGGAGTCGGGGATTCTATCGTGAATACGATGAACCGGGGAGTTCCTCAATTTCACGGGACCTACAAGATGACTTGGACCTTAAATCTACGAAAAAATCAAATTTCCAGGGCCCTATTCTTCGAACCCAACCCGATCACGAGCGAACATTTGTATTTCTTACCAAAACCCGACCTCTAAAAAACCGTCTCACTCGCGTTAAACGACAAAAATCCGCAACCTCAAAACGCGTGAGCGATCGAGGTGGAAATACTGCAATGCGCCATTCAAAAACGGAATCATTCGTATATTAGAAAAATATAAAATGGTGCTTTGCAGATTGAAACCGAGAGCGCGACTCTGCGCTTTGAAACCAAGAGGCTCCCGCAGAGACACGCCCGCTTTAAGATGCGAGTTTCTGACCCCTGAACTCTCTATCCACTGATCCCTAAAATCGCACGCCCACTTCAAGGTGCGAATGAGATTGCGCTTTCGTCACCTATTTCTCAAGCGTCGCGCTCATGGAACCTTTGGAATTAGACATTCTAGGATCGGCTCCGTAAGTCAGAATTCTTTCTTGAACGTGTTCCGCGTGTTCAAATTCTCCCGAAAAAACTACGGTGCGTTTTTCCTGATCGACCTGAACCGCGTGTAAAAAGGCCTTTTCGATGGTCATCGTACAAATTTCCATGAGCATCTCGATCACGTATTCGTACGTATGTTCGTTGTCGTCCCAAAGGACAACTCTCCAAGGTCCTCCGGTTGACTTTGTGGAATCCTCGGTAATCTCATTTAGGTCAGGAGTTTGTGTGCTCGCCATCTCGCCAATCAACCCTGGAAAATTTAAGTTAAAGAATTTCTTTCCAAGGAAATCCTTCGCGAAAATCTTTCTCTTTTAAAAACAAAAAAGACTTCGCGAAATTTCTTTTCAATCGTCCGGAATTTTATTTTTTCAGCTGAATCGCTTTTTTTGCGGTCTCAATGATATTCTTGGAACGAAGTCCGAAATAATCCAGAAGCTCTTTCCAAGTTCCGGATTTTCCGAACTGATCTTTCATACCTACTTTCAAAACGTGAACCGGATATTCTTCGGAAAGGAATTCGCTCACGGCAGAACCGAGTCCGCCGATTACGTTGTGTTCTTCACAAGTAACCACGACCCCGCATTCTTTTGCGTATTTTAAAATAGCATCTTTATCAATCGGCTTGATCGTCGCCATGTTCAAAAGAGTCGCGTTGATTCCTTCTTTGGAAAGTTCTTCCGCGGCCTTCATCGCTTCGTTGACAAGAACTCCGTTGGCGATGATCAGGACGTCTTTCCCTTCTCTCATCACCTCGGCCTTTCCGATCGTAAACTTGTAGTTATCTCTTTCAATCACGGGAACGTTCGGACGGCCCACCCGAACATAAACCGGACCTTTGTAATCCGCAATCGCGTGGATGATCTGTTTACATTCGTTGTAATCGGAAGGACAAATCACAGTCATTTCGGGAATGGCTCTCATGATCGCAAAGTCTTCGATACACTGGTGAGAAGCCCCGTCTTCTCCGACGGTCACTCCGCCGTGAGAAGCGACTAGTTTTACGTTTAAAAACGGATAAACCACACTATTACGGACGACTTCCCAAGCCCTCCCGGAAAGAAACATCGCAAAAGAAGAAGCAAAAGGAACAAGGCCGGAAAGTGCAAGCCCCGCGGCGTGACCGACTAAGTTCTGTTCGGCGACTCCCACGTTGAAAAAACGATCCGGAAAAGCTTTCGCAAACTTATTGGTTTTTGTGGAACCGGAAAGATCTGCGTCCAGAACTACCACGTCCGAACGGGAAACTCCCAGTTCATGCAATGCGTCTCCGTATCCGTCGCGGGTCGCTTTTTCGGTCGCAGTCGATGTGCTTGGAGCTCCCATTCGTATCTTATCCTTTTAGCGCTGCCGCTTTGTCGGTTTCTTCCCAAGTGAAAGTGGAACCTTTTCTTCCGAAATGTCCGTAAGAAGCGGTCTCTCTATACTTTCTTCCTTTTTCCAGAAGTTTCAGGGATTCGATGATTCCCCTTGGAGTCAGTTTGAAGTTCGCGCGGATTCTTTTTACCAATTCATCCTCGGAAACCTTTCCGGTTCCAAATGTGTCCACGTGAACGGAAACGGGCTCCGCAACACCGATCGCATAAGCGAGTTGCACTTCGCATTTGTCAGCGAGTCCGGATGCCACTACGTTTTTCGCGATATAACGTCCCATATACGCCGCGGAACGATCCACTTTGGAAGGATCTTTACCGGAGAATGCGCCACCCCCGTGTCTTCCGTATCCGCCGTAAGTATCCACGATGATCTTTCTTCCTGTCAGACCCGCGTCTCCGTGAGGTCCGCCGATGATGAACTGCCCCGTAGGATTGATGAAATATTTCGTATTGTTCAGAAGATTTGCCGGAATTACTTTCTTCACACATTCTTCGATCAAAGCTTCTTCAATTTGTTTATGAGTCACGTCGGGAGAATGTTGAGTGGAAATGACAACGGTGTCGATTCGAACCGGCTTTCCGTCTTTGTATTCTACGGTTACCTGAGACTTTGCGTCCGGTCTTAAGAACTTCAGCTTATTGGAATGTCTAAGTCCCGCTAAGTTTTTTACCAACTCGTGAGAATAATAGATCGGCATCGGCATCAGTTCCGGAGTTTCGTTGATCGCAAACCCGAACATAAGTCCTTGGTCCCCGGCGCCTTGTTCTTTGAAAAGACCTTCTCCCTCGGTAACCCCTTGAGAAATATCCGGGCTCTGAGCGTGAACGTGAGCAGAAACGACCGCGAAGTCGGCATCGAATCCCATCGTAATATCGTTATAACCGATATCACGGATTACATTTCTTGCGATTTCCTGAGCGTCTACTTTTCCTTTACTTGTGATTTCACCCGCGATCACGACCAAGTTTGTGGTGACTAAGGTTTCGCAAGCGACTCTAGATTTCGGATCCTGTTCGAGATATGCATCCAAAATCGCATCGGAAATTTGGTCGCAGACCTTGTCCGGATGGCCTTCGCCGACCGATTCCGAAGTAAAAATAAAATCTTTCAAAGACATCTGTTCTTTCCTGATGGGTGAAAATTAACGGGAGATAACCCGCTCTGATCCCAAAAACCTGCCGATTCCTTCAGTGTCAAGAAGATCCAAACTATGTCTTGCAAGTATAGAACAAATCGAACGACTCAAATCGGAATTGAATTGAATCGGAGCGCGGTCGATTATTTTTGAGAAACCATGAAAATTCGAGTTTCGGACATCAAAGTAAAAAATCGGATCCGCAAAGATCTCGGGGACCTTCGCCCGCTCAAAGAATCCATACAAAAACTGGGACTCTTACATCCTATTTTGATCGATCTGGATAACACTCTGATTTCCGGGGAAAGAAGACTGGAAAGCGTAAAGATTCTCGGTTGGGAATACGTGGATGTTCGAATCGTAGATATTCGAAATAAAAAAGAAAGAGTTCAGATGGAAGCGGAAGAAAACAATATTCGTTTAGAATTTACTTCCGAAGAGCAGGAAAGAGTCCGAGAACTATTAAAAAGATATTCCTATACGACGGTTTTCGGGAAAATCTTCGCATGGATTTTGGATTTGCTCGACTGGTTGAAGCGATTTTTTCAGAAAAAATAATAAAAACTGCGCGCATTCAAAATCGTCACGAACGGGTTTTTTAAAGATTTCTCATGTAAAAATGCGATTCGATTTGCAAACGGAGTAGTGGATCTTTTCCGCTCGTTTTCAATTTCCACAATTATCACTTAGAACTTAAATTACTTACTTTCGGGTAAAAAATTATTCAATATTGATTTACAAAAAGCTCCCGAGTTCATACCGTGATTTTCCTAACTAAGGAGAGTCTATGAAAAAACTTTCGATTTTGGCTGTCTCCGTCGCACTCTTTGCAAGCATTACCGCTTGTGGTGCGTTCGGTGGTCTGCCAAGCCTTAAAAGCTCTTTTGTTCTGAGCGAGGACACAATCCCAGGGACAAACGAAACCGTAAAAACGTTACTTCCCTACGGATCTGTGATCAACTATTACGGATACGTAAAGCCAGGACAAGCGCCGGACGGTTTAGTCGATGGAAACAAAAAAGCATACTATCTCTATGTTTGGATACCAGCCGTTATCGCTGAAATGGGAGTTCGTATGATTTCCCCAACAGGCGAAATCGGTGAACCAGGCGACGGAGATTTAGTAAGCGACGCTTTCAAAGCGGCAACCCCAGAAGAAAAATCAATGCCAAGTTGGTTTGATACCTGGATCCGTGTTGAGAGAATGTCGGCGATTATGCCCGACCAAATCGCAAAAGCAGCGAAAGCAAAAGCCGTTCAAAAATTGGACGACGATGATGATGGTGACGATACTTACAAAGAAGAGAGACACTCTAAGTACAACTCTCTTACTAGAATCAAGATCCCTAATCCTCCAAAATCTTTTGACGATCTGAAAAACATCGACACTAAAAAACTTTTAGTGAGAGGTCTTTACAGAATCTCTTTCACTACCTACAAACCAGGTGAAGTGAAAGGATCTTTCGTTGCATCCGTGGGTCTACTTTTTCCACCAGGTATTCCCGGTGTGAGTCCGTTGATCCACTCAAATCCTGAAGAACTGCAAAAACAAGCCGTAGCTGCTGAAGAGTCTTTGAAAAAAGCCGCTTCTGACGCAACTAAGTAATCTTACTTAGAGCCAAACAGTTTTTTAGGTTAAAAAGCCACCGAAAGGTGGCTTTTTTATTTTTCCACTTTCAGTTATGAAAACTCATAAACTTTAAACCAACAGGTAGAGAAACTACTTAACAAGTCAACTCTCGCGCAAAGGGAAACGAAATCATCTCACTCACTCCTATCGAACGACCTGAAATGCAATCCGTAGAGACTCGCTTTCGTTTCCTGTTACATTCTACTTGCAAAAAAGGGCAATGATAGATTACAATGAGGAAAGCTACCCGGATACAATCGAGTCAATGAGATCAAGTTCTTCGGAGAAAGATCGGATTTAGGATCCGAAACGACATCCGTTCCAAACTTTCAAACGACTTTCGAGCCAAAGAATTTTGATTCTCACCGACGGAATCCGAAGTTGCGAAAAAGTTAAAACCAACCCGAACAAAAAGTTCGCAAAGGATTTGAAATGATCGAGAATAATTATTTTTTAGAAAATCAAGACTTACAAGAAAACTTTCAATCCATCGTAGACTGGAAGGAAGTCATAAACGGTTTCGAAGGAGACTTCGAAGATTATAACGAATACCAAAAAACCGGAAAGGAATCTCTCTCGATGGCTCCCGGTTCCTACGAAGACGCATTAGAATATTATAAATCCATTTTAGAATCCGGAGGGGACATCGCCGGAAAACAGATCGCTCCGCTCGCAAAAGACATGGACGTGGAAGGTTTGAAATATTCCTCCGGAAAGGTCACTTTTCCGGATTCTATGATCAAAGGAGTCAATCAGGTCAAAGACGCTGGAATTCTTCCCTACAGCATCGGAAGAAAACACGGAGGGCTCGGAATTCCTGCAACCGTTCAAACGATGATGATGGAACTCTTTTCCAGAGCCGACGGTTCCTTTGCGATCACTCTCGGTTGTCTCAATCTCGCGGAAACCATCGAACGATTCGGTTCGAAAGAGATGATCGAAGAATACGTTCCCAAAATGGCCAACGGAGAAATTTTCGGAGCGATGGCTTTGACCGAACCCAACTACGGATCGGATCTTCCGAACCTTCAAACCAAAGCGATCAAAGACGAAAATGGGGTTTGGAGACTCACAGGTGCCAAACGTTTTATCACCCACGGTTGCGGTTTCGGAAAAATTCCCGCGGTCATTTTAACCCTCGCAAGAACGGGAACTCCCACCAGCGGCGCGCGTGGCCTTTCCTTCTTCTTGGTAAAAAGTTCGGACGTTTTTATAGCGGGAATCGAAAAGAAAATGGGACTCCACTGCTCTCCTACCTGCGAAGTGGTTTATGAGAACTCTCCCGGAATTCTGATCGGAGAAGAGGGATACGGCTTGGTTCGTTATTCTATGGCGATGATGAACGGCGCTAGACTTTCGATCGCCGCACAAGCGATGGGAATCGCAACCGCCGCTTATATGGAAGCGAAAAAATACGCAGCAGAAAGAGAACAATTCGGAAAAACGATCCAAAACATTCCGGCGGTTCGTAAGATGCTCGCCACGATGGATCGTGAAATTGCCGGTATGAGAGCCCTTCTGATGGAAGCGTCCCGTTCCATCGATCTCTATCACTGGAGATCGGAACGAATGAAGGAAAAGGGAATCGACGATCGCGAAATCAAAAAGGACGAAACGATTCGCAAATGGGAAAAACTCGCCAATCTTTTTACTCCATTATCGAAATATTATATTACGGAACTTGCAAATAAGATCGCGTATGACTCACTTCAAATCCACGGAGGAGCGGGTTTTACCTACGACTACGATATCTCCAGAATCTACAGAGACGTACGAATCACGAACATCTACGAAGGAACCACACAACTTCAGGTTGTGGCGGCTATCGGAGGAATCGTTTCCGGAATGTCTGCGAAAGGACATTTGCGTCAGTATTTCGAGGAAGAATTCTCCAAGATCGGTCCTTCCTCTTTGTTGAACGAAAACAAAGAAACTCTTGAAAAAATCGTGGAATCCTATTCCGCGATTGACAATTCCTCTCTGAGAGACGAGGTCGCTTTCGAAGTCGTGCAATCCACCGCGCGGGTTTTAATCGGACTCCTTTTGGAAAAAGGAGCTTCGAAACAAAAAGGAGAAACCAAGGAAAGAAGGGAACTTCTGGCCAAAGAATACAATTTGGACTCCAAGGCGACCCTTCTTTCTAATCGGATTACGATCGAAAATCGTCAGTCTCAATTGACATACGCGTAAACGAGTGGCTAGTGATTGGGCTTTAGGGATTAGGACTTTACGATGAAACGCAAGCGTTTCAAGTGGCGAGAGGTTAGGTTTTAGGACTTTACATCCTAAATCTTAGTCGCTAAATCCTCGCCACTCGAAATGCGCTTTAACTCAAGCATGCAAAGTCTTGCATACATAACTATGTAATTTCTAAACAACCCTAACAAAATCCGCAACCAACAGTAGCAATTTAGAATATAGAAAAACGCTTAATAACCAATTTCTCGAAATCGCCCCCCATCGAACGATCCTTATTTCTATTTTGTATTTTATAAATTTCCGGATTCCGATTCCTTAAGTAACGCGAATTCGATATAAAAAATCTTGCATTTATTTTTATGCTTTCTTAGCATGAAACTCTAATTTGGAGGAATACTGGTGAAAGTCCAGTGCTGGCCCGCAACCGTAATGTTTGAATTCTTCGATTGTGTAAGAATTCTCTAAGTCGGATACTCCTCATTTTAAAAACACTCTCGAGGATATGGTGTGTTTTTGCTTTCAATTCATTTCTTTTGAATCGTTTCATTAGAACATTTTGTTGAATGAATCCAGTTTGAACGACTGCGGTTTGTACCGGGCCAGTTTCTAAATAATATTTTATTTTTAGAGGTCTCGGTCTTATGAAAAAATTCGAGCAATCAATTGATCTCCGTTCTTGTACGACGGATAAAATTCGATGTAATTTCAATTTTCTTTTAAACTTTCTGTTCTTAGGAATTTTTCTATTCCCGATTCAGGTTACTCCTCAGGAACATCCGTCGAATCGGGAACAACCGGGAAAACAAGCCGTGAACGGAAAGGATAAAAAAACGGGAAAAGATACGGAAGACGAGAATGAATCGGAAGGTATATTCGTAAAAGGTTATATGGAAAAGGGACTTACGGGTATGAAACAGAATGTCCGTTTAAAGGATATTCCGGCTACCGTAAACGTAATCGACGATAGAGAGCTGAAGGCTCGTGCCGCGGACCAATGGCTCCCGGCTATCTCCTACACTCCCGGCATCTTTGCAATTCAGAACTACGGCGGGTTTAATACGCTCACAATTCGAGGATTAGATTCCCGTAATACTCTTCTACTCAGAGACGGAGCCAGGGACGATTCTTTTCTGATTCAAAATAGCTCGCCTATGAGTAATCTCGCAAACGTTGAAAGAATTGAAATTCTGAAAGGACCCAATTCCGTTTTATACGGACAAGGAGCCATGGCGGGTGTGATTCATATTATCAGTAAAAAACCCAAAAAAAAAGCGGGCTACGAATTTTCTCTTACGGAGGGGAGTTTCGGTACACGAAGAGCTTCCGTCGGGGCTACCGGACCTATCGGAACCGAATCCGTCCGGTATAGGATCGACGCGGCAACTTCTCGATACGACGGTTTGAGACAAAACTCTTACGATTTAAATAACGTGTCCGCCGTTTTGGAGTGGGACATTTCGCAGAAACATACTTTGTCGATACTTTCCGGAAAAAGTTTTGATTTTACAAAACCGGATGCGGGTCTTCCAAAATCAAAAAATCCTAAGATCAACTTGGTGGAACCGGGCGTGTCTTTAAACAATAACTACAATACGAACGACGATTATCTTAAAAGCAGTAGCGGAAATTTTAAAATTCAATTGGACAGCAAGTTTTCCAATACTTTCCGGATGAGATCCTTTATCTCCTACTTACCTCAAACCTACTCTTATTTTGCGGCGGAGGATTTAAGTTTTTCTTCCAGCGATAAAAATACGATAGAACGCGACCACCTTCATTTTGAAACCAAAAGATCCCCTTTACAAGGAACCGTGGAACTGAATTGGACTTTTAAAACCGGTTTTAAACACGATCTGCTATCCGGTTACGAATACCACCGGATGGTGAGTCGGCATAAACAAAGATACTTTCCCGAAGGTACGACCTCAGTGAGTTTTCAATTCCCCCATATCGATCCCGTCCAACCTTTACCGGAAAACTTTAGAGACCGAAAAATTTTGTATCAACAAATGCACTCTTTGTATTTTCAAGATTTGATGGAACTTTCAAAAGTCGTAAAGTTCGTTTTAGGAGGACGGTACGATAGTTGGTTTAGGGAAAGTAGAGCCGAAAAACTATCCGACTTAAACGATAAATACGTTTCCGAAGACAAAACGAGAAACCGATCCGACGCCAAAATTTTTACAACCCGAGTAGGATTGATTTATCAGCCACTCCGTTATTATACCGCATATATGGGTTACTCCACAGCGTTTCTTCCCGTGACATTTATCAATATGAGCGGTAAACCGTTAAAACCTGAAATGGGAGAACAGGCCGAGATCGGTCAAAGAATCGAATTTGCGAAAGGAAAGGTTCAATTGACGAACGCACTTTTTGCGGCTAAAAAGTACGACGTCGCCGTTTTAGTGAATTCTCGACCCGCTTTGTATGACCAAGCGGGAGAACTCAGAACGAACGGTTATGAATTCAATATAGACTTTCACATATCCAAAGAATGGAGTTTCAAATCCGGTTACGCGCATACGATTGCGGAATGGGAATCTTTTCGTTTTGTAGATTCAAAAGGTAATGAAAAGGATTATAAGGGAAATCGTCCTATCAACGTTCCTATAAATACGGCCAATCTTTGGACCACTTATACATTTTCGTCGGGCCTTGGGTTTGGATTGGGCGGACGTTATATAGACTCCATAGCCGCGAATAACTCGAATTCTTTTTTTCTTCCGCCTTACGGATTATACGACGCATCCGTTTATTATAAGTACAAACATTATCATTTTCAGATTAACTGTAATAACGTATCGAATAAAAAATATTTTATATCCTCCATCCCAAATCCGATCCCCGGTCCTCCCAGGCAGTTTTTGATTGCCGTCAGCGGTAAATTTTAAAGTTCGAGTGAGGAATAATTAAGAACTTGTCCCTAACCAATTGAAATGTGGGAACTCCCGCGTTTTCCTTTTCAGGTTTTGGGACAGCGTTAAATCAATTTTCACCGAGATCCGCAATTCGGTCCGATTCTAAAATACGCACCCCGCTCGGTTCTTTTTGTGCGATACGAATCATCGCTTTCGCGACGGTCCTTCCGTGAATCGATCTGTATTTTCGAATACCGCCTAACAAGAACGGATTTACGATTTTTGCAAACAATTGACCCACTGTTTCACCGGGACGGACTTCCGTCCTTTCCCCTTCGAGTAAAGAAGGTCTAAAGATTCCGAGAAAAGAAAAACCGATTTCCTCCAAACCTCTTTCCATTTCACCTTTCACTCGGTTATAAAACACGAGAGATTTCGGATCGGCTCCTAAGGCGCTGACCACGAGAAAGGATTTGGCTCCTTTTTCCTTTGCGAGCCTACCGAGTTTCAACACGTACTCGTAATCCACTTTTTTAAAATTCTCCTGACTCCCTGCTTTGGAAATCGTAGTTCCCAGACTACAAAAGACGTCCGTGATTCCTTCGGGAAAAGAAGAAACGGATAACGTGTCAAAATCGGAAACGATTTCCTCCGCTCCGATCCCGCTGCCCGGCCTGCGTACGAGCGCGTAGACTTTTTGGTAATGAGAGGAAGCGGATAATTCTTCCAAGAGATATTTTCCGATCAATCCGGTCGCACCGGCGACCAAAGCGTTTTTTCGATCCATAATTTCGATTTCTCCAATTTGTTGATTCCCAGAACGCGATCCACAACCAGAGCGACCGTAGGAGCGAGGTTTGAGTTTAGAGAGTGTTCTGCTTTAGTTCAACTTCAATCGCTTTCGCATTGTTATACCTAATTCGCCTTTTTAATGAAAGAATTTTTTTCAAAATCGATCCCTCTTTCCGGAAAGAATTGATCTCGAACCCGGAAATTTCTATCTTGAACTTTGTGAATCTTTTCCTACCGATTAAAAAAGCCCTTCATATCTTGGACAGAAAGTCCATGCCGGATTCCGTTTTGGAAGTTCTCAAAAAAGAGGAAAAAAACGGAATGATCATTACGAATTACTTTCGTTATCTCATCGGCCTATTCTTTTTGCTTCAGATCGTTCTCAACGTCGACAACGGTGACAGTAGATTCAACGTAATTGCGTTTTCGATTTATCTCGTCTTAACTCTCGCACACACGATCGTCATCCGAGTTTGTCCTCTTTCTATAGTAAGCGTTTTTAACTACGTCACTTTGTTTGCGGAATACGTCCTCATACTCGGGGTTTTACTCTTTTATACCTTCACGGTAAAAAACGTGAATTTGGGTTTCGCCCTGAAAAATACGATCAATCTTTTCTTTCTTTTCCCGATCATCTATTCCCTCTTGCAGTTTAAAATCCGTTTCGTGTTCATCGGACTGTTTCTTTTTTATTCGATTTATTTTTCGATCCTATGGATCGCGGTTTCCACGGATCAACTTACGTACACAAACGACTGGGGGCGTTATATCAGCGGACCGGATGTTTTGATAGAAGATATAATCGCGGGCAAACCCGGTTTGTATTTTTGTTTTGCGATGATGATTTCCACGGGAATTTTTCGGACGATCTCAATGGTAAGAAGAATCGGAATTGCGGAAGGTCAAAAGACGGAACTCTCCAGATACTTTTCGCCTAAGATCGTAAACGAGATGGTGGAGAACCCGGGAACTCTTCAAAACGGAAATCGACAAATCGTGAGTATTCTTTTTTTGGATATTCGAAACTTTACCGCGATGTCCGAACACATGGACCCGAAAGGGCTCGGCGAACTTCTATCGGATTTTCGTAAAATTATGATGGAATGCGTTTTTGAAAATAACGGAACCTTAGACAAGTACATCGGCGATGCGGTGATGGCGACGTTCGGCACACCACATCCTTCTCCTTCCGCGGAAGTGGACGCAAGAAACGCCGTCGGTTGCGGGGTCATCATGCAAAAGAGACTCGCTGAATGGAATTTACTTCGAAAATCGGAAGGAAAAATTCCGATCTCCATCGGTATCGGAATTCATACGGGAGAAGTTTTTGCCGGAAATATCGGAAACGATTTACATAGGGAATATACGGTCATCGGAGATTCGGTCAATACCGCTTCTCGAATCGAATCCATTTGTAAGGTTTTAAAAAAATCGTTTTTGATTTCGAAAGAAACCAAAGAGCTGTTAGGCGGAAAATATACTCTCAATCGTATGCCACGCGTCAAAGTCAAAGGCAAAGAAGAACCCTTGCAAGTCTACGAAGTTGTTTGGGGATAATTTGCGATCCATAGAGAGCAAATTAGCTAAAGCGAAGCGACAGCTCTCAAGCGTTAGCTTGAGAAATGCGATCCAGGAAACTCAATAAAACACTCCCTATGGGTCGTGTTTTAGAGAGTGAAGTCGACAACGAGCAACGGAGTATTACCGAGCGATCGAACTATCAGAGAACTACTCAACTCTTCTGAACCGCTGCACTGTTCCAGCGTAAATCCGACAGAAGATCTTTTGCAGGAAAACGAAAGCGTTTTCGTTTTGCGACTACTTTCGCTTCTTCCAAACAATCAATCGCTTGTCTAAAAGAGCCGATATTCTTATAAAGAATCGCTAAGAGTATGAGCCTATCGACTAAATCCGAATGATCTCCTACCATTGCAAGTTTAGGATATTCAGGAAGTGAGAACAACGTCTTTAGGAAATCGATTTCACGGCATCGATGATGAATCGCTCCGATCAAATCACCTTTTACTTCGCACACAATGGCCCGGCACTCCTCAACTTTAATCGCCATCGGCTCGGGCTTCATTCTATCAAGGAGATTCTCAAGACGATCCGCAAATACGCGCGCCTTTGCGCGGTTAGGCGGTGAACCGTAAAACCACCGTAATACTTTCACATACAAATAGTCAAGTTCATCCCATGTTGAAGTGAAACTTCTACGGTTTTTCAAAACGAATTCCCGACTTAAAATCATTGAGGAAGATCGAAGTTCTTTTCACCGGCTTCACAGCTGCTCCTTGAACTTTCTGTAATCTCAAGATCTGAGTAAGCTGCTGAGAGATTAACACACTCCTATGAGCAGATCCGCCGCTACCGAAATATTCCTTTGTTTTCACCATCGAGGCCAATGGCCTTTCTTCCAGTGGTGGAAATGGACCTCTCGTAACGGGGAGAAACTTCATCCTACCACAGCTGGAACATTTCTCACGAAGGAATGTGGTGACGATACCGACTTCTTCCTTTACGACGAGTTGTACTACGGTTTTTAGCTCCACTCCTTTTCTATCAATGACGGGACGGCAGGCGATCCCAATGGGTTGGAACACACTCATCCAGATTTCAGGTGTAGTGAAATATTCGTCGAAAATCCAATTCAATTGAAGAATTCCATTACGTCCCCACTTCGGCTCCTTCTTCATCTGGAACGGCAACTTCTGTTTCATTCCTATACCGCATCGCTTGCAATAATCGGTAAGATCAAACGTCGTGAACTTATTCTCCCTGACTGCGATACCGAATGCCGCTAGTTCAATACGATCCTTTGAAGTCGCAGAGATCGAAATACGATGGATGATCCGCACCTAATTATCCGCCAACGTCTTCATAATCTTACCGACAAATATAGAATTAGAAAAAAATAATTCTCTTTGCTCACCCTCGCCCGTTTTTTTGGTAAGAACAAACGCGGGAACTACCGACGACGGATTCGCTACCTAAAATCGCCCATATTATTTCTTTCCGATCTTTTCCAGTTCCTTTCCGATTTGTCCGGTGAGAATGTAAAAGTACATCACCCAATCTCCCATAAAAGATTTAAACGGATAAGTGAAAGTCGCGGGACGATTTTTCTCTACAAAAAAATGTCCGATCCAAGCGAAGAAGTAACCGGAAAACAAAGCCGCAACGATGTAAAACGGATTGAGATTGATGATTGCAGTCAAAATCCAACCGATCGCAAAGGAAGTTCCGACAAAATGGAGAGCGCGATTTACGGGATGTGCATGTTCGCCCAAATAAAAGGGCCAGAATTCTTTAAAATTCGAATATGTTTTCGGAGCGGTTTCGGTTGCCATAGTCGTTCGTCCTCTTTTTTCTCCGATTGTACCGACTCAGGTTTTAAAAATCAAGCATTTGATCGAGGGAAACCGGCCGACAGGGTCGGCTTGATCCGTCAAACTCATTGCCTCCGAACGAATGCTCGGTGAATAACGCGATGTATCGCCTATCGAAATGAAAACGTTTCAGGAGGACAAAACAGAAGGACGATTCAAAAACTTAAGAAATCGGAATCGATTCGTAAGCTTCCATTCGTCACGTTACATGACTCATTCTATAATGATTCGATCATACTTGTTTAATAATGAAACGAACCGATCTTCATTTCGAAAAGGGATCTTAAACTACGGAGACAGACCCAGTGTTATTTCCTTCCAAAGATTCAACGTAATCCAAGTAAGATTGTAGTTTGAATTTTTTCTTGGTGGAATCCGAGGACATAGTTCGTATATTCCCGAAAACGTTCCTTTCCGGAAACCAAGGACGGTCGAACAAACCGAAACACCATAAAATTCCGTTATACGAGTTCGGATCTCTTCCATCATACGCATATTTATTGTTGAAATCCTCTAAAATTTCGAACGCAGTCCGATAGTCGGGAGTCCATTCTATCACCTTCTTTCCCCAGAGCATTCTTAAATAATTTTGCATACTTCCCGACAAAACCAATTCCTTTTGAGCCGCGTTCCAAATAACGTCATGCGTTTTCGAGTTTTCCAGTTGTTCTTTTGTATAAAGATAAGGACGAACATCTTGTTGATGAAAATCTAAATTCTTTCGAATCCATTCCGGAAGAATCGAAAGATCCTTTCGAAAAGAAGGTTCCTTCCAGAACATCAAAAAGCCGACGTCCCTCCAAGTGACAAGTTCGTCCAAAAAAGAATTTACGTTCGGATCGGGATGAAAGTAACCTTCTTTCCGGTTCTTATTTTCGGGAACGATAACTCCCGGAGTCCACGGCTCTTCCAGATTCCAATCAAGCGCGGCGCTTACGACCTCTTCTTGAGAAAGATGTCCGAAGTGAAGATAAGGAGATAAAAAGGAAGAATTGGATTCTTCCGGAGGTTTCGGATGATTCTTAAGTTCCGCATATCCCGAAAGTCCGTGTTTTAAAAATTTTCCGAGAAGCCCAAGCCCCTTTCCTCTTCCTCCGATTTTCCCGGAAGCCGGAAGAACATTCGGAAAAACAAAATTACACTTCTTGCATATTTCCGGAATCCGATCCGCATTTCCGTCAAACCAAACGAACTTTTGTAAGGGAGAATTCGGATTTTTTTCGAGCCAAGAATCCCCTTTTTCTCGAAAAGGTTTGTCCGGTTTACGTGCGGATCTAAATCTCCAGGCTTCCGGAAACAACCTGTGAACTCTCGGACGTAGGATTCTAGCGGCGGAAGCAAATTCTCCGTAAAGAGAAAGAGGAACGATCGAGTTGGAATCCACCGCCAGAAATTTACATTTGATTCTTTTTGAGATTTGTTCCAACAATTCCGGAACGATATAAGCCGGATAATCGTCCGTAACGATAAGCGCAGCTTCGGAACAAACTTTCCCGAAAACATCCCCGATCGGATCGTCCGAAGTTTCGACAAAGGCTCTATAAATCAGTCCGAGTCTCTTCGCCTCATTGACGTTAGACGCCATTCCTTCCAGAATGAATTTATGCAACCTGGGAGAACTCCAGGGATAATTCATCTTGACTGGTTCGTAGACGAGTAATTCTTTTTTGTATTTTTTAGACAGATGAATCGCGTAATCGAGCGAGTGATTCCAAACGAGCCGCCTCGCCATGGACATCCAATAAAGAACATAGGGACATTCTTCCCGAATCGGATTTTGACCGAGTTCTCGAACTCGAACGAGATTTTCTTTCGTAAACATATTTCAATCCAGTTTTCTCGACGTTTGCGGTTCTGAAGCGTGCCTAAGCATGCTGAAGAATTGTAACGAAGGCTTGAGTTAGCCTTAGTCGCGTCTCGCAAGCCGAGTGACAAAACAATGTGCCGAAGGCCCGAGTTAAACCGAGCGGGAACCGTGAGTGTCGAACGCAGCGAGGGGCCGAAGTTATACGATGTTACGAAATTTCACGACACGGACACCCTCGAATTAGATTTTATTTCCTTCTTTAATATGTAAATACTCATCCGGACTAATGACGCTAAAATTCTTAATTTTCTGAAGAGTTAATAAATCTTTATCTCCGGTTATTAGGAAATCCACTTTTGCAATAAAAGCAGATCCGGGATGTGATAATCATCTCTATCTCTTAAATCCAAATAATCCTGAATAGGTTTATTTTTAACAAGCGTTGTGATATCTCTAATTTCAGATAAAAGAATCTGAATAAGATTATCATCAAGTTTAAATTTTGATTTAGAGAGCGTAGATTCTATTTCATCTAATATTTCTCTCGAAACATATCCTGTAAAAACCTCATTGATTAAATCTTGGAAAACAAACCTCGTTTTTAGCCAAAATCCGATATGATCGGATAAAGTGCCGAACTCGCAATTCTACTTCCTTTCCAATCAAATTTAGCACTCTCCCCATTAAAGTGCTTGACTCTTTGAAAATGATTTTTTTTAATGAAAAATTACATAAGCACTCTCATCAATATAGTGCTAATTTTATAATTTTAAGGAGTTAGTCTATGGCATCGATTAAACCTCTGGGTGACAGAGTCCTCGTAGAACCAAGACAGGAAGCCGAGGAAAAGATCGGTAGCATTTTCGTTCCGGATACGGCAAAAGAAAAACCTCAGGAAGGAAAAGTTGTCGAAGTCGGTAGCGGTAAATATGAAGACGGGAAACTCGTTCCTCTCGAAGTAAAAGCAGGCGATACCGTCCTTTACGGAAAATATTCCGGGACTGAAATCAAATCGGAAGGCAAAGAATACCTCATCATCCGTGAAAGCGATATTCTGGCCGTCGTTAAAAAATAATCAGGAGTTAAATCATGGCTAAAGATATTGAATACAACGAAACAGCAAGACGCAAACTCCTAGAAGGAGTGAACAAACTCGCGAACGCGGTAAAAGTTACTCTCGGCCCCAAAGGTCGTAACGTAGTGATCGATAAAAAATTCGGCGCTCCCACCATCACGAAAGACGGTGTGACCGTTGCCAAAGAAATCGAACTCGAAGACCCTCTTGAAAATATGGGCGCGCAAATGGTAAAGGAAGTTTCCACGAAGACGAACGACGTCGCAGGAGACGGAACCACCACTGCAACCATTCTCGCTCAATCCATCATCAACGAAGGTCTGAAAAACGTAACCGCAGGCGCAAACCCGATGTCTCTCAAAAGAGGGATCGACAAAGCGGTAACCGCGGCCGTGGAAAGTATTCAAAAAAGAGCGGTTAAGATCGAAAACAAAAAAGACATCGCAAACGTTGCCAGCATCTCCGCAAACAACGACAACACGATCGGAACTCTGATCGCAGACGCGATGGACAAGGTCGGAAAAGACGGAGTGATCACGGTCGAAGAAGCGAAGTCCATCGAAACCACGTTAGACGTTGTGGAAGGAATGCAGTTCGACAGAGGATACATTTCCCCTTACATGGTTACGGACGCGGAAGCGATGATCGCAACTCTGAACGATCCTTTCATTCTGATCTATGATAAAAAGATTTCTTCCATGAAAGACCTGATCCACATTCTCGAAAAAGTGGCTCAAGCCGGAAAACCTCTCGTGATCATCTCCGAAGAAGTGGAAGGAGAGGCGCTCGCTACCATCGTAGTCAACACTCTCAGAAAAACCATCTCTTGCGTAGCCGTTAAGGCTCCCGGTTTCGGTGACAGAAGAAAATCCATGTTGGAAGACATCGCAATTCTTACCGGCGGACAAGTGATTTCCGAAGACCTCGGAATGAAACTGGAAAACGCGACTCTTCAAATGCTTGGCCGCGCCAACAAAGTGACCGTAGACAAAGAAAACACTACGATCATCGAAGGCAAAGGCCAGACGAAGGACATCCAAGGAAGAATCGGTCAGATCAAAAAACAAATCGAAGACACTACTTCCGAGTATGACAAAGAAAAACTCCAAGAAAGACTCGCAAAACTCGCAGGTGGAGTCGCGGTCATTCACGTAGGCGCCGCCACAGAAGTGGAAATGAAAGAGAAAAAAGCCCGTGTGGAAGACGCTCTTTCGGCTACTCGCGCGGCGGTGGAAGAAGGAATCGTTCCCGGAGGCGGTTTGACTCTACTGAAAGCGCAAGAAGCGGTCTCCGCTCTGAAGCTGGAAGGAGACGAAGCTACGGGTGCGAAAATCATTTTCAGAGCGCTGGAAGAACCGATCCGTATGATCACGAACAACGCTGGTCTGGAAGGATCCGTGATCGTTGAACACGCGAAGAGCAAAAAAGGAAACGAAGGTTTCAACGCGCTCTCTATGGTATGGGAAGATCTGCTCGCAGCCGGAGTCGTTGACCCTGCGAAAGTGGTTCGTTCCGCTCTGCAAAACGCGGCTTCCATCGGTTCTATGATCCTGACTACCGAAGTTACGATCACAGACAAACCGGAAAAAGACGCTCCGAACCCGATGGCGGGAATGGGCGGCGGTATGGGAGGAATGGGCGGAATGATGTAATTCATTCCCCACATCCTTTTTGTTCACGCAAAAGGCGGTCGAGGTTTCCTCTTCCGCCTTTTTAATATTAAATTTTATATATTAAGAATATTCAGGAAATAGTATGAAAAAACTTATCGCCCTCCTCCTTTTCACGGTTCCGTTTCTGGGAATCGTATCCGAAACCAGACAAACGATCACCGTTTCAGGAAGCGGTTCCGCGATCGTGGAAACCGACTACGTGCAGATGAATTTCTCCGTGGAAGTGGAAGACCCGGAGCCCAAAGCGGCCCAGGAAAAAAATCTGGAAAGAACGTCTAACGTGATCAAAACCCTTTCCAAAGGATTCAAGATTGCATCCAAGGATATTTACAGTACGGACTATACGCTTCAGAGACAATATCTGCAAGAGGGAAAACAAAGACCCTATCTCGCATCCTCCGGGATTCTTCTCAAACTCAGGGATCTCAAACTCTATAAGGATTTGCTGCTGGAGGTTCAAAAACTGGGAGTTAATAACGTAAGCGGTATCGAATTCAAAGCGGACTCCACGAAAAAACAGGAAAAGGAAGCCTTGACCGCCGCCTACGAAGACGCCAAAAACAAGGCTCTCATACTCGCAAAATCAGTCGGAAAAACAAACGTGACCGCTCTCAAAGTGGTCGAATCCGATTCCATGGTAAACCCTCAGGTCGTCTACTTTATGGGAAAAAACGGCTCCGATCAACCTCCCATTTCCGTGGGTGAAAGAACGATTCAAGTGAAAGTCAGCGTGGAATTCGAAGTTCAGTAGAACGATGTAAAGTCCTGACTCCCATTACAACCTCGTATGCAAAAGAAAACCGTTTGTCGGAGGATCGGGGGTTGGTTTGTTATGCGGCTAACATGTCCGTCATTTGCGTTTTTTGTAGGCATCCTTGCGATTGCGGCAATTTCCGGATAAACGGAGCCGTTCATGAAGTTCGGATAGTTTGAGTTTCTGAAGGGACTTCAGGAAAGTTTTGGTTTCTGCGAGACGAAACTTACCGGACAAACTCGAACCGGCCGCCCTGCTTCCTATCATCGAGAGCGGATTTGAGATTCTCTTCAAACTCAGGATGCGCGAGGATCTCGGCCATCTCCTCACAAACTGTTCCTCAAGGATAAAGGAACGGGCGACGGTTTCCAAGTAGTTTGAAACCGTACGATTTTGTGTGGAAGCCGCATGTTTTATGGCTTTATAAAGACGATCATCGACGCGGAGAGTAATTGTTTTTGCCATCCGAATACACCTGAAACATTTTGATGTAATATTATTCAAAACCGACGCCAAATCAATAGAAAACTATGTTCCCAGATCGAACAACCTATGAAGCGAAGTATTTAAGACCAATTAGCAAAAACAAATTGCGGTTCCGTGTTTTATACTGAGCCGGGCCGCTTCAAATAACGAAAGCCAGACAGTACGTTCTATCCAAACACCTTCCTCAGTACCCAGTCCGGAATTGATCGCATCCACTTCAGACTGAGAAAGTTCTCCGTCTTTCAGTTGAATTCCCAAAGCGGGCGCCACAAATATCAACTCTTCAAGTAGACCCTGGCTGGACCCGAGCATGCCGCCTAAAATTTGATCTTTCTCTTCTTCAAACAAAACCGGATGAAAATCGATCGGAATATAAAAGCCTTCCGCATCGGAATGACAAAGCAGGTGACTCTCGAATTTATCCGTTTCTTCTTCCACTACCGGATCAAAAGCCGGATCTTCGGAGTCGAGAATCGGTTCCGCCATCCAAGTCGGATCGTTCACTCTATAAGCGTATGCCCGGCGTAAATAATGTAAGTACGAATAAGGGTAACTATCCAATTCACAGCGGTTTTCCAAAACAGGAAGACGTTCCGGTTCTTTATGAAGAGGCAGATCATTGTCCGCCAAAAGACGATTCACTTTCTCAAATTCTTTCCGGAAAGAATCCAAGGTTTCCGGATCATACCAATCCTCAGACAATATCCCTACTACAACCGCAAGCCCCAAGTTATTCTCCTTTAAAAATGTTCGTGCAAATTCTGTTCAATCAACTTTAAAATTTGTTTTTAAAATACAACATTGATTTTTAAGTTAAGGACCTTCTATAAAATCCGAAATTTTACATCAAAATAAGATTCGCATGAATTCACAATCTGCAGAAACACTTTTGCGAAAATGAAAAATAAGATCGGAGCGGTTCGTCTTTTCTAAAATCATTTCCGATTTTTCAAAATCGATTCGAGATCCTTGATTATATCATTATATTTTTCTAATCTAATATTCAAATATTTCAATTCTCGTTCCTTGACGGAGTCGTAGTCTACTCGTTTTCCTTGAGAATTATAATATTCCGGTCCATTAGAAGTAGCTTGGATCGAAACGATGTCCTCTTCTTCGTCGTCCGACTCTTCGGGCAATCCTCCGTAGGGACCGTCCCATATTTTAATCATTTTTTCTATATTTTCGTATCCTTTCTTAGCTTCTTGTAAAACGGTCTTCACATCGAATTTTACGTTCGTTTTTTTAAGAACAAAATACACATCCTTCGCTCCACTTCTAGCCGCCCATATCATAAGCTTCGGGTCTTTATTTACATCCGCTCCCGCTTGAATCAGTTCCACGGCGACCGGAACACAATCTTTACGAAAAGAGCCTGCAATAGAAGAACCGTACATATCCACCCAGTCTTTACTCGTATTTGGATCCAGTCCGGCTTTTAGAAGTAATCTCAACATAGAAAGATTACAATGAGTAGAAGCGAATTCCAGAGCATGACCTTGATCCTTTTTAAATCCATGTTGTATAAGAATTTTCGCAATTTCTAACCTTTGAAATTCTGCTGCCGAGTCGAGGGCTCCTCCTACATATTTTTCTTTGAGCCCCCCCTTCAGTAACAAAGAAAGGGTTCGATGCAAATTTTCCCGAATCACCACATCCCACAAAGTACACTTATCATAGATATTAATAACATAATAATATTCATTAGGACATTCCGAATTTGGATCGGCGCCCAGATCCAGAAGTCTTTTGATTTCAGTCAAATTTTCAGAAGCAACCGCTTCGAATAAAAGCTGATTCTTATAATTCGAAACCTCCTTTGAAAATAAGAAAGACGAGAATCCTATGAAACACAAGACGATTAACAAAATCCATTTTCTTGGAATCCAACCATTTTTTTTCATCGTTAACCTCTTCCCTTTTGAATCACGTTCTCTCGATTCTGAAAATTCATTCAAAGTTGAAAGTAGAGCCCGGTCAATCCAGAAATACTTTTAACCTTGTTTGTATCGGATATCATTCATTCTTTCTAAACTTTTCATTGAGCCGAATTACGATCGGCTCAAATGGAATGATTTTTCAGAAATCAATTCCTCAATCTCCGATTTTAATCAGTGAAAGATACATCAACACAAGAGTTTCCTTACTGAAAGGAACGGAATCTAAAAAGTCGAATTTTAGAAAACATCCTTTGATTGAAAGAGTCAATCGCATCCAATTTGATACAAAACGAAAATCCGAACGAGAAAGTATATTTCTTTATTGGGATATAGATCCGATCGGAAGTTTTAGACTTCATTGTAAATTTGTGGAAGAATTGTATTTTCCAAAACAAACATCGGAGAATAGAACAAAGTTGGGCGGGGACATACGAACTTCCTTTGAATGACAGGCAAATTTCGTTCTAAGAAAAATCCTTCTTGATTTCTTTCCCAGATTGAATTTAGTTTCTAATCATGGGTAAAGAAAAATTTGAAACCTCAAAACGAGAGGGCGTTCACAAGGAATTCGAATCTTATACGGGCAATTGGAAAGGCGTCAACCAGATGATGTTCAAAGAGGGAGAAGTCACCGACGAATCTCCGATAACGGGAACCATTAAACTGATATTAGGCGGAAGATTTCTTCTTCACGAATACAAGGGAAGTTACGGAGGAGAACCTTTCGAAGGAATCGCGATCTACGGATATCATATCGACAAACAAAGATACGAGTCGGCTTGGGTCGAAAGTTTCGGAATGGGAACCGGAATTCTATTCTCCGAAGGAAGCCCCGGCGCGAAAGAATGGTCGTTCACAGGACACTACGGTGGTGAAACTCCGGAAACCAGTTGGGGTTGGAAAACCAGTTTGGAAAAAGACGGCGATGACAGACTGATCATCTTCTCCCAAAACCACAGACCGAACGGAGAAAAAGCGGGCGGGGTTCGTATCCTTTACGAACGCGTTGTCTGAAATCGATCTTTCGAAAGGAATCTCGTTCGTTTGATATATTCAAAAAGAGGAATATAATTTTCGATCCTACGTTTTCGTATCGATTTTTTTCGGAAAATCGAAATCGAAAAAATCCCTTCGAACTTCGTAAGACACAACTTAAAACATTCGGATAAGATATCGTTCCGATTCCGCTAAAAATCCTTTGACTTTCTCGCGTGTAAAAAGAAACCTACGGAAGATGAAAGAAAAGGGATATTTCCTTTCCATCGGCGCCGGTCCCAATCAAGTTCCCTTGATCTCCGCTGCGATCGGCCTCGGTTACTCGGTGATCGCCGTGGATCAAAACGATCGTGCGCCCGGTTTCGCGTTGTCTTCCCTCAGAATCATGGAGTCCGTTACGGAATATCGTAAGATTCTAAAGGCGGTTTCCGAAATTCCTCTTCAGGAAAAAATCATCGGAGTCGGCACACGTTCTTACGGAAAAGCGACGTATACAACTTCCTACATTGCGGACAAATTAAAACTGCGTTATGCTAGCCTTGAAAGCGTCGAGATTTGTTCGAATAAGAATTTACTCAAAAAAGCCGCAGACAAAGTGGGAATTTTAACTCCTGAAAACTACGGCGCAGGTGCGACGATCGTCAAAAATCAGTTCCCTTTCGTATACAAACCCGCTCGGGGAAACGGCAAAGAAGGGATCAGGACCTTTCACAATCCCGAAGAATGGGAGCGTTTTCTCAAATCCAAGAAAAAAACCGCTCGTCCGAAGACTTCCTTGTCCAAAAAGAAGGCAAGCGCGCATAACGCAGATCTGGAGGAATGGATCGCGGAGGAATACGTTCCGGGTTTTGAAATCACGGTCTGCGGTCTGGTTCAAAACGGGGAATTTTTTCCGGCGTGTATCTCCCATAAGGACGTGACTCATTTTCCGCCTTATTTAGAAATCGCTCATACTCTTCCTTTTTTACGTTCCGAGTTGATCGGGGAAATTCTTCTCAATTGTAGGGCCCTCGTCGCCGCGACCAAGATGGACAATTGTCCTTTTGTAGCGGAATTCAGAATCAATCCGCAAGGAGAGATCTATCTCATCGAAGCGGTCCCCGAAGTTGGAGGAGAATTTTTAGCCGACACACTGATTCCGAATTACTTCGGTTCTTCTTATTTCGAGAATTTAATAAAACTTTTAACGCGAGAAAAAATCAAACCGTTCCGGCACTATTCGCAAATTCCCAAAAAATATGCGGGAATTTTTTTCTCCGCTCCTCCCGAAGGGAAATCCAAACTCGTGGAACATTCCGAATTCGTTATGAAAGGAAAAGAAAAACTCATCTTCGATCGTAAGTTGAAACAACGCGGAGAAATTTTAAGAACGTCGGAAGGAAACGCCGTAAGAACTCGAAGTGTCGGGATCTTAGGTCCCGATCAAAACGATCAGACTTTGGAAAACTGGAAACAATCCGTTCTCCAAAGACTGGAAGGTAAATTTGAATCCGTCTGAACCTTCTTCCAGATCCGCCTGGAACCTACATTATACGAGAACCAAATCCAGGTTAGGTTATCCGGACGAAAATCTGGTCCGTATGCTTTCCAAGATCGGAGGCGACTCCGACAAAAAACCCGAACGGAAAGCCTTGGATTTCGGCGCGGGGTCAGGAAGACATTGTGTTTTGTTAAACGAATTCGGCTATCAAGTTTACGCGACGGATTATACGGAAAATTCGATAAAAACAGTTCGAGAAACTTGCCCTTTCGTCAAAGCCTCGTTAGGCGGCAATCCTCCTTTCGATTTTGAGGGAAATTTTTTCGACCTGATCGTAAGTTGGGGAGTTCTCCACTACAATTCCGCGGAAGTAGCCCGGGAAATCCTGAAAGAGAAAACGAGGATTCTCAAAAAAGGAGGACATCTCGCGGGATCGGTGCGCGCTGCGGGCGACACACATCTTCAAGCGCGGGGAACGACGATTCAAACCCCCGACTTAAAAGGGGCCTACTCCCGTTTTTATACATTGGAGGAATTGCAAGAGGACTTAAAGGATTTCTCCCGCGTAGATTTCGGTTACACCGAAAGAACCCCTTTGGGAAAATTGGAAGAAAGGATTTGTCATTGGATTTTTCTGGCGAAACTCTAAACGAAACCTGTCCCTGCTGCCGGACAATCGACTGGAAATTCTTATATCTCTCCACATTTAAAAATTATAATATTCCAATTTACTTATGCAAAGGCTGCGGCCTTCAGACCCGATATCCCAGGCCGGAACCCTCCGAACTTTACACCGAAGAGTATTATTCCGGGAACGCAGAATTTTCGTACCGGGACGAGAGACAAACCGAAAAATTCGATCGTTACGTTTGGAAAGCCCGCATCAAAAATATCCGAAGATTCAGACGCTCCGGCGAATTTTTAGACGTCGGTTGTTCTTTTGGAGGATTTTTAAACTGCGCCAAGGAAGCGGGGTTCGGCGTCACCGGCGTGGAAATCTCCTCTTACTCCGCCGAAGCCGCAAGATCCAGAGGATTGAAAGTGATTCAGGGAGAATTTTTAGACGCGGATCTTCCCGAAAATTTTTTCGACGTGATCACCCTCGTGGAAGTGATCGAACACCTTTTAGAACCCGAGAAAGTTTTTCAAAAGCTGCGTCGAATTTTAAAACCCGGAGGATTGTTGCTTTTACAAACCGCGAACTTCGAAGGTATACAAGCGATCGACGCGGGTGCGGGTTATCACTACTATCTTCCGGGACATTTTTATTATTATTCGGAATCGAATCTGAAAAAAATTCTTGATCGCTCCGGTTTTAACAATCATATCACTTATCCCGGAGTGGATTTTTCACTCTTCTCAAAGTTACTTAAGTCTCGGGGAAGTTTCGAATCCTGGAAAGATTATTGGAAATGGATTCGGATCGGTGTTTATCACTGGAAAAGTAAATTCAAAAAACAAGGCAGACCTTTGACTTCGTCCATGGTTTTGTACAGCTTTAAGGCGGAATAAACGATGTATCATCTTTTTAAACCCGGTTGGTTGACAGATTCGGATAAGATTCCCGAAAAAGGGTTTTTAAGAATTTTCGTCCTATTCATCCGGATCATCGTAGGTTCCGCGTATCGTTTTATCAAAGACGATTGTCTTATGCAAGCGTCCGGAATTTCCTACACGACGATCGTATCCCTGATTCCGATGCTCACCGTCGCCTTATCCTTGATTACGATCACTTCCGGTTTGGAAAATCGAAAGGAAGAAATTTTCGATACGATCAACACTTTCATCCTGCAAAGCAACATCAACGTGGATATCAATACCTATCTCGAAACGATCGGAGATCTGATCGATACGGCTTCCCAAATCGGCGCCATCGGTTTCGTGATTTTGGTGTTTTCGGCCACAGCGGTTTTGCGTTCCTTGGAAAGCGCGTTTAACGGAATTTGGAAGATCCGTTCCAGCAGATCCCTTTTTCAAAAACTGGTGTTTTATTTTTTCGTTTTGGCGATCGGTCCTCTTCTTTTTGTGATCGGAGAAGGAGTCGCCAACAAGACGATCAATTTTTTCAGACCCTCCCACTACTTCTCCATGGAAAAGGATCCTTCCGGAAAAATCTGGGTGAGCGGAGAAAACGGAACCCTGTTTCGAATGGACTCCAATCTCAAAAAGGAATATTCCATCCGGGAAGAAGAGATCGATTTCGAAAACATGAAATGTTTGGATAACTTGGGCGGAAGACTGGACTTCTGCAAAAAGCCGGACATAGGAGACTCCGATTTTATTCGAATCAAAATTCGGGAAGGAATCATCTACGCGCTTTCGATAAAAGGGGCGCTTTTGATCAAACCGATCGAATCTCCCGCCTGGACCCTGACTTCCTTCGAAGGAGTGGAACTTAAGGACATGGAAGTCGTCAATTCAAATAACATTTTCATTGTATTCAAAAACGGTGAAGTTCTGCACTACATTCCGGAGGGAATCTCCTTCAAACCGATCTTCAAGGACAGACTGAAGATGAACGCTTCCAAAGTATATTTTCCGGACGGTTTAAACGGTTATATCGCTGACGAATCGGGGACCGTATGGACGAGCAACGACGGCGGATTCAATTTTTACCCGAACCGGTTGACTCATTTAGCGTTTCATGATATTCATCGAACCGAGCTCGGTGAGATTTTTTTGACGGGAGAAAGAGGAGTTTTGTATCGTTCCCGGGACGGCGGAAACGGTTGGGTCGAACTGAGTCACAAACGATACAACTTCGTACGAATCTGGTCCTTTACCGGTCCCGATATAACGGAATTATTCCTCATGGACAGTTTGGGGAACATACTCATTTCCACCGATTTAGGGGACCACTGGAATCCTTTTTATACTCCGATGAACGGTAAGTTATGGGCCAATCTTCTTTTGGAAAGAAAGGAAAACGGAAAGATCAAAATACTCAACGTAGGCGAATATCGAACCGTTAGTCTCACCGAATCCAAGGATCAGAAGTTTGTGACGACCCGAATCGCCGGAGGGGACAGCGTTTTTACGATCTATTCCGTCCTGAGAATTTTATTTCCTCTTTCCGGGATTTGGCTCTTTTTCCTAAGTCTTTATTCCTTGATTCCGAATACGAAGGTTCCTTTGAAAGCGTCTTCCGTGGGAGCCGCGGTTACGGGTATCATCTTTCTCGTTTTCCTCTGGGGATTTCAGGTTTATCTTTCCTCGTTCAGCGAGACGACGATGATCATCTACAAGGCGTTGGCGGCGGTTCCGATTTTTCTTTTGGGAGTATATTCACTTTCTCTAATTGTCTTGTTCGGAGCGGAAATCACAGCGTCTCTTCAATTCAGGGAAAGATATCTCGCACCGCTAAATTCCTTGGAAGAAATGCACGGTTCGCCAAGCAACGAGTTTCGAAAATTGATTTTGACTTTGAAGTCCGCGTATCGGATCCAAAAAGAAAAGAAGACGCCCTCTTCTTCCGTCGAACTTTCTTCGGTTTCGAGATTGAAAGAGGAGGAAATTCCGGTTCTTACCAAAAAACTCTGCGAGTTGGAATTGTTGTCGATAACGAAAAAAAACGAATTCGTCCCGATCGCATCTCCGACCGATTTGAGCCTCGGAGACGTTTATCGGAAAATTCCGGAACCTCTTTTGACGGGAGACAAGGAACTGAAACTATTTCCAGTAAACATCAATTCCAAGATCGAAAAAACGGAGGAAAAACTACAGAACGATCTGGACGGAATCAAGTTCAGCGACCTGATCGACTAACTTTTGTTAGCGGATAAACGTCGGGGTTAAACCGAACTCGCGTTAGTTTACGTTTTTTTAAACCTTTTCGTTGATCTTTCGGGCGGGCAGGTTGGAAGACAAGGACTGATAGATCTGTTCCGCAAGTCCTAAGGAAGAATTGGAAGAAAGATTCTTGGAATATTCGTCGTAAAGCATATCCTCAAAAATTTCCTCCGCATGTCCCCCGTCGATCAGTCCCGACTTTTCCACGGTTTTTTTCATTTCGGTCAACATCATCTTTACGAAGATGGATTCGAATTCAACGGAAGCTGAATATAGTTTTTTACGATAGGGATCGGCCGCGATCTCTTCCTTGATATTGTGAGGAAGTCTGATCTCGGAGGAACTGATCTTACCGGAAAGTTTTTCGTTAAACTCCTCCCGGAGCAATTCAGGAAACGAAGAAGCGGGTTTATTCTTATTTTTGTTCTCTAAGTTCAAAAGACTTTTGACTTCCGGTCTTTCGACAAGGTTGAGTCTATTCGTATAATCCGGGATGGAATCGATCATTACTGTATCTCCAATTCTGCGTGTAACGCGCCCGATTTTTTCAGAGCTTCTAAGATTGCTACGATGTCTCTTGTGGACGCGCCCACTTTGTTTAAGGCTTCGACCACGTCTCCTACGCTCGTGGATTCTTCGATCAAAAAGGAACTCTTTGACGGTTCCTGATCTTTTCCCAACCAATTGCGTTTTCGATTTTTATCCGTAACGGAAAGGTTGAGTCCGGATCGGGACACGGCGACTTCTTCGATCGTGATGTTTCCTCCCATCACGATCACTCCGGTTCTTTCGTTGATCACGACTTTCGGTTTGATTTGAGTTTCCACGGTTAGATTTTCGATGTCGCTTAACAAAGTTAAGAATGCGTCCGACTTGTTTTCGAAAGTTTTTCCGAGGACGATATTGATCTCGGAGGGAGAAACGGGAACGACCGACTCGGGTCCGATCCCGTGTTTTCCGGGAAGAATGGAACGAATCCGAGAGACAATCGTGTTTAAGGTCGTAAAGTCCTGGTTCTCCAATTGAATCTGGACCCTTTCGGAAGCGTAAAAATTCTGATCCAACTCCTGTTCGACGATCGCTCCTCCGTGAACCACCCCGACGGTTTTTTTATTTCCTCTCCCGCCGCTTCCCCTTTCCTGTTCCTGTCTTCCTCCGAAAGAGATCACACCCGAAGCTACGGCGAACGTTTTATCTCCGGCGGTTTTCAAAGGAGATTGTAAGAGAACTCCGCCTTCCAAAGACTTGGCGTCTCCGATGGAAGAAACGACCACGTTCAACTTATCTCCTTTGCGGGAATAAGTCGGTATCGTTGCGGTGATCAAAACGGATGCGATGTTTCGAGTTTGATCGGGTTTGAGATTGGCTTCCACTCCGAGGTTCTTCAGATAATTTTTCATACTTTCGGAGGTAAAAGGAGTTTTGCCGTCGCCCGTGCCCGGAAGTCCGACTACGATTCCGTAACCGACGATTTGATTTTCCCGAATACCTTCGATTTTCGCGATGTCTTTCAATCTCAACTCGGCCGCATTAAGAGAAAAAACGACCCCTAAAAAAAGAAAGCCACAGGATAAAAACATGCAAAAAATAGAATATTTGAATTTCATTGTGATTCTCCCAAAAGCCGGTTCAGATGGTTCAGAATCAGTCTTTGTTTT
>NZ_ANIK01000029.1:35000-76233 GCF_000347175.1 Leptospira alstonii serovar Sichuan str. 79601
TCCGATCGCGTTCCTATTGATCTGCATCTCGCTTTTGGCGTGATTCGATTCGGCTTCCGGTGAAAAAAAGCGTCGTATTCATCCTACTCGTTTTTTGGATTCTTTCCTGCAAGAGCGAACCTTCGATTCCTTCCCAATCTTTTTCAGAAAGAAGTTTAAACGCGGAAGGTAAATTTCTCTGCGCGATCCTGATCGATCAAACTTCAAACAACAGAATCTACTTTCAAAAAGATGAATGTTCTTATAGAACTCCTCCCTCTTCCCTGTTTCATTCCGTTTTGGCCCTTGCGTCCGTGGAAAGCGGTTATTTAAAAGCGGATCAATCCCTTTTTTTCTGGGATAAGACGAGATATCCCTACATTCGTTGGCAGAAAGATCAGAATCTCAAATCCGCCTTGGAATATTCCGTCCAATGGTATTTTACAAAACTCTGGAACGACATCGGACCGGAAAAAGGAAAACCGCTTTTGGATAGGATCGGCGCGTTTCATTCTTCGGTTCCGTCCGTTCGAAGTTCTTTTTGGGCCGACGGTTCGTATACGATTTCACCTTCTGAATTCGCGGATTTTTTAATCCGACTTCAGGAATCTTCTCCGCCTTTTCGTAAAAAGACGATTCAGACCGTTTGGAATCTGCTCAAAAGACCGCCGGGTTCCCTTTCCAACGCGAGCGGAAGCCACGACCTTACGGGGGATTGGAACGGAGCGGAAGATTATAAATCGGATTCTGCGTTTTATTATACTCAAGACGAAACCCATTCCTGGTTTTGGGTTTCCTTTCAAAAGGCGGACGTTCGCTGGTTACTTCTCACAAGAGTCAGAGTGTTAGACCAACCGAAGAGTCCCTTGGAAGCCGCGGAACTCGCTTCTAAAATTCTTCGGGAAGAATCCATCGTTCCTTAATCTATAACTCCGAAAGATCGAAACGATCCTAAAAATCTGAATGACGAAACCGGAATTCAACCGAAGAATGCCTTCAAACAAAGGATTTGTTTGATGAAAAAAATATCGCTATTTTATATTTTTCTAATTTTCTTATTCATCTTAACCTTGGGACTCATCCTTCGGACCGGACAAGGTCTGGAGTTGAAAAAGGATAATTTTCATTCTTCCCGAGTTTCTCCGGAAAAAAATGAGAAGGTAAAAGATTCTTCCGCGAAAATAGCTCCTTCCAGACCTGATTTTCTGGACATGGGAGCGGTGGGAAAAATTTTCTCCGGCCATTTGAAACAGCCGATTTCCAGACTTCTTCTTCAATTGATCGTAATCATGCTTTCCGCGCGATTTTTCGGAAAACTCGCTACGATTCTCGGGCAACCTTCCGTGATCGGAGAAATTCTTGCGGGTATTCTTCTCGGTCCCTCTTTGCTCGGTCTTGTCTTTCCCGAAGGATTTCAACTTTTATTTCCCAAGGAATCCCTTTCCACTCTTCAGATCTTAAGTCAACTCGGACTTTTACTTTTTATGTTCGTGATCGGAATGGAATTGGATCTTAAGATCCTAAAAAACCAAGCCGAGTCGGCCGTAATCATCTCTCATTCGAGCATCATGTTTCCGTTTCTATTGGGAGCGGGCCTTGCGTATTTCATCTACGTCCCGTTGGCTCCGCCGGGAGTGGACTTTATTGCGTTCTGTCTTTTTATGGGAATCGGAATGAGCATCACCGCCTTTCCGGTCCTCGCGAGAATCATTCTGGAAAAGGGTTTAACGAAAACCGCGTTAGGCAGCCTTGCGCTCACCGCCGCCGCCGCGGACGACGTAACCGCTTGGTGTGTTCTCGCGATCGTGGTTACGATCGTAAACGCGGGCTCTTTCTCTTCTGGGATTTTGATGATCTTCATGTCCCTAACGTATATGTTCGTGATGTGGAAGGGAATTCTTCCTTTGATGAGAAGAGCCGGAAATTTATACACCACCAAAGAATCGATGACGAAGACGATCACCGCGTTTTTCTTTTTATTCATCTTCTTTTCGGCCTGGATCACGGAAGCGATCGGAATCCACGCGCTTTTCGGCGCCTTTCTCGCGGGAGTGGTGATGCCGAATA
Source organism: Leptospira alstonii serovar Sichuan str. 79601 (assembly GCF_000347175.1). Taxonomy (GTDB): domain Bacteria; phylum Spirochaetota; class Leptospiria; order Leptospirales; family Leptospiraceae; genus Leptospira; species Leptospira alstonii. The sequence continues at coordinate 37,047 of NZ_ANIK01000029.1, forward strand.
AAAAGGAACTCAGAAACAATCTGGTGGAAAAGATAGAAGACTTCAGTCTTACCGTTTTACTTCCTCTTTTTTTCGCGTTTACGGGGCTGCGGACCAAGTTCGGTCTTTTGTCGAGTTCGGGTCTTTGGCCGGTTTTTTTCCTGATCCTTTTCGTGGCCGTCTTAGGGAAGTTAGGCGGAAGTGCGATCGCCTCCCGTATGTCCGGTAAAAATTGGAAGGATTCCCTATCGATCGGAATCCTCATGAACACACGCGGTCTTATGGAGTTGATCGTTCTCAACATCGGTTACGACCTCGGAGTTTTATCCGAAGAGATCTTTTCGATGATGGTCCTTATGGCCCTTACAACCACGATCATGACCGGCCCCGGACTTAAACTCGTGGAACTCCTTTTTTCCAAGGAAGGTTTTACCGCAAAGCCTACGACAAACACCGGAATACTCATTTCCTTCGCGCAACATGCGAGAGGTTTGGAACTATTAAAGATCGCTTATGGACTTTTTCCCGAGAAAAAAAAAGAGAGAGAAGTCACCGCGGTTCATTTGTCTCCGGATTCCAATATCTCCGAGTTTCACGCCGAAAAGTACGAGTCTTCGAGTTTCACTCCTCTCAAAGAACTTGCAAAGGATTTGAACATGCGTCTGCGGACGATCTACAAAACCTCCACGAACATAACAAAAGACATCATTCGAATCGTGGACGAGGGAAAGTATAAACTTCTTTTGATCGGTGCGGCCCGTTCTTTTTTTTCGGACGATATTTTGGGCGGAAAAATCCGGACCATCCTGAACGAAACGGACTGTAATACGGGAATTCTATTTTCTTCCCAATTGGAAGACGTGAAAAACATCCACATCCTCTTCGGTAAGGAAAAGGATCTCGAACTTCTTCAGATCGCAAAAAGACTTGCGGGCAACTACAATTCCAAACTTTCCATCGTGGATTTGAACGGTTCCGTAAATCGGATTTCTTCCCGGATCAAACAGAATCTCAAAAAAGAAAAGGTAAAAATCCTAACTCAGGAAAGCGGCGCATCGGATTGGAAACAGTTCGATCTGATTCTTTGCGACCTGGACATCTGGGAAAATCATCCCGAATTCAGAGTGAACGAACTTCCGCAAGGCGGCGGACTTCTTTTGATCCGTTCCGTGGACGGCTTTCTGATCGAATCCTGACACGACAATCGTAACGTTATGCGCAACTTTAGGCCCGCAAGGTGAGAAGGAATTTCGGATAACGTTCTCGTGGAAAACGGCCTTCGTATCGGCGCTCCGATTTTAGAAATCGTTTTGAATGGACAAAAGAAAACGAATGCGAAATTTTATTTTTAGAGTATGAAACGAACGATTCACAAGATTCTATTTCGAGATTCAAGAGAAACGTTTCCGTTAGAACCGGAATCCGTGGATCTCGTTCTCACCTCCCCTCCCTATCCTATGATCGAAATGTGGGATGAACTCTTTTTCGGTTTTTCAAAAGAAATTCGAGAAAGTTTTCCGACCGATCCGAACCTTTCCTACGAACGAATGCACGCCGAACTCGACAAGGTTTGGAAAGAATCTTTCCGCGTTCTGAAAGACGGAGGTTTTCTAGTGATCAATATCGGAGACGCGACGAGAAACACTTCTTTCGGTTTTCGGATCTACACCAATCACGCGAGAATCTTGCAAGGTTGCAACTCGATCGGTTTCCAAAGTCTTCCCGGAATTCTCTGGAGAAAACAAACGAACGCGCCCAACAAATTCATGGGTTCCGGAACGCTCCCGGCCGGCGCGTATGTAACCTTGGAACATGAACATATTTTAATATTCAGAAAAAATAATAAAAGAAAATTTGCGACAAAAGAGGAACAACTCGCACGTGCCGAAAGCGCGTTCTTTTGGGAGGAGCGCAATTTTTGGTTTACCGACGTCTGGGACTTTAAGGGAAAAAAGCAGGGTTTAAACCCTTCCGCCGGAAGAGAAAGAAGCGCGGCGTATCCGCTCGAACTTGCAAACAGAATCGTATTGATGTATTCCTTAAAAGGAGACGTCGTTTTAGATCCGTTCCTCGGAACCGGAACCACGACCTTGGCCGCGATCGGAAACGCCAGAAATTCGATCGGTTTCGATTTGGACTCGAGTCTGCCTCAATTCGAAAATCTTTCTTCCTTAGGGGAAATGTTCAATGGAATCGTGGAAAAGCGGAAAAACGACCATGATCTTTTCGTACAAACAAGACTCAACGACGGAAAACCGATTCTTCATTTCAATCAAAATCTGCAAACTCCTGTCGTTACCAAACAAGAGAAATTTTTAAACTTGGAAAAAATCGTCCGAATTTTTCGCAACTCGGAGGACGAAATCGAAGCCGAATATTCTCCCCTACTTCAAACGGTGCTTCCTCCGCAACTCGAGCCCGATCCCGCGGTACAACCGTAACAGTGTTCGTCCACTCGAATGCTTCTTTGTATTAAAAGGGCCGAGTTATAGTCCCTAACGTTTTGGACCTTTCCCTCCACCTTCATTTCCAACATCTGATTGAAGTCGCAATCGTATAAAGAACCCTCGTATCCCACACTCAGGGTATTTTTACACATCAGTCCCCGCGTCGCGGCGGGATTGTAGGAAGTCGCGAGTTTTTCCGCGTAATCTTCCAAATTTCCGCTCTCTTGCAGATATTCCAAATATCTAGAAATCGGCATATTCGTAATCGTGAATAATGAATTGAAGCGTATTCCAAAACTATCATACAATGATTTCTTAAATTCCGATTCCAAAGATGTCTGAGCGCCGGGCAAAAAAGCTCCGGCCGGATTGTATACGAGATTTAAAACCAGACCGGAATCCGGAATTCCGTAACCAACAGAATTCAATTTTTTTAATGCTTTTATGGAACGATCAAAAACGCCGTTTCCCCTCTGAGCGTCCGTCCTTCTTTTTTCGAAATACGGAAGGCTGGCGACGATTTCCACCTTTTGTTCCGCGAAAAACTCAGCGAGGTCCGCGTATTTTTCTCCCGCGAGTAAAATGGTAAGATTGCAGCGAACCGTCACTTTCTTGTTCAGTTTCCTAAGTTCCCCGACAAACCATCGAAACTCTGGATTCATTTCCGGCGCGCCCCCGGTCAGATCCACGGTCGAAATCGGGCTCTCCGCAAGGATTTTCAAACAATGAAACATCGTCTCCCGGCTCATGATTTCCGTTCGATCGGGACCCGCGTCCACGTGACAGTGTTTACAGGTTTGGTTACAAAGCTTCCCGAGGTTGATCTGAAAAATTTCGGTCGAAACCGGTTTTAATATCCCCACTCCGGAACTTTGAAGTTTTTCGGCAAAGGAAGGAAGATTCTTAGAAATGAGAACTTCCCTTAAAATGTGAAACTGTCTCTCGGGAGAAACGAGTTCGCTTCCTCTATAAAGTAAGGACTTCACGGATGTTCTTCCGGGGCTTCCAATTACATTCCTAATTTTTTAACCCGATTCATCATCTGAACGGAATGAACGAGAGACGCTCCGCCTCGGATCGCGGCGGCTACGTGAACGGCTTCCATAAGCCCCGCTTCGCTCACTCCCTTTTCCAGAGTGTCGGTCGTATACGCGTCGATACAATAGGGACATTGAATCGCATGAGAAACCGCTAATGCGATCAGGGATTTTTCGCGGGCCGTCAGCGCCCCGTCCGCAAATACGTCTCCGTAATATTCGAAAAACTTTCTAGCGAGATTCGGCTGAAACTCTCCGATACTTCCGAACTTTTTGAGATCCTCGGGCGTATAATACGACTCTTTAGACATAAATATTCCTTTTTTTGAATTTAAAAAATTTATAATTGAATGTGAGTTCCGTATAACAAATGCGAAAGCGATTGATGCGGAGGGAAACTCAGCAGAACGCTCTTTATGAATCGCGTTCTATAATAAATTGAAACTAAAGACGATATATTGTATAATGTTTCTTTCATGCAATTTATTGACTATAGCTGAAAGCGCGCGCCCTCGCCTTTTTTACGAAAAGGCGAGGGATTCGCCCAAACTTTCAACCGCCGAATTCACATTAATTTAACCGTTAATTTTAGAATTATTTAATTTACAGTCAACGAATATTCTACTTTTTTGAAGTAAACGTGAGATTGTTGCATCGATCGCAAACTTCCTGCGGAACGATTCCCCATTGCATCAAGTAACCGAATACGAAACAACCCGCGCAAAATCCTACGAAGGATTCCAAGGCCGCAAAAAATACGAGTATTCCGAGCGTTATCTGAAACGCCAAAATCTTTCCTTGTGTAAGAAGGATCAAAGAAACGAGACTAAACAAAAAACCGATCGTTTGTGCGAATCGTTTCGGCGGTCCGGCCACGGTTTTATTTCCCAGCTTGAACAAAGGAACGATTCCGTAAATCGCGAGTCTGGCAAAAGGTGAAAACTTAGGGCCGTATAATACGCGAGCCGTAAATCCGTAGAACAGGGCGAAATTCAGCCAAATCGACTGGGTCAAAAGAGTTACAATCGCGAGAATAAAAACGAGCCCGGCCACCGATCTTGCTGCATATTCATTGACCGTATCCGGAAATTTGCCGATTTGAATCATAACCTAAACTCTCCATCCTCTTGGATAACGACGAATCCAATTCTTAGACCTAATTTCAACCAAAAAACTGTCTGATATTTCTGCAATAACTTAAATATTCTATTATAACGTTAAAATTTCTGCTATATTTGTCTGGGTTTCGATTTTCACAAACGCTTTTGTTCTTTTTGTTTGGTTCAAAATGTAGGAATCGGGGGGCAAATCAAGAAGTTCAATAAGCCGATTTCCTTTCATAAAAAATGAAATGGCGAATCAAGAAGGATATATAAAAGTTAATCTCCAATGAAGAACGAAAAATATTTTTTGAAACTTTCATGAATTCTCCTTCCGTCAGCGTAATCATCCCCGCCCTCAACGAGGAACAATCGATTCCTTTCGTTTTGAAGGAATTATATTCGATCGCGGGTTTGAATATTCCGGAAGTCATCGTAGTTGACAACGGGAGCACGGACGAAACGGCCCGAATCGCCGAGGATTTCGGGGCGATCGTTTTATCCGAAACCAAAAGAGGATACGGAGCCGCTTGCCTCAAAGGATTGGAAAGAATTTTCAATTCTTCTAATCCTCCGGATTTGGTCGCATTTATGGACGCGGACTATTCCGATTCCCCTTCCGAACTGCCTTTGTTGGTCGAAACATTCAATAAACGGAATGTAGATTTGGTGATCGGCTCCAGAACCCTCGGCAATGCGGAAATGGGATCTCTAACTCCCGTCCAAAGGTTCGGCAATCGGCTTTCCACGACTCTCATTCGCATTTTATACGGCGTTTCCTTCACCGATCTCGGCCCTTTCCGCGTGATTCGTTCGGCTTCTTTAAAAAAATTGAATATGCAGGATCGTAATTTCGGTTGGACCGCGGAAATGCAGATCAAGGCCGCCCGACAAGGTTTACGTTGTATCGAAGTTCCGGTGAGTTATAAAAAAAGAATCGGCGTTTCCAAAATCAGCGGAACCGTCCGCGGTTCCATCCTGGCGGGTTGGAAAATTCTTTATACGATCGGAAAACTTTCCCTCTCTAAATGAACGCAAATCTTACGCGTAATTTACTCATTCGTTTTTTTCTTATTTTGTTTTTTGTCCCGGTTCTTTTGTTTCAACACTTCGGAGAAAGAAAAAACTCGGCCCTTCTTTTCCTCTCGATCGTTCCCGCTTTCCTATCTTACGGTTTGATTTTAATCGGAACCGGCTCGTTTCCCGCGAGATTTCGTTTTTTGCGAAATAAAAATACATTCCTATTTTTGAATATTCCGTTTCGATTTTGGGTTGCGGTAGGCATTACCTTCAGAATTTTCCTCTTGTTTGCGGAACCGATCCTTTCCGAAGACGTATATCGTTTTTTATGGGACGGGCTTCTTTTGACCGAAGGCAAATCTCCGTTTTCCTTTTTACCGAAAGATTTTTCCCTCTCGAATGCCGCTCCGGATACGTTGGGATTATATGCGGAATTATCGATCAAAATGAACTCCCTCCGTTTCTATTCCGTGTATCCTCCGATCCTGCAGATTTTGTTTTGGTTCTCCGCAAAAAGTATGCTCTTTTTCGGGAGCGTAAACGCCGGCGTTTTTGTTTGGAAATGTTTTCTTTTTTGTTCCGAATTGGGCGTTCTTGGAATTTTAGTTTCCGTTTTTAAGGTAAAAAAAATTCCTTTGGAATCGAGTCTGATCTACTGGTTGAACCCTCTCGTTTTCGTAGAGATTGCGGGTAACGCACATCCGGAATCCGTCCTCGTATTTTTTTTAGTCGGTACGATTTGGTTTTTCTTTCGTTGGCTCAGGTCGGAAACGTCCAAGGACTTTCTCGGATTTGCGCTATTTTTCTTGGGGGGGATCCTGACTAAAATCACTCCGGTCGTTCTCGTTCCGTTTTTCCTGTTCGTCTTTTGGAAAAGAAAACGGTTTTTGATTTTATCCGCGTCCGTTTTCGGAGTTTTGATCGTTTGCGGAATCGTAATTTTACTTTTTCCGGATTTGATCTTAAAACAAAGTGCGTCCGGTTTGGGAGTGTTCTTTCAACTTTTTGAATTTAACGGAAGTGTATATTACGTTTTACGCGAGTTTCTTCGGGCCATCGGAGAGAACTTTTACGCGGCGGGAAAGATCTGCGCGACGATCGCGTTAGTCTCCATTTCCGCCTACTCGTTTTGGAAACGAAAAGAGGAAACTATCCAAAATATCTTTTCAACCGTAGAAACGATCTATCTGATCTTTTTTGTTTTTTCCACAACGGTCCATCCTTGGTATATCCTTCCTTTGATCGTCTGTTCGATTTTTTCGGGAAACCTCTATCCGATCGTCTGGTCCTTTTCGATCCTTGTCTCTTACTCAGCGTATTCCGCGTTTCCTTATCAAGATTCTTTCGGATGGTTGTGTTTCGAATACGGAACCTTATTCCTTTTTCTGATTATGGATTTTAAACTTAGCTCTTTGCGAAAACAAAAAGAGACATCCGCTGACATTAGAGTCGTTGAAAAATTCAATAGCCGAGATTAACAAAACTGCTTCAATCGTCCATTTCAATGAAACAGAAACAAATGGAGAATTAATTTTTCAACAACTCTATTTAAAAACAAAACTTTCGCTTCGTTTCTTCTTTAAAAAAACCTTTCAACTTCAACCTCGAACGGCTTTCTTGTCCATATCGTCTTTTTTAGAGACCCGCCGCAATCATGATTGATAAACTGATCCGAGCTTCGATTAAAAACAGAGCCCTGGTTTTGGTGCTGACCTTCATGATTACACTCGTGGGAATTTACAACGCATTCTACCTTTCCATCGACGCGATCCCGGACGTGACAAACGTTCAGGTTTCGGCGGTCACGTCTTCTCCCGGACTTTCTCCCCTCGAAGTGGAACAGTTCATTACGTATCCGATCGAGATGGAATTTACCGGCCTTCCGAACGTAACCGAAATCCGTTCCATCTCCCGAACCGGTGTGAGTTCGGTCACGGTGATCTTCAAAGACGGCACGGACATCTACTTCGCCAGACAACTCGTCAACGAAAGGATCAAACAAGCGGAAGCCATCATTCCTCCGGGTTACGGTAGACCCGAACTCTCTCCGATCGCGACCGGTCTCGGTGATATTTACGAATTCGTTCTCACATCGGATCGACATTCTCCGGAAGAATTGAGAACGTATATGGACTGGGAACTCGCGCGCGAAGTTAAGTCCGTGGAAGGAATCATCGACGTGAACATCATCGGAGGTCAGGTCCGTCAATACCAAGTGAAGATCGATCCGAGAAGACTCGCGGTTCACAACCTCACTCTCTCGCAAATTTACGATAAGCTCGAATCCGCAAACCAAAACACGGGAGGCGGTTATATCTCCAAGAACTCGGAACAAATCGTGATCCGAGGCGAAAGTCAGTACAAATCCATCGAAGATATAAAAAACACCGCGGTTACGACCGCCGGGGACGGAATTCCCCTTTTGCTGGGTCAAATCGCGGAAGTGGAAATCGGCCCGGCTCTTCGTTTCGGTCTCGTGACCAAAGACGCCCAGGGAGAAGCGGTCGGCGCCACAACCATGATGCTCATGGGTCAGAACTCTCTTCAAGTCGTAAAGAAGGTCAAAGTAAGAATCGAAGAAATCAGGGAAAAACTTCCCCCCGGTATGAGAATCGAAACCTTTTACGACCGTTCCGAGTTTATCGGAAGAACGTTAGGCACCATCTTTACGAATCTCGCCGAAGCCGCAGCGCTCGTCGTAATCGTTTTGATCCTCGCCCTAGGAACCGTGAAAGGCGCGTTACTCGTCTCTTTGGCGATTCCGATTCCGATGCTCGTAGCCACGATTTTTATGAACGCGTTCGGAATCGTGGGAAACCTGATGTCCCTCGGAGCTCTCGACTTCGGTCTTCTTGTGGATGGAACGATCGTGATGCTCGAATCGATCCTACACGGTTTTATCTTAAAACGTTCCTTTTACGAGATGCAGACAAAACTGGGAGATAGGGAACTTGCCGCGGAGGAAATCATCACGGACGCCTGCGTGCGCGTGGGTCGTGCGGCCACGTTCTCGGTCGCGATCATTCTGCTCGTTTATCTTCCCCTGATGAGTTTGGAAGGTGTGGAAGGAAGAATGTTCAAACCGATGGCGATCACCGTCGCGCTTGCCCTCGGCGCATCTCTTCTTTTTTCTCTGACGACCTTTCCCGCGGCGGCGAGTATCATCTTTAAGAATCCGGTTTTTTTTCACAGTAAGTATTGGGACGTCATCACGGAAAAATACAAACTTCTCCTCGATTTTGGAATGTCCCGCAAAAAAGAATTTTGTTACGCGGGGATCGGCGTCGTTGTATTTGCGTTGCTCTTGGCTTCTACGTTGGGTTCCGAATTTTTACCTCGAATCGACGAGGGAGAAATCGCGATCGATATCAAACGTCTTCCTTCCACCTCTCTCAATTATTCCAGGGACACGAACTCCGATATGGAAGCCGTCTTAAAAAAATTTCCGGAAGTAATCAGCGTGGTTTCCAAAATGGGTAGAGGAGAATCCGCAGCGGAGCCGATCGGCACCGACGAAGGCGAGGCCATGGTAAAACTCAAACCCCACAAAGAATGGACGAGCGCGGACGACAGGGAAGAACTGATGAGTAAGATGAAGGACGAGATCTTAAAGTTCATTCCTTCCAGTACGATCAGTTTGTCTCAGCCGATCGAAAACAGAGTCAACGCGCTTCTCTCCGGATCGAAGGCGGACGTGGTGATCAAAATCTACGGAGACGATCTCGTTAAACTCAAGGACATCGCAGGTCAATTCGCAAACAAACTCAAAAACGTTCCGGGAGTCGCGGACCTACGAGTGCAAAGAGTCTTGGGACTTCCTATCGTGGAGATCAAGGTCGATCGGGAAAACATGGCGCGTTACGGAGTCCAAGCCGAAGAAATTCTTGCGACCGTGGAAGCGCTCCGATTGGGCAGGCAAACCGGAAAAGTATTCGAAGGTTTTAAAAGATTCGATCTTGTGGTTCGTTTGAAAATCGACGCGACCGATTTGGAACAAGTCGAAAACATTCCCGTCTTTACTTCTTCCGGGTCCACGGTTCCTCTCGCTCAGGTTGCGGAGATCAAACTCGTGGAAGGTCCGGCGGCGATTTACAGAGAATCTCTCAAAAGAAGAATCATGGTAGAAACCAACATTCGAGGAAGGGACCTCGTGGGTTTTGTCAACGAGGCTCAAAAAGTTACGGAGGAGATAGAAAAAAACCTTCCTCCCGGTTACAGAACGGATTGGGGAGGTCAGTTCGAAAACTTCACCCGAGCGAAAGAAAGACTGGCCTTGGTCGTTCCGATCGCTCTTGCGATCATATTTTTTATGCTCATCGCCGCCTTCGGGAGCATCTACTACGCGTTAGGCGTCTTTATCGTGGTTCCTCTCGCGGTTTCGGGGGGAATCATCGGTCTTGTAATCCGAGGTCTTCCTTTCAGTATTCCTGCGGGAGTCGGGTTTATCGCCGTAAGTGGGATCGCCGTTTTAAACGGGGTCGTTTACGCCTCCACCCTTCGGGAAGAGTTGGAAAAGGGAGCATCGATCGCGGATGCGGTTTATCTCGCGGGAATTCATTCTCTTCGTCCGGTTATGACCACGGAAGTCATAGCCGCAGTCGGTTTTATTCCGATGGCGATCTCCACGATGGCGGGCGCGGAAGTACAAAGACCTCTTGCGACGGTCGTGATCTTCGGAGTCATCGTCGCCACGGTTTTCTCCCGTGTCCTTCTTCCGATCGTGATGGAATATCTTTTGAACCTGTACGAAAGTCAGGAAAGGAGAAAGTCCGCAAAACGCAGACTCCTGGAAAAACGCACCTTCGGTAATCAGGGTCATAGTTTCGCTCACGATAACAGTGAGTGGTTGCAAACTCATTCTCATTCGGAAGTCCGGGAAGTGTTCACGGAAGAAGATACTTCGAAAGAGAACGTAGAACCTAAGAAAAAATCCTTGAAATCGAAGAAGGGAAAGAAGAAGTAAACGAACGGGAAACAAAAAGCTATATTCAAAAAATATAATTCTTTGTTCGTAAATTACGGAATTCTTTTCATGAGTTATCCCGAACGCGGAGAATTAGGAAGGAAGTTAGAAATAAAGTTTGGCACCGAACTTGGTTTCTTCCAAGGAAGTAAAATAGTTTTTTTTATATTGAAATTCTAAAGCGATACGTTCCGTTAGCAAATAATTTCCTTGTATGGAAAACTCGGGAAAATACTGCTTATCTCCGAATGAATAAGAACGATAGTCACCTATCAAATGAAACGAAAATCGTTCGGTAATCCTGCATAACGTTCCGGCGGTTGCGACCGATCCCAATCGATACCCTCTCTGAAAAGAATCGGATACGTCTCCCCTCAAATCCAAAAATGCATAAAAAATCAGACTATAACGCGAGAAATAATAAAACGGTTCCGAAGCGACTCCAAATCCAAAGCTGGAAAAACCGAATAAAATACCAGGATCTTCCTTAAAAATTTTTTCCGTCAAAAGAGATTTAACGCCTATATCGAAACGCCAAGATGCCTTATTCAAAAATTGACCGATCGGATTCAGAGAAGTCATCTGAATAAAATGTATCTCTTGAAGTTTCGGCGATTTCATATTCTCATAAACGCGTATATTCGTATTCAAAAAGAATAATTGATTGTATGGAGAATAACCGGGATATGAATCCGTAAAGTCTCTTAGAACCGGTCTAAAAGTGAATTCTCCGAATGCACCATTGGAAGAATTTCCCGCAGATACCATGATTTGAGAGGGATCGTGTCCAAGAAGCGGATTCGATGCCGTCGGGGGAAAATGATAATCATTCAGTTTTAATAAATTTCCCGCATCCCCTCTCAGTGAATTATATTTATAATACCTTTCCTTATCCTTTTCGTCGAGAGTTCCTTTTTCCATAGATTTTCTAATCAGAAGATAATCAATGGCAGCATCATAAAGAATCGCTCTGCGGCTTTCGGATAACTCCTGACTCACATCCGCATCGTCTTTAATAACTTTTCTTAAAAGTTCCCTCTCCGACTCATCAAGAAAGCCGTATTTTTGTCTATATCTCTCTACAATGGAAGGTCTGAACTTTACTTCCAATAATAAGTTCTTTTGAGCCGCCATCAATTTGATCGTATCGGCAGGTTGTACTAAAAAATTTTTTCGATCGGATAATCGAAGTTCCGGGTTGCCTACATCAAGCAGAGTGAGAATTCTAAAAGAGCAATTTTCATCAAAAAAATAATAATCAAAATGATTTTTCTGCATTTCCCATAAATGACGGATGATTCTTTCAATACCTTTTTCATCGATATTCAACTTATATTCCCAAAGACTTCGATTTTCGTATTCGTTATATTCGTATATCTTATATTTATATTTTTGAATCTCAAAAGATCCGGGAAAATTTCCGCTTAAACCGTTGAAAACATAGGAAAAAGGATCTACAATTCTCGGAATTATCGCCGCGTAAGTGACAACTACATCTTCCAATTCCTCCGCTTCCTTGGTGCTGGAATTAAACTTTAGCATAGTATGTCCGAATAAGGAAGCCGGGTGTTCCGGATGAAAGGCGGCAAAAACGACGGAAAGCGAATGTGCTTTCATCTGATTATGGAACTCTTCGAATTTAGGGCAAGAGGGTATTGGAAATAAATTTGGATCTATGGAAAATCGTTCCCGTATCCAATGAAAACGAGCCGGAAATAAACATTCCACTGATAGATCGGTTAAAGCTTCATCTTTAGAGAGAACCCTAAGGCTCGTTTCCAATTCCAAAGACGGATTCGTTTTACCGGACGGAGAGAAAAAAAAGGAATCGCTGTCTGCATAACTTCGATATTTGTTTTCAGAGATTTTCTCATAGTGTAATAAGGTTAACCAGCTTCTTTCTTTATGAATCCCTTCCTTTTGAATACTTTCGATTTTATCCTCTATAAAAAGTTCCCTCGGAGTTTGGTTTTCTGAAAAAAGAGGAATAGTGAATAGATAAACGATTAAAATGCGAGAAAACGATCTGACCAAGGATGCCTTTAAAGGAGGGAATCAGCCGCCCGAAGAACGAGCGGCTAAAAAAACTATTTAACGCCAGTTGCCTGACAAGCTTCAGTTCCGGAAATTCTTGAAGTGGAAAACATACCGCCGGTCGCAGCTCCTCTAGCGTCAACAACCTGAGTTGCACCCTCTTTGTTCAAATCGTTCAAACAAGCCGTTACAGGCGCTCCCCAAGCGGTAAAAATTACCGGGTTTATCTGAGTTGCCGTAATCACGTCTTTGCCGCCGACTTTGGTTTTGTCGATACTGTAGCAATTGGCAATTAAACCAACAACGAAGGTTAAAAATAGAATTTTTTTCATTGAGAGATTCTCCTTGATTTTAGATAAGATCCTTTTCTACAGAGCCTTAGCAATCATAAAATTTTATACTACTTATCCCTTTATAATAAGGTGCCCAATATTTTGCGTTGAAACAGTGTTTTACGATAAAAATTAACGGTACTCAATTTTATAGAGATCAGTAAGAGGCGTTTCAAAGTTTAGCGAATGAAATGTATCGTATCATTCTTCGATAGTGGAAACCTATAAAAATTTTCGTTTCGATATTTGGATAGGCACAAAAAGTTCTTTTCAATCATTCTATAATTGAGTTATTGAAAAATTCCATAGTAGAGTTTTATAAAACTACTTTAATCGTCCATTTCAATGTAACAAAAACAGATGGGGAATTTCATTTTTCAACAACTCTAATATGCAAATTTCATTATTTTCCTTAAAAAAGGATCGAACGTTCGGACAAAATTTCTATATTGAGTTTCCACGGGTCGTTCGATAATGCTCCGCTACTCGTTGCGCTGAAACGCTCTCTGAACTCAATCTCACTCCCTGAATGCCGCCCCATAGGAAGGCATTCACCTGAGTTTCCACGGGTCGTTCGAGGTTTAACTCAATCTCACTCCCTACGGGTCGTTCGAGGTTTAACTCAATCTCACTCCCTACGGGTCGTTCGATAGGTCGCAATTAATTTCACTACTACGTCGTGAGCCACTCGCGACGCTCTGCTGCTCGTTGGCTGAATTGCTTCCTATGGGGCGCAATTCAGGGCTCCGGGCTTAGAACACGAAAGAATAGCCCGGCGAGGGGGTGAGCGGAGACCTTGGCTCCGCTCAGGGGGACTCTTCCCCCGCCTTCTCTTGGCGCACCTCTCCCTGATTCCTATTCACTGACCCCTAGTAGGTGGGAACTACAACAAGACGATCCTCCAAAAAAGAGTTTTCGGTTGAATTTCCCCTCTCAGGATAGTGAAACAGGGGACATAGTCTGCCCCGCTCGGAGACTTTCATGTCAGCCCAAAAACCAATCGTTTCCCTTCTGGATCACAGCAAGGATCCGTTCAACCTATCCATTGCCACGGCAAGAACCTGTTATTCGTCCAAAGGAATCCTTCTCCCTTCCGACATGACCGCGTCGGAAAAATCGATCGAGATACGGGATCGAGTCGCGAAGTCCACAAAAAAAGCGGGGCATCTTACCACTCGTCAACATCCCCAGTTTATCTTCACGCTCGACAAGGTCTCCCGACAATTCGTGTGGTCATTCTTACATTCTCATCCTTTTTATAACTCGGAACAAGTTTCTCAAAGATATGTGGAAGTCAAAAAGGAGAACTACTACGTTCCACCCGAGTTAAACGGAAAACTTCTAGAACTCTATCTGGACGCAGTGGACTTTGCGAGTCGGGCTTATTTTTCCTATACGGAAATTTTACATCCTTTCATTCAGGAAGAATACTTTCGGATCTATAAGGCTCGCGCCAATTATCCGGACAAATGGCAGATTCCGATCAAAAAAAAATGTCTGGAAGTGGCGCGTTATCTGCTACCGCTTGGAACCTATACGTATCTCTATCATTCCATCAACGGGCTCACCCTACATCGTTACTTCAGGATGATGAATTCCTACGACGTTCCGGAAGAACAAAGAGCCGTGGTCACGGAAATGGTCGACCAAGTTCGAACGATCGATCCTTTGTATGCGGGCGAGATGGACGATCCGATTCCTCTCGAAGAAACGACCGAGTATCGTTACTTCGATTCCGTATTCGGTTCCGGCAAACGGGAATTTCATCCGGAAGTCTCGGCGAACTTCGTAAAGGAATTCGATCACGAACTGGGAGGAAGATATTCCAAACTCGTTTCTCATTCCTCCAACGGTCCCGAGATTTTGGCGCAGTCCGTCCGCTCCATATTAGGAATTCCTAAATCTTTTCTAAACGATCAGGACGCGATCGATCTGGTTTTGAATCCCGCAAAAAACGGACATCTTACCTCCACTCTGAACGAAAGTTCCATGAGCCCGATCACGAGAGCTCTTTTTAATGTTCAGTATTCTTTCCAAAAAAGAATTTCTCACACAGCGGACAGTCAGGACCAAAGACATAGGATGGTTCCGGGCGGAAGGCCGGTTCTCATGTCCCAGTATGCGGGTGTTCCCGATTACATTACTCCTCTCGTGGTCCAAAAGTATCCGGAACTCAAGGAAAAATACGACGCGACTCACAAACAGATTTTCGAAAAATTAAATCGATTCTTGGAAGCCGGAGGTTCTCCGGAACACGGAACCTATCTTTTACCGAACAGTTTTCCGATTCGTTTTTACGAAAGCGGGGATCTTCTCAACCTTCATCACAAATGGAGATCCAGAACCTGCTACAACGCTCAGGAAGAAATCTTCCAAGCCTCCGTGGAGGAACTCACGGACGTGATGAAGGTTCATCCGCAGATTGCAAAGTGGATCAAGGCGCCTTGTTGGATCCGTCTTCAAGGAGAAGTCAAACCCTACTGTCCGGAAGGAGATCATTACTGCGGAACGCAGGTCTGGAAACGGGAACTTTCGGATTATTCGAGAGTGATTTAAAATTCTCATCGTAAGACCGACCTTCGTTTTTATCGAAATGAATTTATTTTTTTTCGGCCTTAAGAGTTTTTAAGCGAAATCTAAAATTCTTTCCCAAAACGGTGGAAGGGTTAGAATGGTCCAAGAAGTATGAAACTCACAGTGAACCCAAACAGAACCGACGAGCTCGTCCGTTACAGAAGACAAATCCACAAACATCCAGAACTTAAGTACGAGGAAAATCGGACGGCGGACTTCGTGATCGATCACTTAAAATCCTTAGGTCTCGTCTTTCAGGAAAAAATCGCAAAAACCGGGGTTGTGTCCTTGATCGATTCCGGTAAACCCGGAAAAACGCTTCTCGTTCGCGCCGACATGGACGCCCTCCCCATCTTCGAAGAATCCCATAAGGAATACAAATCCGTTCACGACGGCGTTATGCACGCTTGCGGTCACGACGCTCATACTTCCATTCTCATGGGGCTCGCGACCGAAATCAAAGAGGACATCAGATCCATTCTCCCCAAGGGAAAGGTTTTGCTCGTGTTTCAACCCGCGGAGGAAGGCGGTCAGGGCGCGGACAAAATGATCGAAGAAGGTATATTAGAAAAGTATAATGTAGATGCGGCACTCGCGCTTCACGTTTGGAATCATATTCCTGTGGGAAAAATCGGAGTTGTGGACGGACCTATGATGGCCGCCGTCGACGAATTTACGATTTCGATCACCGGAATCAGCGGTCACGGAGCCATGCCTCAACATACCGTCGACCCGATCGTTGTGGGAGCGCAGATCGTAAACGCGTTACAAACCGTCGTTTCCAGAAATACGGACCCGCTTGATTCCTGTGTCGTAACCGTGGGAAGTTTTCACTCGGGAAACGCGTTTAACGTGATTCCAGAAACTGCGGAGCTAAAAGGAACGGTAAGAACCTATTCCAAAAAGATGTTCGAAGAAGTTCCCGGAAAACTGGAAAGGGTCGTAAACGGAATCGCTTCCGCCTTCGGAGCGAAAGTTTCCATCGGTTACGAAAGAACCAATCAACCCACGATCAACGATCCCTTTATGGCAAACATCGTGCGTAAGGCTTCGCTTAACATTCTCGGTCCGGGCAGCGTTACGGAAGAAAACACAAAGTCCATGGGCGGAGAGGATTTCTCAGCGTTTCTCATGAAGGTTCCCGGTTGTTATTTTTTTGTGGGTTCTATGAACGAAGAAAAAGGATTCGTTCATCCGCATCACAGTTCCAAATTCGATATAGACGAGGATTCTCTTTCGATCGGCCTTTGCGTGCTCAAGGAATCAATCCGGATCTATTTGCAAGAAAACTGATATTTCGTTTCTACCACGGATGACGAAAGTCATAAATAACGTATATCCGTTTCGCTCCTCTTGGGATGATACGTGATTTTTAAAAGCGAAAAATCGTCCAGGAGCGCTCCGAACTTTAGAATTCGATCATATACTTCCCGAAGATCCGCGCATCCCTCCTCCACTCTTTTTAAGAATTGATTCTGATCCTCGTTGATGATTCGATTCTCTTCGTTTCCGATCAAAAGGTCATCCCTTCCGTCCGAACCGATCACGATCGTGTCTCCCGGAAACATCTGAAAATTTTTGATAACCAGATGTTCTTCGTTTTCCGGAATCCCGATCTTTCTGAGAGTCAATTCATCCTCGATATAGGAAGCGACCCCGTCTCGATACAGAACCGTCCAAGGATGTTCGGCGTTGATATAATAGAGAAGTCCGGTGGACTCCTCCACCAAACCCAAAACGATGGAGATATACATGGAACCGTCGAAGGATTCGAAAATTTTCTGAAGTTCTAAAAATGCCTCTTCCAACCACCTTTCGGGCCGTTTATTTTGTTGGGATGGGATTGCGGATCGGGTAAGAATCGTATTGAACACGGTCCCCAACACAAGCGCGCCGCCCGCGCCCTGGATCGATTTTCCCATGGCGTCCCCGTTCACAAAAACGACGTATTTTTTTTCGAAAAGTTCCACGTTACCCGAAATCAGAATATCTCCTCCGATTTCGTATGTTTTGTTCTTAAACTCGAAGGACTTTTTTTGTTTCGTATAAAATTCGGTTTTGATCACATCGCTCGTATTTTTATTCGAGGAAAGAGGATTGATCAAAAGTGAAGTTAAAAAGTAATCCGCGTCCTGTTGAATTTTCAATCGATTGACCTGTTCCAAAGAAAGTTTTAATTCCTCGGTTCTCTGTTCGACTTTTTTTTCCAGATCTTCGTTGAGTTCCTCCACCTCCTCGTTCAATCGAACGAACTTATTGGCAAGAATCGTCGCGATGCTCAAAACAAAAAAGAGAAACGAATAACCCACGATTCTCGGAAAAACGATCACGTTTCTCGCGCCGAGAGTGTCCAAAAGCGCAGCCGATACGGTGATCAAAACCCCGATTAGGATCAAAAGAGCGTCCCTATCCTTTGCGATCACACGACGGATCAAATAATCCAACACGATCCCGAGATAGGGAATCCAACCGTATTGAACCAGATTCTTATTTATAAAATTATAATACGTTACTTCGTTTGAAACGATATAAAAAAGCGTAAAACAGACGTATAAACCGTCCAAAACGTTCAGAACGGGTTTTCTCGGATATTTGAAATAGATACGGATAAAATTTGCGAAAATCGGAACCAGAACTGCAAGAATGATATATTCCAATTTTTTCATGTAGATGAACTCGATTCCGAGCTCGTATTTGACCTGGTTTCTTAAAAACTGATACACGACGAGTAAAATCGTAAAAACGCCGTAGTATAAATTTTCGCGGTCCGTTCGACGGCGCAAATAAAGAAGTAGAAAATACGCTCCCACCGTCGTATAAATCATCAATAATAAAATCTTAATATACTCGGTACTCAGCAGTTCCTTTTGTATGAGGATGGAGTCGCCGATCGCGGTTTTGTCCTGTTCGATTCCGATCTCTTTTTGAAAGTATTTTTTCACCTCGATTACGAGGATATTCGCCTCGCCTCTGCGGATCAGACCGTTCGGAATCGGATAAATTCGAATTTTATCATATGCCTGCGGCAGAGTGGAATTCATATCGCCCGTTTCGCCGATCAGAGTTCCGTTCAGATAAGTCCTGTCCTTATCCGTCAAAGTTCCCAAACGAACCGCAAGCCCCACGCTTTTCCAGTTCTCGGGCGCGATAAATTTTTTAACGATAATTGCGGTTTGAACGGACTCGTCCGAAAGTTTATAAACTCCGGGAACGTTGTAAGGTTCGAACGGAATATTCAAATTCTTTTGACCTTTCAAATAAGCGTCCGAAAAGGAAACGGGATCGATTTTTTGCGGAGCGATTTCCCAGCTATGTTCCTCGGTGGAATCCAAACTTACGATTTCGTCTAACGAGGAAATTTTCTGGATCGATTCGGAGGAGAGAGCGGACAAAATCAAAAAGTAAAACAGAAACGCCGGAAAAATCGAAATCCGATTTGCGACATTACAAAAAAACGATTTGTAAAAATTACGAAACATTGTTGTAGCAAAGACGGAAAGAGAAACGAAAACGTTCGGAATCCGATTCAGATTTTTTTCAAATCCCCAAAAACGAGATCTGCGGTCTTTTGGAAAACCGATCCTTTTTGTGATCCATAATGTGAAATAAAAAAACAATTTCTCAGACCCTAAGAAACAATAAAACTCTCGTTTCTTCCGGTTTCGACAAGAGTTTTTTAGAAAACTTATTTGTACTTTAATAAAAAAGAAACCTTTCCCGAAACGTATTGAACGCGAGTAACGAAACTCAATTTTTTCTGGATTCGATCTCGTCGATTTCTTTCGGAATCATGGAAGTCAGATTCACCGGAGTTTGGCCTTGAACTAAAACGTCGTCTTCGATCCGAATTCCGATCCCTCTGAATTTTTCGGGAATCTCCGGATCGGTAGGATCGAAATAAAGACCGGGTTCGATCGTGATCACTTGACCGTCTTCCAACGCCCAAGAAACTCCGTTCCGATAATACGATCCCACATCGTGTACGTCCATTCCCAAATAATGACTGGTTCTGTGCATATAATATTTTTTGAATGTTCCTTGTTCCAAGATGGAATCCAACGAACCGTCCAAAAATCCCAAATCTTTCAAACCTTCAACGAGCGTTTTAACGGCGCGGTTATGGATGGTGACGAACTCCACACCTTCCTTTACGTTGGACACCGCCTCTTTTTGCGCTTTTAAAACGATCTCATACGCCGCCTTTTGTTCGGAAGAGAATTTTTTGCCCGCCGGAAAGTTTCGAGTTACGTCCGCGGTATAATATCCTTTCTCCGCTCCGCTGTCGACTAACACAAGTTCGCCGTCGTTCAACTGACAGTTGTTAGACGTATAGTGAAGGATCGTGGCGTTTTTTCCGCCCGCGACGATATGTCCGTAACCCCCGCCCCAGGCTCCGTGTTTTAAGTATTCCGATTCCAAAATCGCCTCCAGTTCGTACTCGTACATTCCGGGTTTGGATTCACGCATCAGTCTTTCATGCCCCAAGGCGGTGATTCTTGCGGATTCCCGAAGCGCTTCGATTTCCAAAGGAGATTTAAACATACGCATCCAGTGTAAAAACTCAGGCGATTCGATTCTTTTCGGACCGAATTTTCCCTCTCTGGATCTTTGATTGAGAGAATGGATCGCTTCGATCAACTTGGAATCCCGAGACGAATTTTTTCCGAAAAAGTGAAACAACGTGTATTGATTGACTAGGATCTCATCCAGCTTGGATTCCCATTCGGTCGTATCGAAGGATTCGTCCAAATTCAAAAGTTCCTTCGCCTTTTCCTTTCCGATTCGGATTCCGGTCCATATCTCCTTTTCCTTATCCTTCGGAAGCACAAAAATTGATTTATAAGAGTTTTTTAATATTAGAATTCCGTCGGATTCTTCGATGCCGGTGAGATAGTAGTAGTCGGAATCCTGACGAAACTTATATTCCACGTCCCGATTTCGGATGGAATGAGAAGCCGCAAAAAGGATCAAAACTTCTCCTTCTTTCAATCTTTTTTGAACCGTTTCGATCCTTTCTCTGTAGGGGGTCATTTTACGTTTCCTTTTTCTAGTTGGACTGACGTCTCGAACATTTTGTCCGTATCCTGTTCCTTCATACAACGAAAATGTCCTTCCGGACAAATCCTTCCTCCGTGAATCCCGCAGGGACGACAATAGAGTCCTTCAATTTCGGAGATAAAAAAAGAATCGGAGAGAGGAGTATAACCGAAATCCGGAACGGTCGCGCCAAAGACGGCTAACGTTGGAACGTTAAACGCCGAGGCAAAATGGATCGGAGAGGAATCGTTGCTGACCATCAAAGCCGCGTTGGAAACCAAAAAGGAAAGTTCGGGTAGGTCGGTTTTTCCCGCGAGATTAATTCCGTAACCGGCCCCTACTTCTTCACAGAGGTCGACATCCGTCTTGGAGCCGATAAGAACCACTTTTTTTCCGGATTCTTTGGCGAGGCGTTCCCCTAAAGTCCTAAACTTGGAAGCGGGCATCCGTTTGGTTTCCCAGACGGAACTAGGCGCGAGTAGGACGTAATTCCCGGACTCGAGGCCGTTCTCCTTCATCAAGACCCGGACTCGAAACACGGATTCCTCCCGCCAGAAAAGCTCGGGGCGCTTTTGAATATTAGAATATTCTTCTTTACTGTATAACAAGGAAAATAACTTTTCCACCTCGTGTATTCCCCGAAGAGGCCTGGAAATTTTTTTCGTGAGTAAAAAGGAAAAACCGGCGGACTCGAAACCGACTCTCGTCTTGGCGCCGCTTGCAAATCCGATCAAAGTGGATCGATACGAAAAATGCGGGAGCAGACAAAGCGTATAACGTTCTTTTCTGAGACTCCACAAAAAGGAAAAGAACTTCCAAAGAGATTTTTTGAATTCTTTCTTATCCAAAGGAATCAAGCGATCGATATGAGGATTGGCCTCCAACACTCTTTCCGTTCCCTTATTGACGATGACCGTAAGGTGCGAGTTCGGATATTTCCTTTTGACTTCCCGAAAAAAGGACGTCGTTAAAATCAGATCTCCTAAAAATGCGGTCTGAATCAGAAGTATTTTTTCATTCACTGTCAAATTCCATTCTAAACTTTGGAAAGAATCGTAGCAAAATTGTTCACTCCCAATCCGCCGATGGAAAGAGCCAAACCGTTTTGAAAACGTTCCTCTTTATACATCCAGGTTTGCAATTCCGCGATTTGAGCCAACCCCGAAACCCCGACCGGATGTCCCCTCGTTTTCAAACCGCCCGAAGAGTTGATCGGAAGTTGTCCTTCGGGATGAGTTCTTCCCTCTTTCACATAACGTAGGGCCTGACCTTTCGGAAAAAGTCCCGCGTCTTCGGCGCCGATCAATTCAAAAGGAGTAAACGCGTCGTGCAATTCCGCGATATGAATTTGCTCCGGTTTTAACTCCGCTTCCTTGTAAGCTCCCACAAACGCGGCCACACTGGAAGGAAAACTTAAAAGCCCCGGAGGAGAAGAAAGATTTCCGATCCCGTGTCCGATTCCGCCGACTTTCAGCGGTTTGGAGGATTTCGTTTTTTCGGAACTTAATAGAACCGCACAACTACCGTCGGAAAGCGGAGAAATATCGTAAAGACAAAGAGGACTCGTAAAAAGAGGAGATTTAAAATATTCTTCTTCCGTAATATTCTTTTTAATATGAGCCTTTTCGTTTTTTAGTCCGTTGTCGTGCAACTTTTTGGAAAGCGCGTATAGATCCCTGCGATCGTATCCGTACTCGTGCAGATAACGTGTCGCGATCATTCCACCGCCTTGAGCCATAGACATCGCAAAACCTTTTTGGCGTTCCGACAAAACGCTTCCTAAAAGGAGATTGTTCTGTTCCCTTTCCAAGCGACTCATCACTTCGGTGGCGATTACGATTCCTCTTTGAAACGCTCCCGATCGTAAAAGATACGTCGCCGTATGAAGCGCGCTGGCGCCGGATGAGGAAGCCGTTTCGGTTCGAATGGTAAATAAGTTTTTTAAGCCGAGACTTTCCTTGATTCTTGCGGGAAGAAAAATTTCTCCCGTGTATCTTTCGGGAGCCATCGCCGCAAAAATAAGAAATTGAGGTTCAAACTCAGAATTTCTTTCCAAAAGTCGGATCGCAGTTTGATAAGAAAGAGAATAATAATCAAGTTCGGTCTTACCGAAACGACTGAGTTCCGAATCGAGTATAAAAACGGATGAAGACATTGGAGTCTATGTTTTTGAAAATTGTGAGATTGAAAATCAAAAAAAATTAAATAACGCGAGTAAGACGACTTTTCATCCGAGTTTCCAAACTATCCTTGCAAAATTAAGAATGATTTTTATACTGAATGGATAACAAAAGGGGAATACAATGAAAGGTAATAAGGAAGTGCTTGAGATTCTAGGCGAAGTGCTCGCCGCTGAACTCACGGCAATCAATCAATATTTTATTCACGCAAAGATGAACAAGAACTGGGGTTTTAAAAAACTCGCAGACTTCATGAAACACGAATCCATCGACGAGATGAAACACGCGGATGAAATCATCGATCGTATTCTTTATTTGGACGGAGTTCCCGATCTTCAAAAATATATGAAGATCAACGTTGGAAAAAACATCGAAGAGATTTTAAAAGTGGACCTCGATCTGGAATACTCGGCTGTCGAAAGATTCAATCGTGGAATCGCAATTGCGGTTAAGAACAACGATAACGGAACGAGAGAGTTGTTCGAAAAGATTCTCCTCTCCGAAGAAGAACATATCGATTGGATCGAATCCCAACAGGAAATCATTCGTCAGATCGGCGTTGAAAACTACCTCGCACAACAACTCGAGTGACAAATTTTAAGAAACCCGTTCCTAAAAAATCCCTCCGGTTGAAAACAAAAAGACCCGATGGAAAATTTCATTCCGACGACCGTACTCAAAAACAAAACTCTACGCCCAAAACGGAATGGGATTTTTCAAAACCGGATTCGTTCGAATACCACGCGTCCTGTCCGGACGGACTTTCGGGACTATTACGAGATGAAATTTTGGAAGCCGGTTTGAAAATCGTCGCTGAAAACAGAGGCGGAGTTTTTTTCCAAGGCCCGGCCAAATCCTTGAAGGAATTCATTCTTTCCACGGGAATCGCTTCCGGAATCAGCGTTTCCTTAAGATACTGGAGAGTGGAAAGTCCCGAAGATCTTTACGATCAGGCCCTTCAATTTCCGTTCGAGAAAATCATAGGTTCCGAACATTCCTTTCGAATCGACTCGACCACCAAGGATTCTTTGAAGGACTCGCGTTATGCGACATACAAACTCAAGGACGCGATGTTCGATCGTTTTCGGTCCAAGGGTAAGGAACCTCCTAAGGTTTCCCGGGACGAACCCGATTTTTTATTCTATCTTCGTTCCCATTCCGATCACGCAAAACTTTCTCTCGGACTGAATACGAGACCTCTCCAACAAAGAGGACACGGAAGAATCGGAGGAGAAGCTCCCATGCGGGAAATTCTGGCTTCGGCGTTGGTTCGTTATTCGGGATGGAACACCAAATCACAGTTATACGATCCGTTCTGCGGTTCCGGTACGATCGTGATAGAGGCGGCCCTCAAACTTTTATACGGCGGTTATACCAATTACAGAAGTCTGGATTCTTCACTTCCGTTTAAAAAACTTTTCGGAGAACCGGGCCTTAAGGAAAACGTTAGGAGTCATTCCGAAGTGAAAATTTTTGCGTCCGATCGGGATGAAAAGGCCCTGGACCTTGCAAGACTGAACGCGAAGAACGCGGGTGTGGATCATCTCATCGTCTTTTTCGAATCCGATACGACTACTTCCGAAAACGAAAAAAAAATTTCCGGAGGTTTTATCGTTACCAATCCTCCTTACGGAGTTAGGTTGGGAACCAAGGAAGAAGCCAAGGAAATTTATATCGCCTGGGGAAAAAAGTTGAAGGATCATTTTGCGGGAAACATTCTCGCGCTCGTATGCGGAGACACTTCTCTTTTAGGCTTTCTCAAATTGAAAAAAGACAAGGAACAGTCTCTGACGATCGGCAAGCTGAAAGGAAAATTAGTTGCCTACACATTGGGCAAATAATCCAATCAAATCGGAATGAATCATCAGGAAATTCTTCTTAAACTTTTAGAAGTCACAGAGAACACCAAGGATTCGTTTCAATTTTTAAAACTTTTTCGTTCGATCGAACCGGAAAAGTTCGCGGTGATTTACGCGGATTCCGGAACACTTACGGAATCCGCCGAAGCGCTTCTCTACAATCTCAAACTACTTCACAAGTTGGATCTGTATCCGGTTGTCGTTTTAGACAAGGACGGAATTTCCTATACCAATCTATTTTATAGAAACCATAACAAGGAGGATTCCTCTTCGATTCTGCCCGGAAAATTATTCAGACATCCTAGGGACTTGGCGGGCGCGGTGAATTCGGCTCTTTCCGAAAAAAAACTTCCGGTCTTCATCGCGGAAGAAAAGGGTCCGGCCTTATTCGCATTCTTAACCGAACTCTGCTCCACTCTACGTACGAAAAAATTGATTCATCTTTATTCGAGAGGCGGAATTTATTGCGAAGGGAATAAGATCTCGATCCTTGATATCGATTCTTCGATTTTGCCCGATCCGGAGGACGCCTCCATCTTATCTTCCTGTTTAGAACTTTATAAAAATGTAATGGATAAGGAATTCGGAATTGCGATCACATCCGCCTCTTCCTTACTCAAGGAATTATTCACGATCAAAGGAAGCGGGACTCTTATTCGAAAAAAAAATCGGATCGACTTTATCGAAGATCCCCATTCGATTTCGAAAGAGAAGATGCATCATCTGATCGAAAAAGCGTTTCAGAGATCTCTCAAAGAAGATTTCTGGAATCAGGAATTTGCCGGCGTTCTTTTAGAATCCGAATTCAAGGGTTGTGCTTTGATTAAGAACACTCCTTTCGGAACCTTTCTTTCGAAGTTTGCGGTAGACGAAATCGCAAGAGGAGAAGGTGTTGGAAGAGATATCTGGGACGAAATGATCCGCAAGTTTCCCGTTTTATTTTGGAGAGCCAGAAAGGAAAACACGATCTCTAAATGGTACATGAAAGTCTGCGACGGAATGCAAAAAGAAGGAATCTGGATTTACTTTTGGATCGGAGTCAAGGGGGAACATATTCCGAGCATCTGCTTTTTTTTAAAAAACCTCCCTCAAGATCTATCGAGCGCCCCTTAGGAAGCGAGATAGCCAAATGCAAGCGGAGCGTTTAAGCATTTGGTTCTTTGCGAAGCAAAGATGAGCGCCCCTTAGGAAGCGAGATAGCCAAATGCAAGCAGAGCGTTTAAGCATTTGGTTCTTTGCGAAGCAAAGATGAGTGCCTGCAACGCGACCCGTAGGGAGCGTTGCAGCCAACGAGCAGCAGAGCGTTGCGAGTGGTTCACAACGTAGTTGTGAAATCAACGCGACCCATAGGGAGCGTTGCATGAGTTTTTTTGAACGCGACCCGTAGGGAGCGAACAATAACATTATAATTTTATCATCAACGCATTGTTATGGATTATCATCGGACGTTCCCCTATAAACAACGAAAATCCAATCAACTCTTATAATTTAGATTATCCTGATATTATTATAAACATCCGCAAAGACATCAATCAATTGAAATCAAGATATCCTCAATTGGCCGATTTCACTATATCGAATATTGATCTTAAGTCTTTAAAAATTTCCTATGAATATAAATGCCACAGACCAAATCACAACGGCGGCTGGACCGGTGGCGTTCCAAATCCGGATAGGAACGGCATGTGGTTGTACATTAGTTTTTGGGATGAGAAATCGATCTATGATATTTTAAGAAAAAATGGATTGAAAATAAACGACGAATTACAATTCAATGAAATGTAAAATCCAACGATGCTTTCTCCGAATTCTTATTAGAATTGATCTCAAAAATATCTCAAGATGAATACCCAAGTTTTTTTATACGATGGAGAATGTGCTTTTTGCTCCAACCTCGCGCTCAAATTACAAACTCTCAATCTTGATCCCAAAATCAGATTTCGTTCCTTTCGGGATTTTTCGGAAAAAGAATTAAAAGAAATCCATCCGACTCTGAACATCGCAGCGGTGAAAGGAAACGTTCAGATGATCGCAAACGGAAGAAGATACCCTGGATTTTTTGCGGTTCGAAAACTCAGCCATTCCCTCAGAGGATACCGCTTCCTAGCCCCGCTTCTTTATCTTCCCTTGATTCCGATTTTCGGAATGATCGGAATGAATCTTTTAAAGTCTCTGAAAAGCCGTTAGACCTTCGTAAAACACAAGCCTCGCGTCGAGAGCGAGCCGATTTCCTTCCATCACTCGGTTTCGTTTTTCATCCGTGTCAGCGACAACCTCGATCAAACGAAAGAGTTTTTCCGCGTGGGATTCGTCGGCGTCCAGATTGACTTGGAAGAATTTTCCTTCGGGCAAAAAGGTCCTCTCTTTCAGATTCCGATAAGACTTAAGCATTCTAGAATATTCTAATTTCAGCAAGTATTCGTTCGCGGGACCGAGCGCGCCCAGTGCGAAATAAAAATCGGTCGTGGTGATCTTTTGCATCAAATCCAGATAGGATTTCGTTTCGGGAAGTTTATGTTCGTTTTGAACGACTTCCCCCATGTCCGAAAGAAATTTCTTTAAGATATAAACGTGAGAATCCTCCGCTTTCCCTTCCCCCAATTCTTCCCAAATATTCCGAACCAGTACGATCTTTGCTTCCACGGAATCGCTGATCGCGGCCGTGTTCAAAAACCAGTTTACGAAATCCACGCTTACGAAGTATTCCTGACGAAGCCAAAGAAGAAGATCTTCCTTTTCCATTCTACTTTCTTTTTTTTCCAACCATCGGTTGGAAGTCAGAACCGGATGATTGCGAACCGATTCTTCCAAAAAATTTCGAAAGGATACGGAAGTTTGCGCGGGAATTACGGTCTGCATAAAATATCCGATTCTATTTTTGGCTCAGGGAAGTTCCGATTTTCTTTTTGGAATATAAAAATCGATCTGTCTCAAAATCCAAACGAGCTATTTGTAAAATCTCTTGAAACAAGGTTTTTTCGTCCCCTAGGCTATGACGATAACAAATCGGAAAGGTGGAATAAAACGGAGACAAACCGGGAGTAAGATTGATCTCAAGAAAAAAAGGATTTCCCGACGAATCGAGTTTCCAATCCAGCCTCGCGGGCCCGGAAGTCCCCAGAGATTCGCAGAGTAATAGACTTTGTTCCTGAAGGAATATTTCCAAATCCTTCGGGCAATCAAAAACGAGAGTTTCCGGCATTACACTTTTGGATTTCGTTTTTTCCCCGTAGACCTCTTCCACTTTCAAATCGTCCCGGAGAACCAATCTCCCCGCGAAACCGACCCGATAACCCACGACAGCGGAACCCATTACGGAAATTGTATATTCAATTCCTGTTAAGTATTCTTCCACGAGATAGGGGAAAAAATCCTCCGGTTTCAGAGACAACTTAAAACGCAGATCCTTTTCGTCGAAAACGATACTTTCCTCCCCGATTCCGAGACTGGAACCTTCTCCGGAAGGTTTTAAAAATCCGGGAAAGGAAAATCCTTTCGGAACTACAAAGTTTAATTTCGGACAAGCTGAAAAACCTTTCGACTCGAAAGAACTCTCCTTGGAACCGATCGAAAACCTTTTCGGCAAAACGGAACTCTCCGCGGAGCGTATTAAAAATCCCGGCGCAATCGGGACGCCGATCGATTGAGCGAAAATCCTGGTTTGATTCTTATCCAAGGATAAATTTTGACAATACGCGTCGGAACCGGTATGCGGAAAACCGAATAACTCCGCCGTCGCCGGAATCAGGGATTCCCTATTTCTGGAACGAAAACCTTCCATCAGATGAAAGAGCACCGGACGTTCGGGAAAATCCAGTTCGCAATAACGTTTTAGTTTTTCCAAAAGTTCTTCCGGGGTTCCGATCAACTCCGGCCTTTCTCCGACTTCGCTTAACAATTCTAAGATCGAGTTCACGGACCTTGCGGATTCCCATTCCTGTTTGTAGATTTCCGGAAACTCTCCTTCGAACTCGTGTAGATCGGCGTAAATAAGAACGGTCGGAGTCGGATCAATCATCGAATTTTTTCCCCTTGACCCCGTAACCGTTCGAAAGAATTTTTTTCCAGGTCTCCAATGAAATTTCCGGATAAAATTCTTCCATCGCGGAATCGGGAGGTTCCGGACTTAGGTGATAGGTTCCGCGTAACGCGGATCTGAATACGTGCGTCCTTTCCGGCTTGTAAAAACCTAAGTACCAGTCCGGAGTCAACGTGATCTTACCTCCGCCGCCGGGAAGATCGTTCACAAACTGAGGAATTCCCATTCCTCCGATCTTTCCCCTCATAAATTCTATGATCTCGATTCCCTTTGCGAGCGGAGTCCTAAAACCCCTGGAACCCGGAATCAGTTCGGGATCGTACATGTAATAGGCGCGAATCCGCAACTCCAACAGTTTTTTATGAAGTTCTAACATAGTTTCTCCGGAATCGTTGATCCCTTTCAGGAGAACGCATTGATTTCCGACGCTCACTCCCGCCTTGAGAAGTTTTAAGACCGCTTCCTTGGCCGCGGGAGTGCATTCTTTCGCGTGATTGAACTGAGTGTTGCAGAAGACGGACAGCCGGTCGGTGTTATGTGATTCTATAATATTACAAAGTTCTGATGTGATCCGAAACGGAAGAGTGACCGGATTTCGAGTGCCGAGTCTGCAGATCTTTACGTGTTCTATTTTTTCCAATTGCTCCAAAATCCAATCGACCTTGGAATCGCTTAGATTCAGCGGATCTCCCCCCGATAATACGACATCGGTCACTTCCGGGCGCGATTTTACGTATTCAAAACAGGCTTCCAAATCTTCCGTGAACATCCTTTCCTTGGAATCGGAAACCTTACGGCCTCTCATACAATGTCTGCAATAAACCGAACATTCGTGATTGGTAAAAAGAAGAACACGATCCGGATACATGTGAGTCAATCCCTTGACCGGAGACAATCGTTCTTCGTGCAAAGGATCGGGAGATTCTTCGGGAGAAAAAACGGATTCGGCTTCCCTCGGAAGGATCATCCTTCGGATCGGACAATTTGCGTCTTCCGGGTCCGCAATGGAAATATAATACGGCGTCGCGGAAACGTTCAGTCGAATCGTGTTTTCAATTCCGATGATTTCGCTTTCCGTTAAATCGAAATAACGTCCGAGCTCGAAACCTCTCACCCGATTTTGAAGCTGCGCCTTATAATCGGTCCAATCGAAGGAAGAAAACAACTCGGACCGATTTGCAAAACTTTCTGCCTTGGATTTTTGTGCGAATGAGTGCGGGTCCGAATTCTTCATAAAAGTTCTTCCTATTTTCTCCGAGTCGGAGGAAAATCAAGCAAAGGGAAAAAGAAAATGCCAAAAGGATCGTTTTCAAAAAACTGTCCTTTGATGGCCGACTTTTCAGGCGACTCTCTTAGAGCGCTCGCATTCGACGTGGACGGAACCCTGTTTTCGTCCGAAGGAATCATACTCGAAGTCTATCGCGACTCGATTCGAAATTTTTCCAAAACCTCCGGGGTCGAGGTCGAACTTCCGACCAAGGATCGGCTTATGTTGGAAATCGGAAAGCCCGTCAAAACCATTTTCCGAAATCTTCTTCCCCAACTGAACGAAACACAAAGAGACGTCATTTCCGACGACGTGCTTCGTTTTCTCTGCGAGAGGATCAAAAACGGAGAAGGAGAATTGTACCCTTTCGTAAAAGAAACGATCGAATCTCTTTCTCAAAAAGGATTTCGCATCTTAGCCGCTTCCAACGGACGAAAACCCTACATCGAAACCATTTTGGAAGTCGCGGGAGTTCTTTCCTGCTTTGATCCGATTCTCGTTTTAGACAACGAACGGATCAAAACCAAGGGAGAAATTTTGAAAGAATACAGAAAACTCTACGATCTCGAACCCGAGAAAATTCTCATGATCGGAGACCGACTTTCCGACCACGAAGCCGCTCGTCAAAACGGTTGTCCTTTCGCGTTCTGCTCGTACGGACACGCGCCTGCCGGAGAAATTCCCGACTTCGAGTGGGAACTCAAAAACCTCTCGGATCTGAACCGGGTCCTCCGATTTTTGCCTGCATAGAATCCCCTTTCTTTCCGAAAATGAGAGTGTGCCGGATTCCGAAAAAAGAAAAAATCTCATCTTCATTCTCACCGGAGTAATTTTTACACTAGTACTTTTGGATAAAAGTACAGGCGCCGGTTTTTCCCTTTCCGGAGCCGGATTTCAAGGATTTAGAAACGTAGGAAAGATGAGTCCGGAATCACCTTCCGCTCAGAGAGGAAATCTCAATCACAAAGAGATCATGGATCAGGCGGAAGACGAAATCTTAGAAGAACTTCTCCGAAACGGAGACGTTCAAACTTCCTCCGACAACTCAAACCCCGTCGAAGAAGATCTAAACGAAGACAATCTCGTTCCCGTTCTGGAACCTCCCGTTCCATCCTTCGAAAACAAATCCTCCGCTACTCCCATCCCTACGAATAAGGGGGAATTGTCTTTGTATTTCTTAAAGTTTTACGGCAAGGGGAGCAAGAGTCATTCCAGACTTGTAAAGGTCCTACGACTTTCCAAGGGCGGCGACAGGGTCAAACTCATCCTAAATTCTCTGATCGTGGGGCCCGTTTCTCAGGAAAAAGAAAAAGGAATCCTGAATTCCATTCCGCAAAACCTACACTATGACGAAGATTATAGAATCGAAGAAGGAATTCTCAAACTTTCCCTGAGTAACGACCTGGAAAGAGGAGCAGGCCCTGAAATCCTAAAAGACAGAATCGACCAACTTACCTACAGCCTCATGGAAAATCTTCCGATCGTCGGCGTTCAACTTAGGATCAACGGCAAATTCGTACGTTCACTCGGCGGCGAAGGAATGCCTTTGCCCTCTCTTCTGACAAAAAACCCTAGAAAGATCGTCGTTTTTTAATCGTCAAACAACGAGTACAAACAAAGTCGCAGGAACGGAATTATAAATCCTGATTGTTTAAACAGAACCGTTTCTAAAATGGGGAAGTTGATCCCTTGCAAAACGTATGAGATTCTCACTGGGAAATAATCAAAAAATCAAACTACTCGCTAGGAGAGTTTTTTTCAATCCGTTCCCGGACGATTATCTAAGAGTTTATCAACCGGATGTTCGAAGAGCCACGGTCAGCTATTTCTTTTTTTGTATCGGAATCAGTTTTCTTTCGGCCTTGGTTCCGGACGGCGCATCCATTCTCGGAAAAGAAAATCGAATTCTAATTTATTCGCGTTTAACGGTCGTTCTTTTATCCGCTTTCTTCGCATTTCTACTTATAAAATGGCGACCTTTTTTCCGCAGAAGAATCGAAAGATACAGTATTCTTTCTTCGGGAGCGATCGTGTTTTCCATTCTCCCTTACGTCTTTTTGGATTCGGAAAGAATGGAACTTTACTTTCATTTTTATACGACCTTAGTCGTGAGCGGAAACATTCTCCTTTGGTTGACCGGAACGACCGCGGTCATTTTCAACGCACTCTTCTACTTTTCCCTGGTTTTATGTACGACTCTGACCGGAAGCGCCCATGTGTTACAACACGACTTCGCGAACGTACTCATCTATCTGTTTACGGGAGTTTTCGGAAACCTTCTCATTAATTTTTGGAGAGTGATGGATCACCGAGCCAAGAAAAAACTCGAGAAAGCGGTGAGCAAACTCAGAGATAAGAACATTCAGATCGAAAAGATTTCAAAGGTGGACGAACTCACCGGACTTTACAATCGAAGATATTTGATCGAACAGTTCGAACTCTTTCTCAAAAGAGCGCAACGTTATCGATTCTCTCTTGCGATGATCATCTTGGATATGGATTATCTGAAAGAGATCAACGACTCTTACGGACATTTGGCCGGAGATTCGTCGCTCCGTACCATCTCGGAAGTAATGAAACAAAGGGTGAGAGCGACCGATATCTGTTCCAGAATCGGTGGGGACGAATTTTGTATTCTTCTGGATGCGATCAAAAAGGAAGACCTCGCTCAACTTTGCGAAAAGTTAAGGATCGAAGTCGCCGAAAAGGAATTATCCTACCGAACCAAAAACGGAAGTCCCGTTAAAATTTCGGTTTCCATCGGGGCCTGCATCTTCGGCCCGACGGAAGAATTCAGCTTCGACGATATTTATCATTCCATCGATTCGGCTCTTTACGAATCGAAGAAAAAAGGAAGAAACCGAGTTTCCTTTATCGAACCGATTCGTTACTTTTCAAAAGGGAATCGGGGAACTACGGCTGCTTCTTAGGAACGGGGAGTTCGTAGTGAAACGTAATTTCACAGTAAGCGCCCTCGTCTATGTACTTCGTATTCACGGCTTCCATAAAAAATAATCTGTTTTTTTGTTCGGGTTCCAGTTCCTCGAGTTTGCGCGCGGCGATGGATTTTGCGGCTGTGCAGGAAGTATTCTTCATTTTGAATAGATCGTTTTCCTCCACGGAAGCCGAAGAGGCTCCTCCGATCGAGACGAGTTTGTATTTGTGAGGACCTAAGGTTTCCACGGTCACTCCCGTATCGATATGAATCCTTTCTTTGACTTGTTTCGTGCAGGCCGCAAGTGCGATTAACAACACAAGAATACAATTTAAAATTCTTATCATATTAAAGTTCCTTTTTCCCCTGTTTCGGAGGCTCTTACTTTTCAATATATTCAATTTTTATAAAATAAAACCCTGAAAAACCAAATACCAATCGTCGCTCCATCAAAAACCTCTTTTAAACCGGATCGACGACCGGTTCGTTCTTGTAACGATCGTAGTTATAAAGAAGATCCCTTCGTCTCGGAACAAATCCTCCTTCCTTTAAAAACTTAATCGCTTCTTTTTCGGTCTTGAGTCCGTAAGATCGCAAAACGTTTTCTTCTATGACCACGGATGAGATATCGTCCGCGCCGCTCGTGAGAGCCAATTGCCCGACTCCTTTTCCGAGAACCATCACCGAAGTTTCGATATGTCGGATGTTATCCAAGAAAATTCTGCAAATTCCGAGAACTTTCAAATATTCCTGAGTGGCAACCGCACGGACCTTGAATCGTTTGGTCTGGGGTTGAAAGGTCCAAGGTATAAAAGATAAAAATCCTCCGGTTCGATCTTGGAGATTTCGCACAACGTTTAAATGTTCGATGACTTCTTCCTGGGTTTCTTCGGAGCCGAATACGATGTTGGCGCTTCCGAGAAGTCCCGCTTCGTGACAGGTTTCCATCGCGCGCACCCATTCTTCCGTGGTCGCTTTTTTGGGAGAGATGATGTTTCGCATCCGATCGGTCAAAATTTCCGCTCCCGCTCCCGGAACGGAATCGAGTCCCGCTTGTTTGAGAATGTTAAGAACTTCTTTGAGTGGAAGTCCCGTGATCTTTTCCAAGTTGATGATTTCCACCGGGGAGAAAGCGCGGATGTGCATATCCGGATATTTTTTTTTCACGGAAGATATTACGCCTATGTAATAATCAAACGGAAGATCGGGATTAACTCCCCCTTGCAAAAACATCTGATCCGCCCCTTCTCCGACCGCATAATCCATCTTTTCTAAAATGTCTTCCGAGGAAAGAACGTAACCCTTGCCGTTCCCGATCTCGTCCATGAAAGAACAGAAACTACATTCTACGTTGCAATAGTTCGTGTAATTTACGACTCGAAACATCGTGTAACTCGCGTACTGGTGAGGGAGAATTTTTTCCCGGAGCGTCCGGGCCGTTGCCATAATCTTGAGATGATCCCCTTCCCGATAGAGCGTCAGAGCTTCTTCGGGAGAAATCCGATTCCCGTCCAAGGCTTTTTCTAAAATCCGATCCGCGGGTTGAGATGAAAAGATAGAGGCCACGTTTACTCCTTATGATAAAACGAAATTTAAAAGTCCGCCCTTCAATCATTCAACGGATTCCGAATTTTGCACCCTCTTTTTAACGTAAGTTCCGTATAACCGATGTGAAAGCGATTGAAGGTGGAAACTCAGCAAAACACTCCCTATAGGTCGTGTTTTAAGATCAACAAATTGGAACGACGAAAGAAAACCGTTTTTCGGATGATCCTTCAATTTGTTGACCAGAGCCGAAAGCGCGGTCCAACCCAAAAAACTAAGTGGCAACGCTCGACTGATCGTATCAGGGTTAGATTCGCCCCATCTTTCTCAGATCGAATTCACGTTTTTAGGGATAGATCGGCATCAAAGAGTTAACCTATCCAAGTACAAATTTCCCTTCGAAGAAAACGACGATTTCTAAAAGAGACTTTGTCTCAACGTATTAGGGGGTCAGCATTTTAGAGGTCAGTGGATAGATATCAGGATTTAGTGGATAGGGATTAGAAGGAAATACTACTGTGAAACTTGAGTTCATTCGTAAAATCTAGGAACTCCTAGAACCGAATCGCTCGCACTGGAAACGTAAAGGCCTTTGTTCTGAAAATTCCTCGACAGGGGAAATCTCGATTCCTACGCTGTAAATCATTCACCAATTCACAAGAAAGGGTAACTCATCCATATGGCAATTTCACAAATCGCCTTTCATCTGATTTTCACAGTCTTATTCGTAATCGCGAATGTTGTTTTTATCCGTGCGATTTTATATCGCCTCCGATTGATTTTCAGCGCAAGAAAAGCCGCCGGGACGGAAAACTTTTTGGAAAACCCAAATTGGGTGTTCCGAATCAACAGCTTCATTCAAAACGTACTTCTCCAAAAGAAGAATTTCCAAGAACCTCTTCGCGGAATTATGCACGCGTTTATCTTTTACGGTTTCGTCGTGTATACCATTCACACCACGAGCCAGATGGTCGCGGGTCTTGTAGGTTATGGAATGGACGATCCTTATAAATTCTCTCTGATCGGTTTCTTATTCGGAGAAAAGACGGGACATCTCTACGAGTCCGTCGTTCAAGTCGTTTCCATTCTTGTTTTAATCGGTCTCGGTTTTTTTGCCTGGAGGAGATGGATTCAAAAAGCGAAAGGCCTGGACGTTCATTCTCCCGCTTCCGCCATCGTAATCGGAATGATTTCGATCCTGATGATCTCCACTCTTTTGGGAGAAGGTGCAAAAGCGGTCGGATCCGTTTACGACAGTCCTACGGAAAACGCCTCTTTGTTAGCGGCGGGAATCGGTGCGATCTGGAAATCGACCGGCGTGGAATATTCCACAGCGGACGTAGTCGTTCAGATCATGTGGTGGGTTCATATCCTTTCCGTATTTTCATTTATGCTCTACGTTCCCACTTCCAAACACGCGCACTTGATCTTCGCGCCTTTTAACTACTTTCTTCAATCCGATACTCCCAAGGGAGCGCTTTCCAAGCTCAATTTAGAAGATGAGAATGTAGTTTGGGGTGTAAACAGAGTCGAAGACTTTCCTTGGCCGAATCTGCTCGACGGGATGTCTTGTATCGAATGCGGTCGCTGTCAAGTTCAGTGCCCTGCAAACAGAACCGGAAAAGTTCTGAACCCGAAAGCAATCATCGCCGATCTTAAACACGCGCTTCTGGATAAAATGCCGGAAGTCGCAAAGATTAGAGCGGAAGAAACCGACGGGGCGATAGCTGCCGAAAAAGTAGCGGCTTTGGATACCGGAGTGATCAACAGCTACGAAGGTCTTTCCGAAGAGGCGCTTTGGGGTTGTACAACTTGTTACGCTTGTGTGGAAGCCTGCCCAGTCGGAAACAACCAAGTCAACGCGATCATGGAAATGAGAAGGCATTTGGTTCTTGCGGAATCCAAGTTTCCCGTGGAACTTCAAAACGCATTCGTAAACATGGAAAACAACTCGAACCCTTGGGGAGTCGGGGCTCATACGAGAGCCGATTGGTCGGAAGGCCTTGGCGTAAAAACGATGGCGGAGGATTCCAACGTAGACGTTCTCTACTGGGTCGGATGCGCGGGAGCTTTCGACGAAAGAAACAAGAGTATCGCTAAGTCTTTTGTAAAAATTCTACAGAAGGCCGACGTGAAGTTCGGGATCCTCGGAACCGAAGAAAACTGTTCCGGTGATTCTGCGAGACGCGGCGGTAACGAATATCTCTACCAAACTCTGGCGCAGACAAACGTGGATACGATGAACGGATACAACGTCAAAAAAGTTGTAACCGCTTGTCCACACTGTTACAACACAATTAAAAACGAATATCCTCAGTTCGGCGGAAATTTCGAAGTGGTCCACCACTCCGAGTTTATCAACGACCTCGTGAAAGAGAAAAAACTGGACGTTAAAACCGCAGAAGACGCTTCTTCCGGTAAATACACCTATCACGATTCCTGCTACATCGGCCGTTACAACGACAACTATGAAAACCCGAGAGACGTGGTTAAGAAAGTTGCCGGTGGAAAACTTGCCGAGCCGTCCGATCATCACTCAAAAGGTCTCTGCTGCGGAGCCGGTGGCGCGCAGATGTGGATGGAAGAACAAAACAACGACCGTGTCAACGTCAAAAGAACCAAACAACTTCTGGATACGGGAGCGACCACAATCGCAACCGCTTGTCCTTTCTGCGTAACCATGATCACCGACGGGGTAAAACACGAAGGTAAGATCGAAGAGGTAAAAGTGAAAGACATCGCGGAGTTGGTTGCGGAAAATCTTCAGTAACGAATTCTAATTTAGGATTATCTAAAATAGATCGTCGACGTGGATTGCGAAAGTCCGCCTCTACGATCTATCTAAAAGCCGGATGAACCCGGCTTTTTGTTTTTTAGATTCGACAAAAAATAGATTTTTCAAAATCCTGATTCGTTTTCGTTTTACAAAAAAGAGCATTCTAAAATTATAATATTCCTTCAATCCACTTTCTGATAAACGCCTATACAAAAGTTTTTAAAACCTACCATTAGAGTTCTAAGTCAGTAAAAAAGATTCCAGACAATAGAACATTACGAAAATCGTTCCAACGAAAAACCCGACTGCAAAAGACGAGCTAATGCAGTCGGGGTTTCAAAAGTAAGTCTCACAATTCAAATAAGAATGTGGAATAACGAACAAACGAGAACCTTAAGGCGTACACAAAGACGGAGCCACCAGATAGGAGTCATCCAAATGAACATTGGTCAAACTATTCTCGTTATAAATGTCTGCAAACATTGCGGGATTGGAAATTTCAACCGTAGGAGGCTTATGATCCCAGGTATTATTCTTTGCAAACAAATCGGGTAACCAATTGTTTTCGATTAGATTCGGAGTTACAACTATATCATACATTGCATTGCAATAGAGCCAATTTTGTCCGACACTTTTTCTAATACCACCGCCTAAATCCAACTTAGAATCAAAAGTACGAATTCCATAGTAATTGTTGTTGATCCAATTGTTTTCCACACGACTAGTCAAAAGTGCAATCCCTTCATAAATTCCGACTGCGTTATACGTTATAATATTATCCGCAATCGTATGATTTCCGCCTGCGTCTCTAGAATAAATGTAAACTCCGTTTCCTCCAGCAAGGTTGTTTGTCAGCGTATTTTTTCTGACTGTCGCCTCGTTCACATTACGCAACAAAACGGCTTCAGCCACTGAATTTTGAATTGGATTGGTTATTTTAAATCCCCCAATGACGGAATTATTTCCTAAAACGAAAGTAGGATAGAAGACAGTTGATGTTAAATTCGCCCCACCCTGAACAAACGTGGGTCCAGGATTACCGTACGTTCCCGAACCTGAATAGTAGGAATACATCCCGCCAGTGTTTCCTTTACTCTGTTCGTCGCCGAGTATCGTCACACCGTCTGCAATTTTAATCGGAAACACTTCGCCTAACGCCGCATTATACGCTCCCGCGGCAACCAAGATACCATCCCCGCTTACCGCTAAAGACGCGGCTTTCGTAATGGTTTTAAAAGGAAGAGAAGGTGTGATTCCAGTATTAGAATCACTCCCATGCAATGCGTCGACGTAATACGTAATACCGGAAAATACAATCGCAGACGACCTCTGAAGATTATTTGTAAGATCCAACGAAGTTTTACCAGAAAGTAACGAAAGCAAAGTGGAGACGTCTTGTCCCCCATTGCCTTGTTCCGCACATCCACCTAATAATAGTAAGGCGATAATCCAAATATCGAAGACTTGTTTCATTTTTTTTTCCTTATCAAGAGAGCGGAGTATAAAATAAAATTACAAATTTGTCAACACAATTCTAATAAAAACAAATATAGCTCCTAAATAAACGTATTTAACTTATAAAATTCTTTTATTAGGTCCCTATAATCAGGTTTTCAGGATTTAAGACATGAATCTAACGTTCTAACAAATTGCTTTGAATGCAAAACGAATGATAGTCTATACATTAGAGTTGTTGAAAAATTCAATAGCCGCAATTAACAAAACTGCTTCAATTGTCCATTTCAATGGAACAGAAACAAATGGAGAATTAATTTTTCAACAACTCTATTCTATCTGCATCCGAAGCGCTTGCAAAATTTTATGGGCAACGATTACTTCGAGAACGCAAATCAACATAAGGAATGTTGGATGAGACTTCGGAACGTATATCTTTATTCGTTAAAAGAAATTTCGATTCGAACAGAATGAACAAGTCTACAATTTTTTGAAACAGACTGAGCTTTGAAAATTATCAAAATTCCAAAACGGCGACCAAACCCCGATCGTTAAAAAGTTCGAAATTGGCTCGGATTTGTTTGGAAAGAATCTGAATCAAAGTGAAA
>NZ_ANIK01000030.1 GCF_000347175.1 Leptospira alstonii serovar Sichuan str. 79601
AAAGTATAGTATGGGGTAAAAATGAAATTAGCAAAAATGGAATTAACAAATATTAGATCATATGTTCAATTCGAACAAGATTTCCAAAAAACGAAAGTGATTATTGGTCAAAATGATCACGGAAAATCATCTATTCTAAAGATTTTAAACATTATATTTAACGAGATGACTGAAGATGGATTCGAATATGACTATTTACCTGAATCCCTTGCCGCTCAACTTTTACCAGTTACAAAGTCAAAGAAACAAAAAGATAAAAGAATAGCATTAAATCTACTCAACTCGAAAGGAAAAAGTGAAAATATTTACATAAATCTGAAATCCGACAATAAAGCATATATTTCTTCAGATATAAATGTTCGAGCACAGTCCGATTCCAAGGCAAAGCGTTTGTTTAAAGAAATGAAAGCAAAGAATAAATTTATATTAATACCTGCGATTAGAGATACGCAGTCATATTCATTTAGTGACCTCTTGGCAGAAACCATTAACGAATACGGACTTTCTGAAATGGTTCCATCAAAACAAGGGGGAACAACGAGTGCATATCGAACAATAGCGAAAATAAGAGAGGAGGTGACGAGAGATATCAAGAAATTAGTCGATGCAAAGTTATTCCCAGCTTTAAAAGAGAAATTAGGAATCCAAACTAATCATGATTTATCAATTATATTTGATGTTAATATCCATTCTATTGCAGAGTGGATAAAAGAAAATGTTAAACTTTCTTTTAAAATTGATGAAAAATCATTAATACCGCTTGGTGAAGCGGGAACGGGTATTCAATCTGCTGTATTATTAGCTCTTCAACAAATCAAAAACGAGGCAACTCGAAATCCGGATATTAACTATTATTTCGCAATCGAAGAGCCGGAAGCGTTTCTTCATCCTCAGAAACAACGAGAATTATATCAAAATATAAAAGACAAGGCTACGGAAAATCTCAATTATTTAATTACGACGCATAGTCCATACATTGTTTCTGATACAGATTTTACACATATTGGAGTCGTTAGAAAAGTAGGTCTTGAATCTAAACTTTTTGTTCCTCATATAGATGAACAAAAAAGGGAAGAGATATTAAACTATTTTAATAATGAAATAAATTCACTAATATACTTTGCAGATAAAGTTATATTTGTCGAGGGAGAAAGCGATCGTTTAGTTATTGAATCAATTTTAAAAAAGTATTTTAAAAATAAACATAGTAATATTAGTATTATTGTAACAGGCGGTAATAAAAATTTTGCTCCGTACATTAACTTAATCCGTAGCCATAAAGGGTTGTTAATTCCATTTTTAATTGTGACTGATTTTGATTCTTTACTATCTGAGAATGATCGACCGATTTTAAAAGGGATTGAAGACGCGGGTTTTACTGTATCTAATAGGAAAAAAATTTTTGATATCATCGATGTCGCTGTTAAATCCGGTAAAGAAGATGAACATCGAAAGACCTCAAATAATATTTCAAAGTCATTGAAAGACATCGGTATCAACGTTTTTATTTTTCCTGCGGACTTGGAATTCTCATTAGTGAATGATTCAAATTTAACACAAGTTGGAGAGCTTCTTAATAAATTGAAAATTCCAAATTCAAATGCGGATTATACAAGAGGATATGATTTAATGGCCATTAGAAGGAATATAGGGAGTAAAAATATTCCATTCTTACCAATGGATAAACCTCCATTTAAAAGACCTTACGTTCATAAAAAAATTGCCGAACTAACTGATTTAAATCGTCTTTCAGTTGAATTGAAGAACTTAATATCTGTAATTGACCAACTTTAGAAATTAGCTTTTAACGTCGCATAACTTCGTCTCCTCGCTTCGTTCGCGACTCACGGTCCCCGCTCGCGCTCACTACGGTCTTCGACACATTGCTTTGCCACTTCGGTTCGCGGGACGTTCGCTAAGGCTCACTCGAACCTCGTGCCAACCGCGTCGCGCTCAGGCGCTTGCGGCCGCAACGTCGAGGAGACTCTTTCGTTAGCCGAAATGGCATAAAAGGATCTTGATATGGAAATTAAAATTAAGATTAAAAAGACGGATTCTGAAAAAATCTTTAACACATTTAAAGACTTAATTATTCAGGCAGGTCAAAATACGTTTACGGAATTAACCGTAAACACCGATTTAATGTCATCAATACTTCATGTTCAGACATCATTGAGCGCTTTAGAAAATCATCCACAATACGGGTTTTTTATAGAGGAAATTCACAATAATACTTTAAAAATAAGAAGTCTTAGTTTACGTCTTGCATTAATTCGCAACAACCAAAATTCGATGTTTCCTATAGTAAACTTTTCTGAACAAATTGAAGAGTTGTATGATTTTATAACAATTTCATGGGATATTCAATTAGCTGCGCCGCAAATTAAAATTATTCAAAATGTAAAATCGATTATATTAAACAGTCTATCAGAATTTAAATCTGAAGAATACTTTAAACAATTTAATGACCCAATCATCAGCAATTATTTAAAGATTCAAGAATCGAAAGTAGGTGAGTTAGAAAGCACTTTAGAAAAGCAGATCAAAAATATCGGAGAACAATCAGCTAAATGGAACGAGTTGTCCATTGAATTTCAAAGGAATATTCAGGAAAAATATGAGAACGATCTTCGAAAATTAAATGAATCCTTTAAGGTTAAAGAACAGGATTTACAAAAAAAAGAAGAAGAATTTAATGAGCGGGTTAAGGAATTCGATATAAGGGAGCGAACAGCCGTTAGACGTGACTTGCTTACTCAAATTAAATTATTAATAAAAGAAAGAAAATCGATTATACTTTCGGATGAAACATCAAAGAAAAGAAATGTTATAAATTTTATTAGCTTAGGGATACTTGGTGTATCGGGGGTTTCTATATTATTTGTCTTGTTCAAATTTTATTTGGATTCTTCGTTAACAAACACTTTTCAGTTTCAGAATCTATACCCTTTATTGGGGTTGACACCATTATTTGTATCGCTCTTAATTTTTGTAATTCGCTGGTATTCCGCTTGGTATAAGGAACATGCCGATCTTGAAATTTCGAATATTAAATTTGGAGCAGATATATTAAGGGCTAGCTGGATTGCAGAAATGTATTTTGAGTTAAAAGAAGAAAAAGGTCTGGAACTTCCACAAGAAATACTACAAGCATTTACGAAGGATTTATTTGAGCCTATAGATACAGGTAAAAAATTAGTAACGCATCCTTACGAGGATATTCTGAAGAATATTTCGGAGCTAAAAAAAGTAAAACTTAGTAAAGGTAGCTTCGAAATCGAAAGAAATTGAATCCGTTGCCACTTCGGCTAACTTCGTCTCCTCGCTCCGTTCGGGATTGCTAATGCAACCCTCACTTCGGCTCCGCACATTGCTTTGCCACTTCGGTTCGCAAGCCGTTCGCTAAGGCTCACTCGAACCTTGTGCCAACCGCGTCGCGCTCAAGCGCTTGCGGCCGCAACGTCGAGGAGACTCTTTCGTTATGCGAAATGCCTGCTAAAATTAACTTTATAAGTGGCGATTAATCGATAAAAGAATTCGGAGAAATGATAAAAAAAGCTGGCAAAATACGAAATTATATCGTATCATAGATCGTATGAAAGTTACAGCTATATTGCCTGATGATTTGATAACGGAAGTTCAGAAATATTCTGGTGGAAAAAATATAACAGATTCATTACAGAAGGCGCTTTCTGAATGGTTAAAACAGGCAAAAATTAAGAAACTAAATCAGAAATTAGATAAATCACCGTTAATCTTTCAAAAGGGCTTTAGCAGTGAGAATATACGAAATCTAAATCGAGATAGATAATGGTATTAGTTGATACTTCGATTTGGATTGAGTTTTTCAAAAGAAATGAGCCTTATTTTAGTGAATTAAGAGATTTAATAGAATCTTCTGAAGTGATTGTACATGAAGTAATTTTTGGAGAACTTCTCCAAGGTTGCAAAAGTAAATCAGAAGTTTCATTTATTTTAGATTATTGGGAAAATTTAAATACTCTAACTTCAGAAAATAGCTTTCTTGAAGCTGGCAAACTCTCTTATGAGCAAAAATTGAAAGATAAGGGAGTTGGGTTAATTGATTCTGTAATAATTAATGAAGCAATAAAAAGAAATTTGAAACTTTGGACTTTGGACAAAAAAATATTAAAAGTCTTAAGCCCTGAAAAGATTTTTAATTCAAAACAATAGCAGGCACTTCGCATAACTTCGTCTCCTCGCTTCGTTCGGGATCGCTAATGCGACCCTCACTACGGTCTTCGACACATTTGCTTTGTCACTCGGTTTGCAAGACGTTCGTTAAGGCTCACTCAAACCTCGTGCCAATTCTTTCGCGCGTTTAGCGCGCTCCAGAACCGCAAACGTCGAGGAGACTCTTTCGTTGGGTGCAATGCCGCGCCCCTCATTTAAGACGCCAGCCGTCCTTGGCTGGCTAAATTTGACTCAATTGTCCTCTAAAATGGCTCAAAATCGGGATTCACGTGAACTATCATTTTGCTTTTTCGTGGTTTAGCCGAGAATAGAATCAGATTGAAATTATGTTAAGTAGGCTGAAAATGTCCTACAGTCGTTATAGAATTTCTTTTAGGAAATATGAAATGAACCAAGCGCTTTTAAAAAGGCTCTTTCGAACTATCCCTGTTCAATCAGATTCTGATTTATCGAAGATTGCTCAGGAAATAATTGCGGAAGAGCGCAAAAAGGGGCATATTAATCTTGCGGATTCATTATCTGCAATTTTGAAGAAAAGTAAAGAACGACGAATCGAAACTGCTGGCAAAGTTATCTCATTACACGATGTTCCAATTGATCGCAGATATAAAATTCCTTTAGTTACTCATGTTGAACGAGAAAATTTACGCCATCAAATGATCTTACCTCCGGCGACAGAGGAAAAATTACGTAGAATTGAAGAGGAATATGCGGGCAGAGAAAGACTTAAACACTTCGGTTTAAAACCCAGAAGAAAGATTCTTTTTTACGGTGCGCCTGGTTGTGGCAAGAGCATGAGTGCTGAAAGAATTGCCTGGAATCTTGGTTTGCCATTTCTTAAAGTTAAATTTGAGGCGATACTTTCTTCTTTTTTAGGTGAATCTGCAGGAAATATAAAAGCTATTTTCGATTCTGTTAAAAACTTTCCTTGCGTCCTTTTATTAGATGAATTTGATTTCATCGGGAAAACGAGAGCTAGTAAGAATGACGTAGGAGAGATGCATAGAGTTGTCAATATTCTATTACAATTAATGGAAGAATATGACGCTCCAGGGATTCTTGTTGCAACCACTAATTTAGAGGGAAGTTTAGATGAAGCATTGTTTCGTCGTTTTGACGATATCATCGAACTGCCTAAACCAGATGAAGCCCAAATACTTGAACTGTTTACTTCAGCTCTTTCCTCAATGGAAGTGAGTAAAAAAATAACATGGAAAAAAATTATCTCTGATTTACGAGGATACTCGCCGGCGATTATTGTTAAGATTGCTCAAGATTCCGCTAAGGAAGCAGTTTTAAAGAAAGAATTACCTGTATCTCAAAAACATATTTCTAGGGCAATAGCTGAAAATCCAAAAATTGATATATAACAAATGTCTGATTTTCCTCATTTAAAATTGCAAGCGGATCTTACCGGATTTTATCGTTCACCAAAAGTTAATGGCGGTAACGAACAAAATGAAAGGACAAAGAATAATTTACAAAATCGTTCTG
The DNA here is from genome assembly GCF_000347175.1 of Leptospira alstonii serovar Sichuan str. 79601. Taxonomy (GTDB): domain Bacteria; phylum Spirochaetota; class Leptospiria; order Leptospirales; family Leptospiraceae; genus Leptospira; species Leptospira alstonii. The sequence goes on from NZ_ANIK01000030.1 coordinate 5,710, forward strand.
AACATGGAGGAAAAATTTCAAAACGTATTTCGGATTTACAGAAATCATGGATTGAATTATTGAAAAGCCGAGAAGATTTAGGTCTTCCTCTTCTCCCAGACGCTATTCCGCTTTTTTTAGAAACTGATCCCGATAATTTTAATGTTGATAGTCTAAGAAGCTTTGGTATCGAAGTTCTTTCCGTCGAGGAAGACGGTTTAGTAATTGGGGCTTCAACAGATGGTTATGATTTTAAATCTTTAAAAGAAAAAATAGAAAAATTCCTTACTGAACAAGGTAAGTATAAGAATACTGCAGCAAAACTTTGGGATATCGAAACTGGAAATAAATGGCGTATCGATCAGATACTTTCTTCCGAACTTCAAGAAAAGTGGTCCGACATTGAGGATGATAGAGAATATATTGCTGATATATCAGTTTCGTGTAATGTATATATTCCTGAATTATTAACAAAGAACGATGAAATATCTGATAGGGAGTATGCGCAATATGTTGAGGGATGGAGAACTCGCAAAAGCGCTCTTGAAAAAGAAAGAGATGAGAAAGCTGTCGAACGTGAGAAACAATTAGAAGAATTTGTTATAGGTTATAAAGGAAAATACTTATCTAGTATAATTGATACATTCGATAGCTTTGGTGTCAGAATTCAGATATCCGGGAAGGGATTGAAGGATATAGTATTTAATTTTCCGTTTGTGTTTGAGGTGTCTGAATATGACCCGTATCTAATCGAATATGGGGCAGAAGAGGAGGGGGAAATTTCGGATCTTTCTTTTACGGAACCCAATGAGATTGCTCCTATCATATGTGTTATTGATAGCGGCATTCAAGAAGAGCATAAATATATTGCAAATGCCATTCGAAGAGATTTATCAAAATCATATATACCATATGACGATAGTATTTTTGATGATGTCGAAAATGGTGGCCATGGAACTAGAGTTACTGGAGCGATTCTTTTTGGTAATGCCATTCCTCGAAATGGAATCTATCAGCATTCTACATGGATAGCTAATGCAAGAGTTTTAGACTCCAATAACGGTATGCCATTTGATTTATATCCGCCAGAGTTAATTCGAAAAATAGTAAGCGACTATCATCATAATTGCAAAATTTATAATTTATCAATATCTTCAAAGCGATCTTGTCGCACAAGACATATGTCAGTTTGGGCTGCAACAATTGACTCATTATGTTGGGAAAAAGATACGTTATTTATTATCTCAACAGGAAATATACGAAGAACAGAGCGTAATCAGAATAATCCGGGAGTAAAGGAATTTGTTGCAAGGGGTAAGCATTACCCTGATTATTTTCAGGAGTCCTCGAACAGAATTGCAAACCCTGCACAAAGTGCCTTTTCGCTTTCTGTTGGTTCTATTTGTAATTCCCATTTCGAAGATCATCAATGGAAATCTTTTGGCCAGAAAGATTATCCGTCGGCTTTTACAAGACGAGGCCCTGGTTTATGGGGAATGATAAAGCCAGACGTTGTAGAATATGGCGGAGACTACGTTCATGAAAAGAATGCTTTGCCAAATATCGCTACTAGATTAGAGACAACACCCGAAACTATTCGGACTACGACAGATGCGCAAGGGGCAATTGGAAAGGATTCCGTGGGGACTTCTTTTTCGACTCCTAAGGTAACTCATATTGTTGCTCAAATTCTTGCGCGTTGGCCGAATGCTACTTCGCTATTTATTCGTTCATTGATTGCTCAAAGCGCAAGATGGCCTGCAATCAATGTAAACTTAAGTGAATATCAAAAATTAAGTTTAATGGGGTATGGCCTACCTTCTTTAGATCGGTCTTTAGATAATGCACCAAATCGAATTACCTTTGTTGCTGAGGGATTCATTAGGCCAAAACATGCTCATGTATATAAAGTGATGATTCCAGAGGAATTACGAAGTCCAGGAGATTCCTATTCTTATTTAATAGAAGTTAGTTTAACATATAAAGCGAGGGTGCGAAGAACACGACGTGGGACGAAATCGTATGTATCTTCATGGGTCGATTGGTTAAGTAGTAAGTTAGGGGAAAAAGATGAAGTTTTTAAAAGTAGGGCAGTACAATATGCAACTGACACAACGAATATTGCTGAAGATGATTCTGATGTTAGAACGATAAAATGGACTATTCGAGAGAGAAATAATTTAGGTAATATAAAAAACTTAAAAAGAAATGATAGCACTTTACAAAAAGACTGGGTGATTCTGCCATCTTACGATTTGCCAGAACATTTAAGCTTTGCTGTAGTTGGGTACGCTGGATGGGAACGAGACATCTTACTTGAAGAAGCGCCATATTGTCTTTTGATTAGTATAGAATGCTTAAACACTGAAATTGAAATTTATGAGAGAATAAAAATTCATAATCAAATTGAAATCGAAGTTTAATAATCAAAAGGTTCAAAAATATATTATAAGTCATATTTGCTTTGATCAATTTTAGTTTTAATGCTTGTCACTGTTCTTGCATTTGGGAAGTGCAAGAACAGCGCCACCCGAACGCGTTGCGATCGGGCCGCCAAAACTTATAGTTCATTCTCCCTTCTACCCCTCGTTAAAACTGCTTCGCAGATTTTACTCGGGCGAAACCCTTAGATTTCCTAAAACCATCATTTAGAAAATACGGAATAGAAATATTCAGGAGGCTTATTATAAAGTCTGAATAATATATAAAAGTCTTCGATCAATAATCGTCGTCGACCTGATTCCATCTGTGAAATGTAACTTTGATGTCTTCCGAGTTTCTTTGCAACTTGCGCTTGAGTTAAATTAGCTTCAATCCTAGCCGCTCTAAGCCGATCAAAGAAAACCTTTTGTTCTTCTTTAGAGATTTCCCCCGTAAAACTCGCCTTAACTTGATCAGAGGATGGATTTTGGGCACGGAAAGGCCACCAGAAGCGTCTTTTTCTGCTTTCCGAATGCGGATATGATAGAGATATTAATTTTGCGCCCATAAAGTGCTAATACCATTAATACTCTATAAACGTATTAATGTCAATGATATTTTAATAAAGTATTTTCAATGACAGCAAAAAAAGCAGTGAATTTATTAGGTAAAAAGGTGCAAGCTTTGATTGAAGCCAAAGGCGACAGTCAGAAAGAAGCCGCCGTAAAATTGAAACTTACACCTACCGGATTGAATGGAATTGTTCAAGGACGAGTTGAATCTGCTTCGCATTCTTTTTTATCGATCCTCAAAGAAGAGTATAAACCAGATTTTAATTGGCTTTTAAACGACTCGGTTCCTGTTCTTCCAATCAAATACCTTTCTCCGGAAGAGGAAGATAAATTGGTTTCTAAAGCAGATCAGGATAAAGTATTACTTAGCCAAATTAAAACTACAAAAGGTTTAAGAGAAATTATTCAGAACCTTTTAAAGTTTTCTAATCAAGAAAGAAAAGTAGTCGGCGATATGATCGCTGAGTTTTCTAAAAATAAAAATTAAAAGCGCTATTACTAATCGTCTCCGCCGTCCTTGGCGTCGCCGATTAGGATTCGGGGCGTCGGCACAGCAGATAACTAAAAATTGTCGCGGCGCTTCGGGTTCGCTTCGCGCCCCTTGCTTGGGCTTCGCCACATTCGCTTTGTCACTCGGCTTGCGAGACGCGACTAAGGTCGCTCAAGCCTCGCGCCAATTCTTCCGCGCGTTTAGCGCGCTTCAGAACCGCGAACGTCGACAATCACTTGTCGTTAGACGACAGCGTCGAAAATGATCGCGAAATTCAAAATTTCAGAGAAAAAATCTTGAAATACGTATAGAATATTATATACTATACGTAGGATTATTTCATGACTACTAAATTAACTTTGTCTATTGAAAAGACCGTTATTGAGAAAGCTAAAAAATATGCGCAGAAAAGACATAAAAGCTTATCTAATATTATTGAAGATTACTTAGCTGAATTAACAAAAGAATCTGAGCGTGGACAAAAAGTAGAAATAAAGGCCCAGGATTTAGCTCCAATAACAAAAAGTCTGGCTGGACTTTTAAAAAACAAAGAATACGTAGATATTAAAGAGGATAAAGTTGACTATTTGAGAAAAAAGCATGGCCTCTAAAAAGAAAGTATTCTTAGATTCAGATGTCATAATTGATTTTTTGTATAGCCGACCTGAAGGTTTTGAATATTCAGCTCAAGTATTTAATTTGATCGAATTAGGTAAAATACAAGGTTATATTTCATCATTAATTATATGGAATATTTTCTATTTATTGAAGAAATTTCTTGGACATAAAGAAGCTTTAAATAAAGTAAAGTCACTTCGGATTTTAATCAACATATTAAGTGTTGATGATAAGATTATCGATTTGGCACTCGATTCAGATATCAAAGACTTTGAGGATTCAATACAATATCATGTCGCAAAAAGAGAAGGGATTGGCATCTTTCTGACTAGAAATAAAAAGGATTATCCTAAACATGATCTTTCAATTTTAAACTGTGAGGAATTTATAAAATCTCTTCGGTAATTTGTATCGACGCCATCGCCTAACTGCGGCTTCTCGCGGCGCTTCGAGATTGCTCCGCAACTCTCGCTTGGCCTCCGGCACATTCGCTTTGTCACTCGGTTCGCGGGACGTTCGCTAAGGCTCACTCGAACCTTGTGCCAACTCCTTCGCGCGTAAGCGCTCGGAGACGCAACGTCGAGGAGACTATTTCGTTATGCGACATTAAAAGTATAGTATGGGGTAAAAATGAAATTAGCAAAAATGGAATTAACAAATATTAGATCATATGTTCAATTCGAACAAGATTTCCAAAAAACGAAAGTGATTATTGGTCAAAATGATCACGGAAAATCATCTATTCTAAAGATTTTAAACATTATATTTAACGAGATGACTGAAGATGGATTCGAATATGACTATTTACCTGAATCCCTTGCCGCTCAACTTTTACCAGTTACAAAGTCAAAGAAACAAAAAGATAAAAGAATAGCATTAAATCTACTCAACTCGAAAGGAAAAAGTGAAAATATTTACATAAATCTGAAATCCGACAATAAAGCATATATTTCTTCAGATATAAATGTTCGAGCACAGTCCGATTCCAAGGCAAAGCGTTTGTTTAAAGAAATGAAAGCAAAGAATAAATTTATATTAATACCTGCGATTAGAGATACGCAGTCATATTCATTTAGTGACCTCTTGGCAGAAACCATTAACGAATACGGACTTTCTGAAATGGTTCCATCAAAACAAGGGGGAACAACGAGTGCATATCGAACAATAGCGAAAATAAGAGAGGAGGTGACGAGAGATATCAAGAAATTAGTCGATGCAAAGTTATTCCCAGCTTTAAAAGAGAAATTAGGAATCCAAACTAATCATGATTTATCAATTATATTTGATGTTAATATCCATTCTATTGCAGAGTGGATAAAAGAAAATGTTAAACTTTCTTTTAAAATTGATGAAAAATCATTAATACCGCTTGGTGAAGCGGGAACGGGTATTCAATCTGCTGTATTATTAGCTCTTCAACAAATCAAAAACGAGGCAACTCGAAATCCGGATATTAACTATTATTTCGCAATCGAAGAGCCGGAAGCGTTTCTTCATCCTCAGAAACAACGAGAATTATATCAAAATATAAAAGACAAGGCTACGGAAAATCTCAATTATTTAATTACGACGCATAGTCCATACATTGTTTCTGATACAGATTTTACACATATTGGAGTCGTTAGAAAAGTAGGTCTTGAATCTAAACTTTTTGTTCCTCATATAGATGAACAAAAAAGGGAAGAGATATTAAACTATTTTAATAATGAAATAAATTCACTAATATACTTTGCAGATAAAGTTATATTTGTCGAGGGAGAAAGCGATCGTTTAGTTATTGAATCAATTTTAAAAAAGTATTTTAAAAATAAACATAGTAATATTAGTATTATTGTAACAGGCGGTAATAAAAATTTTGCTCCGTACATTAACTTAATCCGTAGCCATAAAGGGTTGTTAATTCCATTTTTAATTGTGACTGATTTTGATTCTTTACTATCTGAGAATGATCGACCGATTTTAAAAGGGATTGAAGACGCGGGTTTTACTGTATCTAATAGGAAAAAAATTTTTGATATCATCGATGTCGCTGTTAAATCCGGTAAAGAAGATGAACATCGAAAGACCTCAAATAATATTTCAAAGTCATTGAAAGACATCGGTATCAACGTTTTTATTTTTCCTGCGGACTTGGAATTCTCATTAGTGAATGATTCAAATTTAACACAAGTTGGAGAGCTTCTTAATAAATTGAAAATTCCAAATTCAAATGCGGATTATACAAGAGGATATGATTTAATGGCCATTAGAAGGAATATAGGGAGTAAAAATATTCCATTCTTACCAATGGATAAACCTCCATTTAAAAGACCTTACGTTCATAAAAAAATTGCCGAACTAACTGATTTAAATCGTCTTTCAGTTGAATTGAAGAACTTAATATCTGTAATTGACCAACTTTAGAAATTAGCTTTTAACGTCGCATAACTTCGTCTCCTCGCTTCGTTCGCGACTCACGGTCCCCGCTCGCGCTCACTACGGTCTTCGACACATTGCTTTGCCACTTCGGTTCGCGGGACGT
>NZ_ANIK01000031.1 GCF_000347175.1 Leptospira alstonii serovar Sichuan str. 79601
TGAATATTGTAATATTATAAAATTATGTTCCAGATACGGGCGATTCCCGTTTTCATTCCGGAACGTTCCGGCAACGTTCTGTTTGTTTTTGTTCTTTCTCTGTTCTTCTCTGCTCGGAGGAAACAACAGACGCGCGTTTTCGTTGGCGACGAGAGACGGGAAATCGTTTTGTAAATTTCCGTTTTTTACTTCGTTTTGTTTTTCTTGGATGTTTTCCCAGGCCCATCTTTCGATGTTGATGTTTTCTAAAATCCGAATTCGATACGAATCTTCGCCCAATTCCCAGCTTGGAATATTATATTTATCTAATTCTACTATGATTTCCCCGTTTTTCTCCCGCGCCTCTGCTGCCGCAATCGCCAACGCCCATTGATTTGTTTCGCTCGCTTTTTCTTGGATTGGGATCGTCTCGGTATTTCCGGTTTCTTGTATGAGCTCTTGGTTTAAATTGCCCGTTGTGTTTTCTGGAGTCAGTTCTTGGTTAAAGTTACCGGCTGCGGTTTCTGAGATTTGTTTTTGGTTCAATTCAAAGGCTGCAACTTCTTGAATGTACTTTTGATTCAGGTCGCCGTTTTTAATTTTTTCGTTTCTTTTCTTACCTTTGGATTGCCCTTTAGTAAAAGGTCCAAATTCCTTGCCGGAGTTTCTTTCTTTAACCGATTCTTGCAATTTCTTCGACTTTTCCAATCGTTCTTCCGACGGAATACGTTGAAATTCCAATGCCTTTTCCAATTCAAAAGACGCTTCCATTTTAGATGTTAGTGAATAGGATTTAGGAATTAGGTTGTGTTCTTTCTTCAATCGTCTCTTAGATACGGTGTAAAGTCCTAACAACTCGTTGTTAGCCGCCGCTCGAAGATTTGATGTTAGGCGGTTCGGGATGAAATTTGGGTATGACCATACAAAAGTGACGATCAGAGCAATTGCAAAGATCGTTACTCCGCAGACTAATTGTGTCTTGCCTTGTATTTCTTTTCCCTTCATGTTTTTTTGAGGTATAGCCCATAACAAATATGAATTCCAAAATCCGTAATGGTCGTCACCCCCGGTCCGTTTCCAATATGGATTCCGATTTGTTACAGTGCAATAATTTGTGATTACTATAGATCAAGGCAATCACAATTTTTTAAAAAACTAGATAGTTTGTGAAACAAATGATTGAGGCTTATCTCAAAATCGGTTACGCTCGTTAAAAAATTGGTTGAAACCGGACTTCAAGTCCTTGGTGAGGCAAAATTCGGGCAAATCCTATTTTAAATCGGCGCGCTATCTCAAAAATTTACCTATAAACGGCTAAAACGCCGTTTTGAAACAACGGTTTGTTTTTTTGGTGTGAGTGGGGGAACGCTTATGTGTGGTTAGGCGGTAGACCTGATTCTAATTTTGCAAGCTCTAACTCTAAACCTCTAACATCTGACTCCTATCCACTGATCCCTAATACCCTGACATCTGATTCCTATCCACTGACCCCTAAAACATAGTCGCTAAATCGAGAGGGGACCAATTCCCTTTTTTTAATGTCTTGGTATGTGCTGGGCACAAAATTGCAGATACTTAAATGATTCCATGGTCTTTGAGATCCTTTTCACTGAGCCCGGTGATTCGAAGAATAACTTCCAGACTCAAATCTTCCGCAAACATCTTACGGGCGGATTCCAACTTACCTTTCTCAATTCCTTTCTCAATTCCTTTCTCAATTCCTTTCTCAATTCCTTTCTCAATTCCTTTCTCAATTCCTTTCTCAATTCCTTTCTCAATTCCCTTTTCAATTCCTTGGCGTTCGCCCGCTTCGAAACGAGCCGCTAAATCATACGCATAGTCACGATCCGTTTTGAGTTTCTCTTCTATTTCTTTGCGCTTCTTAGGATCGCTCGAATACTGTTCTAAGATCGTAAACGCTTTACTCAAATCGGGTGTCTTATCCACTAAGATGCTCATTTCTTCCTCCTTCAAATCCGAAGTATGTTTTAACACATACAACCAACTCTCCAAATCACTCTTTAAGTCTTTTACATCCGATTTAACAAACTTAGGAAGTTCTAAAAAATGAACCTCTATGTCGTCTGTGAGAGTTACGTCCGGATTTGCCTCTTCTCTCAATTTAAACTTACTATGAAAATTCTCGATGGGAATCAGATTAAAGTCAACTATATTTACCTGATACACATAGGAGGGGTTAGTGGATAGGAATTAGTGATTAGGGGCGAATTTCGGATAATTTACGTTTTAATTTTTCATTGTATTCAATATGTTTAACCTGACTTAGCTTCTTCGAAAGATAATACAAGCTCCTTTTCACGAAAGAACTCTGGTGTGCTACCTGAACTTCAACATGGAATATTTTTCCGTTTTCGTCTTTCGCTCGAATATCCAGATACGAACGTTTTTCGTCCGGAGACGAACTAGATAATTCCGGGTTTAAGATCGTGATTTCCCGGACTTGGTGTTCTTTTTCCGGAAAAAGAACACTGTTCAAGATCGATATCAATAACTTCGGCTCTTTTACAAAAAGGATCTTAAACATCAAGTCGTTCGTTAATGGAAAGAAATTAGAATTTGACATTGGCGCGTTTACTCCGTTTGTTTTTAAACTTACAACACGTCCTAAAGTTGTTGATAACAACGACGGCCTTCTTGAGTCTACTTTTACTTTATGAAAATGTAAAATTGGCAACTCAACGGAAGCGAGATAGGACAGGTTCTGATATAGATTATAATTTAGCGTCGAAAATTAGATAAATCTACTTTTCGATTATTCAAAGATTTTATTTTATGGATTTGTTCCCAAATGAATTTTTCAACAACTCTTATATATTGTCCGATCACAAACAACGGACGAACCTACATGAAACAAGAATATAATAACATTTGATTGCAGATAGTCGGAAACGCTTATTCTTAAATAATCTTCTTTGAGAACGACAAAAAAATACTACCGCGAGGATTCTTTAGCGAGCAAGTCGCGAAAGTTTTAAAATCGGAGAGAACGAATGAAACAACTTCAACTTGCAGTTTTTTTAATGCCTGACGGCCATTTTTGCGAATTTGCGGGAATCACTGCAAACGGTCGCGTATATCCTTTTTTGCAACTCTATCGAGAAAATCCGAATCCGGATAAATTCCAGAATCTATTCCCTCAAGGGCAACAAGAGGCAAGTCTTAGAGTTTTATTTTATTCATCTATGGGCAGATCCAGAATTATAAATTTGCGGGAGAATATGATTTTGAATTCCTGCGAACCGAAAATTCGAATTTATACGAACGACGGCAGGTCTGCCTATTTTGCCGGACGGATTTCGTATGACCTTCGTCTTTTTAAAAATGAAGACGGATTGTACGGACTCGCAAGAGAAAAGGACGCCGTTGTAGAAAATACTTGGGTCGAACGATATATCTGGGAAAACCCGTCTCAAAACGAAATCCCGGATATCATTTCGGTTTCCGACGACGAACCGCTCCCCGTATTGTTCGACGGACCGAGCCAGGAACAAAGAAGGATGTTGAATCGATTGGGAGGGAGAGAATGGATTCGACCTACGGATTTGGTGAAATATAAGAATTCTCTAAAATTGAACGGAGTCAAGGGACTGGAACTCATACCCGAAGTTTATCAGGCGGGACCGGCTCTTTGTATCTTCTTGGAACCTTTTTATAACGAATCGGAAGAATTGGGTATCAATGGGCGAATTTGTTTCGTTTACGCGAAACGGAAGAACGATCTATTTCCTTTGAAAAGGAAAAAACAATCCGATCATACCGAAGAACGACCCTCGGAAAAAGAACAGAGTCTATATGAATTCACCATCAAACAACATTGGGCTTCCGTCCGTAACGCCGTTACCTATTCGGAACATCCGAGCGGCGTCGTAATCAAACGATCCGTCAAAAAAGAAAACGCGCTTTATTCCCTGGAACTTCCTCTTCGGTACTCGGGATCTACGGGGGAATTTAAGATTCCGCCCAAAAAAGTTTCCTCGTTCTTTACGGAAATTCTTCCGGAGATACTTAAGAAAAACGTAATACTAAAACTACATCCCGACTTGGACGGAATTACGATCCGCAGAAAAGCTTCTTTTCAAATTCGAGAATCCTCCGGAGTGGATTGGTTCGGCGGAGGAATCCAAGTCGACGGTTTGGATTCTATGGAAAGTTCCGCGGTTTACGCTGCGTGGAAGGCCGGACGAAAATTTGTACGTTTACAAAAGCTCGGAATGATCGACTTAAAAAATCTCGCGTTTGAATCCTTGGATAAAACTTTGGATAGCGCCGGAATCGAATTGGACAAAAACGGCAATTCGTCCCGATTGAACAAAGGGCAGGTCATGGCGTTGGATCTGGACGGGGATTTAAGAGTCGCGAAATCCTTCCAGAAACTTAAAAACTCCCTAAAAAACGCATTCGAAAATAATAATATACAAGAACAATTTTCCCCCGGACCGGACTTTCGAGGCGAACTCAGAGACTATCAGAAAAAGGGGGCGCAATTTCTTTTCAATCTCCATTCTTTAAAAATCGGCGGGATTCTGGCGGACGAAATGGGATTGGGTAAGACGATCCAATGTCTCGCTTTCTTTTCTAAAATTTTTAAAGATTCTTCCAAAACAAAAATTCTTGTAATCGCTCCTTTAGCGGCGATAGGCGTCTGGGAAGAAGAATGCGCCCGTTTTCTACCGGACATATCCGTTCAAGTCTGGCACGGCTCCTCGCGAAAAGAATCAAAACTCGCTCGAACGGGAATTATTATAACCACGTACCAAACCTTAACTCGGGATATGGAAATATTCAATAAACTTAAATTTGCAACCATGGTTTTGGACGAGGCTCAAAATGTGAAAAACGCCGCAACCGATTCCGCGAGATCCGTTCGCAAAATCAAAGCCGGTTCGGTGTTTTGCCTAACGGGAACGCCTATGGAAAATCATTTGGATGAATTCTGGTCTCTTTTCGACCTTTCCTTTCCGGGGCTCTTGGGAAACTTGCGCTCCTTTCAAAGAAATTTTTCTCCCGCGAATATTCAAGAACTTCAAAAACGAACGGAAAAGTTTTTACTGAGAAGAAGAAAATCGGAAGTGCTAACGGACCTTCCCCCGAAAACAGAAATTAGAGTGTCCACGCCGATGGAAATCCGTCAGGCGAAACTCTACGAAAAAGCGAGACAGGAAGCGATTCTTACTTTAAAGTCGGCGGGATCGAATTACATCTTTGAACTCCTGCCCCAGCTTACGAGATTGAGAAGACTGGCTTGTCATCCGGATATCGGAATGGATAAAGTCGATCCGAAACAATCGGGAAAGATCAATCGTTTTCTCACAATGATTCGAGAAGAAATTCCCGAAGGATCTGCGACTCTTGTTTTCAGTCAATTTACGGACACATTATCCATCGTCAAAAACGCACTCGATCTTCTCAAAATCGAATACTTTTATTTGGATGGAAAAACTCCGCAATCTAAAAGAGTCTCTTATGTAAAACGATTTCAAAGAGGAGAAAGACGTTTCTTTTTGATTAGTCTAAAAGCGGGCGGCGTATCGCTTACTCTTACAAGAGCGGACACCGTGTTTCATCTGGACCCTTGGTGGAACCCGGCAGTAGAAAATCAAGCCAGCGATCGGGCCCATCGTTTCGGTCAGAAACAACCGGTCTTCATCTACAAACTTTTTTCGGAAGGTTCCATTGAGGAACGAGTTCTCGAACTTCAGGAAAAAAAGCGCAGACTGTTTGCATCGCTCCTTGATTCCGAGAAAGGCTGGACGGAGTCCAATATCAGCAGGGAAGAATTACGGGAATTGATCGGATGAATATTTAACGTGAGTTAGACGGTTGAAAGTTTGGGCGAATCCATCCCCGGTTTTTTCCTACGGAAAAAACCGGGGATGGACCGCGCTTTCAGCTATAGTCAATAAATTGCATGAAAGAAACGTAATACAATATATCGTCTTTAGTTTCAATTTATTGACTCCGCATCAATCGCTTTCGCATTTATTATACCGAGCTTACGTTAGGTACGATAAACTCGGGTTTTTATACACCGTAAGGTTGAGAGTTTTGTAAAATTCTCAACTATTGATTCCTATAATAATAGATACCGTAAATTTTGAAACGCATCTCGTTTTAAAGACAGGATTCCGGGTACTCTATTATAGCTCCGAGTAACGCCTCTTTTCGTTCGAAATAATCGCCGTTTATCTCAACTTCATCATTTCTTTTTCGACGGTTTCGCTACCATCTCGCGAACGGGAGTTCCTTCCACTTTGATGCAGCCGAAGAAAAAATACTGATACGATTGAGCCATCACTTCCGCGTCCTTCAAACCCGTAGCGCCCGGAGCCTGCGCCAATGCTTCACGCGTCGCCTCGGCGATACTGCCGCCATACCAGCGATACGGTAAAAAACTACAACTACGACCGCTTACCGTAGAACCGACCACCTCTAGATCCGCAGGAGCCTCGATCGAGTATCTTTTAAACTGTCCCCAATTGTAGGAGCAATTTACCGAAAATAACATTAAAATCAAGGTTATTGATTTTACGATTGTTTTCATGTTACTTTAAACTCCTTGCTTGAGCGCAATTGCTAAACGTCAATTTCAAACCCACGTTGGAAAGATCCGACTTGCCCTTGTTTACCAAATTGCGATTCATATCGTTCAATACATTCGTTGCTATAACTGGACAATCCTCGCCCAAAACTTCGTCCGAAAGCTCGCGCTTGTCGTCCGACGCGGGAACCATATAACCTACTTTACCGATCGTAAAGCAGCCTACCGTTAAGATCAAAATCGTGATCGAACACAAAATCTTATTCATTTTTTACCCCTTGAAAGTTAATTTAAAATCAAACGATTAATCGATCCCATTTTCCGAAATGAAGCTCGCGCTTTCATTCAGGCTTTTCGGAATCGACTCGGAACCGAACATTGACAATCGTTCAAACTGGAACGCTGTCAATGTTCGGTGAGAAATAACTAACGTGAGTTCGGCGGTTAAAAATCTGGGCGAATAAAAAACTCAATGTTGCTTTCCCTTGAGCGAGACATTGGACCTCTTACGTCACTCTAAACTCAACACAACGCTTCCTTAAGGCGCGTTGTGGATCGCAACATATAATCGCTTTCGTATTAGTAATACCGAAATTCACGTTAATTAAGAAGGTCCATCTAAACGATTTAACAAATCTTAACTTATGTTAAACTCAATAACCGCAATCGGTCGCCGCTTTACAATTGGAGTAGGTAGAGTAACAAGAGTTTGAACTTGGACAAGAAAACGGAAGTGCGGGATTATTACAACCGAGAGCATTTCCAACTGTGTTACAAGTCAGCAAACCAGCCGCCAATACGGTTACACTCGCGCTCTTTGTCAAGGTTACGGTAGAACCGTTCACTTTCATTTTTGCGGTAAAGGCGACCGTGCTCGCAGCCGCGGCTGTTGTCGGAGCGCCGCTTACGGCACCTGTTGTTGAGTTAAACGTCAGACCCGCAGGTAAATTCGTGGCGGTAAAATCGCTAAACCCACAGCTTGCGTTTTTTATCAACGTTTCATGAGTGGTACTACCAGCGGAGAATTGAATTCCAAGCGGATTAATTGCAGTTCCTACTTGTACATTCACACTCGACGGAACGTTCATTGTGACTCCGCTCGGACAATTATTTGAAAGCCCCTGAAGCAATAAAAGATCCGTGATCGTATTTCCGGTCAAACTGCCTTCGTCCTTTTTATCGTCCTCGCAAGAAGCGAAAACAAGAGTCAGCAATAGTAAGGTTAGCATTATTTTTTTCATACGTTTTGTCCTTTGTGGTTTAATTTAAAATCAATCGATCCCCGTTTCCGAAATAAAACTCGCGCTTTGATTTTCGGCTTTTGAAATCGACTCGGAACTCACTTATCGGTTTCTGAATTTTTATGTATTCATTTTTCTATATATTCCGCATTCCGTAAGTATCTTTCGCGTTTCCCATCATTGACACAAATCGAACGCATCCTCAATTCTGCAAATTTCATTCGGATCCGAATCATATGTTCCGCAAAACACTTACATTTGCAAAACTGCAAAACTATGTGATATCTGTCAATAAATACATCACATTTCTGGATAAAATAGAAAATTTGTGAAACAAATTATTTGATTTTATCCCAAAAATAGACATCCCCCGCCAACGCTTCTATTTGAAAAATTAGCGTCTTTTGCGATAAACATTCGATACAATGAAAAAATTATGGATTAAATTGAAAGATTACTCAGACTTGCAGAATATGGAAGTATGCAAGGACTGGAATGTTGAGGATTATTTAAAAACGAATGAGCGTAAAAAAATTCCGTTTTTAATCAGAAAACATCTGAACGAATGTCAAAAATGCCAGGCGGAAATCCTCGATTATTCCGAATCCAATACGATACCGGAATATCTTTTCGGTCGGCCTTTTGCTAAACAGAAACTTCTTTGGTTTGGAGCCGAGCTGGCCAATCTTGAAGATTTGCCTTCAACAAAAGAAAAGAAAAAGAAGGTCCGCGCCAAAGCTGAAGATTCAACGGAAGAATCGAATATCTCAAACCTAATTCTACTTTCGAACCGTTCGCAGTTTCTTTCGTTTTGCCATCGTTATAAAAAAGCAATTTTTATATTCGGTTATCTAGCTTTGCTTGCGCCTATGTTACAACTTGTATTTCAGATTTTTTAGAGGAAGTTTATGATAAATTTAGTTCGGCTCTTTGTACAAAGTAAATTCAGGATTCTGTATATTTTGCTCGGAGCCTCTTTATTGTTAGGCGGTTACTTTATTTTTTTAAAAGAATCATGTAACGGCAATTGTAAAAACGGATTCGGCTCGAAGGTTTATTGGGACGGAAGAAAATACATAGGCCAATGGAAAAACGGGGATGCGGACGGATACGGCGTATTGGTTGCTAAGGATCAAAAAATTCTTTACAGCGGCAAATGGAAGGAAGGAAAACAAATTTCGAATGAATCGGAAATACCGAAAAAAAAATAATCGTATCCATTCATACGGAGAACATTTTTCGACCAATCCATTTTCCCGATTTTGTCTTTACAGCGTGTCCCAAAACTTACCTGAGCAATCCATCATGTTAGTTTTAATTTTTACAAAGCTCACGATGATTTGAATTTAAGCGACACGCAATATTCCCTTCAAAAACGATTCAATGGAAACAAAAATCACGCAAAACCTTTCCGAATTCGTTTAACTAAACCAGATTTGAATCAAAAATTTTATCGAAAAAGCGTTCATAAGCAATAAACCGGGCGTTAGCCAAATTAAGATCGCCCTTCCTAAATTCTGATCATACTGTCCCGTAAAGGCGTGATAACATAACTTTCCCTCCCAAATCCAAGCTAACGATAAGGTTAATAAACTGATCGAGAAAAAAAACTTTAAAATATCGACGTTAATAAGGGAATAATTCAATGAAATCAAATCGTATCCCGCCGAAACGATAAAACTTGCCAGCAAAAGCGGAAGCGAAGTTGCAAGAGTCGTAATGAAGAATTGTTTGAATCCGACTTTGTGTTCCCCTATAAAATAAAGAATAGGAAGTCGAATCAACGTAAGCAATATCGGAATTAAAATCCAGATAGAAACATAGATCGCTTTAGCGATTAGGTTAAAAACAAATCCTTGATCCTGAGCGTAATTTTTTCGATTTTCTTCCACTTTGGCGTAAGCTTCTTTGGCGACAGTGACTTTTACCGGAGCAAACAAAGATTCGTGTAACGTTCTGGTGAACAGCAAAATAATCGCAAGGCCGATCAGTACGATCAAAAAATTCCTAGTGGATCCGTTCGATTTGGATGGATCCGTTTGCAACGGATAGACCTTAAAGTAATATTCCGGTCTGAATAAGACGTTCCTTAAATAATTCCATACTGTCATCGTGTCTTCCTCCTGAGTTCGGCAACTGTAAAACTCGTCCAATCGATGCCGTTTCGATAAACGCGGGTAATCGTATTTTTGATCGTGATAGGATATAAGAACCTGTCCCGAAACCGGGCCAGAACCTTGCAGCTTATACTTTTTGATAAAGTAAAATTAAGTGTTGGGACACGCTGTAAATATAACGTGATAAAGACGATCGGAGTAAAAAAACAAACTCCGATCAAACCGAGAATTAACGTGATGGAAACGGTCTTAAGCATCGCCGAGCCCGTTCCGAAACTGAATGCCGACGGCAAATAGAACAGAGTGATTAAGAGCCAGAGTTGAAAAAACTTTGTCAACAAAGTCTTTATCTTTTCCCTTAAATCGTTCGGTATCGAATCGGATTCGAATTTTTCTCCCTTATTTTTCCAAGGAGCCAATTCTTTTCTGAGTATAAACGCTTCCAAGATTCCCAACGCGCTGATGATAATCATGCCGATATAAACCGGAATGGTCAGAGGCAGGTCGACTAAATACATAACCGCAATAATGCAGGATAACGGAAGCGGTAGTATGGATAATAATAAGAACGGCTCTTTCAAGGATTCCAAATAAGAAGCGAGTATCATAAATAAAATCAAAGCCGCAAAACTCAGAATGAAATTCATTTTTTTCTGATGTTCTAAAACCTTCTGTAAGCTGTCGCTAAATTCGATTCTGTATTGTTCGGGGAGTTCGATTTGTTTTAGTTTTTCGAGTTTAGGAATGATTTCGGTCAAACTCATATCCGCAACTCTAAGACTAAACGACAAAACCCTTCTTTTATTTTTTCTATAGATTCTAACGGGAGTCGTGTCCCGGGTCAACGAAGCTATTTCCAAAAGAGGTACGGACCTTCCCTCCCCCGTGTAGATTTTGTATTCTTTCAGATCGGAAAACTGGTCCCGATATTTTGAATCGTATCGAATACGAACGTCCACTTCCCTTTCCTCCTCTATGAATTTTGTAGCGACCCCTCCTTGAATCCCGTAACGTACCAATCTTCCTATGTCCTGAGAACTGACGCCTAAGGATTCGCTTTTTGCCTTATCGATAAGAACTCGAACTTCTTCCCTAGGAGGTTTATACCTTAGCAAAACGTGTCTAACGTTAGGAAGTAACCCTTGCGCGACCGAAGAAACTTCTCTCGTGATCCGATCGATGGTATTTAGATCGTCGCCGATTACGTCGATCGTCACTTCCTTCAATAAGGCTTCGTCGTTGCTGCCCGAGAAATAGATAAAGGCGGGTTTGATGTCTCCTACGATTTCTTCCAATTCTTTTCCGATTTCATCCACGTTAGCTACACTTTCGTTAAACTTAACCACGATCGTAGATTTTCCGTTTTCAACTCTTGCGTTGACTTCCTTGATACTATACAATTCCGAAAGATTTTTCTCGATTCGTTCGGTTGTAGTATTGATCCTTGAAAAACTGGTTCCGGACGGAAACTCGACGTTTCCTATCAATTGTTTTTCTTCGACCTTATTGATAAATTCGTGTTTGGATATTAAATAAACGTAAATTCCGATTAAAATGGAAAGAATATAAACCGACAAAAACATACGCGGTTTTTTCCTGGAGTAGTCGATACATAACAACGTTCTTTGAATGATGTTGTCTTTTATCCGATGGACATAAAAGGATAATACGTTCGCTTTGGCGGCTAACGTTTTTACGAATTGCGGAACGGAAAAACCGCCGATTTCAAACTTTGACGACCCGGTTCGAAGCGTCGGTAATAGGGTGATCGAAATCAAAAAACTGATAAAAAAATTTCCGGATAAAACGAAACCTAACCCTCCGTAAATACTCTTGAGTTCTTTTGTGGCGAATAGGATCGGGAGAAATATCCCGGATACGAGAAGAATCGTGGTAAATATTTCTCCGGTGATCGATATTGCGTTTTTTTCGTAATCGGAAAACAATCGATTTGCGATAAAAACGCATAAACAACACCCGCAACTTAAAATCAGTCCGACGACCGTAACGAGATTATAATCGATCTTTAGGAAATACATAAAAATCGAACCGATAAAAAATTGACATACGAGTAAAAATGCGAATAGACAGGAGGATTTAAATTCTTGGAATATTAAGGAAGCTGCAATAATGAAAAGAAAAAATCCTATGAACGAGGCGAGGAAAAAATTTCCGATTGCGTTGACGACTGTTTCGGCTTGATCGTACGAAATTTCAAAGTTCAAACTTTCATTTTCCGCTTTTTTTAGTTCTTTTCTAAGCTCCTCGGAAATCGCAAGAAGATTGGCGGTTCCGGCCCGATAAACGTATATGCTTACCGTATTTTCTCCGTTGATTCTCGCGGCGGAATATTCCTCCCTGTAAGAAAAGCCGACTTTTGCGACGTCTTCCACTTTTACGAATTTACCGGAATCGTCTCTTCGCAAGGATAAGGATTCTATCTCCTTTAAATTCCTCATTCTTCCTTTTACATATACAGGAATTTGAACGGACCCTTCCGTAACTTCTCCGGGATTCTCGTTGTAATTCGCTTCTTGAAGTACGGATAACAACAAATTCATATCGACGCCGTATACGAGCATCTTCTGCGCGTCGCACGAAACCAAAATCTCCCTCGGTTTTCCTCCCGCGACTACGACTTCGCTGACGCCCGGAATTCCCTCGATGATTTTTTTGATTTCACGATCGGATCTTTCGCGTATTTCCATGATGTTTAAGGACGCGCTTTTAGGAACGATAATGAACGCAGGTTTTTGAGTGGGGTCGTATTGAAGAACGACCGGTTTTTGCGTTTCCCGAGGAAATTTATAAGAGACTTGTTCCACTTTATCCCTTATTTCCAGTGATTTAATCTCTAAATCCGCGTTCTGATCGAATTGAATATGTACTTTCGATTTCCCCTCTTCGGAAACGGAAAAAAGATGTTCAATTCCGCCTAACGTAGATACGGATTCTTCTATCGGTTTTGTGATGATCTCCTCGATCTTTTCGGGTCCTACGCCGAAATATTCCGTTTCAACGGTCAAACCGGGATAAGCCGCTTCCGGAAAAAGGGATATCGGAATCAATCGAAACGCGATCGCACCCAACAGTATCAAACTCAAAAAAATCATCGCCGTTCCCGTTTTATGATCGGCTACCCAACTAGTGAGAACGGACGGCTCCCGCCTTGGCTCGGGAACGGTCGTGTATTCCTTTAGATCGCTTTTTTTCTTGTTCTTTGCCATTTTAGAATATAATAAAATGCGATTGGAATGAGAAAAAGGGATAAAACGACCGAGGCGGCCAAACCGCTGATCACGGTTACGGCCATGGGAGACTGAAATTCAGTACCTTCTCCCAACTCAAGCGCGACCGGAAGCAGACCTAAAAGTGTGGTTCCGTTGTTCATAATGATAGGACGGAGTACGATTTGTCCGCTTCCGACGATCGCTTCCTTTAAGGAAACTCCGTCATGTTCGAGAATTTCGACATATTCGTAAAATAAAGCGGCGTTATCCACCACGATCCCCACGAGAAGTATGATCCCGGTAAATGAACTGATATTAAAACTGTTACCCGTTAATAACAACGCGGGTATGATTCCGATTAGGATCAGAGGTATCGTACATAACATGATTAAGGGAATTACGAGGGATTCGAATTGACCCGCGAGCAACATGTAAATCAGAACGACCGCCAAGATAAAAGCGAACAAAAGTTCCTTCATGGATGCGTCTATATTTTCCTTTTCTCCTCCGAAATGTATTTTATAACCGGCGGGTAATTTTAATTGTCCGATATAATCCTCGACCTCCGAAAGAACCACGGATTGTTTTACGTTTTCCACGTTAGCCGTAATTCTGTTCACTCTGCTCTGGCCTATCCTAAGAATCGACGCATATCCTTTCCCTTCCCGAATTTCAGCGGCCTGATTGAGGGATATCGCGTCTCCGGAAGGGGTGCGTATTAAAATTCTGGAGATATCCTCCTTATGTTTTCGATCGGATTGCCTGTAACGGAGTCTAACGTCAAATTCCTCGTCGTTGATTCGGAGACGTGTGGCTATCGTTCCTTTGAGTGCGGTCTTTAAGATACCGGCGAGATATTGATGCGACAATCCGTAAACGGACATCTTATCCTCGTCGAATCGGATTTGAAACTCCCGATTTTCGGATTCGAGACTGCTTTTGGAATCCGTCACACCTCGAATTTTCGCGATTTCATTCCTGATGTTCTCTCCGATAAAAGCCAAAGTGGCAAGATCGTTCCCTTCCACTTCCAATGTGATCGCCTTGGAATCGGGAGAAAGTATCTTGGAAAGCATGTCCTCTTCCGGATAAAAATGAACCCCGATAGTCGATCCGAATCGAATTTTCTCCCTAAACCGCCGAATGAAATCCTTCGTCTTCTCGGATCTTTCCGTCGAAAGTACCACGCGTACCTGCGCTTGATGAGTTCCGACTTCTCCTCCCGAACGAGATAGGATTTGTTCCTCGTCGTAGCCGATGTTCGAAATAACGTGTTTTACTTCCTTCTCTTTCAGAAGTTTCATTTCCAACTCTTCTACGAGCTTCGATGTGGAGGAAAGCGAGGAACCTTTGACGTTGAGTATTTCGACCTTAAACTCGCCCGTATCGACCTTGGGGATAAACTCCTTGTCCACGTACGAAATTAAAATCAGAACCACGGCGAAACAAATTGCAATCCCGGTAAAAAAACGTTTCGGTTTTCCGAGCCATTTCATTAACCCTTTCACAAATTGAGCGTCTATTGCGTTTTCCCAAATCGCGACTTTTTTAAAAAAGGACCATTGGTCGAAATTTCGGGACCAGACCTTATTTCCCCTAAGAGCGGATAACATCGGAATTAAGGTTAAAGAAACGGCCAAACTCACCAGCAATGAAAACGTGATCGTTAAAGCCATTTCACCGAAAACGACTCCGATGATTCCCTTTAAAAACACGATCGGCAAAAAAATGATCACCGTAGTCAACACGGCGGAAGTGATCGATCCGGCCACTTCGTTCGCTCCGGTTAAGGAAGCCTCTTTTACCGAAAGTCCGTTTCTAACGTGCCTTTCGATCGCGGCCAAAACCACGTTCCCCGAGTCGAACAACATTCCGATTCCCAAGGAAAGACCGCCTAACGTCATAACGTTGAGAGTCAAATCCTTGAGATACATCAGCAAAAACGTGGTGATAACCGATATGGGAAGTACGGTCAAAAGGATGAGCGGGCTTTCCATATTACGAAGTATGAATATAAGAGAAAGAAACGCCAGTATTCCACCGGAAATCAATTCACCGGTGATGTTATCGACGGATTGTTTTACGAATCTGGACTCTTCGTAAACGATATCGGCTTTGATTACGTTTTTATATTGTTCCTTGAGACGTTCCAGTTCCGTACGAACGGATTCGGAAACCGTTACGGTGTTTTTTCCGGATTCCTTATAGATGGATACGGTTACACATTCCTCTCCGTTGTATTTTGCGAGCCCTTTTCTTTCCTTATACCCTTCGCTGATTAGAGCGATGTTTCCCAAACGAACGGGAATGTTTTTATCGTTTTTGGATACGTTGGTCTTTTCGATTTCGCGAAAATCCCGATATTCTCCCATAGTTCTAATCAATACGTCGTGAGAGCCCTCTTCGATATGACCCGCGGGATAATTGATGTTCGAACTTTCGACCGAACCTTGGATATCTTTGATCGATATTTGATGGGCATACATGGAAGCCGGATCGACATCGATTAGAATTTCCTTTTTAAATCCTCCCGAGATTTGCGCTAAGGCGACGCCGTCCACACGATCCAAATAACTTTTAATTTCCCTTTTGATAAAACCTCTGAGTTCGTGTGTTCTGGATTTATCCACCGGAAAAAAAACGATTTCCTGAATCGCCGATTGGCTCGGGTCGAATTTCGTGACGATCGGTTTACCCGCGTCTTCGGGAAGTATCCCTCGAATCAGGTCTATTTTTTCCCTCACTTCCATCGCGGAATAATCGATTTTGGTTCCCCAACCGAATTGTAGAGTTACGAAAGAAACTCCCTCCATCGATTCGGATGAAATTTTTTCGATCCCTTTAACCGTACCGACCGATTCGGTTAAAGGTTTCGTAATCAGATTCTCCACTTCTTCGGGCGCGGCGTTTTGGAAGTTAGTAATCACTGTTAGGCGGGGAAATTCCATGTTTGGAAGTAGGTTCACCTCCAGGTCTTTCAGGGAAATCAGGCCGAGTAGAATCAGAAGCAGATAAAACATAGCCGTCGTTACCGGCCTGTCGATGGCTATCTTTTGAAGAAACTTCACTTTTATTTAAGACCGTTTTCTATCTCGGGACGAACCTTCATTCCGTCTTTTAATTGGGTGAGTTTTTCCACGGCGACGATACTTCCCGGGCTTAAACCTTCCGATATTTCGATCTTATCCTCGAACTGATTTCCGGTTTTTACTTTGGCTCTTAAAGCGATTCCGTCGTTGAGAACGTAAATCCAAGCAACTTCGTTATCTTTCGCGAACAACGCCTCCGAAGGAACCAAAAGGGACATTCTTTTTTCGCCGGTAAAAATGGAACTTCTTACGAACATTCCCGGAGTCAAGGATCGATCGTCGTTTTTGATTAGGGCCTTAACTTCCATCGTGTGGGTTTTCGGATCGACGATCGGATTGATGATTCCGACCTTTCCGTAAAACTTCCTATCCGGATAAACGTCCGCCGTAAATTGAAGATCCATATTTTTACGGATCGAAATCATATCCGTTTCTCGAATATTCAATTTTACGAATACTTTATTGATGTTTACGAGAACGAGAATCGCCTGATCCGGGCTATTCACCGCTCCGGGATTTACGTATTCTCCGACGTGTTTGTTGATATAGGCGACCACCCCGTCGATCGGCGAACGAATCGTCGCCGCGCGAATCAATTCCTCGGTGGACGTCAAAGCCGCCTTAGCAGATTCCACCTGAGATCGTGCGACGTCCACTTCCGCCTTGTCGATACGAGTGTTGATATCCACGAATAATTTCAATTTTTCCTTGGGGTCGTCGGGAACTTTCATATTTTTCGAGGTGATGTCCTCGTTTCGAAAGCCGACCATTCCCATTTCCAAATCCTTAAGACTCATACGGTATTTGGCTTCCGCGGTGATCAGAGCCGTTTGCGATTGTTCGATCTCTTCCTTGCTGATACCGCCCTCTTGATAGAGGGTTTCCTTACCGGCAAACGTCATCTTCGTCTTAGCCAGTTCGGCTTTGGCTTCTTTGGTTTGTGTCCTTCTTTTTTCGATATCCAACATCCTGACTTCGACGCTTTCCCTGGCTTTCGCGTATTTCTCCTCGCTAAGACTCAGCGAAGAGAGCGAGCTTTGCAGAGCGGCTTGATTTTTCTTTCTTTCCAGCTCCAATTGAAGGGTGTCGATGTGAAGCAGTATGTCTCCTTTTTTAACCTTTTCCCCCTCTTTCGCTTTGATCTCTACAATATTGCCCGCGGTTTTGGAAACGATATCGACCTTGTCCAAAAAGTCGACCGACCCCAAAGCGTGAATCGCCGGATTTATCATTTCAGGATGAACGGCTATCGCTTTTACGATCACCGAGTCCATATCCGTCGCGTAACCTTTGTCCTTCTTTTTGAAAAGATTCAGGACAAACTCCAATTTTCCTTCCTTCTTTTTATCCCGAATGGACGATTTTGGATCTGAGTATATGAAAATTTTATAAATTACGAATAAACAAAGAACGAATAACACCGTCTTCGTGATTTTTAGTTTTAAAACGTTTCTGAAAGTCTGGAATTTGGAGTCGGACATATATTCTCTTTTTTATTGTTTTTTGTTTATTTCCGACTCGATCATTTTGGCCGTGTCCGGATTCTCTTCGGAGATAAGTCTGGCTTTTTGAAAATAACGATCTGCCATCTCC
Organism: Leptospira alstonii serovar Sichuan str. 79601; assembly: GCF_000347175.1. Lineage (GTDB taxonomy): Bacteria > Spirochaetota > Leptospiria > Leptospirales > Leptospiraceae > Leptospira > Leptospira alstonii. The sequence continues at coordinate 17,809 of NZ_ANIK01000031.1, forward strand.
TCGCTTTGGGCTTTTTGATAAATTTTTCCCAATCGTAGATATATAAGTGCGAGTTTCGACGACTCTCCCTTAGCTTGGTTGTATAAGGAAAAGGCCTCTTCTATTTTTCCTTCGGACTCCAACACGGTGCCGAGTGTGTATTGAACTTCCCATTGGTTGGGAATACGATTGATTACGAGTTGGAGGCGTTCCTTCGCTTCCGTTCTACTTTCGTTTTGTAAACTTTGGACTTTTGAAAGCCAATAAGCCGCGTTGGAATTACATTTGTCCTTGTTTGCGGCGTTTTCAAACATCTCCTCGGCCTTTTCAAAATCCTTTTTATAATAATGGATTTTTCCCAACATGATCATCGTTCTCGTCGAGTCCGAATCGATTTCCAACACTTGCGAAAAAAGCGCAAGCGCTCCGTTTAAATCCTGTTTAATGTAGGCGAGATCCGCGTCCCTTTGTAAGGACTTTAACTTTTCGGATTCTTTCTTACAGGAATACGTCGCAGCGGCGATGAGTACCAATATAGGAACAAAAAAGTTCTTATGCGAATGTTTATATCGTGTTTTCATTGTTTTAGGAGAACGTTCATCCTATTGGAAATATTTCGGCAAACTTCTTTCAAAAGATTCGCTTCGTTTAAGGTTCGTCCGTTTACGACGTAGGTAATGCCGCCTTTCAAAACCCCGTTCGAATCGTAGACTTTGAGAAATACCAACGAATTGAAATCCTCTTCCAATAAGTTTCCGGAGTCGTTGTTACCCACCGCTCCCTGAACGAAATAGCGGATTCCCATTCGTCCGGATAAAAGTTTTATCTCCTCGCTTGAAAGAAAATCGCCGAATTGCACATCCTTAGATATATTAGAAAATCCTACTACTGTTCCCTTATCCAGGACCTGGCGGAGATTTTCGGGAAGTAATTCCTTTAAATTGGTCGTATTTTCCGCGCTTCGAGTTTCGTTCGCAATCGGATTCGTTTCCTTTTTCCCGGCGGGCTCGACGGATTCGGAATTCGAGATCCCTTGCGAAAGTAATTTTCTCAAGGATTTTTCCTCGGGCATCTCCTTAACGGAATATCCTTCCGCCATAAAATGCAGTTGAAGCATATCCTTGAAATTTTCCATAAGATAAGGCGAGAATCTCGCGTCCCTACTGACTATCTTTCCTATGGCTAAAGGAAAATTTTCTTCGGACTTCATCACATAAACTTGATAACTTCCGGCCGAACGAAATAGTTTCGATATAGTCGAACAATCCCAGAAAACCGCCGCGAGTGAGAGTAATACGATCGATAAGAAAATTTTTTTCATAGTATCCTCTTTTAATTGCTTTCGAAGAAAAAACTGAATTGGGAAGACAAGGCGGTCCCGTTCGTATTCGTGGCCGATTGGTCGATTTGAATCATATAAAGCGGATAATTCACCCCTCCGATACCCGTATTGAACAGGATATCGAACCCGCAGGTCAAACCCACGTCCGTCATCGAAATCGTCAAAACCCGATCACTATCGCTCCATACCCATCTCCCCTTGTATATGGAGGAGGCGCTGTTGGGAACCTGGGAGATCGCGCTTATGTTCACGGCGTTTACCGTACTTATCGTGTTCATCGGTTGATTGAAAACGATTACGATGTTATCCGAAGTGGAATCCGCCGGACAAGCCTGCAAACCCGGAGTGAACGAATAAGAGGAAGCGGGAAGAAAAGGAGTTCCCGCCTGCCACCAACATCCGGTCGTAACCGCCATACTATTACAGTTGGCTTGATTTCCTCTGCCGATCGCGATCACCTGCGGAGAATTATTCTCGGTTCTGAATATTAGAGAAAATGAATTTTGAAGGGAATTACCGGCCAAATCCTTTGCCGAAGTGGAGATCGTCAAAGTGTAATTTTGTCTGCTGGTCAGCGCGATCAAAGGCGTTAAGGTCATATCGTTTCCGGCGAAGGTGATCGCAAAATTCGCCGAAGGAGAAACGGATAACGCGTTTTGAGTGGAGGCCGGATCCATCGGTTCGTTGAAGTGGATCACGATCGGAACGCCGGTGCATACGTTATTCGTAAGCGTGCCGCTTTGGGAATTGAGAACGTCGTTGGGCGCCGCGCCGCAATTGTCACCGTCCCCATCGACTTCAAAATCGATTCCGGTCACGACGGGTTGGTTCGAATCAAGCGCTCCCACGACGAAAGTCGCGTTTACCGGATTCCTAAGTCCTTTGCCCGAAGTATTCGTCACGGAAGTGGAAAGGGAAATATTGTATCTTCTACCGTACTGGAACGCAACGTCCGGAGTAAAAACCATCTGGTTTGCGGTCGGAAATGTAAACTGTCCCGTCACCGAAGGAGAAACCGAAAATCCGGATCTGAGAGAGGACGAATTCATCGGTTCCGAAAAGGTAACTACGATCGGATTGATGGCGGGGTTTCCCGTACATCCGTTGTTCACGGTCGCAGCGAGAATGTTCGCAATGATACCCAGACCCGCTTGGCAATTCGCAAGAGTTCCCGAGAACACGTCTATGGAATTGACCGCAGGAAAACCGCCGAGCGGAGAGGTAAGAAAATAAAGAAGATAAGCGTTTTGGATCTGAATCCCTCCCGAATCTTTTGCGTTTTGACCGATCGAAATCACGTACTGAGTGTTCGGATTGAGCGATTGAGCGGCGATAAATCGAAGAGTCGTCGGAGACGTCCAAGAGATGAGTCCCGAAACGTTCGGACTGATCGAGAACGCCTGAGAAGTTGCGTTTTGATCCATATTCTTACTGAATATGACTTCGAAAGAGGCCCCTTGACCGGTCCCCACGTTGTCGGTGCAAACGTTGGTTATGAAAGACGCGGACAAGGAATCATCCATACCGCCGTCGCAACCACCGGGTCCCGTGGCAACGTCGGATAAAACGTTCAATATTGCGGGAGGTGTTCCGTTTACGGGACCACCGTTTCCGGTGGTAAAGAAGCTGATGAACTCGGAAACCATCGCGTTGCCCGCAAGATCTTTGGCAGCGGTGCTAATCGTAAGTTTATACTGGGCAAACAAATTCAAATTTTGAGACGGGGTAAAGAGCAATTCGGTAGGCGCAGGCCAAGTGATGAGTCCCGTAACCGACGGAGTCAAGGAGAACGCATTCGTAGTCGCGGCTTGATCCATCGGCTCGTTAAATCGAACTCGGAACTTAGTTCCGTTCGTTTGGCTGCATATGTTCGTAGTCAAATTCGGAATCGGAGTGAGACCCAAATTCCCGCAGGCGGGAGCCAAGTCGCTTAACAACGGACCGGTCGTAAAGTCCATTCTAGGCGGGAGAAGATCTATCCCGAACGTAAAAGAGAACGAATAAGAGGAGCCTAACGTATTTCCGTCCAAATCCATCGCGGAACCAGGAATCGAAAGCGTGTAAGTAGTGTTTTGCCAATCCTGGCTTGGAGTAAAAACCAAAAGACTGCTGTTTCCGCAAGGACCGGTAGAACCGCATAACGCATTCCCGCTTGTAAGCCAGGTTTTTGTTCCCAGAATATTCGGAGAAATACTCAACGCATTTTCAACCGTAGATTGAATCACCGATTCGCTAAAATGAATGAATATCGGAGTGTTCGCAGAAGCGGGGGAAAGACCCGAACAAGCTCCCATCTTATCTCGGATTCCGTTAATCGGATCGAGAATTGACGCAAGGGTTCCGGGAGCACAACCCGCTCCCGTGTTTATAAAACCGTCTTGAAAGATCACTCTCGGAATTTGAAAATCCTGACCGACCGTAAACGAAAACGAATAATTTTGACCGAGGAGATTTCCGGCAAGGTCCGTTGAATTACCGGAAATGGTGACCGTGTAAGTCACGGAATGTTGCCAGGGAGTAACAGGCGTAAACGTAAACCGGCTCGCAGTTCCGCAGGGCCCCGTGGAACCGCAGGCGCCGTTCGGACTTGCGGACCAGGTTTTAATACCGTTGATGTTAGGCGATATATTGACGTTCGAATCCGTCGTCGCTAAATTCATCGCTTCCGAAAAATCGATGATGATCGGAGAGGATTGAAAACCCGGAACGATACCGGAACACAAACCGACCGCGTTAAAAAGACCGCCCGGAAATAATGTGGAAGCAAGTGTACCGGGAGAACAACCCGCCGCGTTTTGTATAAATCCGTCCTGCATCAACACTTGGGGTTTCACGATTTCCGTTCCGACCGTAAAACTTGCGGAGACGTTTTTACCCAAAGGATTTTCCGACGTGTCTTGTGCCGTTTGAGAAATGGTTAAAACGTAAGTAAGACCGGTAGTAAGAGCCTCCCTAGGCGTAAAAGTCAAAATCGTATTATTATTGCTCCAAACGAACGATCCGACCATTTGAGGAACGGTGAGAAAATTCGATTCGACGGTCCCTCTGTCCATCGGTTTGGTGAATTTCACCACGATCGGAGTGTTGACACAAACGTCGGTTGTACTGTAAAAGTTATTTGGAAAATTAACAAAATCTAATATGGGATCGGTAATGAGGCAACCGGTCGTGTTTTTCCGTCCGCCGATCGAAATCACGTCGGGAGGAAGAACGTCCGTGCTTACCGAAAAACTGATACTGTAGGGTTTTTCCAAATCGCGGCCTTCCTGGTCCTCGCATCGATTGGAAAGATTCACCAAATACGTTATACCGCCTTGCCATCTTTTGTTCGGGGTGAACGTAAGGGTGCTTCCGTTGATTTCGAAAAGTCCGGTCACTCCGGGTTGAACCGAAAACGCACCGATACAACTTTGTTCGTCGATCGGCTTGTTGAAGGTCATCACGATTTTCTGATCCCTTAAAACGCCCGTTTGTCCGGGAGAGGGAATGGAATACAACACTTTCGGAGAAGCGGGATTGTTATCCAATGGAATCCAATTTTTGAATTTATTTTCGAGTTTACTACAATCGATCAGAAACGGACCGATGCAGGATAGGAATATTAAAAAAACGAGATGTTTGAATTGTTTGCTCTGTTTCATAGGTTTACTTCTTTTTGAGGGGGTCGTATGCGTCCAATAAACCCCCGTCCGGTTCGAGATCGGTATCCGAGGAGTTGAAATATTCTTCGATGTCCTTAACTTTAAAGTTTTCGCTGACTTTCGATTTGGGAATAGGTCGGTTTTGCAAGATCAACGGAAGAATCGTATTTCCGTGATTCGGCTTATAATTGAACAACTTCAACGAATCGGGTTGTAAACCCGATACCCATTCCAATTCGTAAACGGAGGTGCAATATTTTCCGATCGCATCCACAAGTTTTTCCTGAGCGCCCACAAGTTCGGTTTCGGCAAAAAGTATGTCCGACCTTTTCGCTTCCCCGACTTGGATTTTGGTATTCATCAAGCGCATACTCTCGTAACGAAAATAAACCATTCCGCTTCCGATCGTTATTAAATCGTAGGATTCTTTGACAACGTCGCTCGCCTTATCCACTTCAATCGCGATGGACTGTTCCAAACGTTTTTTTTCGGCGATGGAATCGCCCATCTTTATCTTACTTTCCATTACCTTTCTCGAATAACTCATGTTATCGAGAACTTGCAGATTATTGGATGTTGCCGCATTAAAATTAGGATTGACCGTTCCGGCAAACCCGCTGCTCGCTTGGTTGTTGTAACGCATACCGAGATTTTCAGTCGTCGTATTGGTGGAGCCGCCCAAAGGAAAAACAACTTTTACGTTCACATTCCACGTATCGTTTTGCAGCGGATAAGTTACTCCGGTTCTTCCGTAGGAACCCCCGACCGATATCTGAGGAATCCATGCGTTTTCGGCCAGCTCGCGTTCCTTCGCTAATTTTTTATTGTTAATTTTGATTCTGACGATTTCCGATCTTTGGTTTTGCGCGTTTGCTATCAGGGTATCCTTTTTGAAATCGGGATAGGAAATATAAAAGTCCGTCAGTAAGTCCCCTTCTATTACTAGATCCGATAGATGGTCCAAACTCATAGCCAACTTCAAATCGTTCTTTGCCTTTAGATATTCGTTTACGGATTTCACCAAGGAGAATTCGATTTCCTGAAGACGGGAAGCTATGCTCAAAACCTGAATCTGCGTTGTAAAACCGAGTTTCGCCTCCAATTTCGCAAGTCTCAGCTGTTCTTTGGCTCGTTCCACCGACTTCTTGTTGAGTGCGACCTTGGCAAGAGCGACTAACGTGTTTATGAAAGTTTTTTCAACTTCCAATCTCACTTTCGAAGACGTGATCTTAAAATCCTCTCTGGTTAATATTTCCTCCAACTGAGCGATATCGAGATCCAGCTTCTTTTTTCCCCCGTCGTAAACGATCTGGTCCACGTTAAGTAAAATCGCATTGTATATATAGTCGTTCGAATCCTGAATGATGTATCTCTGTCTCGTCATATTGACGCCCAGAGTAGGCAGCAAATCCCTCCATCGTTCCGATATGAGTTCCTTTATCGCGGCATTTTTGTTTTTGAGGGATAATAAGAGATAATAGTTTGTTAACGCTATTTGAGTCGCGGTTTCCAAGTTGATCCTTAAGGTTTTCCTTTCGGAAGCGTCGATTCCGGTGCAGACACAAAGAAGGAGAACGATAAAACGCGCAAACAGGATCGAAAAATCGCCGATAACCCCCTTTTTCGGCATTTCGATCCTGTATAGATTTGTTTTCCGCCGATTTTTAAGAAAAAAAACGCACTCGAAACTGAGTGCCGAATGTAAGGATGTCCAGAAAAATCGAAAACATTTCTTAAAATTTGTTTGTGGTTCGCGGGAGTCCCGTTTCCGGACCCACACATTGTGATCGCTAATTTTATGAGATATCACAAGGCACATTTGAACCCAAGTACTTCGGTGTAATATTTCAGTCAATATAAATTCAATTGTGGTATAAATTTATTGGATTTTAGTATTTTCTAAAAACGATAAGAGAAATAACGCCCTAAATCTTTCGCACATTTATTAAATCAATGATAAGGCCTTTCCGATTTTCGAAATCGGGTCTTAGCAAAGAGGAATGGAAGATTTACTTGAAATCATTAAGCGACAAGACTGGAAGGAAATCATTAAGATTCTCGCAAAGAAAATCGATCCGACTTAAACGGCATTTTAAAATCAAGAAAGGTTTTTTGAGTTAAATTATTTTAATTGTTTTCGATCTCTTTCTTTGCCAGACTCAAAATTAATTTTTGTGCGATTTCGAATTCTTTTTTAGGTAAAATCGCCAATATTTCGATCATTTTAGATAAACCTTCTTTTGCGGTTATTTTTTTCAATAAAACCGCTTCGAATTCGATTTCTTTCGTTTTTATCCGAGATATCCGTTGGCGCGCCACCTTTTTCGGCAATTTACCTTCAAGAAGCCATTCTCTTCGATATCCGTGCACCATTTCTATCGTAATTGCAGCGTCCTCCGGTACCGGAAATCTACCGCTGAGCCAACCGCTGATCGTTTGTTTCGACTTGCCGATCGTGTTCCCAAACTCACTTTGATTCCCTTTGAAACTTAAGAGTATGGTTTTTAATCTTTTTTTTTGCTCGCTCAAAACATGTCCTAGAATAATACTTTTTTGTTGACACTGGTATTAAAATAATACCAACATGTCTTTGGAAAATCCATTAATAGTACAACTTTCAAAAAATCAATTCAAATGTCGGTTCAGTCGCTGTCCATGGGTCATAATTTCCAAAAAAATAAATATAGTAATTTCTTTTGCCTTGTTTTAAGTCATAAAAAAGAGATCAGTGGATAAAGATTATGTTTTTACCGCCAAAAAAGAGACTTTCGGTAAAACTCTTTATTTTTTCGATCCCCTCTCCAGAGCGCATTTCCCCTCTCAAAAAATTTTCCGATGCGAATCCGGTTGAAAACCGTCTCCGATTTCGTATCGAATTGAAAGAAAAGAAAATCGATACCGTAGCAATTTTATCGGAACCAGAAAGAACACTCAGAAAAGTTTGAGATCCGGTTCGTTCTGACCGGATACACTTAACGTGCAGTTGTATCAGCGTGAATTTCTTACCGTGTCCGATCCAAGCTATAGTAATCGACAAAGCGAAGACCAATATTAAACTTTAGTGAAGAATTAGCGTATGAACCTTAACCATTTAATTCCAGTCTTAACGGGATTTCTCCATTTGTTTTTCGGGATTTATGTCTTTAGTTTAAAACCAAGACAAAAACTACAAACTTTATTCCTGTTTTTGAATATATGTATGGCGCTCTGGCTCTGCATTCAAGGCCTTCGAGGTCAGTTCCCGCCTGAATACCGCAATTTCGGATTGAACATAACGTTTCTTCCGATGTCCATGGCGACTTTCATTCTGTATCTTCTTTGTAAAAAGATGGAGAACGGCAGTCAGAAAATTCCGATTCAATCGCTGGTCCTGGGTATCATAGGATTTTCCTATTTCACCTGGGCTTCTTTTAGCCAGAAAATGGTGGTATTGGGAGATCCGAATACTTTCGTTTTTGATTTGAGTTTGAATTACCATTTGATCATCGGCTTTTCCAGCTTTTGGGTTCTGTTGTCGTTTGTGGCGATTCTGAAAAAAATGCGACTTAAAAGAGGAAACGATAAGGTAAGACTCTTTTTAATACTTCTTGGTTCCTTGTTTGCGATGCCGGTCACTTTGACGTTTATCTATTTGCTGCCGTTTTTGGGGGTCTACAAAGCATATTTGTCATCTCTGGGACTTTCCATCGGTTCACTCTGCTGGGCGGTTGCGATTTTGCACTATGATGCTTTTGAAATCAAGGCCAGCCTGATCCAAGGTCAGAGAATTTCTATGATCAATCGACTCGCATCCAGACCTTTTTTGAAACTCATGGGGAAATTGGATCCGATGAGATTCGTTCAAAAAAGTTCGAAGGCAAAAGAGGAGATCACGAAACAAATTCTCATCCAAGACTTCTATTTAGCCGAAAATACCGGTGAAATATCGGTGGACGAAAGAGCAAAAATCCTTTCGAGAAGATTCGGAAAGTATTTTAAATAGTTCGCACAGAGAGGGTTCGAAAAATTCAAATTGTGATAATAATCATTGACATATATCACTGATATATGCAAAGTTGTTGCACGTGAGTATTTTTCGAATCCGAATCGGGTCAATTTTTTTACCCGGATTTATTTCGAGCAGCCGACCGATTTGAATCGGTATAAAATCCGCCTACTCCCGGTTTTAATTACGGGCGTACAAAGGCCAACGGCGTTCCTCACACAATAACGGGGGCGATATGTCGAAGTGGTATGATCCAGCGGAATTGGAAGCTTTTTTAGGCTCGTTGCCGAAATTCAGGAACCGACTTCGACTCGCAACCGAATATAAAAATCTCCGAACAAAAGCCCCGAAAGAACTCAGGTATATCATTCTGATTCAAAGATTGTATCTACAAAAGAAAATCCTATTAAGACGAAATGAATGGATGAAAAGGGAACTAAGAAGTATCTTTTCGGAAAAAATACATCTTGAAAGCGAATTAGAATCGCTTGAAAAGCGGCTGAAAGAAATACGAGACGAAAATACAAATTTAATCGGCGGTTAGGAACCAACTTTTTCGATCTTATCTAACGTAAGTTCGTAGAAAAAGCTTGAACGAATAGGAAACTCAACGTCGCTACCCGGATGCCGATCTATAGAGAAGCATCTGCTTAAGTTTCTTCGGTCGCAACATAATGCGAAAATTCCTTCGAAATCTAACTCAATGCTGCTTCTATGGATCACAACATAATAATCGTTGATGAATCCGAATCGATTCGAATAATCTTTTGATCGTTTAAAAAACATTCTAAAATTAGAATATTATCATTCTAATATATTTATTCGGCAAACTTAGGAACGGGAGTTTTTAACGCTTTATTCAAAAAACCTATGATAACCCCGAAGATCAAACTCGCTACGATCAGAGGAAGCAAATGAGAATATTGTTTCGGAATGACGACCAATGCTATAAACCAAGGCAAATTTAATAATTCCGTGAGCAGAATCGAACCTATCGTCTTAGGCAATCCGGTTTCCGCAAGAGTCACGATACATCCGCAGGAAAACCAAAACAACATCGATTGAATTAAAACCCATCGAGAAGCCGTTGGGTCTGCAAAAAAAACGAGCAAACCTTCTAAAACCGCACAAACGGTTCCAATCGATAAAGCGTTTCTAAAACGAATTCCTTTTTTATTCATAAAGTTATCTTCCGTAATACTTGTATTCCTTCAAAATCGAAGAACCTTTGGAAAAGTAAAGTCAAAATCCTTTTCGATATAGTATTTAATAAATATTGAATATTATTTTAACGTCATCGTTTTATAGGCCCGGTTGAAACCTGTCATATATTCCCTTAGGACTTCTTTCAAAATGGAAAGATGAATCCATCTTTCCGCTTATCTTCGTGTTTTACTCAATTCTCTTTTTATACTATTCTTAATTTTATTTTTGCAAACATATCGATCGTTTCTTTACGGACATTCAATCGCACATAAACTTTTCTTTTCATAGCGACCTTATTCTCCTTCCTTGTTTTGCGGTAAATTATGTGAGTTTGATTTAAGGTTCCCGTCCCGTCTTACTTAGCAACAGATTATAAAAAATGCGAAAGCGATCGAGTGTAAAAACTAAAGCAAAACACTTCCTGGACCGGCAACACCACTCTCTATGGATCGCTCATCTTAGCTCCGCTAAGAGCCAAGGCTTTTCTTACGCCGAACGCAGGTTAAATTGCGCGTAAATTCGATATTTTAAAAAAAATCCGCAAAAAAAGTTTTAAAAATGGGTCTTATGAGCAAGAATTTGATTTCTTGGATAATTTTTTGAAATGAAAAAGAACTCGGTTTTTCACATGGATTACTTTGAAAAAATCGTGGATCGATACGGTGGATGGGAACTTTGGAATCGTTTGGATTCCGTAGAGTTTTATTTTCAACGTTTAGGAGGTCCACTTCCGTTTCTGAAAGGACTCGGTAGAACTTTTAATAAACACGGTCATGTGCGAATTTTTCCAAAGTACTTTACGGCCGAATTTTCGGAATATCCGGTTCCCGGAAAAAAAATAGTATTCGAAAATGGTAAAGTAGGAATTTTTAATATGGACGAAGATCCGATTTCGTTCGAATTTCTAAATTACAGGGACAATTTTTACGGCTTGAAAAAATACAGAAGTTGGAGTCCTCTGGATGCTTCGTATTTTTTCGGTTATGCGATAACTCAATATTCAAGCGTTCCCTTTATTCTAAAAGAATACGCTGTTCGAAAAGTCGAATTTGCCGACGGTAGGTTTCGTATCGATGCGGAGTTCCCGCAGCATCTTCACACACATTGTAAAAAACAATCTTATCTTTTCGACAAAGACGGACTTCTTGTTCGTAACGATTATACCGCCGACATTGTCGGTCCTTGGGCCAAGGGAGCGCACTTTACGTCTCATTTTCAAGAACTCGACCGTTTTCCAATCGCAACAAAACGAAATGTGTTTGTTCGTCTGGGAAGTCTGGTGACTCCGATTCCCGTTTTGTCGGCTGAACTTAAACCTTTGAAAATTCATTTTATCTAATGTATTCGATTAGAGATCGGATGTTATATTAACGTGAATTACTCATAGCTATATAATAAAGATATAATATTTAGCATTGAAGTAGTATTTTGCGATAAAAATTAACGGTGCTCAATTTTATAGAGATCAGTAGTGGAGAAAGTTTGGGCGAATAAGAAGTTCGAGTGCAACGACTCCCTGGACGCCGATCCATAGAAAGGCGTCCGCTTGAGTTTCCTGGGTGACAACATAATAATCGCTTTTGCATTATTGGTACTCACGTTAGGCAAGGTCAATCCGACATCTGACTCCTATCTCCACTGATCCCTAATACGTTGGAGTTCCCACATTTTAGGGATCTGACTAGGGATTAGGAACTGGCACAGCAATCAATTATGTCATCAAACGGCGTTTTCAAACCCAATAGAAAATTTATGCGACAATACCGGGATGGACTCATCTCAAAGCGACATAACCTAAATTAAAAACAAAATGAGAATTTGTTCCGACAGAATTCTAAAATAAAGAGTTGTTTCCAATTCGCAAGCAAGGATCGCAGCGCAATTTTCTCTTACAAAAGAAAAATAGATCATAAAAAGTTCCCTAATTTAAAAAACCTTCAAGGAATTCCGCGAAAGATCGATTTTAAATACTACGGAGCGCAGTATGAATATTTCCGGTGATCTATCCATTTCAGAATTCAAACCACGACAACATAACGAACCTACTTCCTTACCGAGTTTGGCGGGGCCGATCGGAAAAAATTCCTTTCTCGACCTGATGAAATCTTTACAAGGGTCCGCACAGAAGGGATTGGATGCAACTCTGGCCGGAATTCAAAACACATTTTCAAAGACGGAAACTTCCGAGACAATGGAAGAGAATGAAGAAGTAGTCGATGAAAAAAAAACCGAGTCGACAAAATCAAAGGAAGAAGTCGGAACGGAAACGGAAGGTCCGGCACAAGAGGGGGAAGAATTAGAAGTCGTTGAAGAAGCGACTAACGTAAACGCGCTACCTTGGTTTCTTGTTGCGGAAGCCAAACCGAACGAAACCGTCGATCCGGAAATCGAATCCGCGATTTTAGACGAACTCCAAACCGAAATCATAGAAGAAGTTTCAATCGAAACTCAAGAATCAAAACCCGCACCCACAAACGAACTGATCGAAAGTTTTTTTTCCAGAGAAGAAAAACCTGAATTGTTAAACGAAGTCGTCCTCGAAAAAGAATCCGAAATTTTTCTCGAAGAAAAGGAAAACCCTTTTCTTGTTCTCGAGGGTTCGAAGGATTTAAAACGTCAAGTCTCCAAAAAGGAAGAAACGATTCGAGAAGAGGAATCTAAATTGTCCCCATCCGATACGGAATCGGCCTCTCGTCCCAACGAAAGCAATTCCAAGGAATCCAAAGAAAACGGAAAAGGATTCCCCCATAAAGAAACCTCGTTGAAAGGTGTGGACGAAACAAAAACCGAAGTTTCCAAAGAACTGGCTCTTGATTCCGAAAAATGGAAAATCAGCAGAGACAAAAAAACGGATTCTTATATAAATCTAAAATCTTCCGCAAGAGAAGAAATCAAAACCGCAGTCCTCAATCAATTCTCCGAAAATTCTTCCGGTAAATCGGGACAGGAACAATCTTTTCGTTCCGGCGGAGGAGATTCTTATTCTTCTCTCGTAAAAGGAGTCGGAGCCCCACTTTCTCCCGGAAAAGAATCACACACACTCGGAAAGGATTTTTCCATATCAAAGGAATCTAATGTTCTTTCCAAAAGAGACATTCAACAAAATTTTCAGAACCTGATTCGTTCTGCGCGAGTTTCCATTCTTGAGAATGGAAAAACGGAAGCAAACATTCGGATGAACCCGAAAGATTTGGGCCAGATGTCTCTTTCCATTTCTACGGACAAGGATATCGTTCGAGGTAAACTTCTCGTGGAATCAGATTCCGTTAAACAGCAGTTAGTCGCCGAGCTCGCGAGTTTAAAACAAGACCTCAAAGCAAACGGACTCGAACTCGAATCCCTCGTGATCGAAGTTAAGGAAAAAGGAGAGGCTTTCGCTTTTAACGCGGAATCCGATAAGAACGGAAAAGATTCGCATTCCTTCCAATCCGAGTTCGGGGAAGAATGGAACAATGATTTTAAAAATTCTTCTTACGAAGAAGATGAACTTTCTTTTGAAGAAAATTCTTCAGAGTCTCATGGTTTTGCGGAAAAAACCGATGGGAAAACCGAGAAACTGCTCGATCTGAAAGTATAGGACTCGGAGAAAATCATGCCAGAAACAGTGGGCGTTAGCCAACAAGCTACCAGAGATCGTTACCTCGAAGGAGACAGAAGTTTTAAAATCCGGAACCACATGGAAAATCTGGAGAAGGAAGAAAAAAACGGTCTCAAAGGAATCGAAATTCGTTCCACGGTTAAGTCCCTCGGTAAGGATGATTTTTTAAAGCTACTCATAACGCAGCTTTCCTCCCAAGATCCGACCAACCCGGTTAAGGACCAAGACTTCATCGCGCAGATGGCGCAGTTCTCTTCTCTCGAACAGATGAATAACATCTCCACCGGAATTCAAAAGATGGGGAACCGTCAGAGTTTTTCTCTCGTCGGTAAACTCGTTTCCGGTCCCGACTTCGTAAGCGGTGAAAGCATCGCGGGTATCGCGGGCGCTCTTTTCTTCGACGGAGAAGGTAAAACTTTCGTTCGTGTCAACGGAAGATCCATCGACGTGGAGCAAATCTCTCTCGTCAGCGATCCTACCGTTCTCAAGGAACAGGAAGCGGCTTTCAATCAAGCGCAGGCTCAGTCCGCTCCCGCTCCGCAAATGGCGCCTAACGCGCCTCAATTAAAAACGGAAAAGAAAGAAGTTTCTACGGAAACGTCGCCTAACACCGCTTTTCCGGAGAAAGCGGTCGTCCCGCCCAATGTATCGCAGATAAAAGCGGAAAAAAAAGAAATCACACCCGCAATTGAACAAGCTCCCGAGTTAAAAGATAAAACGGCGGCCGAAGAAAAAATTTCGGACTGGAAGTTTCCGGGAAAAAACAAAAGCAATTCATACGAATAAACAAAGGATAATCGAGGTAACAGCTTTATGATGAGGTCACTCTATTCCGGTGTATCCGGACTTAAGAACCACCAGGTCCGAATGGATGTCATTGGAAATAACATCTCCAACGTGAACACTCACGGTTTTAAAACGGAACGTGTTACGTTTCAAGATATGATTTCTCAGGAACTCAGAGGCGCTTCCGAACCGAAGGAGAATATCGGTGGTGTGAACCCTCAACAAGTAGGTTTGGGTTCTTTGATCGCGGCGATCGATAAGATCATGACTCAAGGTTCTCTTCAAACCACCGGAAAAAATACGGACGTCGCTATGTCCGGAGAAGGATTTTTTATCGTTAAAGACGGAGACAAACAATTCTATACGAGAGCCGGAGCATTCAACCTCGATAAAAACGGTTACTACGTAAACCCGGCGAACGGACTCAAGGTTCAGGGTTGGAATTCAAGACTGGACGATAAAGGAAACAAGTTCATCAATTCCTCCGCCTCGATCGAAGACATTATCATTCCTGTATATTCTAAAGAACCCGCGAGAGCGACTTCTCAGATCGATTTCAAATCCAACCTGAACTCTTCCGCTCCTGCGGTTCCGCCTGACGCGACTCAAGACGAAATCACCGCGATGATCAACGATCCGGATCCTAAGATGAGAAGAGGTCACGTAACTACGATTAAGACCTTTGACGACCAAGGGATTCAGAGAGAATTCAAAATGGAATTTTATAAGGTTCGAGATAACACTTGGAAAGCTCGTGTGAGTATGACCGACGCGACTCAACTTTCCGCGGACGTTTCCGGAACCGGAGGGCAAAACACACAACTTCCGGGAAACACGGAGTTGGAATTCGGTTTTACTCCCGACGGAAAACTCGTCTATGTTTCCGACGGAGTGGACTCGATGAACAGCGGTAAGCTGAGTGCAAAGATGTCTTTTAAAATCGCGGGAAACCCTGCGGTTCAAAGTTTTGATCTGAATCTCGGTGAAGCGGGAATGGTGGACGGGATCACTCAATTCTCCTCCGACTTTACCACAAAAGCGGTTAAACAAGACGGTTATACGATGGGTTATCTGGAATCCTTTTCGATCGATAATTCCGGAACGGTAACGGGAGTGTTTTCAAACGGAGTCCGTCAGCCTCTTGCAAGGATCGCGACTGCGGTTTTTAACAATCCGGCGGGTTTGGACAAAGCGGGAGATACTATGTTCGCGTATTCCATGAACTCGGGAGAACCTAACATCGGTGAGGCGGGAGTACAGGGAAGGGGTAAGATCAACGCGGGTCTTCTTGAAATGTCTAACGTGGATCTTTCCGATCAGTTTACGGATATGATCGTGACTCAAAGGGGATTTCAAGCCAACTCAAGAACCATCACAACTTCCGATCAGATGATTCAGGAAGTCTTGGGACTCAAACGTTAATCTTCTTTTTCAATGATTTCCTCTTCGACCTACTGATATGAGTCGAAGAGGAATCTAAATTTCATACATCTCAAGTTATAGATTCCTTCTATTTTTTTGCAAAGTTCGGAGAAAAATTCTCTTTCCTATATCTTTCCAATATGGTTTCATTGATTCCTGGTAGATGAGTCAGAAGTTTCCTAAATACATAGTCACGGACTTCAGTTCCATCGTTAAAAGGTTAGATCCGATCGCTCATCGCTTAGATGTGCGGTTTTTAGATTTTAAAGAATTCTTTCAGTCCGAATCCATCCGCAAATCCATCGGATTTTTAAACATCGTCTTCTATTTGACCGTTTCCAATCTCAAAGAAACGCAAAGAAAAATTCATAAACAATTTCAGAGAAACCCGTTGATCTTAAGTCGTTTTATCTTGAACGAAAACTTGGATTACGTTCATTCAAAAGATCTAAAAATCGAAGAAGATCTGATTTTTTCGGTCCTACCGGAATCGTCTTCTGATATGATCTTAAACAAAACCTTTCTCAACGCGTTCACTCAACTTCAAATGATCACGGATCAGTTCGATCTTCAGCATAAGGTCAACACAACCAAGTATGAAATTTCGAAGCTGACTCGGATCGGAATCAGTCTTGCGGACGAAAAGGATTTCAACAAACTCCTCCGAGAAATTATCTTCAGCGCGCGAGAAATAGCGATCGCCGATTCCGGATCCTTATACCTCGTAGAAAAGGACGAGTTGGGATTCGTTCGCAATCTTAGATTTAAAATTTCATCCATGCATATCGATACGGAAGAATTTTTACTTCCGATCAACAAATCCAGCGTTGCGGGTTACGTAGCCGACACCGGAAAAATTTTGAACATCCCCAACGTTTATGATTTGCCCAAGGACGCCGAATATAAGTTCAACGGTAACTTCGACGTCCTTTCCAATTATCATACGAAATCGATGCTCGTAGTCCCTATGAAAAATCATAGGAACGAAGTTGTGGGAGTCATTCAACTCATAAACAAAAAGAGGAATTTCAATCAGAAACTGACCGTCGAACAGATGAAAGGAGAGGACGTTTTCGCCTTCGACGATTATTCCGCTCAGCTTGTGATGAGCGTCGCGGGACAAGCGGCGGTTGCGATTCAGAATAACAATCTTCTAATGGAGATAGAAACCCTTTTTGAAGGTTTTGTGACCGCGTCCGTAAACGCGATCGAATCCAGGGATCCCACCACGAGCGGTCATTCGTTTCGAGTGGCCCTTCTAACGGTGGGTTTGGCGGAAACGGTCGATTCCGTCCAAGACGGTAAATACAAAGACGCTAAATTTTCAAAAGAACAGATCAAAGAAATACGTTATGCGTCTTTGCTCCACGACTTTGGAAAGGTGGGAGTTCGGGAAAAAGTTTTGGTCAAATCCAAAAAACTGGAAGACTACCAACTCGAACTGATACGCTGGAGATTCGAGTACGTCAAAAAAGACATCGAATCCAAAATTCTCCAGAAAAAGACGGACTATCTAAAAAAACACGGAAGTATCGGTTTTTCCGACTACGAAACCTCTCTTGAATTCGAACTTAAGGTGGAATACCAAAAACTCGATCAGATGTTTCGGATCGTGGTCGATTCCAACGAACCTTCCATATTAGAAGAATCTAATTTTCAAATGTTGGAAGAAATCGCGAAGGTGAATTATTTTACTACGGGCGGGGACAAACTGCGTTTGATCTCTCCGTACGAATTCGGTTTTTTGACGATCAAAAAAGGATCCTTGGATTTTGCGGAAAGAAAGGAGATCGAATCCCACGTGGAACATACGTTTCAGTTTTTGAGTAAGATTCCTTGGACCGGAGATCTGAAAATGATTCCATCCATCGCGCACGCGCATCACGAAAAGTTGGACGGCACCGGTTACCCGAGAGGGCTCGACGAAAATTCCATTCCGGTGCAGTCGAAAATTATGACGATCTCCGATATCTTCGACGCGCTTACCGATAAGGATCGGCCTTATAAAAGGGCGGTTCCTTTGGAAAGGGCATTGGATATTTTGCAAATGGAAGCGAAGGAAAATCACGTGGATCGGGATCTTCTTAAAATTTTTATCGAGGGAAAAGTTTACGATCGATTGAACAATTCGGGTTATCTACGTTAGGCGAATGTAAAACCCGCAGATTTTATTTCATCCCCGCGTAAAGTCCACTTTCAAGAATGGAGTTGTTTAAAAATTCCGTAAGTTCAGATTCACAAGACCTCTTCAATCGCCCATTTCAATCAAACAGAAACAAATGAAGAATTAATTTTTCAAAGAAGCGTCTCCGTTTACGGAAAAAGTTTCCTGCGGAACTACAGCGGACTTTTTACGAACAAAAAGATCGACTCGATACATGATGGCGATCGTAAGAAGAATGGCAATCGAAACTACGTATCCTAAATTTTCATAACCCTTTAAATATCCGCTCGAAGTCTGAACGACGATCAGACCGGCGCAGTAGGCCGCGATTCCTCCCGAAATTTGTTGTAAGGAAGAACAGATCGCCATAAAGGCTCCTCGATCCTGTAGATCCGGAATGGAGGACGTAAGCGCGTTCGCAGCGATCATCCGAGCGGTAATCTGAATGAAAAGCAAACAGTTGATCGAGATTACAAACAATAAAGATATATTTTCCAGTCTTGTATAGTATAGGACGATTGCAATGGCCATCACGGAAGCTCCTGTAAATACGACGTATTTTCCAATCGCGTCTGAGAGACGTCCCATCAAAGGTCCTGTGGCAATACTAGCGATACCCGTAGCTATATAGATTTCCGGAAGATCTTCGAGGGGGATTCCAAGATTATGGACCGTAAAGGCGCTTCCAAAAGGCATCAGCATGAATCCACCGGTAGCCAGAAATGTGGTAGCAAGAAAGCCGGGCAAATAGATCGGTTTAATCGCGGTTTGAATCAAATGTTTAAACGCTTTCTTCTGATCGGCGGTTTTTAGATGTGTGATGATCGGTTTTAGATAGAAGATGATTCCGATTCCTACGAACGCGCTGACACAGGTAATCCATAAAAAAGGAGACTGCCATCCCCAATGAGTTGAAATAAAAATTCCTAGAGGAAGTCCAAAAACTTGACTAGCCGCAAACGCGGTCATCACGATACCCATCACCCTACCGCGCACTTCGAAAGGAAATAGATCCGCGATGATTGCAAAACTGATAGAGGCGATAACACCCCCGAAAAGACCCGTAACAATTCTTGCAATAAGTAAGGCTTGATAGGTGAAGGCTAAGCCGCATAACGCGGTTCCGATCACGAAACCTACGTAGAAAAAAAGAAGGATCTTCTTACGATCGAATCTATCCGCAAATCCGGCCGAAAGGATTCCGGACGCACCCGCGCTGAACGCGTAAACGGAAACGACTAAACCGAACTCTTCGGTGGAAATTTTTAGGTTCTCCATAACCTGAACGCCTAAAGGCGAAAGGATCATAAAATCCAAAACGACTGTGAATTGAATGAACGCGAGTAAGGCGACTACGAATCCTTGATACTTGGTAAATGAGAATTTCATTCTGTTTCCTTGAAACGATAGGATAGACGGTTCGATCTGCGGAGTTTATACGCGTATTCTGAGAATTTGGTCTTGCAGCTTAACCCTAAATGCCGCCCCGGCATTTATGATTTCAGGTCGTTCCGGGCAACTCAACACCTCGCTTCTATTGGCGCTCGGTGAGTTTTGCGACACGACGTAAGTATAACGATCCTTTGGATACAATTCCAGTGATATTTTTTTGACAACCGATTAAATCCTTTTGGACGGAACTTTTCGTTTTGAAACTGAAAGACCTGGATTTTGATTGTCGGAGAAAAGATTCAACAGCTCGGTTTGTTTTTTTCAATATACTGAGAATATTCCCAGAGAAGGAGCGGAACCGCCTCCGGTCGATTCATTTTTGATTTTGGGTGCTTCTTCCGGTCGCATAGACAGTGGATCGCGCCGCATCTAATTGTACAGAGATTCCCCTTCCAGAGCCTCGAGTAGCTTCCACAATCAAGGCTACTTTACCAGTTAATGATTTACTCATATAGGTTCGATTACGTTCTTAAGATTTCATTCGGTTGAACTCCTCAAGTATAGAAGATTCAATGAAAAAGTCCACGAAACAGATGCAGAAAATATTTTCAACCTTACAAAGCAGTTTGCTACTTCCTTTAAAACTGATTATGCGCTATTCAAAATTAGTTTTAATTCTCTTATTCAAGAATCTTCTGCTCGCTTTTTATTAGCTGAGGAAAATGAAAAAATTATAGCATATTGTCTTGGATTCGATTCGATCATTATACTCTCTACGCCAATGGAAAAGTTACTTGGCTTGAAGAAATTTTTGTTTCAGAAGATCGTAGAAGGCATGGAATTGCTCGACTTTTAATGTCTGAATTCGAAAACTGGGCTCGATTTAGAAATTCAAAGCTTATTGGTCTTGCGACCAGAAGAGCAAAAGATTTGCATCAATAGGATACGAAAATTCCGCTATTTTTTTTAGAAAACTACTTTAGAAAAAATGTCGAGGAGACTCTTTTGTTAGGCGACATCGCGAGGATTTAATATGAACAACATTATCAAAATAAGTTCACTATACGCATTGATATTTTTTAACTTTTGCAGTATTCCTAGAGGTAAGGTTTATTTTTTCCCACCCACGAAGGAAGGGGGAACGTTAAAAAAATTATTTCCCGTTACACTCGAATATAGAAGCATTAACGTTGTAATTTATACAAAGGAAGCGGACGGAAAAAGTTTGTATTCAGGTCTGGTTCAAGATAATGGAGATTATGTACATTCGGAAAAATGCGATTTAGATGATAATGATTGTATAAGCATCGCGTTAGAACATGATCAAGACTGCAAATTGAGGCAAGGCTATATTACAGTCGTTGGAAAGTTTACATTTCAACCTAAGAATTCTTTGCGCTCTACGTTGCATTCATTCAACTTCAGTAAAATAATTACCGTTCGTTTTGACAATTGTCAGTTAGGCTTGCACGAAATAAGAGTCGCAAATTCTGCTGTGATTGAATCGATCCGGCGGACGACTATGCCGCAGAGCTACATGTACGACTTACCGGGATTTTTAGATAGATATTTTTATTTCAAATCCGACAATAGTCAGTTACAAAAACTATATAATGATTTAAGTAACGAGAAATATAATGATGTATCACAAATTTCTCACGCCCAAAAAATACTAGAAAAAGCGGAATCCCAATTTCCAAATGACGCGTGGTTAATTCGTAATATAGGGACTATGATACTTTTTCAAGGTGATTGGCAAAAGGCTTGCGGGTATTATAGAAGATCAAAGATGTTAGGATATACCGTACGCATTGAAGAATGGATCTATGCCTGCGATCAGTTTGATTTTAGCTCTGT
This sequence comes from Leptospira alstonii serovar Sichuan str. 79601, assembly GCF_000347175.1. GTDB lineage: Bacteria > Spirochaetota > Leptospiria > Leptospirales > Leptospiraceae > Leptospira > Leptospira alstonii. Next base: position 39,181 of record NZ_ANIK01000031.1, read on the forward strand.
GATACATGTACTATGATCGCGGTAAAAGAGCCATTAAAAGGCGCATTCTCTTAGATCGGCGCGCGGCGCCTATAATTTTTTGTAATCGTCCCTGCCGACGTTTACGATTCTAAATTACTTTTTTCTACTTTAAAAACATTTAAAGTACTTCGAAACGAGAAATTGCTTAAACCGAGAATCCTTTCTTTAAACTTGTATGCGCCATCGTTCTGTTAAGGATGATTTTAAGGTAGATTTCGGGACAAACTCTGATATGGCGCACCCAACCGAGCCGTAAATATTTTTTCGCATTTTTATCATCAAATAGTTTAACTCGTTAGAGAAAAGCATTCGCGACGATTGATCAGACTGATATTCGCGGGTTGGATACCGCAGGATAATCTATACATCGGGAGCTGTTCTTAGTCTAAAAACGAAGGTCAAATTTGAAATTCAAATTTGCTTCAACACTGAGTCAACAAGTATTCCTCCTTTATCGTACATCTTCTCTAACGAATAAAACCATTTGATGAAACATTATTCTAACTCTAAGCTACTAGATTCATCGCTGCCCAAAGAAAACCGGATAGCTCTCGTGAGACTGCCGTTATCATTACTTGAGGTGTTTTTCCTCTTTGCTGCATATTACGAAACTTCTTGTGTAATCTTAAGGAAGCTTTTTCTGCTAAAGCAACGACTAACGCAGGTTGTCCGACCCTCCTTGCAGTTACGATCTTACTACCTGTTCCGGGAAAGCGATGCTGCCAAGCAGCTTCCGTCAAAATCCTTCTAAGTCTGGGACTTCCCGTTTTTGTAATCCCCGTTTGTTTTCTTTTGGAACCGCTGGAATATTCTCCAGGAACCAGCCCAAGAAAGCTCATGAAAGAACCGGCTGTTTTAAATCTCTTAAAGTCACATACCTCACAAAGTAAA
>NZ_ANIK01000032.1:5000-25322 GCF_000347175.1 Leptospira alstonii serovar Sichuan str. 79601
GGAGATTTAAGACCATTTCCGCCGGAAAACGACTATAACGGAGGAGTTGTTGTCTTAAGCAAATGGCCCATCGAAGAAAAGACACAATATATCTTCAGCAATCACGGATGTGGTAACGACTATTACTACGATAAAGGATTTGCTTATGTAAGGATCAATAAACACGGGCAGAAAATTCATATCATAGGAACCGACGTTCAATCGAAAAATTCATCGTGTTCGGATTCGGGACGGAGTGTAAGAAAACATCAATTCTACGAAATCAAAAAATTCATCGATTCCAAACAAATACCGAATACGGAAACCGTTCTAATCGTAGGAAGTTTGAACGTGGAAAAGGGTAGTGAAGAATATCATAATATGCTTACTATTCTGGGATTAAACGAGCCTAATTATGCGGGTATACCTTTTACCTGGGACCCGAAAAAGAATGCAATCGCCGCTTATGACGGTCGCGATAAAACTCCCGAATATTCGGAGTATATACTCGTTTCCAAAGGACATTCTCAACCTCCTGTTTGGCAGAATTTGGCGTATGATCCGATTTCCCCGACTACTTGGCAAGAATTCGGATATACGAGTTACGAATTTTCTGATCACTATCCCGTTTACGGATTTTTTTACGCGGATGCTTCCACTCCGACGAAGTCCGCACATAGAAGAAAATACGATCAAGTTTCCTTCATGTCCGTAGAAACCGGAAAAAAAATTCAGGCCGATCCTAAGAGAGCGGACGGATGGTTACAAGTGGACGCTCCGAACGAAACGGATTTTACGAAGTTCAATTTATTTCAGGAATACAATCCGGATTCGAATTCCAATTGTATCGTAAGCGGGAGTATTCGAATCGAACCTTCGCAGTATTTAAACTTTTATTGGACCTGGTGGCTCGGAGGAGGGGGAGGAAACTACGCTTACTATCCCAAGTTCAACGACGGTTCCAATCGACTCGAAATCAAAATCATCGGCAAGGAAAAATGTTTGGAATCGGGGAGCGCAATCGCATTCAAAGATTATGATACTCTTTCCGCAGGATATTATTACCTTACGAATTGGGACAGGGGAAGTTGGAAAGAATATGTCTATCTTTGGAAGACGTATACCGGTTCAAGAGAGCTTTTTTACGCTCAATTGAATACAACGCCGGAAAAAGATTGGAGTAAGGATCTGATCTATCGTTAGATTTTTTCCCATCCTCAAGAGGAGACGGAATGTCTCCTCTTGATTTGTATATTCTACTTTTCTAAATTAGGATAGATTCAAGCTCTGAAATCCTACTCGATTTTTAGATTTGAACTCGTTCCCGCTCTTCTTTCAACGCGTTTGAAAGTAACCGCTCACCCGGTTGTCCGGGGCCCAATCGTTTTCACCTTTTTTTGTCATATTGATCCAAACGGTCTCGTTATTACCGTTTGATTTTACGACGTCTTGAAGTTTTTTGTTTTCATAAGGAGTTTCGGGAGCGACGAATTGGTAACGACCAAGACCGGATTGGTTTGTTTGGTCTACTCCGTAAAAGAGGCAGGCGCTACTACCGTGACCCCAAGGGCCGCTATTACCGGAGGTCACAGCCCAGTTTCCTGTCTGCGTATCTCTGCATGCAAATTGAAACTTTGCGTTACAGTGAAAAGCCGACCATCTTCCGTTCAACCAGATCCGCGCGCAGTTTCCTCCTTCATAGCGAGGTTCGGATTTGTCCCAAGACCAAAGGGCTTGTTTCGCCAAATCGGAATCAAACTGATCGATTCCGAAAACGTTGACTTCGCAGGCAAGCATGGATTGAATACCGCTATTCGTAAATGAATCGCTCGGGTCGGGAGTATTTTTCGAGGTGGTACCGTTGGAAACGCGAACGAAGGAATTTTTATAAATCTCTCTCGAAAAGTTACAATCCGGATATCCTCGAAAATTTTTCGGTTGGAACGTGGAAAAGAAATTCTTTTTAAAGTAAGCGCTCCATGTTTCAGAACCCGCGCCGCTTTGGCACGTGTCGCTCATGAGAAGAATTCGGGAGCCTGTCTCCGCCATACGACCCAACTTCGGCATTTCGGACGCGGAATAACTATCCGTACACTTTCCGGAATGATTATATAACCATCGACCCAGAACATTTGTCAAGGCCTGAAGAGCTTTGGAATAATTTCCGTCGAGACGATCTTTTACGTAAAGGAGCAGGATCTCGTTTTGATTTTCGGATTTCAGCATCCATTGACGAATTTCCTCCAATCCGTCTTGAAAAGAACGATCGTTGATATTACAACCCTTATGATCCTTTTCATTTTCTCCGCGACAAAGAAGAAGTTCTTTGCTACCTCTTTTGTTGAGAGTCCAATGAACTTCCAATTCGATAAAACGCGCGCCTAAACGAAGTTGATCGCTGAGAGTATATTTCTGATTCGATGCAAATTTCGCATAAGCGCTGCTGTTAAACGAATTGCGGGTTCCGTAAAAAAGAGTCCGATTGATCGGAACGTTCATGTTGATTTGAGTTTTTCTTTGTAAGGCAAGGGCCTTATTCTCGGACGATTTTTCGAAAACTTCCACGGGATTTTCCGCCGGCTTCGCTCTACTTGCATAGAGACTTCCGACGGTTCCCAGTAAAAGAAAACCGAATGGAATTATGATTTTTCTTTTCATAAACTTTTCACCTCTTAAATTATTTTCCGCCTTTCTCCGAAAGGAGAAACTCGCAGATTTGAAATGATAAAAGAAAGATGGGAAAACCGCTTATTCTCGGCTTATGAAACGATTATTTAAAACGAAAAAGGAAATATTTTTCACGAATTTTAAATTTTTCATGACATATTCCACTTTGAGATCAAAAGGATATACTCTAATTCGACGGTTGGAAGTTTGCGCTGGCCCGCGCTTTCGCATCGGTTATACCGATCTCGCGCCACTCTATGTTGCGAAACGTTTCGAATAAATAAGTCAATATCGAAATTATACTATTTGCAAAAAGTATAATGTATTTAAAAATTAAATTACAAAAATATAATATATAATCGAATTTTAAGCAAGAAGGTTTGGGCGAATCGCTCGCAAATTTCATAGCAAAAATGGCTCGCGACCGCGCTTTTTCGCTCCAATCAACAAATTGATGGTTGACTCGAAAAACGAAACGCTCTCATCGTTCCAATTTGTTGATTCCGCTTCAATCGCTTTCGCATTGGTTATACCGATCTCACGTTACTCTATGTTGCGAAACGTTGTAAGAGTTTTGTTTCAAAATCGGAAAGGAAATTTGCAGGAGTTCCCACGTTTCCCAGGTTTTAGAACTGGTTCTAATTTACTTTTGTAATCACGATTCGTCCTTTGTTATCGATAAAATGGGGGCAATTTCCCTCACAAAAGAGCGTATAATTGGTATTGATTACTAGTGTCGTAATAAACGCGGATCTTCTTAAATTCCCGGCGGTTGCCGTGTCCGTACAAACCGTCGTTTGACCCTCGCCGCGGGCGACGATACAAACGGGAGGTACGGTATCGAAAGGCGTTCTATAGTTGTACGGAATTAAAGCGAGCTTATTTATATAATCCGAAAATTGAGTTGACGTTAAGGTTTCTATATCCTGCTTAAGGACGACGGCAATTGTACGGCGAAGATTCTCTTCTTTTTCGTTAAAAATCTGGATCTTATAACTTCCCGGTTCCGGATAATCAAACGTCGCAAATACTCCGAGGCCGCTGCTCATCGAACTGTAACAGAAATTAGTTCCATCTGTCAATTTACCGATATAAGGACTTCCGAAATTTGACCAGGAGGTGTAGTTCGTTATAAGGCCCTGTTTACAGGGCGGAATCATGGCAAGTTGAATAACGGCTAACGTTTTCAGATCGTCCGTCGGATCTTTTTCTTTTTTTCCCGCCGGATCCTCCAAGATCTGACAGGATAAGATTAACATAAGAACGACTAACGTTATACGATTCATAATTTCCTTTTAAGTAAGTGACATCAAAATTTTAACCGTCGCGTTTTTGCAAATGAATTTTCGGTTTAAAAAAGCGAACGTCCTATTCGATTTCAAAAGAACAATCCGTTAGACACAATCTACGTACAAATCAAGGACGAGTTGGACAAACTTCGAAGGGAAACGTAAGAATTCCAAAAAGGCGCTTTTGAAAAGAGTATCCTCCGGAGGAGTTTGAAAAAAAATCGACAAAGAAGGCCTACTATGATTCAAGAATCGCTCGGAGAAGTTCAAACCGGAAAAATTCCGTTAAAAGGAAGAACCTTAAAGGAACTATCCGAGATCATGGTTTCTCTCGGAGAAAAACCGTTCCGAGCCAAACAGATCTATCACGGTTTATACGTAAACCGCTACGAATCTTGGGAACAATTTACAACATTCTCCAAAACTCTCAAAGAAAAACTCGAAGAACTTTGTTCACTCACTCGACTTCAGGTCGTAAAACATCTTAAGTCCGTGGATGGAACACAAAAGTTCACGTTCACATCCGAACACGGGAAAGAATTCGAAGCCGTTTGGATTCCGTCCGGAGACGGAGGAAGAAAAACGATATGTATTTCTTCCCAGGTAGGTTGTACTCTCAATTGTAAATTCTGCGCGACTGCAAAATTAGAATTTCAAGGAAATCTAAAGGCAAACGAAATCGTGGATCAGGTTCTTCAAGTGGAAAAGATCGTAGGCGATAAGGCGACTAACGTTGTTTTTATGGGAATGGGGGAACCGTTACACAATTACTTCAACGTGATACGCGCGGCTTCCATTTTTCACGATCCCGAAGCGCTCAATCTGGGAGCGAAAAGAATTACGATTTCCACATCGGGAGTCGTTAACGGGATCAGACGTTTTATTGAAAACAAAGAACCTTATAACTTTGCGATCTCGCTCAATCATCCGGACCCGAACGGAAGATTACAAATCATGGACATCGAAGAGAAGTTTGCCCTACCCGAACTATTACAAGCCGCGAAGGATTTTACGAGAGAGTTGAATAGAAGAATCACTTTCGAATACGTGATGATTCCCGGGGTCAACATGGGATCCGAGAACGCGAACAAACTCGTAAAAATCGCGAGGTCTTTGGATTGTAAGATCAACGTGATTCCTCTTAATACCGAATTTTTCGGATGGAGAAGACCCACAAGGGAAGAGGTCGCGGAATTCATAACTCTTTTGGAACCGGCGGGAGTTCCGATTCTCAATCGAAGATCGCCCGGAAAAGATATCTTCGGCGCTTGTGGAATGCTCGCCTCAAAAAGTTGACCTCAGCTTTCGTCCCTGAAAAATGGGGCAATGAATCTAAAAAGAACTCTTATTCTTTTTTTATGTCTTTCCTCTTTCGTTTCCTGTCAGGAATACGTTCAGCAAAAATGCAGTTCCGCTTGTAAGTTTTTCGTTCAGTGTGCGGTGGACGAGTTTAAGAACGTAAAAGTAACGGACGCCGAAAAAAATCAAACGATGATCGATTGTGAAAGCGGTTGTATCCGCGAACAAAGTTTTGTACTTCCCTGTTTCGAATCCGAAACCACATGCAAAGGTTTTAATACTTGTGTGATGGAATCGGGATTTATGGATTGAAAAGGAGATCTTATGAATCAAATATCCGCCGACGACAAGCAGCCGATTTCCGTTCGGGTACTTTTTGTTCTTCTGATCGTTTCCGTTCTTCCTTTGATTCTTACTCTTCCTTTGGATGTGATCGATATCGATTCTTCCCAATACGCCGAAATTTCAAGGGAGATGGTGGAAGGAGGAAATCCTTTTTTTATCAGAGACAACGGAAGAAGGTATTTGGATAAACCGATTCTTACGTTCTGGAAAATTTCCCTTTCTTTCCTCGTGTTCGGTTATCAAAATTTTGCGTTTCGTCTTCCGGCTCTTTTGTTCACTTTTCTTTCTTTCTGGGGAATGTTCAAACTCACCGAACTTTATTCGGGAAGTCGTCTGAGAGCTTGGATTGCGGTGTTTTTGTACGCCCTTTCTCCGGGGCTTTATTCGATGGTCGTGGATCCTAAGATCGACGTTTATCTGACGCCTTATCTGATATTGGTCCATACCTTTTACTATTTGGGTTTTAAAAAGAATAAGAATTATTATTATCTAATGTACTTTGCGATGGGGCTCGGTTTTATCACCAAGGGGCCGATCGCGATGGTGATTCCGGGGCTTTCCATCGGAGGGGATATTTTATTTCGAAGGGATTGGAAACGACTATCGGAAATGAAACTGTTTCCCGGCGCTTTACTTGCGATTTTTCCTCCTATTTTGTGGTCGATTCCCTTGTATCTTGAATTTCAGACTTACGGTCCTTATTTCTTTTTATGGATTCAGTCTTTCGGTCGTTTTTATGTGAAGATGTACAATCAGAAATTCAATCCTTTGTTTTTTTATTCCAATTTCTCCTGGGCGTTCGGAGTTTTTATTCTTCCTTTTGCCGGATTCGTTTTCGATCGACTCCGGGTTTTCCTTAAGGAAGGAAAGTTAAAGGATGTATTTAAGAATATTCTGAAAAACGAATATAAGGATCGGGATTTCGTTCCCGGTTTCTGGCTATTTCTATTTTTGTTTTTGATCAGCTTTTCCAGATACCAACTTCCGCAGTATATCTATTGGTGTCTTCCCGCGGCGGCGGTGATCGGTTCCGGAGTGTTGGAATCGATTCTACTTTCTCTCAAAGGCGGTAAAGAGATTCATTTTATCGATAAGGTCAATCAAAGTCTTCTTTTGTTTACCGCTGCGGCTTTTTTAGCTGCGGTTTTCATCCTACCTTCGATCAGCATTCAAGTCGGTTGGAGTTATCCGATTCTTCCTTTGGTTTATCTTGGGATTTTTCTTTGGGTATTTTTTCGGACTTCAAGAGAGGGCAGGCTGCTCGCGTCCTGGATTTTCCCCGTTTCTCTTTTTTTCTCGATCGTGAGTTTGTTTCTTTATCCGATGCTTACTTCGTATCAACCTTCTAAAGAAATCGGAACTTTGATTCGTGAGAACGAGCCGGGCAAGGAAAAGTTATTTCTGTTCGGAGTTCCCGCTTCTAAAAGATCCTATGCGTATTATTCCCGGAGAATTTCCAGGACCTTATTCGATCCCGCGACTTTAATCGAGGCCGTTCAAAAAGACGGTGAAAGTTATTTGGTCGTTCAGGACAAGTGGCTGCCTAAGATGGATGAGTTTTTCGGCAGCGATCTTCAATTCGAAACGGTCAAAGAATTTCCTTCTTACAAGGTCGCAACTCCCGAAGGTAAATTTTTCCTAAAAGCGCAAAGGGATCGGATCGTCGGTAAAGTGATTGTGATGAAGGCTACTTTAAGAAGTTCTCGGAAAAAATGAGAGTTTTTTAAAAAAATGCGGGGGAATTTTACGTTTCTCCCGAAAAATGAATTAGGCTAAATTGTGAGCCTGGTTTGGTTTTGGTCCCTGGGTAAAACCGGGGACTACTTTTCCCTAAAACGCGGGAACTCCCCGCAGGTTTTGCGTTTTTACTGTAAAATCTTAACTTAACGTGAATTCGTGGAGAAAGTTTGGGCGAATCCGGCCTCGGGAAGGCCAAGGCCGGACCGCGCTTTCTGCTCTGATCAACAAATTGATGGTTTGCTCGAAAAACGAAATTTCTTCGTCATTCCAATTTGTTGATCTCGCTTCAATCGCTTTCGCATTTGTTATACCGAAACTCGCATTAATTAACCCTTATTTACTAAATTCCCGCTTTAAAACGCGGGAACTCCCCGCATTTTTGTAGAACGGTTCAACTCGGATATTTTATGTCTGATTGTAGATAAAATCTAAAAGAAATGGGCTCAACTCAAACAACGGTAAAACATTTCTTTTACAACGCGGGGAAACTCAATGCCGCGGCAGGGATGGAGGCGGAGTCAATAAATTGGGAATGAAGGAAATATTTTTCATAACGTTCTTATTCGTCAATTTATTGACTGGAGCCGAGAGCCCGGTCCATTCCCTTATAGGCAAAGCCGCAGGGAATGGAGCCGCCCTAAACGAATCCCTAAAAATCATGCGATTTGACTTGCGGGTTTGTTTGTGGTTGAATCGAATGAGAAGTAAATGGAAGTAAAAATCACGGAAGTTGGTCCGCGCGACGGACTTCAAAACGAAAAACGTCCGGTGTCAACAGAGATCAAGGCGGAATACATTCGGCGTTTGGTTCTATCGGGTTTAAAATATATAGAAGCGACGTCTTTTGTAAAAAAAGAATCGATTCCTCAATTGGCGGATGCCGCAGAACTTTCCGCGATCTTGGATTTGAACGGTTCCGTTCATTATTCGGCGTTGACTCCGAACATAAAAGGTTATGAATTCGCCAAGAACGCCGGTTACAAAGAAGTTGCGGTTTTTACAGCAGCTTCCGAATCCTTCACAAAAAAAAATATCAATCGAACGATTGCCGAGTCTATCGACGGATTTAAGGAGATCTTTCAACTTTCAAAAAGCGACGGTATTCGGGTTCGCGGTTATGTCTCTACCGTGATTGATTGTCCTTATGAAGGTAAGATCGATCCGAAGAAGGTTTTGGAGGTTTCCAAGATTCTTTTGGACTTGGGCGCCTACGAAATTTCTCTCGGTGAAACGATTGGCACGGGAGTTCCCGCAGAAGTGGAAAGATTATTGGAACATCTTCTCAAAGAAATTCCCGCCAATCGACTCGCGGGGCATTTTCACGATACCTACGGAATGGCAATTGCGAACGTGGAAAAAGCGTTTTCGATGGGAATTCGTTCTTTCGACTCTTCCTCGGGAGGATTGGGAGGATGCCCTTACGCTAAAGGAGCCGCCGGAAATTTAGCCACCGAAGATCTGGTGTATTTTCTAGAAAAATCGGGAGTTCCCACGGGAATTGATCCAGCCCTTTTATGGGAAGCGTCGGCCTTTATGGAAAACGCACTCTCCAGAGAATTACAATCGAGGACGTATCAGGCGACCAAAAAGAAAAGGGAGTCTTGAAACATTCTTCTCAAAAAATCAAACAGGTTCTGGAAAGAATCTTTTTGGAATATCAAACATCGCAGTATCTTAAGACCGATCCGATAGAGTTCCCGCATTCCTATTCGGAGATTCAGGACCGGGAAGTTTCCGGTTTGATTTCTGCATTGTTCTCTTACGGAAACGTCACCGCAATCAAGGCGCATCTCAAGCGACTACTTGCACTTTGTGGGAACTCTCCGCATCAATTTCTTTTAAACGGAGATCTCAAACTCATCCGTAAAGAATTAGGCCCTTATCGTTTTCAAAAACCTGCCGACACATATCTTTTTTTACGAACGATACAAAACAAACTAAAGAAGGCAAAAGATCATAGACTTGAGTCCCTATTTTCTTTACCTGAAGAGGGAGAATTTAAACTTTCCCCAAAAGATCAAAAATCGTTTGCAAAAGGCGAAACTTTAAGACGGAGAATACTTTCTTTCCAACTTCGATTTTTGGAGGAATCCAGAAAGATCGACTCAAAACAAACTGAAAGTTACGGATATAAATTTCTAATCGGACAAGGAGTTCGGACGACTTCCTTAAAGAGATATTCCATGTATCTGAGATGGATGGTTCGAAAAGAATATCCGGATTTGGGAATTTATACCACGATTTCACCCGAGGAATTACAATTTCCCTTAGACGTTCATATTCAAAGAATTGCAAGTGTATTACGGATCGGTTCCCGCCGCACAGCGGATTGGAGAAAAGCGGAAGAAATCACGGATTTTTTTCGTACGGTTTTCCCGGACGATCCGGTAAAAGGGGATTTCGCTCTCAGTCGATTGGGAATATTAAGAAAATGTAAATCAATGTATATCCGAGAACTTTGTGAAACCTGTAGAATCAATACGATCTGCAAAGTTTACGAAAACAAATCCTTCAAAAAGACCAAGGGATTGACTTCCAATACAGGTTAAAACCAATTCCAAATTTTACGAAGTATTCCGTAAGGACTGGGTACATATGTCTTCTCGTCGAATTCGTTGAACAGAACGTATTCGTAATTATTCATAAAGAATTCTGCGAATGACTTTTGTGCTTAGGTTGAAACTCCAGATAAAAGAATAACATTCGATTTTCTGTACATCTTTTCGAATTTTGAGATATCGTTTTGATAATTTTGATAATTGCAACTGAATTAATAAACAATAAAGTAAGCACCTAGATACTCCGTGAGTCGCTGCCAAAATACTAAGTTCGGCCCAGTCTTCAGGATGAATTCGCGCGTTGAATTTGACCAGAGAGTTTCCTTTCTTTTGATATTTGATCGTGAGCGCCTGGCTATTTAATCTTTTTCCGACTTTCAAATTCGTTGAGTGGTTGTTTAGTAAAAGTCTAAGATTTTTGCCGATTTTTTTCCGTTCTGAAATCGGTAGTTGTTGTAACAGTTTGAAAGGAATCAAAAAACTGCATGTAATCTTCGGGCTTTTTAAGGAAGAAATTATCGAATCTTTGTTTATCCCCATGCCCGTACGGTTCTCGGGAAAGCAAGAGGAGAGCGTTATTTGGCTATTTTTTTAATAAAAAATCCCTCTTTTAAAAAGGAGGATTTTAGAGGAGTTCCCGCAAAATACCCCATTAACAGAAAATCTCATCTAGAATACGAAAGTACCAACAAGAACCTTTCCAGTTTTCGAGAAAACCGTTGTGTCCGCCGAAATCTTGGATGGAGATTCTCACGTTCTTGTTGGGATGAAGGGAAAGGAAAGACTCGCCTCGAATAATCGGATCGTCCTTTGCCGTCAGAATGGTGGTCGAAACTAAAATTTGAGAAAGTTCTTTTTCACCGAGAGTATAAGTTCCGAAGTAATGATCCAAATCTTGAAACTCGTCGGTTGAATCAATGAGTTTTTTGGTCATTTTCATAACGGATTTTTCCTTAAGAATTTCGTCATAAGGAACCAATGCGGGAAAATGAATTTGTTTTTTCCGAATCGATTTTTTCCATTTGTTAAGAAAATAATTACCGATGATGAGTTTACCATCCATTAGAATTGTTGCATCTTTCGGATGGATCGCGGGCGAAATGGCGACACATTCCTTGAGTTGATTTAATTTTTTTTCCGATTGAGAATGGACTCGCGCGATTCTCAGAGTAAAGTTTCCGCCTAAAGAAAAACCAGTGATAAAAACCGGAACATCCTTGTCAGCAAAGAATGTGGCTTTATGAACGGCTTCGTATGTTTCTTCGATCAGACTTCCGTTGAACGGTTCCGGATTGAGATGATGTGTATCTCCGTGATCCCTGTAATTTAAACGGAAAATATCGTATCCTTTTTCATAGAAGTAATGAGAAGTTCTCAAGATATAAGTTGAATTGATGCTTCCTTCCCAACCGTGTAAAAGAATCAAAAATCCTTTGGCCTTTTGATACTTTTGTCGACTCAAGGAGCCTTCCAGTTTTACACCTTTGCCCGCGTCTAAAACGATTCTATCGGAATCGCTTAAAAAAGGCATTTCTTTCGGTAAATTCCAAGCGAAAGAAGCAAGGGCCGTCTGGAGAAAAGGGGATTTTAGAATACCAGGCGGATTGAACTTTGGGGTTTTGAGATTTTTAGGGTAAAACGTTTTTGAAAGCATGGGTTTTTCCGGAAAAGTTTTTTAGACGATCGGAATTAAGCAAATTTCTTTCGAATCATTCTTTCAACAATAACAAGATAAATGAACGTGAGTTCGTGGAGAAAGTTGGGGCGAATCCGGCCTTGGGAAGGCCGGACCCATCTCGCGGAGCGAGACTTTAGTTTCATTGAGCGATCCGTGAAGAGCGAGACATTGATCTCTTGCGTCACTCTAAACTTACCGAACGCTTCGTAAGGGGCCATTAGAGAACTCAACTCCAACTCAACACTCCCGGATCGTGTTGCGGGTCAAAATATAATGATCAACAATTGAGGGTTTATTCTAAAGGCGAAATTCTTTCGTCATTCCAATTTGTTGATCTCGCTTCAATCGCTTTCGCATTGGTACTCACGTTAAATTATCATGGAATGATAGCAGAAAAAAACTGGCCTTTAGAACAGTTTCTAAAAAATATACGAACAGCGCATAATTTCATGAATTTAGGAGCTCATCTTAAAGTGAAGAATCTACACGGTCCTTTGTATTCTTTTTCGGTTCTTTTTCGGTTTGGATTCTTTACCCTGATTCTATTTTTCTTATATTCTTGTACAACTTTAGAATTGAGTTCCGTAAGAGGAGGCGATTCGGCGAAATCGACCCTCGATTCTCAAAAGAATTCTAATGTTTCTTCTTCCAGTTGTAAATCGAACGGTAAAAAACACCAATGGTATGTTCTTTTCGGTTCGGTTCCGATCAATAAAGTGGATGTTTCGGAAATTCTTCCCGATCCAAATCGTACGTATCGATTGATTCTGAAAACAACCTGGTTAGACGCGATACTCAGCACGTTCTTAGGAATCGCGGCTTCCGTTACGCGTAAAACCATCGACGTCGAAAGTTGTGATTCTAAAGACGTTGCTTCCGCAAAAGTTCCGGTTTCGACTCCTTCCGAAAAACCGGAAAGAGAAGTTTCCAAGGTCGATACGGCAAAGATCAAAGAAGATTTTATTAAACAGAATGAAAAACAATGGAAAGAGGAGTTGCAGGAGAAAATCCATTCTTCTTTAAAAGAGGAACTGGAAAGCTCTTGGAACAGAGAGGTGAAACAATCGAAAAATCTTTCCATCCTGTTTTTAAAGTCGGGTGAAATTGCGAAAGGGACTGTGACCCGAATGGACGGAGACGGAGTTAAATTGTTCTATAAGGGCAAAGAGAGAACCTTTCGTCGGTCCGATGTCCAAAGAGTTAAGTTTCAAGATTAAGGCGATTTGATTATGACAAACTTTCAAATGCTTTTTTTAAGAATCTTTCTTTCTTGTTTTCTATTTTTGAACTCGGCCTGTTATCTGAACCCTCTTTTCAAGGATCTCGTTTCCCCCGACGAAGAGAAAGATTCGTTACTTCCAATTCTGCTTATCTTAATTGCGGGAACTACCGCACCGCCTGTAATTCAAGGGGAAACTATCTTTTTTCCGTCAACCGGTCTTACTTGGATGCGTTGTTCGCGCGGCCAAACGTACGATTCGGCTACCGACTCTTGCATTGGATTTTTAGTTTCTCCTCAATATTGTTCCTCTTCGGACAATCAGTGTAATGGAGCTTTGGGGGGAACGTTGACTTCGGGGCCTGCTTTCAATTCTTGCTCTTCTTTCAGTGTTTCCGGTAAGACGATGACTTGGAGAGTTCCCACACATGCAGAATTAAAGGGGATCGTTTTTTGTTCTAATGGGACGGATCTGGCTAATTCGAAGGATAATTCCAAAACCTGTTCCTCGACTGTGGGAACCAGTTTTGACGTTCCTACGATCCGAAAAGATTGGTTTCCTGGCAATCCAACCGGGAACTTGATTGAATTTTGGACAAGCACAAGCGACCCTTTGAATTTAGCCGCTGCTTGGAAGGTCAATTTTACGACGGGATTCACAAATACGAACGCCGCAAAAAATGTCTCGGGTTATCTTCGCTGCGTTAGTAATTCCCGCTAAAAGTATATTCATTGATTTCTGAAATCCGACCTTAAAACGCGGGAACTCCCTGCCTTGATTGAGTTTTTACTGTAAATTTCTAAAACTGTTTCGCTGATTTCTGACCTCAAAACCCTATTTCGATTTTTTTGAAAAAACTTCGCGCAAAGGATCGAGGCGGGGTCCATTCCCATTCAAAGTTTATACTCGATGTATCGGTGGATAGAATGGACCGGAGCTGAGAGCCTGGTGGTCGGGTTGTTTCAAAAAAGTTTTCTTTTTTATGGGAAATACCCGACCATGCGCCCCAAATGCTCTTCTAGGAAACAAAATTCTACACCCATCTTTTATGACCCTTTGTCCGACAGACAACGAGCCCTAAAACGCGGGAACTCCCCAAAGTCACAAAAGATTCTCAATTGACAAAAAACAAATAAATCAAAAATTGTTTCCAACTGGAAGCATTTGATAATTCATAAGTCTGTGTCCGGTGGTGAGCCGGTAAAAAGTAGGAGATTCAAAAATGAGCTTGGCTTCGATTTCGATTCAACGACCGATATTCGTTACTTGTACGGTCTTAATCATCCTGATTGCGGGATATCTCTCGATGAACAAGTTGGGAGTAGACTTGTTTCCCAACGTGACGATTCCCGTCGTAACCGTGACCATTCCTTATCCCGGAGCTGCTCCTAACGAAATCGAAACCCTAGTGGCAAGGCCGGTCGAAGACGAACTTTCCACAATCTCAGGGGTAAAAAGAGTCAAGTCGGTTTGTAACGAAAGCGTGGGCACAGTCATCGTAGAGTTCACACTGGAAACGGACGTAAAATATGCGGAGCAACAAGTTCGAGACAAGGTATCCAGTGTAAAACCCAAGTTACCCAGTGACGCAAAGGAACCCATCATTCGAAGAATCGACCCGGCGGATCAACCGATCTTAATCGTCGCGCTCAGAGCCGAAGAACTACCGGAAGCGGAACTCTATGATATCGCAAACGAAGAAGTAAAACAACTTCTACTTTCGACTAAGGACGTAGGAAACGTTAACATTTCCGGAGGACGTAGGAGAGAGATTCACGTAGAACTGGATCGAAACAAACTCAAAGAACATATGATTCCAGCTTCCGTCGTATCCAATCGACTTGCTTCGGGAGGAATGAACATTCCCGCCGGAAAAGTAAGTAAGACCGATAAGGAACTCGTATATAGAACGATCAACGAATTTCAATCTCCTCAAGAAATCAGAGACACTCCGATCTCGCTTTTTGGAAACGAGGTTCCGATTAAAATCGGACAATTGGGAGAAGTCAAGGACACGTTGGAAGACGAGACGTCCAGAGCTTACTTAAACGGTAAGAAAGCGATTTTTCTCATGGTATATAAACAATCCGGATCGAACACGGTGGCCGTCGCACAAGAGGTAAAAAAGAAAGTGATCGAGATCAATCGAGATCTTTCAAAACGTAAGGGTTCTCCCGTATTGACCTCGACGAACGATTCTTCAATAACGATCGACAATAATATCTACGACGTGAAAGAGACCATCATCATCGGAATCATCCTCACGATCATTGTCGTATTATTGTTTTTAGGAAGCGTTCGTTCCACTTTGATTACGGGACTCGCGCTTCCGAACTCCTTACTAGGCGCGTTTATCTTGATGGCGATCGCCGGTTTTACCGTGAACGTGATGACGCTGCTTGCGCTCAGTCTCGCGGTCGGGCTTCTCATCGACGACGCGATCGTAGTTCGGGAAAATATTTTCAGACATAGGGAGATGGGTAAAACGGCTCGAGAAGCTTCCATCGAAGGAACCAAAGAAGTAACGCTTGCGGTGGTCGCAACTACGATGACCGTGATCGCGGTGTTCATGCCGATTGCGTTTGTCAGCGGGGTCGTAGGACAGTTCTTAAGAGAATTCGGATTGACCGTATGTTTTGCGCTTCTCATTTCCCTTTACGACGCTCTTACGATTGCACCGATGTTATCGGCTTATTTCGGAGGTAAGGTCGGAAATCACGCACACAAAACGACTTCCGATTCGATTCCCGATATCACGACTCAAGCCGTAAAGGGGAAAACAAAAAGCGCCGGAGCAACCACCGCTCTGGAAGAGATCGCCTATTCCAAAATCCGTTCGCAAAACAAGTCCTCTAAGGGAATTATATCGGTAATTTTTTCTCCGATTACGTTTGTTCTCGGCGTATTGGAAAGAGGTCTGGATTCTATATTAAGTATTTTTAATGTTTTTCAATCTTGGATGGAGGACAAATACGCGTCCGTCCTGAAGTTCACGCTTAAAAGACCTTTTTTCATACTTTCCGGCGCGATATTGATCTTCGTCGTAAGTTTGGTTCTTACCAAGTTCATTCCGAAAACTTTCCTTCCCGCGCAGGACGAGGGTAAATTTTCCGTTACCTTGGATATGCCTCCTGGAACTTCCGTGGAAAAAATGGGTAAGGTAGCGCAAGAAGTGGATCAAAAGATTCGCTCGTTTAAGGAAATCAAGTTGGTTTCCATGTTCAACACCAACCGCAGCTCGAGCATGTTCGTGGAGATGGTACCTTCCCACGACCGGAAGATGAACACGACCCAGTTCAAAGCGTTTCTGAGAAAGGAACTTTCCGAATTTTCTTATGCCAATCCGATCGTAAAGGATATAGACAACATCGGGGGAGGGCAAAGGCCTTTCGTTCTTACGGTAAGCGGACAAAAGGGAGAAGTGGTGGACGATTATGCGAAGAAGTTATTCGAACGACTTCAAAAGTCTCCCGCGCTTTTGGACGTGGATACGAGTTATAGAACGGGGTCTCCCGAATTTAGAGTGGTTCCCGATCGGGAAAAAGAAGTCCTTCTCGGCGTTCCCGGAACGATCATCGGAACGGAACTGAGAACTCTTGTGGAAGGAACTACTCCGGCGGTTTATCGAGAGAACGGAGTCGAGTACGACATCCGAGTTCGATTGAAGGATTCTCAAAGGGATCTAAAGGACAATTTTTACGATTCATTCGTGCCGAACTTCAACAACAGACTGATTCCGATTCGAAACGTTGCAAGGGTGGAAGAAACGACCGGTCTTGCTACGATCAATCGCCTCAACAGAAATAAATCCGTTGAGATCTATGCGGACGTAAATCCGAAAGGCCCCGGAATGGGAGGCGCGATGGAAGAAGTCGCAAAGATCAGTCAAACGGACCTTCCTCTTCCTCCGGGTATTAAGATCGGTTATACGGGACAAGCGGAGAGTTTTAAGGAGATGGGAGTTTCGATGGCGATCGCAATGGGACTCGGGGTTCTATTCATCTACATGGTTCTCGCTTCCCTCTATGAAAGTTTTATCACTCCGATTGCGATTATGCTCGTATTGCCGCTCGCGCTTTGCGGCGCCTTTATCGCTCTTTTTGTGACTCAAAAATCCTTGGATATTTTTTCCATGATCGGATTGATCATGTTGATCGGGGTTGCGACTAAGAACTCGATCCTTCTTGTGGATTTTACCAATCAACTTTTGGCTCAGGGCAAGGATATGAAGGAAGCGATCATTGAAGCGGGAAGAGAAAGACTTAGGCCGATCTTGATGACTTCTTTCGCTCTCATCGCGGGTATGTTGCCGATCGCGATCGGGCTCAACGAAGCTTCTCGTCAGAGAACGAGTATGGGTGTTGCGATCATCGGCGGATTGATTTCTTCGACGATTCTTACTTTGGTTGTGGTTCCGGCGGCGTTTTCTTATATCGAAAAATTGAATCAACTCATAAGAAGAAATTCTCCGAATCCGGACGCATGAGGAATCAAAGGGAGTTCAAGTTTTCTCGCCCGATTTTGAATTCTTTTCGAATTCAAAAAAAGTTTCATAAATTGTGCGAGTAGGTGGGAAAGAGTGATGGAGCAAGATGAAGTAAAACATCGGATTATGGATAAAGCGCTTGAGCTTTTTCTAAAATACGGTTATGCGAAAACCAAAATGGAGGAAATCGCAAGAATCCTGAAAATCTCCCGTAAAACTTTGTATAAACATTTCGAAAACAAGAATCATCTTCTTTTCGAAATTCTCTCCCAAAAACACGGCGTGATGAGCGCGAGACTCGAGCAGATCAGCGAGGACGATTCGCTGTCGGTGCATGAAAAAATCCAAGCGATCAACGAATTCAAGATGAGTCAGTTCCCTCCCGGAGCGAACGAGCTCATCTTGGAAATCAGGGATCAGGCTCCCGATCACTACGCTTATATCAAAGAAGTGCGAATGGAATCCGTTTCCAAATCGATTCAAGCGTTGGTAAAACAAGGAATCGAAAAGGGAGAGATTCGAAAGGATTTGAATCCGACGATCTTTGCCGCGCTTATTAATTCTGCGATTGAAATGACCGCGACTCCAGAGCTTCTTGTAAATTCTCCGTATTCAATGATGCAGTTACAGGGAGAAATCCACGGAATTCTTTTTTACGGAATCATGAATGGTCTCGAAACAGGATCGGTAGGGAACGTTCAGTCCAGAACCGCACTTACCGAACGACTAAAGACATGAGTTTCACGAAAGCTGAGAACGGCTTTTGGAACCAGAACGAAATGCTGTAGGAGTTCCCGCGTTTTGTGAAACTAGAGCGTCTCGCTTCTATTGGCGCTCGACGGGTTTGGGAACAGGCTCAGGTGGATTATGTCAGCAATATTTGTGTAAATGACTGCTTTAAAAAGAATCGAGTATCACCCACCTAAACCTTAACACCTAAAACGCGGGAACTCCCCCTAATTCCTCGTAGTTATCACCTAAAATGCGGGAACTCCCGCCTAAACTCTAACATCTAGAAACGTTTTCATCTTGTTCCATTCGATTCGAATTTCGTTCAGAGTCAGTTCACCTCTACCGGAATCTTCCGAGATTTTTTTCAGGATCGGTTGAAGTTGCCCCGCTTGTTCCAAGGAAATGACCTCACCGGCGTCCTTTAAAATGCAGAAGACCGCGCTTTTTCCGGATTGGCTCGTAAATTCGATTCGATCTCCTTCGGGTCTACCGATCAAACTTGCGTCAAACGCGCGATAGGCGCCCTTTTGCAGATGTCGAGTTTTAGCGACTCCGTCTTGATGAATTCCGGATCTATGAGAGATCACGTCTTCGCCGATCAAAGGCGCCTTTTCATAGATGGGAATTTCCGAAAGATAAGAAACCAAACGAGACGTTTCATAGATCGCGGAAAAATTCAAAGGAACATTGACCCCGCAGTTGTGAAGGGCGACCGCAACCTCGTAAGTGTTCGTGTTTCCGGCTCTTTCACCAAGACCGTTTAACGCAGTCTCCAATTGAACCGCGCCCGAAAAGTAAGATTCAACCGTGGTCGCGGTCGCCATTCCCAAATCGTTATGCGTATGAATCGAAATTTTCGTGTTCTCGGGCAACACATTGGCGACCGCCTTCACCATAGAAATGAAAAGCCAGGGACGATAACGTTCCACCGTGTTCGGAAGATTTACGACGTCGGCCCCGTAATTCAACGCGGTTCGAAACGCCTCCGTCGCAAAATCCAAATTCTCAAGAGAATCTCCGAAATGTTCTCCCGAAAATTGAACCTCTCCTCCGGAGCCGAGGAGACTTTTTGCGTACGCGACGGAAATGGAAATTCTTTCCAAAACTTTTTCGGGACTTATCTTCAAAACGTTTTGAATCGTAAACGCGGAGATGGGATAAACGATATGAATTCTAGGTTTCGGCGCGCGTCGGATCGCCTTCCAAGAAATTTCTATTTCCTTTTCCACCGCTCTGGAAAGAGAAGAGATCACAACGTTCTCCGGTGCGATGGAAGAAAGATAACTGCATGCTTCGAACTCTTGATCGTTTGAGGATGCGAATCCTACTTCGATTCCTTGTACTCCGAGTTTTAAAAGTTGTTTGAAGATCGTTTCTTTTTGATCCAGATTCCAAGGTTTGCGAAGGGCTTGGTTGCCGTCTCTCAAAGTCACGTCCATAAAAAAAGGCGGATGTTTGGGAAGAGGATTGTGAAGAATTTCCGAAAAGCATCGGTCTTCTTTTTGATTTTCGGAAATGGAAATGTCGCGAACGACGTCTGTGTTTCCCGATTTTGAAACTTGTTTCATCGTTTTCTCCTTTTACCGGCCGGTTCCAGGAGCGGGGTTTCCGAGCAGAGAATTCTCCGGAAACAAAAAAGCCCACTCCGGGAGGAGCAGGCTCGTGTATTTTTTTTACAACTCTACCGGCTCCCCCTAACTAAGGAGGAGGAGAAGTTCAAGACCGAACTGTAGTAGAGTTATATTACGAAACATAGGATATCAGACTCGAAAAGATTCTAAAAAAATACAAGAACTTTTTAAACTCGAATCGATTTGTATTTGTAGAAACGATGAAAGGTCCGTTGTCCGCGAATACGATCTCGTTTGAAAATCTCCCGCGAGTGGAAACGTTATTTTAACTTGAATTCGTGCAGAAAGTTTGGGCAAGGGACCGCGCTTGAACATAATGTTTCAATCTGCAAAGCAACATGTTATCTTATTAGTATATTCCAAAGTATTCATTTTTAGACAAAATGGCGCCCCTTCTGGGCTTGAAAACCGTGGGTTAGATGCGAAGCATTTACCACAAAACAAGAAAACCAACAGAAGGAACGTAATGAAAAGAAAAGTATATGTAGGAATGGATGTCCACAAAGAAACGATCAGTATCGCGTATTTAACGAGCAATTCAAAGGAACTGGTGAAAGAACAACAGATAAAGCATAATGAGGTTCAGATTAAAAAATTTGTAACCAAACTGAAATCGGAATGGAACGAAATACATTGTTGTTACGAAGCAGGAGTAACCGGGTATCCACTTTACAGATATTTAAATTCCTTAGGAGTGA
>NZ_ANIK01000033.1 GCF_000347175.1 Leptospira alstonii serovar Sichuan str. 79601
TCAATGTGCAATTCACTCCTAAGGAATTTAAATATCTGTAAAGTGGATACCCGGTTACTCCTGCTTCGTAACAACAATGTATTTCGTTCCATTCCGATTTCAGTTTGGTTACAAATTTTTTAATCTGAACCTCATTATGCTTTATCTGTTGTTCTTTCACCAGTTCCTTTGAATTGCTCGTTAAATACGCGATACTGATCGTTTCTTTGTGGACATCCATTCCTACATATACTTTTCTTTTCATTACGTTCCTTCTGTTGGTTTTCTTGTTTTGTGGTAAATGCTTCGCATCTAACCCACGGTTTTCAAGCCCAGAAGGGGCGCCATTTTGTCTAAGAAGAACAACACAACAATGTCTTATCATCTAAGAAGAACAACACAACAATGTCTTATCATCTTTAGAGTTCGTGATAAAACGTTCAAACGTCCTTGATCGAAAATAGCATACTATCTGAGTATTTGAGATCCAAAAGGTCGGAGTTCCACGTTTCCAGTGGCGAGGAGTTAGGTTTTTTATAATATACAATTGTAATCCAAAGTCTTAATTCCTTTCTATTTGAAAAAGCGATTCGAATCCATAAAAGCCTAAAATCGCCAAAGAAACGCAATCTGCGGGAGTTCCCACATTTTATTTTTTACGGAAAGATTAACTTTCTGTAAAAAAAGGTTATTATCGTACGCACGGCATATTATCGATCCCTTTATAAATAGAATGTTCAAAATTCCACACCCTAAACTCTGGATTTTACACTCAAATCGATGGTAAACCGAATAAGATCGGATAATTTCATACGATTGTGCTTTTCAATGAATTGTGAAAATGAAAAATGCCCGGTTCCCAAGAGCTCGGCTGAATCCACTCATTTTGCAGAATTCCCGCTTGAATTTCCGGCGCAAGTTCCAGATCTTCCGTAGTCGTACGAAAGAAAAAGTCCCGGTTTCCTTCCCAGAAGCGAGCCATACGCGCTGACTTCGGCCTTTCAGGAATCAGAACGGCTCGAAGGCAGAGAGAACGTTCCGGTGAAATCGGTTGAAACCGAATGATTCCAAAGTGATCCCTAAAGAGAATCAGAATGGTCGATGGAAAAAGAAAATACGTGATGATCAGATCTTTTCGAGTCGGTAAATTCGTAGTTTTATAACTTCGGTTGGGAATTAGAATTCTTGCATGTTCTCCGATCGGATCCAGAATCGACGCGTTTTTTTCAACGACGGGTGCGACTGAATTTTTATGAACCGTCGAGATATGATACGATTCCAAAAAAATCTCCACACCGATCTTCCAATTGTATGCGCCTTCCTCCGATTGAATTGCGAACGGAACATACGAATCAAGCTCGTATGTTTTCCACTCTTCCCAAAGAGGAAAAAGTGAATCCAGAACGTTCTCCTTAAAACCGGACAAGATAAGACCTGCCTTTTCCAAAATGGGAAACGCACGGAGACCGTTGTGGATCGTTTCACAACCTTTTGTTAAAAGTTTTCCGTTCAGGTCGTAAGTCCAAGCGTGATAGGGACATACGATCTTTCGAATTGAACCCGCTTTTTCTCCTGAGAAGAGTCTTGTCCCCCGATGTAGACAAGCGTTCGGATACGCACGCAGATTTTTCTCTTCATCCCGCAAAACGAGCCATTCTCGGTCCAAAAACTTTCCCGTGATAAAATCGCCCGGATTACGAATCTGATCGCTGAAGCCGACAAGATACGGCCGTTTTCGAAACAGATCCCATTCCTTCTGAAAGGTCGTTGCGGATCGATAACGTTCCGTCGAAAATTTTGTCTCAGGATCGGCTCGAAGGTGTTCCATTCCGGAGATTTCGGGAACTCCGGTTTGACTTTGTTTCCATACCCGATTCAAAACAGAAGTAGAAAAGGGTAAACGTTTGGGTCTTTGGGTTTCTTTCGTTTCCGTTTCCAAGATATTTTTCCCATCCCTATGTTCAGTGTATTTCGAAGATTGATCTTTTGAATCAAAGATTCGATTCCGCAAAGCGGATTCGATATTTTATTGGAGAAAGCGAATTCGTTTTGAAAAATAGAATTTTCTAATTTGCGAATATTCTGTCTTTTGAAATAAATTAACAATCAAATTTTGAAATTCTCTTACTGAGTTCGTTTTCAGTTTATCATCTGGTTATCAAATATTGGAAGTTGTCCTAAAACTTGACGGACTTTTTTCCGCTCCGCTCATTCTAATTCAGAATCATTTCTAGATTTTTACTACTAATTGCTATATAATAAAGTATCCATATTTTGCATTGAAGCAGTGTGTTTTGCGATAAAAATTAACGGTACTAAATTTTATAGAGATCTGTAATAACTACTAAAAATGTAGCTATCCGATTTAGATTTCGATCGTATCTAACGAGACGGCAGCTTACACACGCTGCATGGGAAACTTGTAATGCCCTAGAAAAAGTTGTCAGGAAAAGAAAGGGGAAAAATGGCAACGATCAAACGTGTAAAAGTCCTAACGTCTATCCACTCGTACCTTGAAACGTCGGCTTGGTCTGTGATATCGGTTTTAATATTCCTAGTCAAAATGCCGTGTCGTAACTTTCGTGTTTGTCTCAAAAACTCGTAGTCATTTTAACAAAACTTTATTTTTACTCATTCCAATAGAAAAAGAATCCGATCCGTCTTCTATTTTGAGAAAGGCTTTCGTTTTTCGGTCTCGCCTTTATAATAGAGTTGTTGAAAAATTCCGTAGTGGAGATTCATAAAACTGATTCAATCTTCCATTTTAATGTAACAGAAAACAGATGGGGAATTAATTTTTTAACAATTCTAATACAATCCCCTTAAGAGAACGTTCTACTGAGTTTCGAGAGCGGGTTTAACGGATGATCGTCAAATTTCTGAAAACGAAAAAGAGAATTCGAATTTTTTCTTTTACTTTAAAGACGTTCCTATTTTTTGAAATCAATCGATATGAATTCTAAAATTTCAGAAATTAGAAAAAGTTACACTTTGTCTTCCCTGAATATCGAAGATACCGGAGACGATCCGATTTCATTTTTTCAAAAATGGTTTGAAGAAGCCGTTCTATCGGAAGTTTTGGAAGTCAACGCGATGACTCTTGCGACGGCAACCAAGGAAGGAAAGCCGGATGCAAGGACCGTTCTTCTCAAAGGAATCACAAAACATTCCTTCGTCTTTTATACGAATTACGAAAGTAGAAAAGGAAAGGAACTGGAAGAAAATCCAAGGGCTTGTCTCGTTTTCTTTTGGCCCGAACTGGAACGTCAGGTGCGAATCGAAGGAAACGTAATGAAAGTTTCCGAGGAAGAGTCGAACGAATACTTTCATTCCAGACCCAGAGAATCCCAGATCGGAGCGGTTGTATCTCCTCAAAGTCATGAAATTCCGGATCGTAAGTTCTTAGAAGAGCGTTTTGAAAAATTTTCGAAACAATATGAAGGTAAGGAAGTAGATCTTCCCACTCACTGGGGTGGCTATTCAGTTCATCCGAATCGAATCGAATTTTGGCAAGGACGTTCTAATCGTTTACACGATCGAATCGTGTTTGAAAAGAATCCGGATTCTTCTTGGAAAAAATTCAGAGTCGCTCCTTGAATCATCCCAAATAAGTCTCAAATTTATTTCCAAGCTAGATCGATTTTTTTAAGTTTTTTTAGATAAGGTTTTTTTTGACTTTGAAAAATCGTATTCTTTTCTCATAAAAATTCCTCGTATTGTTTAGATTCGGATTCGGTTGCTTTTCTTGCAGAGATGATTCGAATTGTTTCCTTTGAAGAACGGTAACAGTGTGAAAGCGTTAAAAAGATTTTGAGTTTGCCCCAAAGCTTAAAACGAAATTTGTAGGAGTTCCTACGTACTAGGGTCAGTAGATAGAGATCAGATGTCAGGGTATTAGGAATCAGTGGATAGGGGTCGGAGTTAAAATTTTTCCGATTTTATCTGTAACGGTAGGGAAGAGACCCGATTTTATCCGTTCGTTTAAAAACGTAGTAGGTTGCTTGACGGTTTTTTGGACAAGCTCTTATTGGATCTCGGCATAAAAAGGAGCGTTTTTCGGGAAAACGGGCCGATTCCGGTGTTTCTATTTTAAGAAGTTTTTTGAATCGGAGGATTTGCATTGAAAAAGATAATTTCCCATATTCTCGTCTTGTCGTTGTTATTCGCATTGAATTGCGGAAAACACGAAGAACCCAAAAAGAACGTTTCCGGATCGGAAGCCGAACTCTCGACAAGATCGGCGGACGCTATAGACCAACTGAAAAATTCTCCGGTTTCGGAACCCGAAAAAGAGAAAGCCGCTTCGGAAGATTCCGATAGTTTTTCAAATCAACTCGGAAAAGTTTTTACTCCGGTCGCAGTCAGTGCGGAAAGATTACTCGAATACAACGTTCAACTTTCGTACGAATGCAACGATCTGATCAAAACAAGAAAAGAACTTTTGGATTTCATCGCAAAATACGGTTATCTTGAAAACAGTTCCGCTATGAACACAGCCTCTCCTTTTATGAGCGCGAAAATTCACGTTCGCTCCTCAAAACTCTACGATGCTTTATTAGAACTTGATAAACTAGGAACTCTTCTTTCCGAAGAGATTTCCACGATCGATCATACGGAAGGAATGGTTTGGCAAAAACGGAAAATGACTCGCGAAAAAATCAGATTGAATCGAAGAAACAACGCGAACAACCAAATCGGGGCCGGTTCCAAAAACTGGGAAGCGATCGAAGAATCGGTTTCCAATAGCGAGGACCAATTGGATCTCTCGGAACAAGAAACCTGGAAGATCAGGGACCGGGTAGCTTGGGCTACGATTTCAGTCGGTTTCGGGATTCCAACTCCGCCGGATAAGGTGCAAATCCCTAATTACAAAAACGCTTTCGTTGGGATTTTCAACACATTCCTACAACTTACCTATTATTTGCTTTGGTGGCTGCCGTTTCTGATTTTGGGAGGAGCTTTGGTATATTACACAAACAGAATATTTCTTAAATTTAAGAAGAAATCTTAGAAATGTCGGAACTCCCGCGTTTTTAAACGAACGGTAAACTCCGTGTCGCTATGGATAAATCGGAAAGATTTTAATCCCGGCATCTGATTCCTATCCACTGACATCTAATACGTGTTAACTCAGATATTTTTCGGATGCCGATTGATCGGTAATTCGGCCGAGCCGAGGTTATGCGGACTCCCGTTTAGTATGGATCGAATTTCGGAATTTATGGAACGGAATCGGAGATTTTCTCCCTCAATTTCAGATAACGTGTTTGGTTGGAAAGAATGATTTCATTGTATTGGGGAACTCCTCCCCATCGATCGACTGCGCCGGGTCCGGCGTTGTAGGAAAGAATGGCCTTTACCGTATCTCCCTTTCTCAGATCCAAAAGATAATTCAGATAAGAAACTCCGAGGTGGATATTCACTTCGGGCTTATGGAGGTCGTCAGGATTGATTTTCCAACCTTCTTTTTGGGAAATCCAACTTGCGGTTGTAGGTAGGATTTGCATAAATCCGCGAGCGTTTTTCGGGGAACGGGCGGTTGCCTTGAATTTGGATTCGAGGTGAATTAGCCCCATAAGTAGACTGACCTTGTCGATGTCGGAACAACGAAAGGTGCAGGATTCTATTTCCAGTCTTTTTGACTCCTGCAGAATGACTTGGGAGATTTTTTGGACGGATTCCGATGGAAGCTTGGGTCGGACCTCAGCAATATAGGTCTGGATGGTTTTGAGTTCGATGGATTCTTCTTTTAGGCGGGTTTCTTGCCGATTGAGTGCTCCTGCAAGCGGCGCGAGAAACAAATGAAAACTCAATGGGAAAAGTAAACAAAGTAAATACCGAAATCGAAATCGTGTCATCTTACGAAAATTCATCGAAGACCTCCCGTTGGCTCAAAAATTGTGCAACGCACAAAGGCGCATATTGTTCATTTTTTTGCAGCGCACTAAAAGGTCGAACCTTTTAAACGTCTCGGGAAATTTTTAAGAGGCAGAATTTTGGGTCGGAACTACGCATTTTAGGATTTAATGATTAGGGAAGTTCAATTTTGTAAGAGTTCTTTTACGTTTTTCGAAACCTGGAAAGACAAATATTTTACGTAAAACGCGAGAACGTGGTAGTTCCCACGGATTAGGGGTCAGTGTGGATAGGAGCCAGGGTTTTAGTTTTTCCGATTTTATCCATTACGGCCTGGAAGAGATCCGAGTTTTACCGTTTGTGTGGTAGTTCCCACATTTTAGGGATCAGTGGCTAGGAAGGAATCAGGGTTAGGACTTTACAACAATTGTAATGCAAAGTCTTAATTCCTAACGATTCGAGAAAAAGTGGTTCGAAATCGAAAAGAACTAAAACTGTCAAGGAGACTTAATCTGTGGGAACTCCCGCGTTTTTAAACACGGAAGGGCCGTCATTTTTGTTGAAGGTGAAGAAAAAACATCGCTCCCAATCCTTGGAACGATGTTTTTTTGCGAAACTTACTGTTCTACACAGAGAAGATTTTTGTTTTGATCGCAAGTCCAAGTATCGACCGTAAACGCTCCACCTGGATTGCCCATTGCAGCAGGAGTAATATGGGGAGCCACTGCAGTCGTATTTCCTGCAGCCCCCGTTGCTCCTGGATTTGCATCTCCCCATTGGTTGCAGGTTCTACCACCTTCCCATAAGAAAAATCCAGGATCATCCGGATGGGATAAACCGGTCCAAAAGAACTTTTGAGCCCCCGAATCGATTCCATTTTGTAAGTTTGCCGTTACCATCGAGTTTGTGTTCGTCGTAAATGTGATCGTAGTTCCATCACTTCTACGGTATTGTTTACTCGGATATAAAACCCAGTCTTTTCTGTCCGGAGAGCCGTCTCCAGCGGAAACAACATATCTCGTTTGCTGATCGACAATCAAAGCCTTATAGGTGCCTGTCAGAGTAGAAGGTTTTGCCGCGGTACATTTTGCGTCCGCTCCTGCGATCCCGCCCAAGTTCCCGTTGTAACCCGCGCCGTTGTTGGTGGCGATGAAGGTTTTGCAGAACGCCGCATCCTTGCAAGAAGTAGCAGTGGTAGTAGTTGTAGTGTTGGAAGATCCCAATGAATTGAGAAGGAAAAGAAAAAGATCCTTATTGTCATCTTTTTTATCATCGCACGATAATAGACAAAATGGCGCCCCTTCTGGGCTTGAAAACCGTGGGTTAGATGCGAAGCATTTACCACAAAACAAGAAAACCAACAGAAGGAACGTAATGAAAAGAAAAGTATATGTAGGAATGGATGTCCACAAAGAAACGATCAGTATCGCGTATTTAACGAGCAATTCAAAGGAACTGGTGAAAGAACAACAGATAAAGCATAATGAGGTTCAGATTAAAAAATTTGTAACCAAACTGAAATCGGAATGGAACGAAATACATTGTTGTTACGAAGCAGGAGTAACCGGGTATCCACTTTACAGATATTTAAATTCCTTAGGAGTGAATTGCACATTG
>NZ_ANIK01000034.1 GCF_000347175.1 Leptospira alstonii serovar Sichuan str. 79601
CAAGAGAGCGATCAATCTGCCATCGGCCTTCTTGACTCCGTCGAATCAAGAATATCACACTTCGAGCTGTCTTACGTCCAAGAATCATACTAATCTATGGATCGCGTTTCAGGACATAGTAGGCATTACGAGGAAGCGAATTTTATTTTAGAATCTCCTAAAAAAGACCGTTATCGGATTTTACGGGACCGTCGATGGATTCACTGAAAAGGTCAAGGAAGACCTTTGAAAAATCATAACCCCCTTTTTAAGGGAAATCGGATTCAAGGAGGAACCGAATGATTATCAACCATAATATCAGTGCCATTTTCGCGCACAGAACGTTGAAGTTCAATAGCGAAAACATGGGTAAGGACATCGAAAAATTGTCCTCCGGAATGAGAATCAACCGCGCAGGTGACGACGCTTCCGGTCTTGCAGTGTCCGAGAAAATGAGAACTCAGATTTTAGGTCTCAGAAGAGCGGAAATGAACACTGAAGATGGTATGTCTCTGATTCAAACAACCGAGGGATATCTCCAGGAAACTCATGAAATCGTTCAGAGAATCCGGGTTCTGGCCGTCCAAGCTGCCAACGGTATTTATACCGAGGAAGACAGACAACAGATCCAAGTGGAAGTTTCTCAGTTGGTGGACGAGATCGACCGAATCGCTTCTCAGGCAGAATTCAATAAGATGAAACTCCTTACCGGGGCTTTCGCCAGATTGAATCCGACTGCGAGTATGTGGTTTCACATGGGCGCCAACATGCACCAAAGAGAAAGAGTTTACATTGAAACGATGAATACGGCGGCATTGGGTCTTAGAAACCCGACCGTTTTAACGTTCATTTCTCTTTCAACTGCCGGTAAGGCGAACTCGGTAATCGGATTGGCTGACGACGCGCTCCGTTCCATCTCTAAACAGAGAGCGGACTTGGGTGCGTATTACAACCGTCTGGAACACGCTGCAAAAGGTCTCATGAACGCTTATGAGAACATTCAAGCTGCGGAATCCAGAATCCGTGACACCGATATGGCCGAGCAAATGACCAGCTTTACGCGTTATCAGATCCTGACTCAGGCTGCTACCGCGATGTTGGCTCAGGCAAATATGAAACCGCAAACGGTTCTCCAGTTACTGAAGTAACCGTTTCTTCCGGCTGAAAGACTTTAATTTCGGCCGGAAGAGTTAAGCAATCGCCGGAAAGGAACGATATCTAAGATGGATTTATAATTCCCGTTATAAATCGCCGTACGACTCTGAAGCCCGATTATTCTCGAAAGAATCTTCGGGCTTTTTTTACGTCGTTCCCGTTTACAATTTTCGTTTTATGCGCCGAAAGATCCGTTTTAAAATTTGTAGCGACTAAAAACGATTCTAATTAAAATTGAATTCATTGAAACAACCGCCGACTTTTTGTTAGCCGAAACAAACAGCGTTTCAAATTCAACTTTATCCTCCTAAAATATCGAATTATAGAGTTATTGAAAAATTAATTCTTCATTTGTTTCTGTTTCATTGAAATGGGCGATTAAAGCAGTTTTGTTAATCTGAAGTATGGAATTTTTCAACAACTCTAATTTATAATATTCTTATGCTTTACCTTTTGAAAATAAAAGCTTGTCCCAAAACCTTAGAAACTCCCGCAAATTTTGCATCTGACCCACGGTTTTCAAGCTCCACCATATTGCCTAAAACAAAAAAACCGCCCGGAGGTCCGCAGCGGCTTTGTAAAAACAGAGTTTGACTTTAACTAAAAGATCAGCCGAATCTGTCGCTTAACAATTTCACCACTTGGTCGGGTCTCATGTTCGCCTGCGCGAGCATCGCCGAGCCGCTCTTGGTGAGAATCTGGTTTCTCGTATAATCCACGATTTGTTCCGCCATATCCGCGTCCCTCACACGGCTTTCAGCGGCGACCATGTTCACGTAACTGGACTGCAATCCTTGGGAAGTGATTTCCAAACGATTGTAGTAAGCGCCAAGATCCGCTCTTTGTTGGTTTACCTTTGTGATCGCGTTGTCCAAAATTCCGATCATCGCGTTCGCGCTGGCGGGAGAGGAGAGAGCTTGTTTTTTTCCGTTTGTCATCAACTGTAAACCGGTTGCGTTCATCGAATCGATAAAAACATCCAGCTTCTCATTTTGATTCGGTCCCACTTGCAGTTGAATCGGTTTGTTGGATTGTTTGGAATGGTCCCCAGAAAGAGGTTTGATTCGGTTGAATTCAGCAGACTTTCCGATCCGATCCACTTCCTCGATCAATTGATCCACTTCCAGTTGCACCAGTTTGCGATCGTCATTGGAATAAATTCCGTTTGAAGTCTGGATGGAAAGTTCCCTGAGTCTCTGCAGAATGTTGTTTACCTGTTCCAGAGTTCCTTCCGTCACTTGGATAAAGGAAACCCCGTCCATCACGTTACGCTCTGCTTGAGCGAGACCTCGGATCTGAGTCCGCATCTTTTCCGACATGGAAAAACCAAGGGCATCGTCCCCGGCACGATTGATCCGCTGGCCGGTGGAGAGTTTCTCCATGGTTTTATCCAATTCTTTATTTACACTCTTGAGTACATTATTTGTACGGAGTGCGCTTATGTTGTGATTGATGATCATTGTCACAACCTCCCTGTATCTGTTACCCGGATCCGTCCGGGCCGAAGTTTGGGGCAGAGAAGATCTGCCTTTGTTTTTCCACTGCGAACCTTCACTCTGTTTTTGGAACGGGGGTGAAAGTTTTTATATTTTTTTCCTAAAGTATTCTGCGGAGGGAGCCGAATCTTAGTTTAGGAAACTTTTGTCAAAATATTAACAAAAACTGTTTCTGAAAGCAACTCTTTTCCTTCAGTTTATAAAAAAAGTCCTTTTCTTTTTCCATTGTCCGTTCTCATTGTTTTGATCGTATTTTGTCCCTTTTTTAAGAAAATGGGACGATTTAAAACTTAGAGAATTATGAAAATCTATACAAAGAAAGGGGATTTCGGACAGACTTCCCTGGCGACCGGTGTCAAGGTTCCAAAGTCCGATCGAAGGGTGGAATTGTACGGAACGGCCGACGAACTCAATTCGACAATCGGTGTCGTTCAATCTTTTTTACCGCAAAATTCAAATCTGCGTCCTCCCTTGCAAACGATCCAAAACCTTCTTTTTGAATTGGGATCGGAGTTGGCCGGTTTTAGACCCAAGGAAGGATCCTGCATCTTAGAAACGGATATTACGTTTTTAGAAAACCAAATCGATCAAATGCAGGAGAAATTGGAACCTCTGAAAAAGTTCATCCTTCCGGGCGGAACCAAGGCTTCTTCCTTTTTACATATTTCCAGAACGGTGGCGAGACGCTTGGAGCGCGACATGGTCAGATTCAAGGAAGAAGGTCTTGAAATTCTTTCTCCTCCTTTGATTTTTATCAATCGATTGTCCGATTACTTTTTCGTAGCCGCGCGTTTTGCAAACTTTGAAGAGAATATTCAGGAACCCTTATGGACCTCAAGAGCCAAGGCGTGAGTTCTCATCCGAAAGGACTCTGGGTTTTGTTCTTAACCGAAACCTGGGAAAGATTCAGTTTTTACGGAATGCGCGCCTTACTCGTGTTATTCCTCACAAAGGTATTTCATTTTTCCGATCCGAACGCAAATCGAATCTATGGAATTTATACGGGACTTGTTTATTTAACTCCGCTCATCGGCGGTTATCTCGCGGATCGTTATCTCGGTTTTAAAAGATCCATTTTTTTGGGGACTACGCTTATGATGTTCGGGCATCTGAGCCTCGCGTTTGAAACCAAAGAGTTTTTCTTTTCAGGTTTGGCCTTACTCATCGTCGGAGTCGGTTTTTTTAAACCGAACATCTCCACGGTCGTGGGAAGAATTTACGAAGAAGAAAATAAGAATCACATGAAAGATTCCGGTTTTACGATCTTTTATATGGGAATCAATTTAGGCGGATTTTTTGGGCCGTTGATCTGCGGTTATTTCAGCGAATCTTTCGGTTGGGGGTACGGTTTTGGAGTCGCCGCCTTCGGCGTGTTATTCGGGATTTTAATCTTTTTTTTCGGACAAAAAAGATTTTCGGATCGCGTATTTGAATCGGGCAAAAGAAATCATAACGAAGAAGAGCGTAGACAGGAGCCTCTCAAGAGAGAGGAAAAACAGAGAATCGCAGTCATTCTCATCTTCACCGCGTTTGCGATCGTCTTCTGGGCCGTTTTCGAGCAAATCGGTTCTTCCATGAATCTTTTTATCGATCGTCACGTGGATCGTAACTGGTTCGGTTACGACATTCCGACCCCTTTCTTTCAATCCTTAAATCCTCTTTTGATTTTGATTCTGGCTCCGCTTGTCGCTTCCTTTTGGACCGCGCTTTCCAAAAGAGATTGGAAACCGGATACTTCTACCCGGTTTGCAACCGGTTTTTTCATTTTGGCTTTTGGCTTTTTGATCTTAACGTTAGTCACTCTTGACTTTAGGCTTGGGTATAAAATTTCCGCGTTATGGCTCCTTTTGATGGTCGTTTGTATCACGGTCGGAGAATTATTCACTTCTCCCGGAGGGCTCGCTTTGGTTACGAAGCTGGCTCCCAAGCATCTCGGAGGTTTTATGATGGGGGTCTGGTTTCTTTCCAGTTTTTTCGGCAACATTCTCGCCGGAGAATTGGCGGGTCTTATGAGAACGGACAGTTTTCCTAAGTTTTTCGGAATGTTTGCGGCGCTTGCGTTTGCCGGAGGTGTTGTTCTTTATCTTGCTCGAAAAAAAATTCAGGTCTGGATGCACGGCGCGGACCGGTAATAATTCGAGTTTTTGTACATTCTTAATTTTTTATATTAGGAGATGATGATGTTTAAAATTCTGACGATCCTTTGGATCCTTGTTTGGATTCCGTTTCCCGTTTCTGCGGACCCGTTCTCCGATCTGCTCAAAGGGGATTTCGAAACCGGTCAGACGCTTCTCATCCGAAATTCCGTCTTTCAGAAGTTAGGCGGAAGGTCCAAGGATCCGAAAGTGATCGAAATCACCAAAAACACCATTCCCTGGGCGATTATGGAAGGTTTGGCGCCAGACACGATTGCGGATCTGATCGTAAATCAATACTACGTTTCCCTGTCCGGAATGCGTTTTACCGAGGCGGAAGACGCGATTCCGATTCTTTCCAAACAAAAACTTTCCGAGAAGGATTTTGTTTTGGTGTCCTTGTTCGTGAAAGAAACGGACAAAGCCGGAATTCGTGAAGAGGTGCGTAACGTATTCTTATCGACCGCCTTAAAATCTCGTTGGGACGGATTTTCGATTTTAGCGGGAGGACGCGCGTTGATTGCCGGAAAATACGCGGGAATTCCGGAAAACAGACTCGCGTCCAGGGTGTTGAGTCTTTTTCCAAACAAAGGGGCGACTTCTCCTTTCGAGGAAACGGACTCCGCTTTTAGAAAGGCGATTTTTTTTAATCCGACAAACGACCGTTATACGCTGGCCTCCGATCTTTTGTCTCAACTCAAGTCTTTATATGAAGGAAGCAAAAGCAAAAACTTGGATTCTTGGACGGGCACGATCGCATCCGCGAGAAGTTTGGACAGAAGTTTGGATTCTACGGGTGAAATCGTAATCGGAGACAGACCGAAATTCGGTTTCGAGGAAAATATTCCGGAACCTCCGTTGGTTCCGGATGTGGAACCGGACGCTCCGGTTCAGCCGGGAAAATCGGAATGGGAAATATTAAATTCTTCTCATTTACTTTCCGTCGTCAAGGAGTGGTTGGGAACTCCTTATTATTGGGGAGGGACCTCTAAAAAAGGCGTGGATTGTTCCGGGTTTACGTTCAGTTCTTTGACGGACAAAAGAGTGGGAGTTCCCGCAAAAGTAGTTCCTCGTCTCGGAAGAGAACAAGCCAATTCCGGAAAAAAGGTTTCACACGACAGCTTAAAGGCGGGGGATTTGATTTTCTTTTCGGCCTCTCCCAATCAGAGTAAGATCACTCACGTCGGGCTCGTCATCAGCGAGAAAGAATTCGCACACGCTTCTTCCACGAGGGGCGTGGTGATCGATAAAATTTCCATGAAGTGGTGGATCGACCGTTATGTGACATCGAGAAGGTTGTTTCAAAAGGTTCAATGAGCGGGTCGTTAGGGAATTGGTATACATACAAATTCGCGGATAAGAGGTCTTAAGATTATTTAGAACTTGTTCCAAAACCTCAAAGGAAATTTGCAGGAGCGTATTAGGAGTCAGTGTATAGAGATCAGATGTCAGGGTTAAAATTTTTTCCGTTTTATCCAGTATGGCACGTAAGAGATCCGGGTTTTACCGTTCGTTTAAAAACGTGGGAGTTCCCACATACTATAAATCAGTGGATAGGAATCAGGGGTCAGGTTTTGGGACAAGTTCTTACTATATTCAAAATGTTTCATTCTCTCAAGTTGAGTTCTTCCACGATTTCCATTAGGATTTTCATTTTTTCCATCGGGTCCGGGTCCACTAGGATTTCCTGTTTTTTAGAAAATTCGAAATTGAGAATGGAGGCGATAAAATCGATCGGGAAGGGATGAGTCATGAGTTCGTTCATTCGCAAAATCAAGTCTTCTCCCGCTCCCTCCGAAAGAAGAATCCTTTTCGTGAGAAACAAAAGCCTTTCGAATGTCTTCTTAAAATTCTCTTCCTTTAGATACTCGAAGTTCGGTTCTATCTTTTCGATTTTAGCGACCCGGAAAGGTTCCACCGTTTCGTAGTCGATCAGTTTTGCGATTCCCTTTCCTTCCAAAAGAATATTGGATCTTCCGTCGGGTAGAGGATCTCTTCGTATGATTTTTCCCCAACCGAATACGGTTTCGATTTCCGGATGTTTGGAAGGCGCTCTTGACTTTGTGGAAAGAATGGGAGCTATTGCCAATTCTTCGTTCGATTCCATACAATAGTCGAGCATCAGTCTATATCTAGGTTCGAAGATATGAAGAGGCAAGTATGTCCCCGGAAATAGAATGATTTCCGGCAGTGGAAAGATGGGGACAGTAGTGATTGACACGGGAAGGATACTATAACTGCTTAGAGAGAAACCGTAAATCAAAATCCCAAGGATCGGTAGAATTTGTATTATCTGAACAGAAACATCTTTCAAACCGCAACGACACATCTTAAAAATTTAAAAATTATCGTTATCGGAGATTTCATTTTGGATGAATATCTCATCGGAGAAGTGAATCGTATTTCACCGGAAGCTCCCGTTCCGGTAGTCTGGGTTCGTAAAGAAAAGATTACCTTAGGCGGAGCCGGAAACGTTGTGAAGAACTTATCAAGTTTAGGGGTGAAGTCCGTCGTTTTGGGAAGAGCGGGAAAGGATGAAAAGGCGAAAAGTCTTTCCGAACTTCTTTTAAATGAAAACACGGATAAGGATCAAAATTTTCTGATCGAATCCGAGGACGTGCCTACGATTTTAAAAACAAGAGTGATCGCGGGACATCAACAAGTTTGTCGAATCGATAAGGAAGAATTAAAACCCATCACACAAAAAGAAGAAGACGAACTTCTCAACGCTTTTTTGGAAAGAATCGATTCTGCGGACGCGGTGATTCTTTCCGATTACGACAAGGGAACCTTAACTCCGAGAATCATTCGGGAAGTTTCCAAAATCTGCGCGAGTAAAAAAAAGATCGTTACCGTGGATCCTCAGGTGAGTCATTTTTTTCTTTATCAAGGTGTGAGTATTCTTACGCCCAATCATCACGAAGCCGGTAAAGCGATCGGAAAAAAATTGGATAACGATTCCGACATACTAAAAGCCGCCGAAGAAATTTCGGAAAAACTTTCCTGTCCTTCTCTCATGATTACGAGGGGAGAAAAGGGAATGAGTTTGTATCTTTCTTCTCAAAAAGAAATTTATCATATTCCGACGGTCGCAAGAGAGGTCTTCGACGTTACGGGAGCGGGGGACACCGTCATCAGTGCTTACACCGCTTATCACGCCGCGGGTTTAAGCGAACTGGATGCGAGCGTCGTCTCAAACGCCGCTGCGGGAGTTGTGGTCGGTAAACTCGGAGCGGAAACCGTTACTCCCGAAGAGCTGGACGCTTCTTTACAATCGATGGGGAGTTTTCAAAAGTAAGAATGGACTTAAATAATCATATCGTTCTTTGGGAAAACGTAACGACGATTGCGGACCGGGTTCGAAAGGATCGAAAGATCGTTTTTACAAACGGTTGTTTCGATCTAGTTCACAAAGGACACATAACGTATCTTTCCCAAGCTCGAGAACTCGGTGATTTTCTTTGGGTCGGACTGAACTCGGATTCTTCCGTAAAACGTCTAAAGGGCGAACAAAGGCCCGTGGTCTGCGAAGAGGACAGAGCGGTTCTTCTTTCCAATCTGAGATTTGTCGACGCGGTCACGATATTCCCTCAGGATACTCCTCTCGACTTGATTCGTTTGGTCAAACCTGCGATTCATGTAAAAGGGGGGGATTACAAGGCGGAAGACCTCCCCGAAACTCCGATGATCCGCGAATTCGGCGGTGAAGTCCAAATTTTACCTTTTGTTCCCGGAAAATCCACCTCGCTTCTCATCCAGAAAATCCTGAAACTCTAAAACGAAGTCCCTCTATTTTTTTAGAGACAGAATTCTCGGAAATTCCGGTTTGAATTTCAAGAAACACTAAAAAACCTGTTCTTAAAAGGCGGGAATACAATTTGTCGAGAACTAAGTTTATCTTTGTTACCGGAGGGGTGAGTTCCTCACTTGGAAAGGGAGTCACGGTCGCGGCCCTGGGTTGTTTGTTGGAAAGCAGAGGATATACGGTCTCCCTCCAAAAGATGGACCCGTACATCAATATCGATCCGGGAACCATGAGCCCCTATCAACACGGAGAAGTTTACGTAACCGCCGACGGAGCCGAAACCGATTTGGATCTCGGTTATTACGAACGTTTTACTCATTCCAAATTGACCCGAAAAAATTCCGTATCCACCGGTCAGATTTATAACACGGTCATTCAAAGAGAAAGAAAGGGAGATTACTTGGGTCGTACGGTTCAGGTGGTTCCTCATATCACGAACGAAATCCGAAACCGGATGTACATCGTAGCGAGAGAAGAAAATCCGGATTTTATCATCGTTGAAATCGGAGGGACCGTGGGTGATATCGAATCGATTCCGTTTTTAGAAGCGATTCGTCAGATGCGTTACGAACACGGAAGTTCCAACGTGTTGTTCGTACACTTAACGTTGGTTCCTACCATCACCGCCGCCGGAGAAGCAAAGACAAAACCGACACAACACTCCGTCAAAGAATTACTCGGACTCGGAATCCAACCGGACATTTTGGTTTGTAGGGTTTCTCAACCCATGACCAAGGAGATGAAAAATAAACTCTCTCTCTTTTGTAACGTCAAAGAGGAGAACGTAATCTCCGCAAACGATATCTCCACTTCCATCTACGAAATCCCCAAGATGTATAAGGAAGAAAAACTCGACGAAGTCGTTCTCAAGACGATGGGAATGGAACTCCGAGAATCGAACTTCTCCGAATGGGATATGATGGTGAAAAGTTTACTCACCACAAAACAAACCGTTCAAGTAGCCGTTGTCGGAAAATACATCTCCTTACAAGACGCATATCGTTCCATTTATGAAAGTCTTTCCCACGGAGGAA
Source organism: Leptospira alstonii serovar Sichuan str. 79601 (assembly GCF_000347175.1). GTDB lineage: Bacteria > Spirochaetota > Leptospiria > Leptospirales > Leptospiraceae > Leptospira > Leptospira alstonii. The sequence continues at coordinate 9,605 of NZ_ANIK01000034.1, forward strand.
TCGCAAACGATACCAAAGTGGAATTCGTCAAAATCGATCCGGAGAATTTGAACAAGGATAACTTTGCCGATTTGTTAAAAAACGTACACGGAATTTTAGTTCCGGGCGGTTTCGGAGATCGTGGAATCGAAGGAAAAATTCTCGCGATCGAGTACGCAAGAACCAAGGGAATTCCGTTTTTTGGAATTTGTCTCGGAATGCAATGCGCCGTAGTCGAGTACGGAAGAAACGTTCTTGGTCTTAAGGATGCAAACTCCACCGAAATCAGACCCGACACCGAACATCCGGTGATTTCCCTTTTGGAAGAACAAAACGATATCAAGCAGATGGGCGGAACGATGAGACTCGGCTCCTATCCGTGTAAGATCAAAAAAGATACTCTTGCCTTTGCGGAATACAAATCGGAACTCATACACGAACGTCACAGACATAGATTCGAATTCACCAATCGTTATAGAAAACAATATGAAGAAAATGGAATGATCGTCGCGGGTACTTCGCCGGACAACAACCTCGTGGAGATCGTGGAGATACCCCGACACAACTGGTTCGTCGGTGTTCAGTTCCATCCCGAATTTCAATCCAAACCGACGGCGCCTCATCCTTTATTCGCTGGATTTATCCGAGCCGCCGTGAAATACTTAAAGAAAGGATAAACATGATAGACAACACCTGTACAAAGAGGGATTTTTTAAACGGAAGTAAGATCGGAGGAGACGAACCTTTTTTCCTGATCTCCGGTCCCTGTGTGATGGAAAATCGGGATCTATTGGATCGGGTCTGCGCGGAGATGATCGAAATCTGCACAGAATTAAAAATTCCTTATGTTTTCAAAAGTAGTTTCGACAAGGCCAATCGTTCCTCTGTAAATTCCTATCGGGGTCCGGGGCTCGCGGAAGGCATTAAGAATTTGGAATATATTAAAAATAAGTACAACGTTCCAGTTCTTACCGACATTCATGAAACGAATCAGATCGCTCCTTTAAAAGACGTGATCGATATCTATCAAATCCCCGCTTTTTTATGCAGACAAACCGATCTAATCGCTCAGTCCGCTAAAACGGGAAGATGGGTGAACGTAAAAAAAGGTCAGTTCCTCGCACCGGCAGATACGCGTCATATCGCGGTAAAAATGAAAGAGTCCGGAAACGATAAGTTACTCGTTACGGAAAGGGGAACTTCGTTCGGTTACGGAAATTTGATTTTCGACGGTAGGGCCGTTCCGATCATTCACGGATTCGACATTCCTCTCGTGTTCGACGCGACTCATTCCGCGCAACTTCCGGGAGCCGCGGGAAACAGCACCGGAGGACAAAGGGAATTCATTCCGAGTATCCTTCGTTCCGCGGTTTCGCTCGGGATCGAAGGAATTTTTATGGAAGTACATCCCGATCCGGAAAAGGCCCTTTCGGATGCGACGACTCAGTATCCTCTTTCCGGGATCAAAAGTCTTCTAAAAGAAATGATCGGCCTGGATCGTTACGTTAAAAAAGAGATTCTCGTTTCCAGAAATCGGTCGTAATCGGGTTTGTCATGAAAAATACAAAAAACAATCGGATTCGGATCCTTGTCCTTTCGATTGTTTGCGGATTTTTCCTAAACACATTCGAAAATTGTAAAAAAGTAAATTACGAAAGAGTGGAGAAGGAAAAAGAAAGCGGCTCCTCGATTTCGATTCGAAATTTCAAAAGGGAAGCCTACGACGTAAACGGTCAGCTTCAGTGGGAGCTCCGGGCGGAAGAATCCTACGTTTACGTAAACGAAAATAAGACCACCTTTTACAAAATCGATTTCGATCAATATGAAGGCGGAAAGTTCAAATCCAAACTCTTGGCCGAAAAAGGCGAAATCAACCATAAGACGAGATTGATGCTTTTGGAAGGTAATATTTTTTTAAGAACCGACGACGACAAAATTCTCACCGCAAAGACGATGGAGTACAACATGGATACGAAAAAGTTGTTCTCGGATTCGGAAGTGACGGTAAGTTCGGACGGAACTACGATCCGCGGAATCGGACTTAGGGCGGATAAGGACTTGAATAAATTTACGATCCTGAGGCCGACGGCGATCACACAAGGCGGGACCAATCCTTTGAAATCGGTCGGATCTCCATGATTCGTAAAATTCTCGTTATTCTTTTTAGCTGCATTACGCTTTTTCCATATTATGGAAATGTAAAACCTCCTATTCCCGTGGGGAACGAAACCGCCGACAGGAAGTTCGTGAACGTCCTTCCGGAAAATCCCGAAAAGAAAAACACTACTCCGAACTTTCCGACCCTTTGGGGAGGATCTTCCTTAACCCAGGAAGATAAGACGATTTCCGGTTTGAAAGTGACCGCCTTTCTCTTGGACGGAGGCGCTTGGATTCAACACAAGAAGGTGAAACTTTCCGCAAACCAGATCGAAATCTACGGTAAGGACGCGTTCAAAGGATTTTTACGGGGCGGGGTTTTCATTCAAGACGGAGACAACGGAGTGACTCTTCGCGCTGGAGTCGGAGAATACGATAAATTCGAAGAAAAGGTAATTATCAAAGTTCGTCCCAGACTTTTTCACACGGATAAGAGCGGAGTCAAAACGGTCATCTCCGCTACGTTTATCGAAAGAAATCTTGCGAATAAAACGACTCTCTTAAAGGAAAACGTGATCATCGCCCATCCGCAAATCACCATTCTTTGTAAGGAAGCGGTTTTTGAGGAGGATGCCGATAAGATCACCACCGATCCAGATCCGATTCTCATCGCAAAAGATCGTTATCTTACCGGAAAACAACTCACGTTTTATACGAACGCCAACAAAGTGGAGTTAAACGGAGAAAGTATTCTTTTTCAAAATTATACCGAAAAGGAAGCCGTGGAAAATAAGGACAAAAAAGATTCGGCGGAAGAAAAGATCAAAAAGGAAGTTACGAGAGTTTCCATCTTCAAAGGAGATCGACTTGTGAGCGATAAGGATGAAAACGGAGAAACCAGAATCGGTTTGTACGGAAACGCCACCATCTATCGCCGTAACCTGAAAATGAACGCCGAAAAGTTGACGAGTTACGGAAAAAATTCTTCTAAGATCGAAGCCAGAAATCAAATCACCGTCCACGACAGAGAAAACGCATTGATCCTTTCCGGGAATATCCTTGACTACTTTAAAAACGATCAGTACATTCATTTGACCGATTCCGGAAAGATAGATTTTTTAGACAAAAAAACGGAAGCGGTTACTAGTACGATGACGGCCGTAGAGTTCGAACGGTTTATGGATAAGAATGAAACCGTAATTCGAGGAAACGTTCTTATAGAAGGAAAGGATTCTTCCGCAACGGGAGAATACGCCACTTATTATGAAAAAGAGGAAAAACTGTATCTTGAGGGAAATCCGACTCTGAAAAAAAACGGCAGAGACATTCATGCAGGAAAGATAATATTCTTTCCGAGAGAAGGTCGAGCCCTTTTGACCGACGGAATCGATCCCGGAAAGTAATCTAAGTATATGAGCAAAACCTTTCGAATGGATAACCTGATCAAGGTCTACAACAAAAGAAAGGTCGTAGACGGAGCCAGCTTCAATATCAAAAAGGGAGAAGTGGTCGGACTCTTAGGTCCGAACGGAGCCGGTAAGACGACCTCTTTTTATATGTCCGTGGGTTTCGTAAGACCCGATTCCGGTAAGGTTTACATTGACGGACAAGACGTGACCGAATCTCCGATGCATATCCGCGCGAGACTCGGAGTCGGTTATCTCGCACAGGAAGCCTCCATCTTTCGCAAGTTGACCGTTGCGGAAAATCTGGAAGCGATTTTGGAAACGATGAATCTTTCCAGACCCGAAATTATAAAACGAAGAGACGAACTTCTGATCGAGCTTCAGATTATGAGAGTCGCCAATCAAAAAGGTTATACTCTTTCGGGTGGGGAAAGAAGACGTTGCGAGATCGCAAGGGCCCTTGTCACCAATCCGGATTTTATCCTTTTGGACGAACCGTTTGCCGGAGTGGACCCGATCGCCGTAAAAGACATCCAAACGGTGATTCAGTCCCTGAAGGAAAGAGGACTCGGAATTCTGATCACGGATCACAACGTACGCGAAACTTTGAAGATTACGGATCGTGCATATATCATGTACAGCGGAAGAATTTTGATCTCCGGTTCGACCCACGATCTTGTCAACGATCCCGAAACCAGAAGAATTTATTTGGGCGAGGACTTTACGCTGTGAATCTCAGTCAATCGCTGGTTCAAAAACAAACGCAAAAACTGGTGATGACCCAGGACTTAAGACAGTCCATTGAACTTTTACCCCTGTCCACTTTGGAACTTTCCGATCGTATCAATTCCGAACTTGTGGAAAACCCGATGCTCGAAGAAGAATACGTTTCCGAAAGAAATCGAACCCCCGAACTCTACAGCAGGGACGATTTAAGAAGAAAAGAGAAGAACGATTTTATCAAAAATTCGGACGTTACTTGGCAGGATAATTTTTCCTTGGACAAGGCGGGCAGCGCGGGTTCGGACGCGTCGGATCGAAATCAAAAATACATTGAATCTTCCCCCGAAAAAAGTTCCTTGTCGGAACACCTTCTTTGGCAGCTCCGACTTTCCAATTTAAAGCCGGATGAAATTTCCATCGGAGAAATCCTGATTTCCATGCTCGACGATCACGGATTTATTCCGATTCCGATTCCGGATCTTTGCTCGGAGATGAAGCTGAACGAAAAAAAAGTGCGTAAGGTTTTGGATCAGATTCATAGGCTTGACCCGATCGGAATCGGCGCCAAAGACGTTCAGGAAACCCTTCTCATTCAGGCGAAGATCGTAAAACCGGGCGATCAAAAACTGCACGCTCTCGTCAAAGATCATATCAAGGATCTGGAAAAACTGGATTACAAAACGATTTCCAAAAAGATGGAAATATCCCTGGAAACGGTGGAATCGCTCGCGTCCGAAATCAAAAAACTGGAGCCTTATCCGGCCACGTTATACACATCGAACAAACCCGATTACGTGATCCCGGACGTGATCGTCCGCGAGGTCGACGGAGAGTTCGATATCTACATCAACGACGAATGGATTCCCCGGCTCAAGATCAATAAAGAATATAAGAATATTCTAAAAAACGCAAAGGAAAACGACAAAGAATACATCGCGACAAAGCTCGGCTCCGCAGAATGGTTGATCCGCTCCGTAAATCAGAGAAGACAAACACTGTTCAAAGTTACTTCCGCCATCATAGAAATGCAGACCGCGTTCTTTCAAAAAGGAATTCAACATATCAAACCTCTTACGCTCAAAGACATCGCCGAAAAATTGGAAATGCACGAGTCTACGATTTCCAGAATCACTTCCAACAAATACGTTCAAACGTCCCGGGGAATTATGGAATTGAAATGGTTTTTTTCTTCAGGGGTCCGTTCCGCGGAAGGCGGGATCGAATCCTCCAAAAAGATCCACGATCTCATCCGAAATATAGTCAAGGAAGAACAAGCCGACAATCCTCTTTCCGACCAGGAAATCGTGGAGGCAATCGGCAGACAAGGGATCGAAATCGCAAGAAGAACGGTGGCTAAATACAGAAATATCTTGAAAATTCTTCCATCCAGTCAGAGAAAAAAAGTCAAGTCTTTGGAGTCCAGGTAATTCCATGTCTATGCCGGGAATCAACGTTTCCAATATTCTAAACGAACACGAAGAGTTAGGTCTGCGTTTGCTCGCCGGTGAAAAAGGACTTACCAATCGAATCAACATGTCCGAGATCAATCGTCCCGGACTTTCTCTTACCGGATTTTACGAAAGTTTTGCACACGACAGGATTCAGATTTTCGGGAAAGGAGAATGGGCTTATATCACTTCCAGAGCTCCGGAAGATTTAAAAAAAATCGCCGCCGATTTTTTCAGCTTTCATCTGAATTGTATCATCTTCACGCACGGTAACATGCCGCCTCCGATTTTCATGGAAAATTGCGAAAAACTCGGAATCCCTCTCATGATCTCCGACGTTTCCACTCATAAATTCATCACTCTTATCTCCGGAATTTTGGATCGAAGTCTGGCCCCAAGAACCATGAGGCACGGAGTTTTGATCGAAGTTTTCGGGATCGGCATTCTTCTCTCCGGAAAAAGCGGAGTGGGAAAAAGCGAAACGGCGCTCGAACTCATAGAAAGGGGACACCGCCTCGTTGCCGACGATATGGTGGAGATCCGAAGGCTTTCCGAAAGTTATCTCATCGGAACCTGTTCGGATTTGCTAAGACATCATATGGAAATCCGTGGATTAGGAATTTTGAATATTAAAGATATCTTCGGGATCGGCTCGGTAAGGGATCATAAACTCATAGAACTCATCATTCATCTGGAAGAATGGACCGAGGATAAGAATTTCGATAGAACGGGTCTTGATAATCCGACCGAAGAACTTTTGGGCGTTCAGATTCCCCTCATTCGAGTTCCTGTCAGGCCGGGAAGGAACATTCCGATCATAGTGGAAACCGCAGCGATGAATCAACGTCTGCGTAAACTCGGTAAAAACGCCGCGCAAGAATTCAATCAAAAACTAAGTCAGCACTTACAGCAGGGTAAAGTTGAAAGAAATCCTCCTCAAAATCAATGAAAACGGAACCGGAATGCACGCAAGGCCCGCTTCCGTTTTTGTGAACTGCGCGTCCAAGTTTCCCTGCGAAATCACGGTCGTCAAAGACGACGTCGTCGTAAACGGAAAAAGCATCATGGGACTTATGATGCTCGCGCTCGCGCCCGGAAACGAATTTAAAATTCAGGTCGAAGGTGAAAAGGAAGAAGAGGCACTGGAGGCGCTAAGCAACATCGTAAAGAACGATTTCGTTTAACAAATTCGAACCCGATGAACGATGAAACAAGATATTATTTAAGAGACTTACTCATCTTAGGTTTGATCATTCTACTCTCCGTGATCCTCGCCGAGATGATCCAATTTTCGGGGGGGAACATATCGGACGATATAGGATTTTTGGATAGGATCGTCGTTTATATCTTCTTTTTTATTCCCCTTTTTTCCCTTTCTCTTCTCATCTCCTACTTTTATCGGAACAAACGCAATCTGGAAACGGGAAGGCTCAAAAGTTCGATTCGATATCGTCTAACGTTATCGTTCATCTTTGTGGCGCTTCTTCCTTCGCTTCCCATTCTTTTTCTTTCCTCCAACGTCACGGGAAAACTCTACGAAAGATTCTACGGAATCGATATAGAAGAGGCCCTTTCCTCCGGCGAAATTCTGATCGTGAACGATGAAAAACCCAAAAAAAAGCTGCTTGTGGAAAAAACCAGACTCCTGGAAAGTTTTTTAAGAATACAACCCCTCAACTTGGAATCTTTGGTCGCCGGCGCCTCCAAACTCAATCTGATTCAAAACGACGAGTTTTACGTCGGGATTTACGAAAACGATAAGCCCGTTTTGGAAAATCGGGCTTTGAAATATAAACCCTCGGAAAAAAATTTTAAGGCTTTTTCAAAAACTTCCAACTGGAAGGAATTTTCGAGTTATCGTCCCGATTATTGTATGTATTTTATTCGAGTTCCGTTTCCGGTGGGAAATTATAATCTTCAAACCGGAATTAGAATTCATAAGGAAAAGGAAAGGAACGTGTATTCGGTGATTTCCACGAGAAGGAACTACGACCGCGCCGATTTAACCAAGGAAAAACTTCCGTATCGAATTCGTCTAACGTTCAGCATCATCACCGTATCCATTTTCCTTCTTGCGATTTATTTTTCCCTTCTTTTTGCGAGAAAAATTTCGAGGCCGATCATAGAGCTGGCAAACGCGACTCAAAAAATTTCCATGGGGGATACGGATATCAATCTTGAAATCAGAGAAGCCGGTGAGATCGGCGCGCTGATCGACTCTTTCAATGAGATGGTTCGGGATTTAAAATCCAAAAACGCGGAACTCATGCAAAGTCAAAGGATCGCAGCGTGGAAGGAAGTCGCACAGAGAATGGCGCACGAAATCAAAAACCCGCTGACTCCGATTCAACTTTCCGCGGAAAGAATTCGCAGAAAGATGAAATCGGAAAACATAGAACAATTTCGGGAGATCGTTTCCACGGGAACGGATACGATCATCAAACAGGTTCGCGTATTGGAACATCTCGTAAACGAGTTCTCCGATTTCGCCCGTATGCCGACTCCGAAACTCATCAATCAAAATTTGGAACCGATCGTCCTCGAAGCGGTGAAGTTGTTCGAACATACTCCGAAACTTAGGATCGTCACAAGCATCGCAAAAGGATTTCCCCAGTTGTTTCTCGATCAAAAAATCATCCTGAGAGTTCTCACCAATCTCATCAAAAACTCCATCGAGGCCATAGAACGAAAACGGGAAAAAGAGAACATGCCGGATTATACGGGTTCGATTTTGATCTCGGCGAATCTTACGAGAAAGATTATGAGAAAGGTCGCATTGATTTCGGTCGAAGACAACGGAATCGGAATTTCACCGGAATTAAAACAAAAAGTTTTCGAACCGTATTACTCGACTAAAAACAACAACACCTCCGGGATCGGTTTGGCGATCGTTCAGAAAAGTGTGATTGACCACAACGGGCATATATCCGTAGATTCTTCCAGTATGGGCGGCTGTCGTTTCCAAATTGAACTTCCCGTATCCTAACCGATTATGAAAATTTTTATCACAGACGACGAGCCCGAAATCAGAAAATCCCTGAAGGAAATTTTAGAGGACGAAAATTTCGAAGTGGAAACTTTTTCCACCGGCAAAAGTTTACTCAAACAACTCAAAAACGAAAGGCCTTCTTTGATTCTTTTGGACGTCTGGTTGGGTAAAGAGGACGGAATTGTCGTTTTGGACGAATGTAAAAAGATCTATCCGACTCTTCCCGTGCTCATGATCTCCGGACACGGGACGATTGAAATCGCCGTGACCGCGACAAAAAAAGGAGCGGTTGATTTTTTAGAAAAACCGCTTTCGATCGAAAAAGTCTTACAGGCGATCGAACACGTTTTAAAACCGCACCAGAAAACGACCGCTTCCGATATTAAATTAGAATATGATGAAATACTTGGAAACTCTCCGGCGATTCAAAAGGTGAAGTTTGCGATCGCACAAGCCGCCTCCACGAACGCCCGCGTTTTTATCTACGGAGAAAACGGAACCGGAAAGGAGCTGGTGGCGAAAACTATATTCAAAAATTCTAAACGAAAGGAGCTGCCCTTCGTGGAGATGAACTGCGCGGCGATTCCGGAAGAACTCATCGAATCAGAGTTGTTCGGATTTACCAAAGGCGCCTTTACGGGTGCGACCGATTCCAGGATCGGAAAGTTCGAGGCCGCCAACGGAGGGACCTTATTTTTAGACGAAATCTGCGATATGTCCTTATCTACACAGGCAAAAGTATTACGAATCTTGCAAGAACAGAGATTCGAAAAATTAGGGAGCACCGAAACGATTACGGTGGACGTTCGAATCATCGCCGCGACCAATATTCCGGTGGAGGAGGCGATCAGGGACGGAAAGTTTAGAGAGGATTTATACTATCGATTGAACGTGATTCCGATCACGATCCCGCCTCTTAGAGAAAGGACCTCGGATATTCCGTTACTCATAGATTATTATATTTCCAAAACCTTGGAGGAAAACAACTTACCCTCTAAAAAAATCGAATCGGAAGCGGTTTCCATTCTTCAGAACCACTTCTGGCCTGGAAACATTCGGGAATTGAAAAACGTGATGGAAAGGCTTTGTATCATGACGGTCGGCGCTATGATTACCGCAAGCGACGCAAAAGACGCACTCAAAGGATTTAAAACCGCCAACGAGATGGTGGAACTCGGAGACTTTAGAAAGGCGAAGGAAGAATTCGAAAGACAGTATATTATAAAAACGTTACAAACTAACGAAGGTAACGTAACCAGAACTTCCCGCGTTCTCGGAATCGAACGTTCCCATTTGTACAGAAAAATGAAGTCGCTTAACATTTCATCGGATCAATACACGGATGGATAAACAAATTCTCACGGGCATCGGAAGAATTCTGGGGGATCTCCGTTTTCTGATTCAAAAAAAACAGATTCCCATCCTGCAACTTTCGGGAGAACGGCCTCCGGAGACGACCGAACTCGTTTGGAAAGAGGAATGGAGCCCGGCTTTGTCCGGCATACAATCCGACGATCTTGAATTGGAAGCGGAAGGAATTCAGGTTCGAAGATCGCCTCGTGTTGCGGAAAGGAATTTCGTCTGTAAACTATGCGTCGATCGAATCAGTGCGATTCGAAATTTCCTCGTCAAAGGAAGAAAACCTATATTAGTACTTCATTATACGGGAGAAATCGCGCCGGGAAGGCCCTCGTTTTCCAAAACCTCTCCGGATCAGATTTTTAGGACCAAGGAAGCCGAGGAACTTTTCGGAAGAATGATTCAAAAACAATTCGGATTCGGTCACAGGGAATTTTATTATCAGGAATATCCCGCTTGTATTTTCGCTCATTCCAAGTCGAACGCACAAGACTGGAAATTGAGAACGGAAAAATGCGAGGTTCAAGTTAAGGAGACCATCGATTCCGAAAAGATCAAAGGAATCATTCTTTTGGGAACGAGCGCGATCGCCGTTTATGGAAAGGAAAAAGCGCTCGAGATGATGGGAAGAACTTTGGACTTCCTTCCGGGAATTCCCATGATCGTTCTAAGATCTCCCGAAGCGATCTCCGCGGTCGAAACCAAACGCAAAAATTTCACGGGCTCCAAAGATTCTTTCGAATTCGAAACGATCAAAAAAGAAGAGATTACAATCAAAGAAAGTATTCTTTCCCAATTGGCCCTCTTTCAAGATAAACTCAAGGATGTGCTTTGATCTATTACGCTGAAGTTGCGTTCGATCTTCCGATTGAAGAGGACACGTTTACATACGAGGTTGTACAAGGAACGCCGATCGGAGTTCGAGTTTTAGTCAAACTCAGAAATCGGGAAGAAGAGGGGATCATCGTTTCCGTTCATCAGAATGAACCGAATTACAAAGTTCTTCCTGTGGAAAAAATCATCGATAAAACTCCGATCGTTCTCCAAGAGCAAATCGACCTTGCACATTGGATGAAGGATCAATACATCGCTTCTCTGGGGGAATGCATCTATAAGATGATTCCCGCCGGAAGAAGACAGGTCAAACTCGAAACCTTTCCCTCGGACGCCGAAGGTAAGCCGGTCAAGTTAAACGAGGAACAGGAAGTCGCAACTCAAAACATTCTTTCCACGTTCGGGAGCGCCGCGGTTCATCTTTTATTCGGGATTACCGGATCTGGAAAAACGGAAGTTTACATCCATCTCATCCAGAAAGCCCTCGAAATTCCGAATCGTTCCGTGATTTTACTCGTGCCGGAAATCAGTTTAACATTTCATATTATTCGAAAGTTGGAACTGATCTTTCCAGGGCAACTTGCCGTGCTCCATTCCGCTTTGAAGGTTTCCGAAAAGTTCAAGGCATACAACGAACTTCTTACCGGTAAAAAAAGAATCGCGGTCGGAACGAGAAGCGCGGTGTTCGCTCCCGTTTCCAATTTGGGGCTCGTCATCATAGACGAGGATCATGATTCTTCCTTTAAGGAACATTCCAGTCCGAGATATCACGCAAGGCAGGTCGCTCTACAGAGATGCAAGACGAACAACGCGGTTCTCGTGATGGGAACCGCCACGCCTTCCTTGGAAATCTATCACCTCGCCAAGGAGGGAAAGATTCGTCTACACACTCTTACCAAAAGACCGGAAGGAGTTCTTCCGCCCACGGTACGAATCGTGGAGAATCAAAAGGAGTCTAACGTTCTTAGCTCGGAACTTTCCTTTGCGATCAAACAAAGACTGGATAAAAAAGAACAGGTGATACTTCTTTTAAATCGAAGGGGATACAGTCCCCTCATCTATTCCCCTTCCACTTCTGCCTACGTTCCCTGTCCGAACTGTACGACCAATCTTTGTTATCATAAAAAAGGAACGGCGATCTGCCATCTCTGCGGACATACGGAAACCCTGGATTCTTTGGAAAAAAGAATGGGGGAAAGTCTGACTTTGAAAGGCACGGGAACGCAAAAGTTGGAAGAGAATCTTTTGGAAGCCTTTCCGCAAACGAGAGTGGAAAGGTTGGATCAGGATTCGATCCAGGATCGAAGTTTGTTAAACGAAGTCATCTCCCGATTGCTTGGAGGAGAGATAGACATTTTAACCGGAACGCAGATGATCGCCAAAGGACTCGATGCGTCTCAAGTGACGTTAGTCGGCGTTTTAAATGCCGGAATCGGGTTGGGACTTCCGGACTTTCGCGCCAACGAAAGAGTGTTTTCTCTTTTGACTCAGGTTGCGGGAAGGGCGGGGCGATCCAAACTCAAAGGAGAGGTTTTGATCGAAACAAACGCTCCCGATCATCCTGTAATCCAAATGGCGACGAGTCAAAACTACATTCAATTTTATGAATCTGAAATTCCGGTTCGAAAGGAACTTTTTTATCCTCCGTTTTCCAGACTTGTGCGAATCGTTTCCAGATCCAAAGACGAAAAGATTTCTTTGGAAACGATCGAACTCGTATTCGGAGTTCTCAAAAAATTCTTTCCTTCGAAGGATACGGTTCTGCTTGGCCCTGCGCCTTGTCCTTTTTATAGAATCGATTCCAATTTCAGAAATCATATCATACTTAAAACTTCTGCTCCGGGTACTTGGAGAGAAATTTTTAAAAAAGAAGTTCGTCCTCTGAAACTTTCCAAAAAAGTGTATTTGGAAATCGACTTCGATCCTTTGGATTTGGTATAAGACATGAAAATCGGATACTTTGGAACCCCGGAACATTCCGCAAAACTTTTAAAAGCGCTGATAAACTCGGGGCTTGCGGAAGTATTGTTCGTAGTCACCAACCCCGACCGTCCTAAGGGTCGGAGTAAAACACCCGAAGCGGGTCCCGTAAAAAAGGTAGCCCTCGAAAACAACCTTCCCGTCTTTCAGTACGAATCGATCAAAAAGGAAAAAGAAAAGGCGCTTTCCGATTTCGGTTCCTTTCCGGCGGATCTTTATGTGGTCTTCGCCTATGGTTCCATTCTTCCTAAAGAAGTTTACGCGCACGCGCCTTTGACTTCGATCAACTTACACGGGTCTTTGCTGCCGGATTTGCGCGGAGCCTCTCCCGTTCAAACCGCACTTTGGAAAGGTTATGCGACATCGGGAATCACGATCCAATACATCGGCGAGAAGATGGACGAAGGGGATATACTTCTTTCCAAAGAAGTCGAGATCACGGATGACGATGATACCGGAACTTTGATGGATAAAATCACAGACGCCGGAATTATATCCATCCTTCGGTTGCTGAAAGAGTATGACGGAAAACCGTTTGCCGCACAGCCGCAGGATCATTCTAAAGCCACATACTGCGGTAAAATCAAATCGGAGGATAGAATCTTGGATTGGAGCCGAAGCGCGGATGAACTTCACAATCGGATTCGCGCTCTTTATCCGGACGCGGTTGGAACGACGACGTTTCGGGAGAAACGGATCGGCATTTTGAAAGCGAGACATTCTTCCTTGGCTGCCGAATCGAATGGCCGACCGGGCAAATTGAAACGGTTGGACAAAAAAGGCCTTCTTACGCAGTGTGGTGATGGTAGATTTCTGGAAATTCTGGAATTACAACCGGAAAATAAGAACAGGATGTCTGCATCCGATTTTCTCAACGGTTTCAGAATCCAAGAAGGGGAAATATTCGGGTGAATCAGGAACAAATCAAGGAAAAGTATCTTCCGATCGGAGGTTACGTCTTATTCTTAGCGGCTGGTCTTCTTTTATTTTTTAGCGCTGCGTTCTCAATCGTATTCGTAAGAACGAAAAGTACGGCAAAGGTCATCGTTCCGGACCTGATTGGAAAATCCTATCCCGAGGTTCACAACGAATTAGGTCGTCTACAATTGAAAGTGCGTCTGGAAAACAAACGTTATCCGGACAAAACGGACGGAATCATTCTTTATCAATCCATTCGTCCCGGAAGAGAAATCGAAGCGGGAAGTAAGATCGTTCTGACCGTCAACACCGGAATCGATCGTCTGATCGTTCCCGACGTAAGAGGTCAATCCATCGATTCCGCAAAAGCGAATCTTCAGAAAGTTCTTTCCGGAGAAACGTATGTGGAAATGTTCATCGGTGGAATCACATATATCGAACCGCAAGCGGATCAACTTCCGAATACGGTGATCGATCAAATCCCCGAGCCCGGAAAGAATACTTCCTCAAGAGAAAAAGTATTCTTACTCGTGACTAAGGCGCCGAGCAAAAATAAGGAAGAATTTTCGCCTGTCTCTTTCCAAGGAGCTTCCTTTCCTCTTGTTCAAAAAAGTTTAACTCGTTCCGGAATCAAAAACAGAGTGGAAGAAATCGTCAACACACGAGTTCGTTCTGAAAACGGGCTCGTCTCCTCCGCGAGACTGGAAGGTGACGAGGTTCGTTTTAAGGTTTATTACTTCGAACCGGAGCTCGCGGTGGAAAGCGGTTACGAAATGTTTTCTTACGAAGTCGGAAACGATGGAAATTACAAAGCGGTTCTAAAATCTCCCAATCAGGAAGAGGCGGATATTTTGACGTTACCGGTTGCTCTCAAAGACGGTGAAAAATTTCAAACCGTATTTTATCGGAAAGGAAATGCAAAGCTGACGCTTTTGGACGCATCCGATTCCAAAGTAAAATCCAAATCCTACGAGAACGAGCTTTGAAAATTTCCGCATCGATCCTAGCGACTAAACTGACCGAACTGGGAAGTACCGTTCCGCATTACGATCCTAAGGCGATCGATCTGATGCATATGGATGTGATGGACGGAAACTTCGTGCCTCAGATCAGTTTTGGAGAGGCTCTGAGCAAGGAAGTAAAGGCTCTGACCTTGATTCCGTTAGACGTTCATCTTATGGTTTCCAAACCGGAAAACCACGTATCCAAATACTACGAACTGAATCCTTACTGTATCACGTTTCATATCGAAACGACCGACTTTCCGGTGCGTCTGGCGCAGGAAATCAAAAGCCACGGAACCAAAGTGGGTGTTTCCATCAATCCCGGAACCCCCGTCTCTTCTTTGGAAAACGTACTGCCTTATGTGGATCTGATTCTTCTCATGACCGTGGAACCCGGATTTTACGGACAAAAGTTCATCGCAAACGGAATGGAAAAAATCCGGAAAGCGAAAGAGTTAATCGGTTCCAGACCGATCGAGCTTGAAGTCGATGGAGGTGTCAACGATACCAACATCCAAGACTTAAAGAAAAACGGAGTGGATATCGTCGTGGTCGGCGCCGGATTGTATAAATCGGGGAACCCCGTAGACAACGCAAAAAATCTCAAGTCTTTGGCTCGGATTTAGGTGATTCCGTATTCATCGAATTCTCAGACGAGTAATTTGTTTTGTGGGGAGTTCCCACATTTTGAATTGCGATTTTTGTAATGCCGATTCTGTCGGATCATTTCTTGACAGAGGGACATATTGCACGATATTGGTAAAAATCATGCATTCTTTTTTTCGAACGTTATAAAATCCGAAAAATTAGAATGGGTTAAAAGGAAAAATATCCCTTGGTAAAGCTTAGATTACAAAGAACCGGAACCAAACACGATCCTCATTATAGAATTGTTGCAGCCGATAGCAGAGCTCCTAGAGACGGGAAGTTTGTGGATATCGTGGGTCATTATCATCCGGCGCAAATCAAAGAACAGACTACATTCAATAAAGAAAAAGTTCTTACCTGGCTGAAAAACGGGGCTCAACCTACCGGAACCGTTCTGAACCTGTTTAAAAGCGCAGGAATCTGGGCAGAATACAAAACCGCTCTTAAAAAGTAATGGAAGAATTACTGAAGTACATTGTTGCTTCTCTCGTTGAATTTCCGGAAGAAATCGTAATTCGGGAAATCGAAGGAGAAGAACAAAACATCATCGAACTCAGAGTTTCCCCGAAAGACGTGGGAAAGGTCATCGGTAAGAACGGTCGTATTGCAAAATCCCTGCGAGCCATTCTTACTGCGGCTTCCGTAAAAGCAGGAAAAAACTTCTCCTTAGAAATCATTGACTGAAGAATGGATCTCGCTCGGACAATTGGGCAAACCCTTTGGAATCAAAGGTTGGCTTCGTTTCAATGTTCGAGAATCCGTTCTTACCGAGCTTAAACTTCCCATTTCCTTAAAGCTGAAAAAGCCGGATCCTACTTTTCCGGCAAAAGAAATCACTCTTTTAGAAATCCGTCCTCATAGCGGAAAATTCGTCGTTCGTTTCGAAGGAGTTTCCACTCCGGACGAAGCGGAGAAGTGGATCGGAGGAATTCTTTTTTTACCGCAAAACCTTCTTCCCAAAATCAAAACCAAGGATGAGTTTTATATCACCGATCTGATCGGTTTACAAGCGATCGACGAGTCGGGAAAAAATCTGGATTGGAAACTGATCGAAGTGCAGGATAATCCGGCGCATTCCATTCTCACCTTTGTAAAATCGGACGGAGAGGAAGTCCTGATCCCGTTCATCCACGTTTTTGTAGGTGAGATCGACGTTGCAAAAAAGACGATCGTTTTGATTCAACCAGAGGTTTGGAATGAAATTTAATTTCATCACACTCTTTCCCGAAAAAATCCAATCCTACTTTACGGAAGGACTCCAACAAAAAGCGATCGAGTCCGGAGTATTCTCCGTAAACATAGTCCAGTTAAGAAATTTCTCAGGGAATAAACACAATCGAGTCGACGACACGATCTACGGAGGCGGTCCCGGAATGCTTCTCAGAGTGGAACCGATTCACAAAGCCCTTTTGTCTTTGGGAAAAGACAAGGGAACCGTAATTTTGACTTCTCCGTCCGGAATTCCTTTCCACCAAGGAATTGCAACCAAACTCAAAGAGGCGGGAAAACCTCTGACTTTCATTTCGGGTTATTATGAAGGAGTGGATCATCGCGTCGCAGAACATCTGGTTGACATGGAAATGTCCCTTGGAAATTATGTATTATCTGCCGGGGATTTGGCAAGCATTTGTATAGCGGATGCCGTGTCCAGACTTCTGCCGGGTTTTTTAGGAGCGGGGGAAAGCCTCCTGGATGAGTCTCACAACCGTCCGGATGTTTTGGAATATCCGCAGTTTACAAAACCCTCGGAATACAATGGATGGAAAGTTCCTGAAATATTGCTTAGCGGCAACCACGCACATATAGAAGCGTGGAGGGAACAAAATAGAAAGAAGATCGACCCCGATCAAAAGAGGAAATTATGAATCAACTTTTAAGAGAAGTATTAACTCAGGACGCTGAAAGAAAACAAAATTTTGCGGTAGGAGATACCGTTAAAATACATTATAAAATCGTTGAGTCCGGAAAGGAAAGAGTTCAGGTTTACGAAGGAGTCGTAATTTCCATCGCAAACGAAGCGAACGGAAGAACCTTTACGGTTCGCCGGGTTTCCTACGATATCGGAGTGGAAAGAATTTTCCCTCTTTTTTCCCCAAGAATCGCTAAAATCGAACTGATCCGCAAAGGAAAAGTAAGAAGAGCCAAACTTTATTACTTAAGAAATCTCTCAGGAAAAGCGGCTCGTATCAAAGAACTCAAGGGCGGTAAAACTCTCGTGAGTGAAGATAGAAAAAGACAACAGTCCGCTGCGGCTGCAAAACCGGCGGCTCCGGCAGAATAAGTCGGTTTGCCGGAATTTCTAGCCCGTTTTGAACCGGAAGAACACCGGTTCTACTCAGAATCGATTCCTTGTGGAATCGATGAAGCCGGAAGAGGTCCTTACGCGGGGCCTCTTTCTGTAGCGTTGGTCTCCTTTTCAGAAAACACACTGAATCAAATCCTGGAAGGAAAAATTCTGAAAGGATTGACGGATTCCAAAAAGCTTTCCGAGAAAAAAAGAGAAGAGTTATATCCCGAAATTCTCAAAACCGCACAAATTTCCTACCGAACTTTCCTAAGTCCCAATTATATAGACAAACAAGGAATCAACCGAGCCGTCTTGGAAGGAATTAGAAAATGCGCCAAACTCGCGATCCGCTCGACGCAGGCTACTCATCCACTTCAACTTTTGATAGACGGGAACTACAACTTCAACCGTTATCCGGAATGGAATTTTCTCAAAAATAGAACCTCTTTTTATACGAAAGGGGATCTCAGAATCGTGAGTATAGCGGCGGCTTCGATTCTCGCAAAAGTAAGTAGAGACCGTTATATGATCTCCGTCTCCAAAAAATATCCGGTTTATAAACTCGACCAACACAAAGGATACGGCACAAAACTTCACGAGGAACTGATTCTTCGTCATGGTCTTTCCGATATTCATAGAAGAAGTTTTACCGGAAAATTTCTACCGCATCTTCCTTAAGTCTAATCATTGTACGGGGGTGGTGGGGATATCTATACATGTTTAGGATGATACATTTCGAAAGCGGGTTCTTATGAAACTTTCTGCGGATTTTTCCGCGAGAAATTTACGTCTTCTTTTAGGGAAAGAATTCCAATTTCAAGGTTTAGACCTTTCCGGCGGAACAAACCTTAAGGGTCTCGTATTGGATGTCTTTCCGGGAGGCGGATGGATTTCCATCGGCGGTAAACGGTTGAGAGTTTCTTCCAAATCGGATATTCTGTTTGTGGGAGAGAGACTTACGTTAGTCGCCAAATCCGATAAAAAAGGAATCGAACTGCGTATTGTCGAAAGGGAATTGATTGGAAAAGAGGATTTTCCTCATAAATTGGAGAGCGTTGGAATGAGCGTTCGGGAACTTTCCGAAAAAGTGATGGGATCTGATACTAAAGACGTTCCATCCGAAACGTCCTTATTCAAGGTTTTAAAATCATATTATCCTTTTTTGGAATGGGCTTCGGAATTGCCGTATTTTCGTTGGGAGTTTGACGGAGGTAATGCGGAAGGAGTGTACGACCCGCAGAGAGAATCTAAAAAATTCTTATTTCGGATTCAAACCGAAAATACGGGAAGAACAGTCGTTCTGTTTTTATGGAAGGAAACTTCGGGAGAGGATATGCAAATCAACGCTTCTTTTGATAATTTGAAAATGTACTTGCATGCTTGCCAAAACAAAGAAAAATTTAAGAGAAGTTTAATAGAATCGTCGGTAAGTTTTCAGGGATATAATTTAGCTTATAAGCCGTCCCTGATCCAAAAGGAATGGAACGCTTAAATGATCAGTGTGGCGCTTAAATTCATCCCTCAAAAGGATAACGCACCCGTAATCACGGCTGCGGCGTCCGGTCTTTTAGGCGACGTTATCCGTAAAATCGCGAAAAAAAATTCCGTTCCAACCGTAGAAAATCCAATCCTCGCGGAATCCCTTTCCGAACTGCCTGTAGGTTCGGAAATTCCGGAAGGTCTTTATAGGGCCGTCGGCGCTATCTTTGCTATGATCTTGGAAATGGATTCAAATTCCGTAAAAAGGGAAACGTTAAGATGAAGAAGTTTGCCGTATCCGAACTGAGGCCGGGAATGAGATTCTCAAAACCCGTTTACTTAGATAAGGAAAATTTATTTATTACTTCCAATACTCCCGTCACCGACAGCGATTTGGATCGACTGAATAAATTCGGAATCGAGGAAGTGATGACGGCGGGTGAATTGCTCCAATTGGACGTTCAGTCCGATCCTAACATTTTGGAAACGAGTATCGACGATATGATCGTCAACACGATCGTAGAAGATGAGTTGCAACCTCTTAAGGCGGTTTACGACAACCTCAATCGGATCAAAATCACTTTCGGAAATTTATTCAGGGAATCCACCCAAGTCATTCAAGACGTATTCAAAAAAACACTGGATGAAAAACCTCTGGAAGTCACTTCGGTTCGAGAGATTTCGGAAAGGTTGACCGATTTCGTACGGTCCAATCAGAACATATCGTATTTGATCCTAGCGAACAGTTCTACCGGGTATTATCTGTACAATCAGATCGCAAACGCGACTTTCTATTCTTTGATTCTTGGAAAACTTCTGGAGTATTCCAGGCCGAAGATGATCGACCTCGGTATTTCCTGTCTGCTTGCGGATATAGGAATGTCCAAGGTTCCTGCGACAATTTCAGAGAAGAACGAACAACTCACCGAAGAAGAATTTAAGGCGATTATGAAACATACGATCCTAGGGTATCAGATTCTTTCCCAAAGGATGAAATTGAAAAACAATCTTGCGATCGTAGCTCTTCAGCACCATGAACGTTACGACGGAAACGGATACCCTCAAAAGTTAGCCGGAACCGCCATCGAAGAACAAGCCAGAATTTACGCCATTGCGGATAACTTTTCCGCGCTCGTGACCAATCGTCCTCATAGAAAGAAAATTCTTCCACACGAAGCGATCAAGTCGATGATCAGTATGGACGTGGGAAAATTCGATCTGAAACTGGTTCGAACGCTTCTCAATCATCTCTCTTTGTATCCTGTCGGCTCTTGTATTGAATTATCGGACAAAAGAATCGGAGTCGTTTTAGGTCCGAATCTCGACAAACCGATCCGACCGTACATTCGTATTATAAAAGACGAATATGGTAAAATGGTTCGAAATCTGATCCTCGTGGATCTTTTAAAGGAAACGAATCTTTTTATTTCCCGTCCGGTGGATCTTCAGGAAATCACCGCATAATTTTTTTGATAAAGTAAAATTAAATTTTGGACACGACGTAGTTTTTCGTTGAGTAGATTCAAAAAGATCAAAGGTAACGAAGGAGAATCCATCGCTACGAATTTTTTGATTTCACTCGGTCACGTGATTCTGAAACGAAATTACCGTTTTCTTCGATGTGAGATCGACATAATCTCAACCAAAGACGAAGTTCTATTTTTCTCGGAAGTAAAGTTTTGGAAGGACTTCGAGGAGTTTGATCCCCGTTTTACGTTCAACTTTGGGAAACAGACTCGAATGCGAAAGGCGGCGAACGGTTTTCTTTCGGAGAATCTTTCCTTTCGAAACCATTTTGTCTCATTCTGTCTTGTCTCCGTAAATCAAAAAAAGGGATGTGAATATTATCCTGATCTTTTCTGAAATAGTGGTTCAGGTACTTCCAACAAGCACCGAATTCTTAAATTGTCTGCGGGTTCTCAAGGAAGAGAGCCTTAAATCGTTACAAGGAAGTAACTATGAAGAGCATCACGATTTTAGGGAATCTGGCCGAATCTGACGATTTTGGTCCGGATCCGGTCATTCTTCGGAAACGGGGAATGCCGGTAAAGAAGCGAAAATTTGAGGATTATAAAAAGAAATTGGAGGACCCGAGTTATATCGATTTTGCGATCGATAAAATTGCGATGGAAATCTCCCACTTTCTTTCAAAATAAACTTCTCGCTTAACGGGAATTAAGCGATGGCCCTGTTTTCTCCGTATTTTTCCGGCATTTGGAAATTCAGGGCCTCTAGAAGATGTTCCTCTTTTACGAAAGAATTCTCCTCCAGATCCGCAATCGTCCGCGCTACTTTCCGAATCTGATTGACTTTCCGAACGCTCAAGTTCGACCGCTTCTTTTTCATTTCATTTTCTAAGATTTCCTCGCAGGCCGAATCGAACTTCAGATAAGAATTCACGAATTCTCCTCGAAGTTGTCCGTTGAAATAAAATCCGCTTCCACGGTATCTTTCTCTTTGAATCTCCGAGGCCCTTTGAATTTGTTTTCTAGATTCTTCCAACGAAACGAAAATCCTCTTTCGCTTTTTTTCTTTGCCGGGAAACATATCCACTTTCAAATCGATCCGATCTCGAAACGGTCCCGAATAGGGAGATTGGTATTTTTTGATTTTTTGAGGGTTGCAGGAACAACCTCCTCCTTTGACTCCGTAGAATCCGCAAGGACAAGGGTTGGTTGCGGCTACCAATAAAAAATTCGCCGGATAAACGACGGTCCCGCTAATTCTAGAAACCGTAATATTCCCTTCTTCCATCGGTTCTCGAAGAGATTGCAAAATTCCAGATTTATATTCCGCTAGTTCGTCCAAAAATAAAATCCCTCGATTTGCCAATGTGACTTCTCCCATTCTCAGATCCCTGGAACCTCCCACCAAGGTTATGTCCGAAGTCGTATGATGAGGAGCTCGATAAGGTCTTTCGGCGATCAGTTCTTTCAAAGGAGAAATTACGGATTGAATCTTTAATATATCGAGCGCTTCGTTTTCTTCGGGAGTGGGAAGTAAAAGAACCGCCGTTCTTGCCAAAAGACTTTTACCGATTCCGGGCGGCCCGGATAAAAGAATATGATGCCATCCCGCCGCCGCGATTTGAACGGCTCTAAATGCGACCATTTGATCTTGATACAGTTCTATATTTTTAGCGATTGTAACATCTCTGATTTGGATTTTTGATTTTGTCTCGGGTGTTCTCCGATTTCCAAGAACTTCTTCCAGTTCCCTCAAATGAGAAATCCCAAAGACTTCGAATTTTCGTAAAAGCGCCGCTTCCTCTCTGTTTTCAAAAGGAACGATTACCGTGTCGTATTTTTCCGAAGAAATTCCCGAGAGGATAGGCAACACACCCTTGAGCGGTTTTAAACTTCCGTCCAGACCCAATTCTCCCAGAAAAAGTGTCCTTTGTAATTTTCCGGATGGAAAGATCTGTTCGGTTAACGCTAGAATTCCGCACGCGATCGAAAGATCCAAAAGAGTTCCTTCCTTTTTTCTTCCCGCAGGCGCGAGATTGACCAGAATGTTTTGGAGTGGGCAGGAGTAACCGCTGTTTTCCAGAGCGATTTTGACTCGTTCCGATGATTCTCGAATGGATTGAGCGGCAAGTCCCGTGATCATAAAACGAGGCAGGCCCCGTTTTAGATTGATTTCCACATCGACTGCAAACGAATCTAAACCTTCCAAGTTGGCTCCGGTCAGACAGATCCAAGAATTTTTCATATTTCCCTCCGTAAGAGTACGGTTCCGTCTCTTTTACCGGCGGACTACGGGAGATAATGATTTTGTGTTAGAAAATCGTACTTAAGTTCAAAAATTGAACGAGTAATCCGGTCTTTTTCAAAAAAACTAGTTTCAAATACGTTTAGCCTCTGTAATTTTGCTCTGAAATGTTTCGTATCACCGTTTTCCTGCTTCCGGCGATTTTTCTTTTTCTCGCGGGTTGCGGCAACCGGCTAATTCGCAAAGACGCAATCGCTCATATCAACGAACATTATTCGGAAAAAATTTATTACCTAACGAAAGACAAAAAGGTTTCCAATACGGAAACCTTTAAGAAGGGAATGCTCGTTCGGATTTACGTGGAATCCACCCCTTCCATGGTGAAAATTAAATGTTACCCTGCGGATCATAAAAGAGAATACGCCATCGGAAGAATGATCCTTTACCAACTGAATGATGAGTACGGCGCTAAAAAAATTACGGTAGATGACTTGGATAAACTGATAGCCAATGAACTCTTGGAATACAAAAAGAAAAAATAAGTCCTCCGGAAGGGCAGGATCAAGATCGGCTAGAGCCGCGTCCGATACTAAGAAAGTGAATGGAAAACTTTTTTTTATTCCTTTGATTTCCTCCTTGGTCCTGAGTTCCCTTTTTGCGGACCCTTTGAAAAATTACGACGCCGAGATTTCCGAATATACCAATAAGGACTCGTCTTTTTTTTCCGATAAGGAAGAGCGTAAGATTAAACAACTATTCTCCCAATCTCCCGAAAATTGGCAGGAAGAAAAATATTCCCTCAATTACCATAAGGACAAATCCAATTTAGAACTTCCCAGTTTTATTAACGTCAATAAGATCATTTCCTCCAAAATCGTGAGTCATAGCGGAATCATCCATAAAAGTTATGTTGTAAAACCGAAAGATTCCCTTTCCAAAATCGCGAGGGAAATGAAAACTTCCGTTCAAAAGATTCTCTCGGCAAACGGTTTGAAGAAGAATTCAACTCTTCAAGTCGGTCAAAGTATTTCCATCCCGGTTCAAGTCCGCAACGCAAGCCGCGAAAAAGTGGAATTTCGCAAATTGTTTGTCCATCCCGTCTTAAACGCAAAAATAACTTCTCGTTATGGTAGAAGAAAGGATCCGTTTCATACGGGTTCGGGCGGTTATCATACCGGTTTGGATTTTGCAGGTTCTCAAGGCGCTCCGATTCTTGCGTCGGCTGATGGAGTCGTATCCTTTGCCGGAGTGAACGGAGGTTATGGGAATACGGTTATCATCGATCACGAGAACGGTTATAAAACGATGTACGCTCACTGTTCGAAAATTACGATCGAACAGGGAACGAGAATCAGTGCGGGAACGGTCATAGGGGCAATTGGCAGAACCGGCTCGGCTACGGGACCTCATCTTCATTTTGAAGTTTTTTTAAACGGAAATCGGATGAATCCGGACGTTGCTCTGAAAAAGGCTCTGAAGATTGTTACGCCTTTAGATCCGGGTAAATTTGCCAGATTGTAATCGGATGGAAATCGGAAACATTTCGATTTCTTTGAAAGAAATTTACTGATCGGATTCCTATGAACGCGATTTTTTTAGAACTACGGAAGAATACATTCTATACTCTCATTCCCGTAATTTTATTTTTTTCGTATTCGCTTTCTTATCTTTTAAGAGCGGTCATTCTCGCTTTTTTAAATCCGAACGTTCAAGCGGCAAATTCCAACATAAATCCGGTTCGCAAAATGGGTCCGGAAACCGCCAACCGATCTCTTTCTTCTTATGAAGAGATGGCTCAAGGAAATCTAATTCGGGGAATCGTTCCCAGGGAAGGTGAAATTCCCACCGAAGGTGAAATGTCGGCCGCTCCTCCGGATACGGGTGAGGGAGAGGAAATGAAAGTCACCGGAACCTTGAGCGGTCACTGGTCATTTGCTCGGGTTACGATTGTGGAAAAAGGAAAACCCGAAGCTCAAGAATTTGCGACCGGTGAGACAGTTGGGGGTTATAAGATCCGTTCGATTGCGCTCAACTACGTCGTTTTGGAAAGAGGTGGAATCTCTCTCAAGGTAGAGATCGGTCAAACTCCGGGAGAAGCAAGGGCCAAACTCAATTTGGACGCCGGTGCAAAAGCGGAAGGGGGCCAACCTCCGGCGGGAGATACGATTCGAAAGGTTCTCTCGAGGCAGGACGTAAACCGTAAGTTGAAAGACCAAGCTGCGATCTTTAAGAATGCAAGGTTCGGTCCCGCGCTAATCAATGGAAAGATAACCGGCTATAAAATTTATAGCGTAACACCGGAACATATCTTTTATGCCTTAGGAGCCAGAAACGGAGATATCATCAAACGAGTGAACGGTATGCCGTTGACCGAAACCGAAAAAATGTTGGAAATCTGGGGAGCCGTAAAAACTGCCGATAAGATTACGGTAGATGTGGAAAGAGGTAGCCAGATTCTCACCTACGAATTTATTATCAGAAACTAAAAAAATGCCCGGAACAACAATCAGTCAACTTCCAATTTTCAGAATATTCTCCATTCTCATACTTTTGTTTTTAGTATGGGACAAACCCGTATTTCCTCAGAGTAAGAAAAAGACTTCCGTTAAGACGAAATCGGCCGTGTTGGAAGAACCGACGGAAAAAACATTCTACGCAAACTGGAGAGACACGGAACTAAACGACTTTCTCAAAGGAATGAGCGCCATTTTAAAGAAAAATATTCTTTTGGATGAAAGTTTAAAGGGTAAAAAAATCACGATCATTTCTCAAAAGGAAATTCCGATCAAAAACGGTTTCATCTTTATGAAATCCGTTTTAGAATCGCTCGGTTTTGGCGTGGTGGAAGAACCAGATCTGATTTCTATCGTCAAGATTAAGGATGCACTCGCAAGATCGCCCGTGGTTCGAGTCGGTAAGGATTTGATTCCGGAAAACGAAGTGGGCGACTTCAGAAACATCACTCAAATCATTCCGATTGAAAACGTAAAACCGGAAGAATTGGAACCGATCCTCAAACGTCTTACTTCTCCGAACACGGACGTGATCGTCTATAGAAACACGAATACGATCGTACTTTCCGGTTCGGCGGCCGATATCAATAAATTGTTGGTTTTAATCAACGAACTCGACTTGAAATTGGAAGAGGCGAGTCCGGGTTCGATCGCGTCTGCGGGTGACGTTCATATTTATACACTGGAACATAGCGAGGCTGAAAAGATTGCGGCGACCCTGGTGAAACTGGACAATCCGGTGATTCAAGCCGAAGAACTAAGTCCCGAAAAAAAAGCTCAGGGACAGATGCCCCCTAAAGTCGATAAAATCAAAGCGGTCGGTCATAAAGAATCCAACTCCGTCATAGTAACCGCTACAAACGCCGAATGGGCGGAGATTCGAAAGATCATTAAAGTTTTGGATTCCGCAAGAAAACAGGTGCTTTTAGAGGTTTTGATCGTGGAGCTTACTTCCAGCGATTTGAACGATTTCGGGATCGATTGGAGATATAAGGGAGAGGCTTTCGGTCAGTTCAATTCGGGGCTTTCCAAGGAAGCGAATATCATCAATTCAAACGGTCAAGTGAATCCGAATATCAACACTCTCAGCGGTTTCTCTTTGGGATTTTTGAAAGCCGGTTCGGAACAAATCATCGGAATTTTAAGCGCCAACCAAGGGAATGAAAACTTCAACGTATTATCGGCTCCCCAGGTGCTTACGGTGGATAATCAAGAGGCGGAGATTAGCGTCGGTCAAGATGTGCCTGTAAGAACGCAGAGTAGAAACGCGGGAACGGGTGGAACGAACGCGGTGACCGTGGATAACTATGAATATCGTCCGACCGGGATCAAACTCAAGTTCACTCCGCACGTAAACAAAAACAATAGGATTACTCTAGAACTCTTCCAAGAGATCAAAAATATCGCCGAGATCGCTCTTTCCGGCGGAAACCCGACCTTCAATCGACGAGAGATCAAAACTTCCGTCTCGATCGAAAACACTCAATCCATCGTGATCGGGGGGTTGATCTCGAACGACAAACAAAAAAGAATCATTAAAATTCCTTTTCTAGGAGACATTCCGTATCTAGGTCATCTTTTCAAAAGAACCACGGAAAAAATCAAAAAGACGAACTTGATGGTTTTTATCACACCGCATATACTAGACAGTAGGGAAAATGCGGATAAGATGACCGTAAAGAAAAAAATGCAACAGGAACGTTACGAACTCGAAAGAGAAAGAATCCTCAACAAAGAAAAAGAAATCAAAGAAAGAGGGGACTGACCTTGAAAACTCTCGGAGATATCCTAATCGAAGAGGGGATCATATCCGAAAAAGATCTCGAAGATTCCCTTAAAGTTCAGAAAAAAAACAACCTTCCCCTCAGTCATATCATTCAGAAAAAAGGAATCGCCGGAGAGGCCGATATTCTCCGCGCTTTGTCCAAACTCTATCAATTCGAATTCAGGGAAAAACTCGAGTTTACGGGAATGGATGAAGTGTTCTTACAGATTCCTCTGAAACTGATTCAAAGAAGCCGAATCGTTCCGTTTCAACGTTCCAAAAATACGATTCGGATCGCCGTGTCCGATCCGTCCGATCTACATCCGATGGACGACGCGCGTAACTTCTTAAAAGGATACGACGTGGAATTCATTCTCGCTCCGGAACCTGAGATCATGAGGATCATCCATTCTCAGTTCGATACCACCTCTTCGTCGGCGAAAGAAATGCTGAACGAGATGGAAGGTAGTTTTTCCGAACTCGCGGAGGCTTTCGAAAACGATTCACTCGATCTAAGCGACGACGCTCCTATCATCAAGATGGTGAACGTGATTCTTTCGCAAGCGGTCAACGAAAGAGCTTCGGATATTCACATCGAACCGTATGAAAAATCTTTGATCGTCCGTTATCGTGTGGACGGTATTTTGCATAACGTTCTCAGTCCTCCCAAATCGTATCACGCCGGAATTTCTTCCCGTATCAAGATCATGTCGAACTTGAACATCGCGGAGAATCGACTTCCCCAGGACGGAAGGATCAAACTCAGACTTGCGGGAAAAGACATCGATATCCGGGTTTCCACGATTCCTTGTCAGTTCGGAGAAAGGATCGTGATGAGGCTTTTGAATAAAACGGATCAAAAGTATTCTTTGGAAACGATGGGGTTCTATCCGGAATTGATTCAAACGATTCGATCCCTGATTTATGAACCACACGGAATCATTCTGGTAACCGGTCCAACAGGATCCGGAAAGTCCACCACCTTGTATTCGGCGCTCAGTGAACTGAACACCGAAGAAAGAAACATCATCACCTGCGAAGACCCGGTGGAATACCAGTTCGAAGGAATTTCTCAGATGCAGATGCAGGAAAAAATCGGTCTTACCTTTGCTACCGGTTTAAGAGCGATCTTACGACAAGACCCGGACGTGATCATGGTGGGGGAAATTCGGGACGAGGAAACTGCGAGGATCGCGATCCAGGCTTCTCTTACGGGTCACCTTGTGTTTTCCACATTACATACGAACGACGCTGCCAGCGCCGCGACTCGTTTGGTGGACATGGGAATCGAACCGTACTTAATCACTTCCACTGTTTTGGGTTTTATGGCTCAGAGACTTGTGCGTGTGATTTGTGCTCAGTGTAAGGAAACTTATAAGCCGACCGTTTCCGAATTGGAATCCATCGGAATTCCCAAAAAAGCCTTGAAGAACGGAACGCTTCACAAAGGCAAGGGTTGTTCTCATTGTATGGGAACCGGTTTTAAAGGAAGAACGGGAATCTACGAACTTTTGTTGGTGAATTCTCACATTAAACATGCGATCCTACAAGGTAAGGACGCGGGACAATTGAACGAGATCGCACTCGAACATAATTTTCATACTCTAAAAGATTACGGAATTAGAAAGGTAATCGACGGGGTTACGACCATCGACGAAGTCCTCCGAGTAACTTAAACGTCATGGCAATTTATTCTTACGTCGCATTCAACAAAAAAGGAAAGGAAGAGAAGGGAATCATAGACGCGGCTTCTCTTCAAGCCGCAAGATCCAAGTTGAAAAACAAGGGTCTTTATGTTCGCAGTATCTCCGAAGACTCCGAAAGAAAAGACAGAGAGTTATTCCCATTCCTAGCAAAATACTTTTATAGAATTCCACGTAAAGAAGTCGGACTCTTTTCAAGACAACTCGCGACTCTCCTCGGCGCGGGAATCCCTTTAGACAAATCTCTTTCGAGTATCGTAGAGCAAACGGATAATGAGAATTTCCGCAAAGTTCTAACGGGAATGCAGGCGAACATCACGGAAGGTTCTTCCTTGTCCGAAGCGATGAAAAAACATCCGGACGTATTCCCAAGTCAGTTTCCTTCCCTTGTGGCAGTCGGTGAAAAAACAGGGGATTACGAAGCGACTCTGACCCGACTCGCCGAACTCGAGGAGAAGTCGAGCGAACTCAAAGCAAAGGTTCAAGTTGCGATGGTTTATCCGTTCATCATGGGTTCCTTATCCATTTTCGTTACGATCTTTTTGTTAACCGTGGTCATTCCTCAGATTCAAGAATTGTTTTTGCAGTTCGACGCCAAACTTCCTCTTATCACTCGTATCGTAATCGGAGTTTCTGATATTCTAATAGGATTCTGGTGGTTACTTCTTACGCTCGGTTTCGGAGCGGTCGTAAGTTTTATCTATTACAAGAACACTCCCAAAGGAAAACGAAACTGGGACGAGTTCGTATTAAAAATTCCGATTTTGGGTTCTCTCGCGCGTAAGGTTCTCGTGAGTAGTTTTGCGAGAAACATAGGAATTCTCTTAAGTAACCGTGTTCCCCTGATCGCCACTCTTGTAATCGTGGAAAAGATCGTGGATCATACCATATTCGGAGAAGAAATTAAAAACGCGGTGGAACGAATCAAAGAAGGAGAAAAACTCTCCGCTTCTTTCAGCGGTTCGGCGATCCTTCCTCAGATGGTGATCGGTATGATCGCCGCTGGAGAGGTTTCGGACCGGGTTCCGGAGATGATGAATAAACTCGCCGATATTTACGATACGGAAGTGGACACCGCGATTAAAACGATGACACAATCCATGGAGCCGCTTATGATCGTGGTTATGGGTCTTTTGATTGGAACGATTATGGCTTCGATCATGGTCCCAATGTACAACTTGACGCAGCAACTTCAAAATATATAGTTTAGAATAAGGAGAATTCAATTGAATCTGTCCAAATTAAAAAGAAAATACAGAAAGGGTCTGACGCTGATCGAACTCGCCGTTGTTGTGATCATCTTAGGCGCTCTGATCGCCCTCGTTTATTCCAATTTCCGTCCCGGTGAAATCAGCGACGATACCGCCGCGCTCAAATTGAAGAAAGACGCCTACGAACTTCAATCGCATCTGGAAAGATACGCGCAACGTTACGGTACCTATCCTTCCGACGAACAAGGTCTCGAAGCTTTGGTGGAAAAGCCGACCACGGGGGAAGTTCCCGAAGATTGGAAACCCATCTTGAATAAAAAAGCCGCAATCAACGATCCTTGGGGAACCGCGTATAAACTCAAAAGAGACGCAAACGGGGACATTCAACTCGTGACCACGGGTAAGGATAAAAAAGAAGGCGGAGAAGGTAAAAATGCTGACTTCAACATCCTCAACGAAGACGAATACCCTTCCGACTACAGCCACAAAAAGTAACTCTCTCTTTCCTTTCCGGTTATGAAAATTAGGATTATCCGGAAAGGATTTACTTTGATCGAGTTGATCGTAGTGATTGCGATCCTCGCAGGGTTGATTAGTATTCTTGCAAGTACCGCCGCGAATTTCATCATTCCTTCCGGAAGCGACGCGGCCCAAACCCTAAAACAAGCCGCCGAATTTTGTTATAGAAAATCCATTCTCATGAATACCACGATGGTATTGGAATTGGATATAGACAACGACACATATACGGTCAAAAAATTGGTTCGGGATGAAAGCGGACTCAAAGAGGTCTTGGTTTTTAAACCCCAGAAACTTCCTTATACCTCCGAAATTATAGACATCACCGATATTAGAGGTTTTAGATATACGAAAGGAATCGTCAAGGTTCCGTATACCTATCTCGGAATCTCGGCGGATTATAGCGTACATTTGGGAAACGACCCTTCCATTTACAGAACCTTAATTCTTTATCGATACGGAGGGAAGGTTTCCGTTTTGGAAGGCGAGCAGTTTCATACTTCTTCGAATTTGGCGACCGATAAGAATTGGAAAGAACAGGATGAGAATGAACAGCAACAACCGTAAATTTTCATTCCTTGTTTTGAAAAACCGATCGATCCGAAAGGGTTTCAATTTGATCGAAGTTTCGATCGCGCTTGCGTTAGCCGGAATTGCGATGACTTACACATATATGGTTATCTCCAACGGAATCAGACAACAGAGGATGGCGGTGGTGATCTCGAACGCTGTCCATCTCGCTAAAATCAAAATGGCTCAGATCGATTCCGTTTCCGTGCTTCAATCCGATAAGACCTCTGGGAATATCCCCGGTTATCCGGGTTATAGTTTTGAAACGGCAATCAATGAAGAGGACATGGATCTTCTGAAACTCTCGGGAAAAGACAGTAAAAAACCCGAAGATTTACTCGGCGGTCGGGATTCGGAAATGAATAAATTGATTATGAGAAGATCGGGACAAGCGAACCAAGGAGCGGCAACGGCGGGAATCATCCGTGTTTTTAGAATCAAGGTTACGATCAAATATCCCACCGGGAGCGGAGCGGAATCCTATACGGCGGAAACGTTCAAGTCCGCACAATATTAAGAGTTTAGAATGAAGATAAAGAACGTCCATTTCAAACGAAGCGGTTTCACCTTGATCGAACTTTCGATCGTGGTCATGATTTTGGGCGTGATTTTTACGGGAATTTTTTCGACGTATTATACAGCTCTTAAAATTTCCAGGGAATCCTCTTCTCCCGAAGGCGCGGCAAAAAGGGACATTCTTCTTGCGATGGAGAACGTCCGGAGTACGATTGCGATGACATACTTTCATCAAACGCAGAGAAGATTGATTTTTATCGGTAAAAGCGAAGGAAGAGGAGTAGATCGTAAGGATCGTCTGGATTTTGCGGCCACTCATCCTAATTCCGAGGAGACTTCCATGCCGGAGGTGCGGGAAGTTTCTTTCTACTTAAAACCTATGACCGATAATTCCAATTATAACGTTCTTATCCGAAGAGAGGACGAAATGGTGGATCGTTATCCGAAATCGGGAGGAACCGAATATACGTTATTGACCCACGTAGAAAGTTTTCAACTCAAGTATTCTAGGACCGGGGCGAAATGGGAAGAAGAGTGGGATTCCAAACTCGCAAAAGCCATTCCTAGACTCATTCGAGTAGAGCTGATCGTAAACTCCGGAAAAAAGGAGGTCCGTTATGAAACTCTCGCGTTTCCGGGCATTCTTTTTAAGTAATATTCAAATTTTATTGAATTCCATTCGGAGAATTTTTTCGCCTTTTTTTATGGCGCGGATCCGTCGCCGAAACGTTTTATTTGAAATCGAAAACAAACACGCAAAAACATCTTTGTCCTATTCATCCGGACTAAAAGTTGGAAAATCCAGAGAAGGTTTTATGGTCGTGATTCTCGTAATGGCGATCGGAACCGCATCGTTTTATACCGCCACCGAATTCGGAGAACGTTCCTTAGGCGAAAGGAGAGTGGCTCAGGCGGCGGCGGACGGATTTAGGGCGCTTCTTCTGGCAAAGGCGGGTTTTCAGGGAGCCTTGGGGGCGCTCAAAAAAATTCCGGAGGAGTATCTTTACAAAAGCGGAATCGCACTCAATCCTCCTCCTTTGCCGTTGGGAGGCGGAACCATTTATTATAAGATCAGTTCCGAAGACGGAAAGATCAATCTGAATTCTCTCTTGAACCAAGACGACAATCAGCAGAATCTACGTTCCGTAGAAATGCTTTCTAGACTTTTCGATCAATTCGGTATCAAACGGGAAAAAATTTTTCCGATCTTCGACTGGTTGGACACCGATCTTCAGGAAACGGGCGGGGGCGCTGAAGACGGATATTACTCATCGCTAAAACCGCCTCGGAAGAATAAGAATTCCTTTATGTATTCTCTTTCCGAACTTGTTTCTATAAAAGGAT
This sequence comes from Leptospira alstonii serovar Sichuan str. 79601, assembly GCF_000347175.1. Classification (GTDB taxonomy): domain Bacteria; phylum Spirochaetota; class Leptospiria; order Leptospirales; family Leptospiraceae; genus Leptospira; species Leptospira alstonii. The sequence goes on from NZ_ANIK01000034.1 coordinate 42,608, forward strand.
TCGACAGAGCGACGGTTTACGGTTCTCTAAAACCGGCGGATTTCGATCAAAAATATTCCAAAGCGTTTCAGTCGGAGGAGGAAAGGGCCTTGATCGGAGATAGCGATTTTGTCTTGGCGAATAACATAACCGCATACGTTCCCTCCGGACAAAACTCGGACGATAGAATCAACTTGAACGGCGCGCCATACTTTGTTTTGATGTCTTTATCCGATTTTATGACTAAACAGGCCGCCATGAGAATTCTTAAATTCAAATTGGAACGGGGCGGTTTTATCAAAGAACTGAAGGATCTGGAAAAATTTCAGGAATTTCAAATTCCGACCGCAGGCGGATTGACTCTTTATAAGGAACTTGCGGGAGAAGGAACGGACGTCTCCGGCGGAAGAGTAAAAACCAAAGGAGAAATTTTTAGAATCGTAGCCGTAGGTCAAGTGGGGAATACAATTCGCAGAATCACCGGTATTTTCGATCTAACCAACAACCAAATGCTTTATTACATGGAAGATTAAAGACAGATGTTTATTTACGATCAATTTCTCACAATCGATTACGGAACGAGTACGATCAAGGGCGTTCTCTTTCAAAAAGTTCTGGGAAAGTTAAGTATTTTACGTTCCGAGATCATGAGTATATCTCATGGAGAAGAGGACGAATACAGACACAATATTCTGCGCTTCATCAATTCCTATTTTCCCGGCGAAACGAGCGTTGTTTTGAATCTTCCCCTGGACCGTCTTTTTGTACGCGAACTTCATATTCCTCTCACGACTATAAAAGCGATTCGGGAAGTGATCCCGTTCGAAGTGGAAAATAGAATTCCGTTTCCGATGGAAACGGTGGAAGTAACGGGAAATATCTGGAGAATCGATCAGGAAAAATCGGACGTGATCGCGTATTCGGCGCACCACAGCGAATTGGATTTTATCACCGCGCCTTTTTTCGAAAGTAATATTGTATTTAGAGGTTTGTTCGTGGATTCGGTCAGCCTTTCTTCCGTCATCTCCGAACATTCCAACAAAGAAATCACTTTTAAGAATTGCGCCCAAGTTGACATAGGTGGACGGGTTACGATCTTAAATCTATTGTGCGAAGGAAAAGTCGCTCATACGAGATACATTTCCGTGGGAGGGGACACTCTTACGGACCAGATCGCTTCCGATCTTAAGATTCCTTTTGAAAAAGCGGAAGCCATCAAACTTTCTCTTCAATTCGAACCTTTTGCGACGGAGGAAGACGGTCTCAATCTGTTCGCTAAAGAATTCAAACTCAAAACGACCGATATCAAAAAGGCGTTTCAAACTGCGGCAAAATTTGCGGAAAAACTTTCGTCCGAAATTCACAGAAGTATCGTATCTATGAGCGAAACCGAAAGGCCGGAGGTTTTATATCTTTCGGGAGGCGGAAGTAAGATCCGTGGAATTGAATCTTTTTTAGGAGATTCGTTGGGACTTATGGTTCGTAGATACGATTTTCTGTCTTTGAACGGGGATACGTTTTCTACCTGTTTGGGAATGGGTTATCATTTCGGATTTCCGAAAAAAGATAAGATCGATTTTATCGATACTCCTCACGTTAAACGAATCAATAAGAACATTCTAAATTTCGAACAGTTTAGACCGCATTTGATTTTTTCGGGGATTTCCTTGTTCATTTTGATTACGGTTTTTTTCGTAGGAATCGTAATCGATAAACGCAAACTCAGCGCTAGCGATAAAATGCTCGCCGAAAAATTCCAGAGAGGTTTCGGTACAACCGTCCCCGAAGACGTGGATATATTAGAATATGCTGCTAAACTCAAGAACGACGAAAAGAAAAAGACCGAGATTTACAGATTGTATTTGAGTAAACCGAGCATTCTTGACATTCTATTCGAACTTTCCATGAACTTTCCCTCTTCCGATATGCAACCTTTTCAGTTGGATCAGTTCGATTACGATCAGGATCTTGTCAAAATCGGCGGAAGAGTGAACGAGTTCAGTGAAATCGGCGTCGTACAAAGATCCTTGGAAAAATCTCCGATGTTTAAGGATATAGAGATTGCGGATAAAAAATTGATGCAAGGCGTCAAAAACCATAAAGTATCCTTCGTCATTAAGATGAAAGTCACCAATAAACCAGTTTCTGCGGAGGAATCGTTTTAAGACCGCCATGCTTGATAAATTAGAGCCCAGAGAAAGACTCATCGTACTCGGAGGAATCGGGGCGATTCTTTTGCTGATCGTATTTATGACGATCCGTAAAGTGGTAACTCTCCGTCAAGGTCTGACCGAAAGTGTTCAGGATTCGAGAACCGCACCCGTAAAACTGGATAAGATTATCCAAGAGTTCAACGACTTCAGATCCTTGGATTCTTCCGGAGGTGAAGCCGACGTAAGCGCCGTCTATGCGAAGTTAGATGAGATTATTGTAAGATACGGATTGAAGGAAAAAATTTCGACGATGAAGGATTTCAATTCGATCGAAGATAAGAAATACAACCGGATTACGATCGATATCAATTTTCGATCCGTTACCTTGGACAACATATTTCGGCTGATCTACGATATAGAAAAGAACAAGATGATTAACGCCAGAGTGGAATATTTGAATTTTAAGAAGCCGTTTCAAGGAAAGGAAGTTTATGATGTAAATCTGAAACTCTCCACCTATAGTCGCGTGGCGGGCGCAAAACGATGAAAAAAGAAAAAGAGTTTCAGGAAGAGACGGCGCTTACTCGCGAAGAGGAAGAGTTCTTAACTCTTGAATTGCAAGAGGAAGAGGAGGAAGCCGCACCTAGATTTACGCTGAAACAAAAATTAATCCTCATCGGAACCGGAGTATTTTCTTTTCTCATCTTTACGATCTGGTTGTTTCCTTTGGATGAAATCATTCGAAGTTCTTTAAATTCTTCTTCCGCTAAAACGGGGACGATCGTCAATTTCAGGGATCTGAGTATTTCGCTTTTGGGAAACATCACTCTGGATACTCTCGAAATCACGACATCTTCCAATCTTAAAATCAAAACGGAAGAGGCGGTTCTGAAAACCTCCCTAATCGGTTTGATTAAGAAAAAATTCGACGGTAAGTTTAAACTGGTTTCCTTAAAGATCGATACGGAAAACGGACCTTTGGCGAAAATCCGCAACTTTGAGGGCCAGGGAAAATTTGATAACTTAGACCAGGGCTTAACGAGAATGAACGGCAGTTTGGATTTGGAAATCCCGGCCGGGTCGTCTTCGGGCATGATTCAAGAACTTCCTGAAATCCCTCTTTTAGGCGAACTAAAAAATATCACGATTAAAAAGTTTCTTACAAAAGTGAATCTTCAAGGCGGGAATCTCATTTTCAACGATTTTACGTTAGACACATCGATCGCTCGTTTTGATATCACGGGAAACATTCGTTTATCGGAGAGCATGTCCTTTTCTCAGTTGAATCTTAGAATCTGTCTGGAACTGGATCGCAATTTTGCGTTGGAAAGACAGGACATAGCGGATATGCTTACTCTTTTGGAAAAACAAAGCGGGGCCAAGTGTATTCCCGTTTTGGGAACCGTCAACAAACCGGAAGTGAAAGTTCCAGGACTAACCGGGCCACCTGCACCGGGAACTCCTTAAGTTTGAAACCACCGGACTTGGTTAAGAAACAAATTGTATCGTTATCTTGATCGATTCAAAATCCAATAGTATTCAAAAGATATTAGATCATGGATGCTGATTGGAAAAAGATTCTATCGCTTATCATAGGGATTTACTTTTCGTATTTAAGCGAAACGATGTCGGAGTCGAACGCTTTGCGCTGGAAGGACGGAGAAATCGTCGTAAAAGGTAAGGCTTATAATCGGCAGATCTATTTCAAACACGGAAAGATAACAAGAAAACTGAGTCACTTTGCAAACTGGGAAAATTTAGACAAATTATTTCTATCGCCTGATAAAAAAGAGTTAGTCGTTTATCACCGGGCCGATAAAGAAAAATTCTATCGTCTAACGCTCTTTCGTTTAGAAAAACGAAATCAGACTTCCATTCGCAGTATTCGACCGGGAATGGCTTGTCACAATCTATTCTGGTATAAGGATAAAATTATATTTGAGACGGGTACTACAGGAGGCGGGACATATCTTACCTACTATGATAAAAATCTCAAAAAAATAAATGAAATCAATTCCTATAATTTTTATATAGATCCTAGTTTAGGAATTGCTCTTGGACAACCGGTCCATGGGCCCGATGACGGAAAATTTTGGATTTATAGTTTACATTCAGGTAAAGTGATTGAAACTTTCGATTACAAAAAAGAGATGAATGGGCTTTACCAAGTCACAGACTTAAAAAAGATCGATGATAGACGATTTGAAATTCAGATTCAAGGAATGGGTAGAGACTTTAGAAAAACGTTTATTAAGAATTTCTCACAAAATTTCAAAAGGAAAGTGCAGTAGTTCCTATACTTGGAATCTTTTGAACAAATTTTTAACCAATAAGTTACTACTAATTATATCTCTTCGGTTTGTTTTATAGTTTTGAATCGATACAGAATTGGCTTCATAGCGGGAATATGTATTTTAATGAATAAAGGTTTAAGATCAATTATAGACGTTACGGATTCTTTAATGAAAAACGACGTTTCCGGTGCTAAAGAAATCGTCGATACTCATTATCCGCACAGATCCATTTCATATAACAAAAGAAAGTTATCCGCCTTTGAAAAACTGAGTTTATTTATCCGGGATGGATTTATAGATCGTTATACCGGCGATCAGCTTATATTTCCGAATGTTCTCAGATTGATTTCATTCAATTTGACTACATCCTTTCCGTATCATACAAATTGGAAAATGTCCGAATGCCATATTGCCTATTGGGAATTTATACCAACCTGCGATCATATTGTTCCAATAGCGAAAGATGGTTCTGATTCCTATGAAAATTTAGTGACTACTTCTATGAAGAATAATTTATTGAAATCTAATTCTTTAATCGCAGAGATCGGATTTTCGATTCACGAAAAAGGAAATCTTGAAAATTGGAATGGTCTAATCGACTGGTATAAATCCTACATTCAAGATAGATCCATAGAATTTTTTGACGATTCGATGAAAAGATGGCATAATGCTTTGATTCGCTATGAAAAAGAAAACGGTGAAATATAAGAAAAACTAAAATTTTTATCCCAATAAAATTCAAAAAGAACAAAAGCTACTTTCGGAAAATTGAAATCAACTGCGAGTGGTTTTGAAAGTTATTGGAGACAGGCGGGTATTTGCTTTTATAGGAATTGTGATGATATGTTTGTTCATTTGATTGGCGGAACGGAAATTATATTCTTTATATGGATAGTTTATGGATTTATTATATTAAATAATAGTAATTTACTAACAATAAATCCGGTATTTTCAGGATTGTTTATTTTTCGAAGGATTCTTTTCTTGTAACTCCGGCGATAATCAAATCCACAATAGCGTCGTAAGGTTCCGAAGAAGATAGGCCACGGGCTAAGATCAAACCGCCTTCCAGAGCCGCTATGATACCCACTCCCGCCAATTTCGCCTTATCCGGTTCAAGACCCGCATTCGATAAAGTGAATTCGATTGCTTTGCTCCAACGAGAGAACGCGTTTGCTACCGCATCGCGTACGACCGGCGACTGAGAATGTCCCTCGATAGCGGTTGCCGCAACAGGGCAACCCACCTGCCATTTTGAATTTTCCGGTATCATTCGAAAAACGGACGCAATTCTCCGAATCACGTCAACAACATTTCGTCCCTTTTTACCAGCACGAAGGATACTCGCTTCCGCAAGAACGGCGGCCTCATCAATTGCCAAACAAATCAATTCGTCCTTCCCGCCCGGAAAATGATGATAAATGGAACCCCTTGAAGTTTCCGCTACCGTAACCACTTCCATAAGGCCCGTTGCGGCTACTCCCTTTGTTTGAATCAGTTTACGAGCCGCAGTTATCATCTCTTGTTTCGTGCGAGCTATTTTTTGCATTTCATCATTCTTCTCCCTGAATGGATGTGAGATCGGTGTAAAGAATCTTTATGATATCGAACAGACGTGAAGTAGAACGATTTACTGCGATTTCAGATTCGACAGGTAAATTGCTATACAAATGATCATATTTTTTCATTCACACTTCGTTTGGCAACCCGTAAAGAAATGGTATAAATCGGTATATTCTCCTATATTTCTCTGGGATTTGATAAAATTTTTCTTGAAAATTATGATGATCATCATACACCCTGATTTATACATTACAGGAGATTGTTATGCCACTTGTTCAAATTTTTGTACCAGCCGGATCTTTGTCAGCGGAGATGAAAAGTGATATGATTCAAAAGGTAACGGATGCGGTTGTCGAAGCGGAAGGAAAACCGGTAGTTCGTAGATATACTTGGGTGCATATTAACGAAGTCCCGGACGGAGGTTGGGGAATGTCCGGAAAAGCGGTTACTTTGGACTCGATGAAAAAATCGATCGAAAAAGCGGAATAAGCTTACAATACGAGAGGAACAGGATGAACCGAGTTCTCACATACCTTTCACCGGGAGAGTTAGATTGGCGTGAAATGCCAAAACCCATATTGTTACACCCGGAAGACGCAATCGTTCGCCCGGTGGCGTCGTCGACTTGCGATTTGGATGTAATGATTATCCAAGGCAAAACTCCTTTTAAAGGTCCTTTTGATATCGGCCACGAATGTATCGGTGAGATAGTGGAGATCGGAGAAGGAGTAAGGCAGTTTTATCCGGGGCAGTTAGTCGTTGTTAGTTGGCATATTTCTTGCGGTCAATGCCACAGATGTCGACGAGGATTGATGAATACCTGCGCTTCCTATCCTCAAGGTGCGATGTTCGGTATGTCCGTGGGCGGCAAATGGGGCGGTTTTTTTTCGGATTATATTCGTGTGCCAAATGCAAATGCGACGCTATTCGGGTTGCCGCCGGGAATCAACCCCTCCCACGTCGCAAGTCTAAGCGATAATATCCCTTTCGGCTACGAGTTAACTGTGCCTCATCTTTCTCGTAATTGCGGAGCCGACGTATTGATTATGGGCGGCGCCGGTTCCATCGGACTGTTTGCGGCTGCCTATGCGAAGGCCGCTGGAGCGGGATCCGTTGACTATGTTGATACAAACAAAATGCGATTGGAAATCGCCGGAAAACTAGGAGCTAATCCGATTGAAAGCGCCCCTAGACAACGTATCGGCAAACGTCCCGGCAGATATCCCATCACGGTTGATGCGAGTGCTTCGGCGGAAGGCCTTTTATGTGCAATTCGTTCTACGGAACCTGAGGGTTATTGCTCCAGTATCGGTGGACACTTTGGAGAAATTGCATTTCCGATGTTAGACATGTATGCGAAGGGTTTGCACTTCTACACGGGGCGTGGAATGGGCAGACCTAACTTTGAAGCGGCTGTTGATTTCATTACCAGCGGAAGAGTAAAACCGGAACTAATGGTTACTGAAGTGAGAGCGTTTGACGATGCCCCTCAGGTTTTGCGTGATCCTTCCATGAAGCCGGTATTAGTTCGACCAAGCATTCTCTCGAAGGTTTTCCAACCCAAAATATAGATAACGCGAGTTCCCTTTCGGGACAGAACCTTATATCAAACGCACGTTAAAAAGTAAAAAGGCCTGAACGGTAAACCCATTCAGGCCTTTTCCAAAACTCACTCGAAATCCCGATTCAGAATCTCAGAGAAGAATTGTTTTTCGTTTTATCTTATCCGATCAAGAACATCCCGTGGTGGATCCGCAGGACATACACTTCAGACAAGATCCGTTACGCACCATCTCAAAAGATCCACACTCGGAACAAGAATCGCCGGTATAACCTTTGATCCTTGCGAGTTTGACTTCTTCCAAAAGGGCGATTCCCGTAGGAGGGGACGTGGGTCTTTCTTTGGAAATCATTTGAGAATAGGAAATCGTTTCCACTTCCTTTTTCGGAGCGGGTTCCGCGATCGTTGCCGTCGGGCCGACCGTTTCCTTTTCAAGGCCGTTCGATTCCGCTGTCGCGCGTTTGGAACCGATTTCGTCGCCTCTTAAGTCTTCCGGAGCTACCTGTCCAAGATCATATCTTCCGAGGTAAGTAATCGCCAATTCTCTAAAGATATAATCGATTACGGAAGTACTCATCTTAATATGTTTGTTTCCGGAAACGATTCCATTAGGCTCAAACTTGAAGAAGGTAAACGCGTCCACGTATTCTTCCAAAGGAACTCCGTGTTGTAATCCTAGAGAAACGGAGATCGCAAACGCGTTCATCAAACTTCTAAAGGCGGCTCCTTCCTTGTGCATATCGATAAAAATTTCTCCGATCTGACCGTCTTCGTACTCGCCGGTTCTTAAATAAACCTTGTGACCGCCTACGATCGCTTTCTGAGTATATCCCGCTCTTCTGCTCGGGAGTTTTCTACGATGAGAAATATATTTTGTGATCACCTTTTCCGCGATCTGAACCGGATCTCTGGAAATCATCGCTTCTCTGACTTCTTCCTGATCGTCCACTTCGATTCCATTCAAAAGTTCTAATACGGAATTAAGCGGTTGGGAAAGTTTGGATCCGTCTCTATAAAGAGCGTTTGCTTTGATCATCATTTTCCAAGAGAGGAAGTATGCGTTTTTGATATCTTCCACAACCGCGTCTTCGGGTAGGTTGATGGTTTTGGAGATCGCACCACTGATAAAAGGTTGAGCCGCCGCCATTGTGCGAATATGAGATTCGTAAGAGAGGAATCTCTTTCCGTACTTTCCGCATTTGTTCGCGCAGTCAAAAACCGGATAATTCTTTTCCTTCAAGAAAGGAGCGTTTTCGATCGTCATCGTCCCACAAACGTAATCGTTCGCTTTGTTGATATCTTCTTTGGTAAAACCGAGGTGCTCCAAAAGAGAAAAGCCGGGAGTGTCGTAAACATCCTTGGCTATTCCTAAGTTTTTAGTTAGGAAGTTTTCTCCCAAATTAAACTTATTGAATGCGAAGTTGATATCGAATGCAAGAGGAAGAGAGGCTTCCACTTTTTCAAGAATTTCGTTTGTAAAACCTTTTTCCTTTAGGGTTTGTGTATTGATTACGGGCGCCCCATTCAAAGTCGCGTAACCTTTACAATAATTTACGATCGCTTCGATTTCAGAAGGAGAATAACCTAGTTTTTTTAGACCGAAAGGAACGGATTGGTTGATGATTTTGAAATAACCGCCGCCCGCCAGTTTTTTGAACTTCACAAGGGCGAAGTCGGGTTCGATCCCCGTTGTATCACAATCCATCACAAGTCCGATGGTTCCCGTCGGCGCGATCACCGTAACCTGTGCGTTTCTAAATCCGTATTTTTCACCGAGAGAAAGCGCCAAGTCCGAATCTTCTTGCGCTGCCTTGAGCATATAAGAAGGGCAGAACGCAGGATTGATTCCGACGGGAGTGATGGTTAAACCTTCGTAGTCTCCGGAAGGCGCGTTGTACGCAGCTCTTCGGTGATTACGGACCACGCGAAGCATATGGTTTTTATTCTTTTCGTAACCCGCGAACGGACCTTGTTCTTTCGCCATTTCCGCGGATGTAGCGTATGCGGTCATATGCATGATAGAAGAGATTGCACCTGTAATCGCCATCGCTTCTTGGGAATCGTAAGGAATTCCGAGAATCATCAAAATGGAGCCGAGGTTCGCATAGCCCAGTCCTAACGTGCGGAATTTATAAGAGAGTTCGGCGATTTCCTTGGAAGGGAACTGAGCCATAGTCACTGAGATTTCAAGAATGATGGTCCAGAGTCTACAGAGATAACGGAAACCCTCTACGTCGAAGTTCAACGTTTCGAGGTTCACAAATTTTTGCAAGTTCGCGGACGCGAGGTTACAAGCCGTGTTATCCAAAAACATATATTCGGAGCAGGGGTTCGATGCGTTGATCGAGCCGTCTTCCGGACAAGTATGCCATTCGTTGATGGTGGTATGATATTGAGTTCCCGGATCCGCGCTTGCCCAAGCCGCATAGGAAATTTTTTCCCAGAGTTCTCTGGCTCGGAGAGTTTGGGAAGGTTTCGCCTTACGTCCTTCCGATTTTGCCTTTTCCTTTTCGGTTCTAAAATATAGATTCCAAGGTTGATCTTGTTCCACCGCGGTCATGAATTCGTTCGTCAAACGAACGGAGTTATTGCTGTTCTGACCGGATACGGTATTGTAAGCGTCCGACTGCCAATCGGTGGTCAATTCTTCAAAAAGAATTTCCTTGTATCCTTGTTTGGCAAGGTCGATCACACGTTTGATGTAGTTGTCCGGAATCAGAACTTTCTTCGCTTCTAAAATGGTTTTCTTTAACGCGGAGTTTTTTTTCGGTTCGAAACGATCCTCTCCTTCCATTTCATAACAAGCGGATATAATCGCATTGAGATGACGGTTGTTCAACATGGAACCGGTTACGAGAGAAGCGACCTTCTTTTCTTCGGTCACTTTCCAATCGATAAAACTTTCGATATCCGGATGATCCACATCCAGACAAACCATCTTAGCGGCGCGGCGGGTTGTTCCGCCGGACTTAATCGCACCGGCGGCGCGGTCACCGATCTTTAAGAAACTCATCAGACCGGAACTTTTTCCTCCTCCGGAAAGAGGTTCGTTTTCTCCTCTGAGATTGGAGAAGTTGGTTCCGGTTCCGGAACCGTATTTAAAAAGACGAGCTTCCCGCACCCAAAGATCCATGATACCGCCGTCATTGACGAGATCGTCGTCCACACTTTGGATAAAACAAGCGTGGGGTTGAGGGTGTTCATACGCGGAAGCGGATTTGACAAGTTTACCGGTGGCGGGGTCCACGTAATAGTGGCCTTGGGATTTTCCGTCGATTCCATACGCCCAGTTTAAACCGGTGTTAAACCATTGCGGAGAATTCGGAGCCGCCATTTGAGTCGCGAGCATATATACGATTTCATCATAGAAAACCTTTGCGCTTTCCTCATCGGAGAAGTATTTATATTTGTATCCCCAATAAGTCCAACAACCGGCGAGTCTATGAAAAACTTGAAGTGCGCTAGTTTCTCCTGCGAAACGATCTTCCGGTTTTAGAGATTCCAATTTTTCCGTATCGGGAATCGATTTTTGCAGCCATTCCGGAATTTCGTCTTCTTGCACTTTTTTGAGATACTTGGGAACACCTTTTCTTCGGAAATATTTCTGCGCCAAAATATCGACGGCAACCTGAGACCAATCTTCCGGAACGAGGATATCATTTGACTCGAAAACTTTGGATCCGTCCGGATTGGTAATTCTGGAATTTCGTTTTGCCCACCGAACTGTGGACGATTTTCCGTTTTGGGGAACGGTAAAATGTCGATTTATCTTCATAAATTTTTTCTCTGACTCCATAACACTGGTAAGAAGGGATTATGTCACTCTAAGAGAGAGGAAAAATGATCCAAAGCTTTTTTCACTCTTCCTCTTTCAAAGGTTCAAAATTTTTCCTTTAAAAAGTTGGAAAAAGACGTCGCAATGAGACAAATTGAGATTGCGTCCGTACCCCTTTTTGAAAATATAGGCCTGACTACCGAGGATACTCCCCTTTAGCTCAGTCGGTAGAGCAAGTGACTGTTAATCACTGGGTCGCTGGTTCGAGCCCAGCAGGGGGAGCCAACTTTTTGTCTTTTCGGCCTAAATTCCGTTTTTCCTTTCTTTTGGTTCTTTTTAGACGGACCACTCTTCGTTTCGTTTTTAAAAAACCCCCTTTTTGTTTAGTGTTTTTTCAAAAACGATTCCAAAAATTCGAAGAATTTTCTCGGAAGTCCATTGGAATCCGGTTTTCATACCCGAGTTGAATCGTATAAATCGAAAAAACGGCACAGAACATTCTAAAAAAAGAATATTCCGTTTATAAAATGTAGATCGGTAGGCGTCCTATCCGAATATCGAACCCAGATTCATGGCAGATTCGAATCGTTGACTTCAAAAGAGTTGTTGAAAAATTAATTCTCCATCTGTTTCCGTTTTATTGAAATGGTCGATTGAAACAATTTTGTTGATCTCCACACGAAATTTTTCAACAACTCTAAAGTTTTCGCTGATATACTTAAAACAGATCTTCCGTATCGATTAAAGGAGCATTTTTTGTTTCAGGAGCTGTTTTGGATTCTCCGCGAAAACCGGTTTTGTTCGTCTTTTTGGATTCGTCTTTGGTAAGGGCTTCTATCTTTCCTTCTGCGGTATCTAAAATTCCCTGACAGATTTTTTTGAGTTCCATTCCTCTTTCATAAGCCTTGAGAGATTCTTCCAAACTGAAATCCTGACGTTCCAGTTTTTCGGCGATCTGTTCGAGCTCCATCAGAGCGTCTTCGAATGAAATTTTTGATTTTGCTTCCGCCATCTTATTTTCCTTTTCTGATCACTTGCATCGTTCCGCCCGAAAGTAAAACTTGCAATTCTTCTTCCGGTTTTGTTTCGTCCGGAGATCGTATGATTTTTCCCTTTTCGTTTCTAAGGATCGAATATCCCCGTTTCATCGTGGCCGCAGGAGACAGATCCTCCACCTTTGTGGTCCAAAATTCCGCCTTTTGTTTTTTATGGAAAAGAATATTCTGAATTCTGGATGTAAGATTATCGTATCGTTCCAATCGAACGCGTGCCAGATCCAGTTTGTTGGATAACGCCTTTTGCAATCGGATTCCGATTTCATCCACTCTCTGGTTTCTCTGATTGAGAAGTTGCATCGGTTCCTTAAAAATAAACTTTCCGGACAAAAGCCTGAGTTTGTCCTTGCTGGAAGAAACTCTTGCAAGTAGGGAGGTTTTAAGCCTTCCTTCCAATTGGGATAAGAATTGAAGCACGTCTTCTTCTTTGGGAACCGCGTATTCAGCCGCCGCCGTAGGAGTCGGAGTAAAATAATCCGCCGCAAAGTCGCTTAACAAAACGTCGGTTTGGTGGCCCACCGCGGAAATGATCGGAACCCTCGAATTTGCGTAGGCTCGTACCACCTTCTCGTCGTTAAACGCCATCAGATCCTCGAAACTTCCTCCTCCTCGTCCCGCGATGATCACGTCGACTTCCCAATCGGGGCGATTCAGTTCTTCGATGGCTGCAACGATAGAATTCGGCGCTTCCTCACCTTGAACGACACAAGGCGCGATGAGAATGTTGATCCCCGGAAAACGGGAACGGGCTATTTTGATGATGTCTTCGATCGCCGCGCCGGAAGGAGAGGTCGCGATTCCGAGCGTTTTGGGAAAGGAAGGAATTCTTCTTTTTTTTTCCGGATCAAAAATTCCCTCAGAGGCAAGTTTTTGTTTGAGTCTTTCGATTTGGAGGAGAATATCTCCCTGTCCCAATTCTTCCACTCGGGTTACGTTGAGATTGTAAGAACCTCCCGCCTCGTAGAGTGTGATCGTTCCATAGACCTGGATTTCTTTTCCGTCGGAGAGCGGTTTTCCGGAATAATTCTTATTCGCGTAGTTGAAAAAGGTGCATCGAATGAGCGAATTGGAATCTTTGAGAGAAAAGTAAATATGCCCCGAACTCGCCTTGCTGTAATTGGAAATTTCTCCTCGGACCCAGATATTTTTTAAATCCTTGGATCCGGCGATCAGGTTCTTGAGAATCCTCGTAACTTCCGAAACGGAAAGAGGTTTGGAATCTTCCAACGTTTATCGATGTCCCTTGTTCAAAATCAATTCCCGGCGATAGAGTTTCCAAAAATCCCATAGAATGACGACTAACGTGACCGTGACCGGACCAACGACCAATCCCATAATTCCGAATTCTTTGATTCCTCCGATCAACGACAGAAAGATCAATAGGGGATGTACCTGTAGTTTTTTATCCAACATTCTCGGTTTTACGAAATTTTCCAGAACGATATAAAAGAAAAGTCCGCTTCCCATAAAAAAGACGGCCATCATCGGATTGTTTTCCAAAAAGAGAATGTAAAGTCCGATCGGAAGCCAAACCACGGAAGTCCCGACAACCGGGATGATGGAAAAGAACGCGGCCAAACTCGCGTATAAGAACGGACTCGAAATTCCCGCGATCAAAAGAAGAATATAAATCGCCGCTCCTTGCAGAATCGATATGATTAGATTTCCCCGAATTACGGTTTGAACCGCGGAAGTTAGTTTTCTTCCGACTTGTTCTTCCAACTGCTTGGAAAAGGGAAGGTTGTCCAAAATGAATCGTTCCACTTTTTTTCCGTCTTGATAGAGAAAGAACAACACCAATAGCGCGAAGAAAAGATTCATAAGAATTCCGGTCGGCAATTCTATGTTTCCTAGGATAAAAGAGGACGCGTTGCTGAGAATTCCGTAGATGCTGTCCAAGTTTAGAATATCCACGTAGTTTTCCGCAAATTCTCCGTAAATTTCGGGGACCTTTACCCAAAAGAATTCGCTGTCCGTGATAAAATCGGTAAGCATCGCGAAGTTCATCAGGGTTTCGATAATCTTGTCTTCGCTTAACGAAATTCTCAATTTAAAAAGAATGGAAAGCGCCTCTCCGATCAAAGTACGGATTACGAAATAGGACGGAACAAGGACGATCATAGACACGAGAGAAATCATAATCCACGGAACGAGCCACTGAAAATTCTCCCCAAAATATCCTTTTAAAAGCTTATGCGGTCTTCGTGTGGCCAAATACAAGATCAACGCCATCAGAGAAGAATAGAGATAGGGTCTAAAAACCAAAAAGAAAACTCCGATCGCAAGTACGAATAAGATGGAAAAAAAAACGAGGAACGTATATTTTCCGGGTTCCGGGTTGATATGAATCGGTTCGATCATAACTTTCAACTTCCCGAATTTTTATAAAAAAGTTTGATCTTACTTCCGTTGTCCACGGCTTCGATTTGAATCGTTACGACCTTTTTATTTTGGCTTTCCACCATAATCACGGTTTTCGTATCCGTAATCTCTTCCTGCAAAACCTTCCAATAGAGGGATTTAAAAATAGAATCGTAATATACTTCCATCTGCTTTTTTTTAAACGCGTGCGTAAACAGAAGAAAAGATTCCCTCGTCTCGAAGTAACCTCGTTCGGATTTGAGTTCGGTGGAATAGATCAGATCGGAACCCTCCGGAACGAATTCGATCGGAAGCGATCTTGGATTTCGAACCGGGTTGTTCTGTAACGTAAGTTTATTGTAACGATAAAGTTCCGTTTTTTTAGAACTTTCGGCTTCCGCAAATGCGGGCGCGTTAAAAACGGAAAACCAAAAAACTAAGATAAGGCAGGTTCTCCAAATGTTTAGGGAAGTCGGATGGAAAATTTTCTCTTTTTTCGCGAAAAGAAATTTTCCGGTCGAACGGTTCAAAGATGAAAAGAGATTAGGGTTCACTTTTTTTACTTGAACGCTACGCTGGATCACTGACAATTCTTTTATTCTAACTTCATGACTTTTCAGGAAACTCTGATCCAAATCCTCAGCCGCCTTTCCGAAACGGACCCGATCTTCCTCTGGCTCTTTTTCGCGTTTTCCAATTTTGCGGAAAACGTTTTTCCGCCTTGGCCCGGAGATACGATCACAGTGTTCGGGGGTTTTCTCGTGGCGAGAAATCTAAATTCATTCGGCTGGACCGAATTGATCACGAGCACCTTGGTGGGAAACGTATTCGGCGCCTGGATCATGTATCGTTTCGGACAAATTTTTCTGCATTGGGTCAAAGAAAAAGAATTTCCGTTTAAGGATTCTTTATACGATCCGGAATCCATCGAAAAGACCCTCTCTTGGTTTCGAAAGAATTCCATCTTGGTCGTTTTGTTCAGCCGGTTTTCGGCCGGGATTCGATTTTTTGTTTCGATCGTCGCGGGAATGGTAAAGATGAATCCGATTCTTTTTTTCGGATGTTTTAGCGCGGCCGTCGTTCTTTGGTGCGGAGTTTTAATCGTTTCCGGTTTTTATCTGGGTTCTCACTGGGAAAACGTTTTGGTTTTTTTAGAAATTTATAATAGAATCATCATTACTCTAGCGGTTATTGTTGCGATTTTGTTTTTTTGGCATCGAAGGCAAAAGGCCGTAAAACAAAATTCGTAACCTCCTTTGACAAACGATCAAAAAAATTCTTATGATCTTTTCCGTAAAACCTTAAACGAACGGGAAGAATCCTTTCTCAACAAATACGCGTTATGCGTTCTTTTATACGGATCTTAAATCTTAAGAAATTTCCTCCTTTTCCAGCGCTTTTTTGAGTCCTTCCAAAATCAGATCCTTTTCATCCTGATAATCTCCGGGAAGAGTCAGGTTTCGAATCCAATCCATCAAAGCCTGCGGATCGATCACGTGACCTTCCATCCATTCTCCCGCCATTTCGGCCACGATCCGAAATACAGCAGAAGTATCTAATATTCCATTATCTTGAAGTACTACCGCAAATCCCGGCGCTCCTTCCGTGAGAATGTAAGGATGAATCTCTTTTTGTTGGAAAGGATCGATTCCCGCCGGAAGTGCGCTTTGTACGTTCCAGTGCATTTCCTCCTCGTCGGGTCCGTGGGCCGTTTTATTAATGAGAACTAAAGAAACCGAATTTACGTCTCCGTGAATTTTACGGTTTTCCTCTCCGAGTTCTTGAATCGTTTTTGCGGCGTCTCTTGTGATCGCATCTCTTCCTAAAAAGTTTAGGTGATATAGATATTCTTCCAAATTTTGTCCGTGCATCTTACCGCAGAGAATGTATTGATAAAGAATGAAAATCAGATAATCGCTTTCGGTATTGTCCCCGATCAAAATTTCTTTTGCGTTTGTGGGAAGATACAATCTGTCCCGGAGTAAGATCGTAAGTTTGTAACTCATCTGATCAAACAAACTTTGAAACGAAGCCCCCGCAAATTTACGGATTCTTTCCACGGATCCCAAAATTCCATCCGTAATAAACTTAGCGGGATGAGTCACCGAATTCCAAAACTTTTCCACGATTCCTTTGATCGTTCCTTCCAGATATTTGAGATGTAAAGATTCGGTTACGATGGAATGACTTCGGATCGTGGTGAGCAACGTTCTTCTAAAAAAATGAGGACTTGCGGAGATAAAACAAAGCGGGGAGTCGTTCGTCGCCGTCCGAATCTCTCGATAAAGTGCGGGCATTCCCGGGAGCGGAAGTTTTTGTTGGGGTGTTTCGAATAACGTGGAAAGTTTTCCCTTATTGGAATGAATGTCCGTGGCGAGATACGTCTGGTCTATGTCCGAAGTTGTCACATAACCGTCGAAGTTTTCGGAAAGAATTCTGAGTTTTCCCTTTCCGATCAGAGTATGACCGGAAATTTCACTCTTTCCTTTTTGATTTAAGTAGGCGATGTCTTTTGTAAACTGTCTGTACGAATCCGGTTTTCGAAATTGAATTTGAAACGTATACTTGCCGGGCTGGAGAGGTTTCGTAAACTCATGAAAGAAAAATCCTCCGTCGTCACCTTTGATTTCCGGGGATTGATGTACCAAGTTATCGGATTCGTCCCAGATTTCTGCGACTAAGATCGGCTTTCGAACCGGTTCCAATCCGTAATCCAAAAACGGAGTGATCTCGTTTTCCTGACCTTCAAAAAGACCGTTCGTCAAATCCCAGCGGGAATCGTCCCTCATTTCCTCGGTGATTGCAACGTCCACAACCTGACCCCGAACGTAATAACGATTTTCACGTCCGAGAGTCCCGCCGCAGATCGCGATTCTTTTTTTATCCACTAACTTTGCCGCTTCCGTTTTGGATTCTGGTTGTTCGCTCAAGGTTTTAGAACCTGCCTATTTTTGATAGAATGGATGGATTGAAAATTGTACCGAATCGTTCGGAGAGTGAAAGCATAAAAAATGAAATTCTTTGTTTTCTGTACTCCCGAATGAAAAAACACTGGTACGAAGAAGAGAACCCGGATCGTATGAAAAAAAATTCCGTCAAATCTGGATATTCGGGAGCGAAAACGATTTATATCCGAAAGCTCAGGTTCGAAGAGGCCCAAGAGAAACTCGAAAGGGAAATTCAGGAAGCCTTTTTGGCCGGAGAAACTCTAGTCGAAATCATTCATGGAATCGGAGAAGGAATCCTCAAAAAATTAACGATGGATACGATCGGGTCCCACGATTTTTTAAAGGAAGTCGATTATTCCCGGTATGGAATTTCCAATCCGGGTTCCACCTTGGTGGAAGTATTAGGCCCGGATAAGAACACTCTCAAAAGGTATCTCAGATGACAGAAATAAAAACTTCGTTGGAAATTTTAGACGTAACACTGAGAGACGGAGAACAAACGAGAGGTGTCAGTTTTTCTACTTCCGAAAAACTGAATATTGCAAAATTCTTATTACAAAAACTCAATGTGGATCGGGTCGAGATCGCATCCGCGAGGGTTTCCAAGGGAGAATTTGAAACGGTCCAAAAAATCATAGAATGGGCCGAGACCGAAAAACTTACGGATCGAATCGAAATTCTCGGATTCGTGGACGGAAATAAAACCGTAAATTGGATCCGAGACAGCGGAGCCAAGGTTCTAAATCTTCTCACCAAAGGTTCTCTACATCACCTTGAAAAACAGCTAAACAAAACTCCGAAAGAATTTTTTACGGACGTTTCCTTTGTCATCGAATACGCGATCAAAAACGGACTTAAGATAAACGTATATCTCGAAGACTGGTCCAACGGATTTAGAAACAGCCCCGATTACGTTGCGGCCCTTGTGGAACATCTAAGCAAGGAACATATAGAAAGAATTTTCCTTCCGGACACGTTAGGCGTTCTTTCTCCCGAGGAAACGTTTCAAGGAGTGGACGACCTCGTTCAAAAATATCCGAATCTTCATTTTGAGTTTCACGGACATAACGACTACGATCTTTCCGTAGCAAACAGTTTACAAGCGATTCGTGCGGGAGTAAAGGGTTTACACGCTTCCATGAACGGGCTCGGAGAAAGAGCCGGAAACACTCCTTTGGAAGCGCTCGTCACGGCGATCCACGATAAGTCCGAAACAAAGACGAATGTAAACGAACTTTCGATTACGGAAGCGAGTCGCCTCGTGGAAGTGTTCAGCGGAAAAAGAATCTCCGCGAATAGACCGATCGTAGGCGAAGACGTGTTCACTCAAACCGCGGGTGTTCACGCGGACGGAGACAAAAAAGGAAATCTCTACGCGAATCCGATTTTGCCCGAACGTTTCGGTAGAAAAAGAAGTTATGCGCTCGGCAAACTTGCGGGCAAAGCGAGTATTTCCGAAAACGTAAAACAACTCGGGATGGTGTTAAGCGACTCGGTTCTTCAGAAAGTATTACAAAGGGTGATCGAACTCGGAGATCAGAATAAACTCGTAACTCCGGAAGACCTTCCGTTTATCATCGCGGACGTATCGGGAAGAACCGGTGAAAAAGTAATTACTATCAAATCTTGTAATATTCATTCCGGAATCGGAATTCGTCCCCACGCTCAGATCGAACTCGAATACCAGGGAAAGGTTCACAAAGAAATTTCCGAAGGAGACGGGGGTTACGATGCGTTTATGAACGCTCTTACAAAAATCACGAATCAACTCGGAATCGGCATTCCGAAACTCGTAGATTATGAGGTTCGGATTCCTCCGGGAGGAAAAACCGACGCTCTTGTGGAAACGATGATTACTTGGAATAAATCTCCGGACTTAGACGAAGATCTTACTTTCAAAACGATGGGAGTTCATCCGGATCAAACGATTGCAGCGGTACACGCGACCGAAAAGATGCTCAATCAGATTCTCCAACCATGGCAAACTTAAAACTTTTATTGGTGGGAATCGGAAATCCCGGCCAAAAGTATACACATAACCGGCATAACATCGGTTTTGTGATTTTAGATTCGTTTTTAAATTTTTCTTCCGGGGGACATTATCAGAGTAATTCTAAATATTCCCTCGCGAGGACCGACGAGGACGCGGTTACGATTTTTTATCTAAAACCCCTTGAGTTTATGAATCTTTCCGGAAAGGCCGTCGCCGAAATCGCAAAAAAAAACGGAATTCCTCCCGAGAACATTTTAGTCATTCACGACGAGATCGACTTTGAATTCGGAAAATTGAAACTCAAAGGCGGAGGCGGTCACGCCGGTCATAACGGACTCAGAAACATCGTGGAAAAACTAGGAACCAACACATTCTTTCGTTTGCGGTTCGGAGTCGGAAAACCTTCCATAACCTCGGAAGTTCCGGACTATGTACTTTCTAATTTTCTTCCGGAAGAAAGGGAAAAAATCCCGGAGTTAGTCAAAATATCCGTGCAAAAAATCTCCGATTGGATCCGAGAAAGAAAAAACGGATTTCGGAAACTCTCCGATACTCAGTAAGACGGGCGTTGACATTTTCGTAAAATTTGCGAAATGGCGGAAACGCGATCCGTGCAAAGAAGAATCTTTGACGTTTTGAAAATATATACGGAGATTTCCATTGGGCGACTATCCTTTCCAATTTCCCGAATTTACTTCCGAGTCGCTAAACAAAGCGGCTGAGAAATTCATAAACTACTTAAAAATCGAAAAGAATTATTCTCTGAATACGATCAACGCTTACAGTATCGATTTGAAATTCTTCTTCGAGTTTTGCGAAAAGGAACAACTGGATATTTTTCAGATCGAACCCGTGGACATTCGATCTTACTTTGCCTACCTCGCAAAACAACACGAACTCGACCGAAGGTCTCAAAGTAGAAAGTTATCCTCTCTCAGAACCTTTTACAAGGTTCTTCTCCGAGACGATCTGGTCTTATCCAATCCTGCGACTCAGATCAGTTTTCCGAAAGTCAGAAGGGACGTTCCTAAAAATTTCAGAATCATCGAAACCGAAGACATCCTGGAATTCGAAGCGGAAAAAAGTTCGGAAGTTTCCGAGATACGAGACAGGGCCATGATCGAAGTTTTATATTCTTCCGGTTTACGCGTATTCGAGCTCGTAAACGCAAAACTCGGCGCCCTTTCCAAGGATTTAACGATTCTTAAAGTTCTCGGAAAAGGACAAAAAGAAAGATTCGTATATTTGGGAAAAGAAGCCGTGGATTCTTTGCAAAAATATTTGGAATATAGAAACGGTTTTTTCCCGGACGAAGAGGAAATTTTTCTGAATCAAAAAGGAAAGAAACTGACGACTCGGGGCGTTCGTTATATTTTGAAT
The DNA here is from genome assembly GCF_000347175.1 of Leptospira alstonii serovar Sichuan str. 79601. Classification (GTDB taxonomy): domain Bacteria; phylum Spirochaetota; class Leptospiria; order Leptospirales; family Leptospiraceae; genus Leptospira; species Leptospira alstonii. The sequence goes on from NZ_ANIK01000034.1 coordinate 63,670, forward strand.
GAAAGAAGAAAAAAAATGGGTTGGGAAAAAACGATTACACCCCATAAATTCAGACACACCTTTGCGACCGATCTCCTCGATGCGGGAGCCGAAATCAGGGCGGTGCAGGAATTGCTCGGACATTCTTCTCTTTCCACAACTCAGATCTATTTGAGCGTGAGTAAGGAAAAAATCAAAGAGGTTTATAGAAGGGCTCATCCACATGCCAGAAAATAAGATTCGTTCCACTACCATTCTTTGCGTACGAAAAAACGGAAAAGTAGCCATCGGAGGAGACGGTCAGGTTTCTATGGGAAACACCGTCATGAAAAACAGCGCGAGAAAGATCAGAAGACTCTACGACGGAAAAATTCTTTCCGGATTTGCGGGCTCCGCCGCAGACGCCTTCACTCTGTTCGAACTTTTCGAAAAGAAAGTTCAGGAATTTGGAGGAAGTCTTTCCAGAAGCGCGGTGGAACTCGCAAGAGACTGGCGAATGGATCGAATGCTTAGAAGACTCGAAGCTCTTTTGATCGTAGCCGACCAAGACGAATCTTTTTTGATTTCCGGAACCGGAGACGTGATTTCGCCGGACGAAGGTGTGATCGCGATCGGCTCCGGCGGTAATTATGCGTTAGCCGCCGCTAAAGCTCTCTACGATCATACGGATTTGTCCGCGAGAGAAATCGTAGAATCGTCCATGAAGATCGCGGCAAACATCTGTATCTACACGAACGATCATATCACCGTAGAAGAAATTCTTTAAAGATAAAAATATATGACAGATCACACCAAAGACCAGGACCTTATGCTGCCGATCGAAGAAGAACTAACTCCTCGGCAGATCGTCACAAAGTTAGACGAACATATCATCGGTCAGAAAAACGCGAAGAAAGCGGTTGCCGTCGCCCTTAGGAACAGGACCAGACGTAAAAAACTGGATCCGGAAATGAGGGAAGAAATTTATCCGAAAAACATCATCATGATCGGACCGACCGGCGTAGGAAAAACGGAAATTGCAAGAAGACTTTCCAAACTCTGCGGAGCTCCCTTTTTAAAAGTAGAGGCCACCAAATACACCGAAGTCGGTTACGTCGGAAGAGACGTGGAATCCATGATCCGAGATCTTGCGGTCATATCCATGAATCTTGTAAAACAGGAATTCAGAACGAGGGTGGAAGAAACCGCAAAACAAAAAGCGGAAGACGCGTTACTCGACATTCTGCTTCCGTTTCCGAGTGAAAACAAACATAACTCCGGACAAATTACAGGATTTGCAGCTTCTCCGCTTCCCGACGAGGAAGAAAGAAAAACTCATTTTCTTGAAACCAGAGAGTTTATGAGAAAGAAATTAAAAACCGGAAAGTTGGACGAGCAAGAAGTAGAACTCGATCTTCCGAATCCTAGTATGTCTCAGATTCCGATGCTTCAAGTTTTCGGAGCGGGGAACTTGGACGACCTCGACAGTCAGCTTCAAAATGTTTTGGGAGATATGATGCCCAAAAAAAATAAAAAACGCAAACTCAAAATCCCCGAAGCTCTCAAAGCTTTGGAAGAATCCGAAGCCGAAAAGCTTCTCGATCCGGATAAGGTGCAAAGGGAAGCCCTTCGAAGAGTGGAAGAAATGGGAATTATCTTCTTAGACGAAATCGATAAAATCGCCGGAAGAGAAGGGAAAAGCGGCGCCGACGTTTCCAGAGAAGGAGTTCAAAGAGATCTTCTTCCGATCGTGGAAGGGGCGACGGTCAACACAAAGATCGGTCCCGTAAAAACGGATCACATTCTTTTTATCGCGGCGGGGGCGTTTCACATGACAAAACCTTCCGATCTCATTCCGGAGTTGCAGGGAAGATTTCCGATTCGCGTGGAACTCGAAAAACTTTCAAGGCAAGACTTTGAAAAGATTCTCACCGCGCCTCGTTCTTCTCTTACAAGACAGTACGAAGCCTTGCTTTCCACGGATGGAATTCAATTGGAATTCACCACGGATGGCATTCAAGAAATTGCAAGAATTGCATACGATATGAACGAGAAACACGAGAATATCGGCGCCAGAAGACTCAACACGATCCTGGAACGTTTACTTGAAGAAGTAAGTTTTGAAGGTCCTGATCTTCCTGAAAGTCAAAGAAAGGTAAAGATCGACGGAAAATACGTTTTGGACCGATTACAGGATGTGATTCAAGACAAGGATCTGAGCCAATATATTCTTTAAACGAACGATCTTAAATTCAGATTTTAAGGTCTTTTGATACAGAGAGTTCACAAAAAATACGTAATTAACGTGAGTTCGACGGCCGCAACATATAATCGCTTTCGCATTTGTTATACCAACTCGCGTTAAAAAATAGTTTCCATTTCCTTAAATTAGGAATCTGAATGTTTTCGAATCGTTTCTTTTGGATTCCACTTTCTCTTGGTTCTAAGATTTGATTTGACTCGTCTTTGAAAAAAAGAATTCTATGGCGTTATGTTTTTTACAATCGAATCGTTCTTTAGGACGATAAAAACAAGTATCATTCAAAATCCGATCTCGATTCTAATTCGTTCTTTGAGATTTGGAAATATTTTCCCGCAGATTCAAAAAAGATCCGAAGGTTTTCGTTTATACTTCGATTTTAAACGATTCAATAAAGATGCGAAATCCTTTCAGACTCGAATTCATCGATTCGAGAGATTCGAAAATTATAATCCAAAGAAAAAACTTCCATTTCTTTGGAAAAAAATTTCCATTTGTATCCTTTTATCGAGCGTTTTGATTTTTACAAACGGTTGCGAATGGATTCAAAAAACCCTCGTGGAAGTTTTAGGAGCGCCTGACAAGTATAAAGTGGAAGGAAATTCTAGTCTTTTACAACCGATTTATTCCGGGAAAGACGCGGCCAAAGAAAGAATTTCGATTTCACTTGAAGAAGTTTCTTCAGGGTTTCATCAACCGACCGATATTCAGTTTCCACCGGGTGAAACGGAAACTTTTTTAATTACAGAACAAAAAGGCGCGCTTCGTTGGGGAAAAGTCCGTAAAAACGAAAATGGAACATTATTGACTTTGAATGTTCTTTCCGAGTCCGAACAAGGTCTGCTCGGTCTTGCGTTCCATCCCGATTTTCCAAAAAACGGAAAACTCTACCTCAATTACGTTCTAAAGGTAAACGGAAAGGATACGAGTCGAGTGAGCGAATGGATCGCTTCTTCTCCAAAAGATTTGGCAAATTCTAAAATAATCTCCGAAAGGATTATTATGGAAGTGGTTCAGCCGTATCCGAATCACAACGCGGGTCAACTTGCGTTCGGGCATGACGGATTTTTATACGTAGGTTGGGGGGACGGAGGTTGGAAGGATGATCCTAAGAAAAACGGGCAAAATCCGAAAACACTTTTAGGAAGTATGCTCCGTATCGACGTAAATTCTTCGGAAAACGGAAAACCGTATAAAATACCCGCGGACAACCCCTTTATCAACGACGTTTGTTGCGCGCCCGAAACCTTCGCTTTCGGTTTTAGAAATCCTTGGAGGTACGGCTTTGATCCAAAAGGAAGATTGATCGTCGCCGATGTAGGACAGGATCTTTGGGAAGAAATCAACATCGTAGAACGCGGAAAAAATTACGGATGGAATATTAAAGAAGCTTCACATTGTTTTGAACCGAAACGGAGTTGTAAGGAGGAAGGTTTAACCGATCCGATTTACGAGTACGGTCGCGAGGAAGGACAGTCGATTACGGGCGGTTACGTATATTCTAATAAAGCAATATCGGATTTGGACGGAAAATACGTTTTCGCCGACTTTGTTTCGGGTAGAATCTGGGCCTTAGAACTTCCCGATCAGATCGGACAACCCGCGAAAAAAGTTTATAGTCTCGGAAAATGGCCCGTTCTAATTTCTTCTTTTGGAAAAGATGCGGCGGGAAAGATTTACTTGAGCGACTTCGGTAGCGGCAAAATTTATCGAATCGATCGTTCTAAGGAGTAAAAAAAAAGGACCAAGAGAAATTCCGAACACAAAGAACCAAGCTGATGTCTAAAAACTTCTTTCCCTTAACCAATGATTTGATGTTTAAGATTTTGTTCGTAAAGGAACCGGAATTACTGATTTCGATTTTAAATAGTGTTCTATTTCCGGACAGGGAACATACGATTCGAAATATAAAAATTCTGAATCCGGAACTTGTAGGTTCTTCTCCAAACGACAAACGTTCGTATTTAGATATACGGGCGCAGGACGAAGACGGAAAGATATTTCACGTAGAAATCCAAGTAGCTCATCAGAGTTCATTCATTAAAAGAAGTATGTATTATCTTTCCGGATTGATTCGGGACCAGTTAAACCGAGGTTCTATGTATTCTGATTTGAAGCCGGTGTATCAGATAAATATAGTTGACTTTGACCTAATTCCTTCGGAGAATTTTCATAGCAAGTTTAAGTTTCGAGAAGAGTCAAATCCAGATATAATCTTAACGGATGATGTGGAGATTCATTTTTTAGAACTGGGTAAGTTCGTAAAAAATGACGTAAGGGATTTAAAGAATAATTTAGAAATCTGGCTGTATGTGTTAAAGCATACTTCTGAGTTGGAGGAAGAAGAAATGAAAATCTTAGTGGATAAAACTCCGGATTTAAGTAAGGCGTTTACAATTTTAGAACAATATTCGAATGATCCTCAGAAACGGAATGAGTTGGAAGCAAAGTTAAAATCCGATCGTGACTATGCTTATGACTTAGCGGCTCGTTTCGAGGCCGGTGAACTTCAGGGGGTTGAAAAAGGTATTGAAAAAGAAAAGTTTGAATCGGCCCGGAGGATGTTGGAAGAAGGTTTGAGGTTAGATGTAGTTCTTAGAATCACAGGTTTGAGTGAAAAAGATCTAAAGGATCTGATATAATGTGTATAATATAACCAAGAAAATAGATCAGACTTCAGTAAAAGTGTTCATCACGAATAAAGTTTTTACTTTAAAAAGAATTTTCTCGCTTCTTCAAACCTGTGTTCTCATTTTTTAATTCACAAAATTTAAGAGTATTTTTAATGAAATAAATAATCTTAAAAGTCAGCGCTTGTAAAGTGTAAAGAGTCAAAAAAAGAATGGGAAATAGATTTCAGAAAACTCTTAAAATTCCATCTTCAAACCGGCGATCGGATATTTCATGTAAACGGTAGTCGTTCTTGCACCGGAGGTGATCGTGAGCAAATCAAGAGGGTTCAGGCCGATGGAATAAAAACCTTCATCAATCATCGCAATTCCGAAACCCGCGCTTTCTTTCTCGTTTAAAAATTCGGGACGAAAAAAATCCGCGGAATTCCCGCGATCAAAGAGTTCTTTGTGTTTAAGTCTGGATTCTTGAATCCTCTGGAAATCCAAATGATGAATGGGAGAATCGTTACGAATCCGAAAACTCAATTCTTCGGAAGTAATACGAATTTTCAGAGAAATATTCATATTGTATTTTTTGATTTTTGCTCGAACGTCGGTGAGAAACGCTTTTTCACTTTCCGTAAGAACCTTCTTTTTTGTACGAATCTTATCTTCCAGAAAAAGAACGCTTTGCACTTGTTTTTTTACTTTCTCAGGAACGATGTAACGATGCATTGCGTCTCTAAGAAGAGAAGTTTCCATGATGATTTCCAAAAGTTCTTCCGCGTCTTGGGAATTGGATTCTCCCTGTTCTAACTTTTTAAGAAGTTCGTCCCTGAAAATTATATGGCGAATGTTTGCCTTGATTGCATTGAGAAGGGCTTCCATAAGTCCGCTAAAAAGATGAAACCCCGCTAATGGGTTGGCTCCGATCTCCGATAAAATCCCGTTTACTAATTCGGACAAGATGTCTCGAGTGGGTTTCGTCAGACCTTTGAGTTCAAGGTGAAAGAATTTTTTTTTCTTAAGAGCTTCGATATTTTTCAAAATCTCGCTGCCTTTAAGCGCCGTTTTCTGGTTTGCCATATATCCCCACCGAGTTTTTTAGGTATCATTGATGCACAAAGTCTTTTACGCAAGTTTGTTTTAAATTATGAAACCAAAATCCGACATTTTTGAATTGATCACACCGGATCTCGGAGATACCGACAAGATCGAACTCGTCTATTGGAATTCGAAGTTAGGTGATTCGGTGGAACCCGGTCAGGAAGTTTTAGAACTCGTTACCGATAAGGCTTGTTTCCCCATGGAGTCTCCCGTGAAAGGAAAGCTAACGCAAATTATAAAAGAGAAAGGATCGATCGTTCGCAAAGGGGATGTGTTGGGAATCTTAGAACTTTTCGAATCCGAATGAAAATCCTTCACCTTTCAGACTTACACTTTCCGACTTCGGTCCCATTCTTTCAACTGAAGGGAAAGATGTTGGTAGGATATTTAAATTATAATCTTAGAAGAAGGAAAAAATATCCTAAGAAAGTTTGGGACTCGATCTTAAATTTCATCCTTGAGACGAATCCGGATGCGATCGTCGTGTCGGGAGATATCACCAACGTATCTCACGAAGAGGAATTCAAAACAGCCGAAAAAATATTAAGCGAACTCCCCAGGAAGAAGGTTTTTTATATTCCTGGAAACCACGATCGTTACATGAGACAGTCCGTGGGAGAAAACGCCTTTTACGAAAAATATTTCTCCGAGCTTTCGGGCGAATCGATTTCGCATAACGCACACTATATTCGCATTAAAAAAATCGGCGGTTTGCACTTCGTAGGCTGGGATTCCAATAACCCCCTTTCGATTCTGAACGCTTACGGAAGGATTCAACCGGAAGTTGTCTTACAGACGAAAAGATTTCTTTCCGAAAAAAAAATCCGAAACTACGTTCTCGTGTGCCATCATCCGATTTGGAACCCGGTCGATAGACAAGAAACCGTACATCATAAATTGCTAAATCGGGAAGAAATCGCCTCCTTATTGAAGGAACGTCCTCCGCTCGTTTATCTACACGGTCACGTCCATACGAACTGGGTAAAATTTCCCGGAAGCGAATTGCCTTATTACGTCGTGAATTCCGCCTCCAGCACGCGCCTTCCGGACAAGAGGCACGAAAGCGGATTTCATCTTTTGGAAATTCAAAAACAGAATGTAAAAATTCAAAGGTATACTTACAATATAGAAAGGTCTAAGTTTACGGAAGCGCCCCTGGTTTCCTATTCGGAAAAGGAATAGAATGTCAACAATCGAAGCGGTTAAAATTCAAAGAGAATTGATCAAGATCAAACATCCAGAACTTAAGAAGGACATCGTATCCCTCGGTATGGTCGGTTCTCTCGATATCCAAGAAGGGGAAACGAATATTCTCCTCAAAACTCCGAACCAGGATAGAAGGATTCAGATCGGTCTTGAAGCACAGATCCGTCAGGCTCTCACCAAACTGGATGGAATCGGAAAGGTGAAGATTAAATTCGAAGTGGACCCCAAACTCATTCTCGATGATTCCAATAAAATTCCGGGGGTCAAGAATGTGATTGCGATCGGTTCCGGAAAAGGCGGGGTCGGTAAGTCGACCGTCACGGTCAATCTCGCGGCAATTGCGGCCTCGCTCGGTTACAAGGCCGGGATTTTAGACGCGGACATTTACGGCCCTTCCGTCGGAAAGATGTTCGGAATCAACGGAAGAGTGGCGTTAAGAGCCGAAGAAGATAAAATTTATCCTCTGGAAAAAGACGGACTTAAACTCATTTCGTTTTCCTTTTTAATCGATGAAAAGCAACCCGTTGTTTGGAGAGGTCCGATGCTTGGAAAAGCGATCGAACAATTTTTATACGATATCGTTTGGGATGAACTCGACTATCTTTTCATCGATCTTCCGCCGGGCACCGGAGACGTTCAACTTTCACTCGCGCAGCTGATCGATTTAAACGGAGCCGTGATCGTAACCACGCCGCAATCGGTCGCGCTTCTAGACGCAACCAGAGCCTCAGCCATGTTCTCTCAAGTAAAGGTTCCGATTCTCGGAATCGTTGAAAACATGAGTGAGTTCATTTGTCCAAAGTGCGGACATGCTTCTGCCATATTCAGTAAGGGTGGAGGTAGGAAGTTGGCCGAATCCTCCGAAGCGCGTTTTCTCGGTGGCATTCCTCTTACGACGGACATCATGAACGCAGGAGAAGACGGTAAACCTTCCGTGCTTAAGGATAAAGAGGGTCCCGTGTATCAGGCTTACAAAACCATATTCGATAACTTAAATGAAGAAATAAAAAAGTGGGAATAATATCCGCTTTGGAGTCTGTTGTAGATAGAGAGAAGGGAGGTGGACCTTGAAGTTTGAAAAGGGATCCGAAAAAAACCCAACCGGAAATTTGATCGTATATTGCAACGTCTTTGGCGAAAACCCTCTCAGCCCAGGTGGAAAGATAATCGCGTCTAACGTGGTGGTGAGTTTTCTAAAAATCGGAGAAAATTTTCCGGTCGTAACATTTCCTCCCGTGTCGTTGGAAAGTTATGAAGAATTGAAGAAGGTAATCTCGGAAAATATAGAAAAATACGACGTGATTAAAATCCGCGACTTCGAGATGCCCGCTTCTAAAGAAGCATCCAATGATTACATCCAGGAAAGAATGGATCAGTTCAACAGCGTTGTGATCAAATACGTTGAAATCTGTAAAAATCGGGAAGTAGGCGGGGGACAGGTTAATTTTCCGGAGGAAGAAAGCGGTGTCAGAGAATATCTGGACGCGCTTGCAAATCTTTCTCTGAAAATCAGGAGATCCACGGGAATCGCGAGGGAAGCGTCCCTAATCAAAATGGATCAACTGGTGGAAAATTTTTCGACCAAACATCCAGAATTCGATTTGGACAATTTTAAAAAGGCTCTTGCCTTACCGGGACAAACCGGAGAAGAGTTGATCGGACTTTATCTTCAGAAATTCAATGCGATTTCGAAAGAGAACTACGAAGACGCATCGACTCTCAAGAAAAAGATTCACGACATAGAGTACTTCGCTTAACAAAAACGATTTCTTATTCTTCGAAATTACGGGGATTCCATCTAGGGTATAGATTCAATTCCATACCCAAAAGCCTGAAAACTCTTTCACTCATAAAATCGCCCAAGTCTTCCAGTGTTTTAGGAATCTGATAAAATCCGGGGGAAGCGGGAAGAATCGTCGCGCCGGCATCGTGAAGTTCCAACATATTTTTGAGATGAATCCGATTGTAAGGGGCTTCTCTTGGAACGAGCACAAGCGTCCTTCTTTCTTTCAACGTTACGTCGGCGGCTCTTTCGATTAGGTTTTCCGTCAAACCCGCGTTAATCGAGGCGATCGTTTTCATGGAACAAGGGAGAATCACCATCGCTTTCCAAGGATTGGAACCCGAGGCAATGTCCGCTCCTATATCCGCAAAATTTCGGATTTCGAATTTGTGGCGAGTATTTACAATCTCGTATTTGGAAACGATAAAGTCCAAAAGTTCCTTTGGAGAAGAAACCTTACATTCCATTTCCTCTCTGAAAACTCGAAGTGACGCCGGACTGCAGATGAAAAACGTAATTCCTTCGGTCGTAAAAAGCGCTTTAATAAATCTTTCCGCGTAAATGGAACCGCTGGCTCCCGCCATGCCTAAAACTAGTTTCATTTTTATCTCCGGAAAATTTATGAAAGCGAATCGTAAACGTTTCGATTTTCAAATCGGTTATTTTCGTAAATCGTCAATTCGACCGATTTTATATCTTTGGAACTTGAATTTCGTGCGAACGCGAAATTAAGGCAAATGTTTTTTATTCGGAAACGATTTCTCCGAATTTTTTTGGCTTCGCACTTACGGGGTTTTAGGTTTAACGCGAGTTCGGTATAACCAATGCGAAAGAGATTATTATGTTGTGATCTATAGGGAGAAACATTGAGTTTCTCGCTTTGCGGCTTTCGTTCGTCTCAGTTCGTTGAACGCGTCTAACGTCTTTTGAAAACGAAAACAGAACTCTCAATCTCCGAGAATCACAAGGTAAAAAATCCGATCCAATAAAAGCCCGCCGAATAGGATTAAGGAAATGAACGAATGGATCCGGTAAAATTTCGGAGGGAAAAAATCATCCCCCGAATTCCTTACAATTTTATGTTCTTGTAATAGAAGAATTCCGGTAGCGGCTAAGAAAATCAAAAAGACCGGTCCCAGATTCGAAATGATTCCCGCTGCGAACAAAAATCCAATACAAAGAACATGGCTGAAAATCGCAATTCTAAGTGAATTCTTTTTTCCGAACCTTGCGGGAATCGAATAAAGTCCTTCCCTTTGATCGAACTCACGATCCTGAAGCGCGTAAAGAATATCGAATCCCGCCAAGTTCAATGCGAGTCCGATCGTCCAAAGCAAAGGTTCGAGAACGATTTCTTCCCGAATCGCGACCCAAGTTGCAAGCGGCGCCAGTCCGATCGAAAAACCTAATATAAAATGACAGAGCCATGTGAATCTTTTCGACAAAGAATAGCCCAAAAGAATCGTCAAAGTCGGAAAAGAAAGACGCCAGGCTAACGGATTGATAAACCAACTCACGATAAAAAATCCGAGAGAGGAAAGAACCACAAAAAGAATCGCCGAACGTTTTGAAATTTTTCCCGCCGGGATTTCACGTTCCTTAGTTCGTTTGTTTTTTGCGTCGATGTCCGTATCGACGATTCGATTGAAACCCATCGCCGCGGATCTTGCGAGCACCATGGAAACCAAGATAAGGATCGAAAGAATCGTCCAATCCGGAACGGATTTTCCGTATGTTTTTAAGAACGCAAGAACGAACGCGATCCCCGCAAAAGGAAGAGCGAACAATGTATGCGAAAACTTGATGAGACTTCCGTACTGCTTGAGAGATGTTAAGGTGGTATTCATAAATCGAATGAGATTTTTAAAATTCCAGATTTCTTTTCCTACATAAAATCAAACTAAAAGCTTAAAAAGCGATGATTTTTTCCGCCTTCCCCAAAGGATATGTTTATGATCGTAACTTTGACAAAAACTTCCACACCGGCAGAAGCGATTCGCTCTTTTTTAAAAAAAATCATTCAAAACCACGGGCAACATTCCCGGTGGTTAAACACGATTTCCTTTTTGGAACATATCGGTTCCCGAAAAATTCTCGCAACCCAAAGCGGTTTCGAGATGGGAGAGATGATTCTCAGGCACGCGTCGGAAGAAGCAAGACACGCCCATTTTTTCAAACGGATGAGCGAACGAGTTTCTCCCGGCTCTTGTCCGGATTATCAAACCGAAAATTTACACTGCGGTTTTTCCGCTTTCTTATACTTTCAAAGACTGGACGGAATGGTTTTGAAAAACCTGACCGCGTTTAGAGGCAAAAAACAATCCTTTCTTTCGTACCTCTATGTTACGCACCTCATCGAAGAAAGAGCCGATTTTCTATATCAAGAATACGATCGGATTTTGGAAGAAAACGGAATTCCGGTCAGTCTGAAAGCGATTCTTAAAGAAGAAGAATCTCATCTTGCGGAAATGCAAAGTGCGCTCCATCGGGAGGATCCCGAATACGAAACGCGTTATGCGTTCTTTCAGGAAAAGGAAGAGAAGAATTATCTGAAGTTCGAACATTCCCTTTTGAAATCCGTCGGATTAAGCTGATCCGAAGATGTTTCGAACCTTCCTCAAACAAAGTTTCATAATTTCCCTATTTTTTTGCATATTCTGTTTTCAGAATGTATTTTCGGAAACGGGCGGTCTCAACGATCGCCCGGTGAGCCTCGTGTTCGTTTGTGAACCTCCTTCCGGAGCGGATAAACCCCGTTATTACAAATCCACTTCCTTATTTTTCAAAAGACTCAAGAACAAACGCGTTCAGGAAAACGGAACGGCGTTTTTCGTCGGATACGGATCTTTTTCCTCCGAGCTTCCCGGAGAACAATTGAACCTGGCCGCGCAAAACGGTTACGATCTTTATATCTTTCCAAAAACCGTATCGGAGAATTTACCGACTTCGACAAACGGCGTTCTCCCTTGGATCGGTTTTCTCGCTGAAAAAAAAGAAGCCGTACAATCTGATAAGAATGTGAAATCTTTTTTTAAAAAAAATAAGAATCGAAAATCCAAAACCGGAAAATTAAAAAAATCTAAACAACGTTTTTTGAATGAAACGAAAGAAAGTGATTTCGAAAATCCTTCCAGTGTGAAAAAAACCGAACAAAAAGGAATTGTTGAATCGAATACGACCGAGTCGGATTCCTCCCAAAAGGAAAAAACAAAACAAGAATCCGTTTCGAAGGATATTTCTCAAACGGAGAGCTCCGGCTCGAAATCGGATATAAAGAAAACAAAATCATCCGAACGTTCTCAGAAAAAAAAGAAAAGTACGGGGAAAGAACGTACTTCCATCAAAAAAGATTCCGAGAAGAAAACGAAATCAACTTCTACCATAAATGATTCGAAGAAAAAAGTAGAATCTTCCTCTAGACGAACTGCAACGAGCGAGAGTTCCGAAAAAAAAGTTGAATCTTCGAAACCACAGGAGACATCGCAGACTACTTCGGCACGACCGACTACTTCAAACGACAAAATCCGAAATGATTCTTTTGAATTGATCTTTGATTCTTTGAAGTTCTGGTTTTCTACCAACACGAATCCGATCGAATTTCCCTGGAACGGAGAAAGAATTCTATTCTTAGCCGGAGACAAAACCGCAGAAGAATGGAGCTCAAGTCTTTCCGAAAAAACGAAAGACATAACTTTCATCCGACTCTTGGATTCTTCCCAAGATTTAAGATTCGACGATGGGATTTATTATACGGGCTGCGCATCTTCTCGGATTCCAAACGAAGTTTCCGTCTTAAATTTTTTCTTTCGAGGGAATCGACTCATTCGACTCAAACAAGAAAGTTTTTCTCTCAATAGCGACGGTTCCGGGAAATCCTGGGAACTGGAATGACGATTTTACTTTTCGCATAGACGTTCCCCGGAAAATCTGGCGTCATGAGTTTGAATTGCGGCATCGTCGGCCTTCCCAACGTAGGTAAATCCACTATTTTTAACGCCCTTACCAAAGCGGGCGCGCAGATGGAAAACTATCCGTTTTGCACCATCGAACCCAACAAGGGAATCGTGGAAGTTCCGGATTTAAGACTGGATCGACTCGCTGAAATCGCAAAACCTCAAAAGATCGTTCCCGCTATCATTGAATTTGTGGATATAGCCGGTCTCGTCAAGGGTGCGAGTCAGGGAGAAGGACTTGGAAATAAATTTCTTTCCCATATCCGAGAAGTGGACGCGATCTGTCACGTTGTGCGCGCTTTCGAAGACGAGAATGTTACCCACGTTCACGGTAAAGTGAATCCCGTCGACGACGCGGCCGTAGTAAATATGGAATTGATTTTTGCGGACTTGGACAGCGCCGATAAACAATACCAAAGAGCCGCTAAAAATGCGAAGAACGGAAACAAGGAAGCGCAGGAAACGGCGGGCGTTCTTGAAAAGATCTTGGACCTTTTAAAAGCGGGAAAACCGGCGAGACTCGCGGATTTAAAAGACGACGAAAAAAAAATTGCGAAGTCCTTTCAATTGATTACCTACAAACCGGTGATGTATGTCGCAAATATTGCGGATAAGGATGCGGCCAAAAAAGACACTCCTTTGCTTCAACAAATCAGACAAATGGCAAAGGAAGAAAACGCGGAACTCGTGATTCTATGCGGTCGTTTTGAAGAGGAAATTTCCGGCCTGGATCGAAACGAACAACTCGACTTTTTAAAAGAGATCGGAGAGACTGAAAGCGGCCTAGATCGTATGATCAAAACCGCATATAAACTTCTGGGTTTGATCACGTTTTTTACCGCCGGTGAAGTGGAAGTGAGAGCCTGGACGACTCCTGTTGGCAGTACGGGACCCAAGGCCGCAGCAGTGATTCATTCCGATTTTGAGAAAGGATTTATCCGAGCCGAGGTTATGAGTTACGAAGACTTGAATAGAGCGGGAACCCAGGCGAAGGTAAAAGAAGAGGGGAAACTCAGAATTGAAGGAAAGGAATATATCGTTCAGGACGGGGACGTGATTTACTTCCGGATCAACGCTTGAAAAAACGGAGGCGATGTGAATTTCTATCGTGAAAAACTCTGCGTTGAGTTTCTTCAGAGCAATCTAAACTCCGACAAATCTTCGGCAAAAAACTTGAAATTTCTCTAAGATCAAACGGGAGAGGATTGCCGTTTTACGATCAAAAAAACAAGTTTGAATAGCGAATCGTAAAGCTCCGCATTGTGAACCGAAAGAATTTTGAATGAAAATTCAAGTCTCGGGTGAAAACAGGATTTACCTTCGCTCCGTGTCTCATTCCATGTAAAGAAATCGATTTTCTTTACGACAGTGAAATCAATAACAAACTTCCAACTTCTCTCCGAACTTAGAACGAATCTGCTTTTTTGGTTTCAGAAAAACAAAAGAGACCTTCCGTTTCGAATCAATAAAAACGCCTATCGAATTTGGGTGAGCGAAATCATGCTTCAGCAGACTCGTGTCACCGCGATGCTTCCGATATACGAAACATTCTTAAAAAGATTTCCGGACCCGAAAGCGCTGCAAGAGGCGTCGGAAGAGGAAGTTATGAGATACTGGAAAGGGCTCGGGTATTATTCAAGGGCGCGAAATTTAAAGAAGGGCGCGAGTCTTCTCGTTGAAAAATACGAAGGTCGTTTTCCGGAAAATTACGAAGAGGCTCTTTCGATTCCGGGAGTGGGAAGTTATACCGCGTCCGCCGTTCTATCAATCGCCTACGGAAAACATCATGCCGTTTTGGACGGAAACGTTAAACGCGTTTTATCAAGATTATTTCTGATCGAATCCGACCCTAATTCAAGTTCCACCAATCAAACCCTGGGAAACTTAGCTCAAGAGTTTTTAACACCCGAGTCGCCCGCAGATCATAACGAAGCGATGATGGAATTGGGCGCGCTTGTCTGCGTTCCGGTTCCGAACTGCTCCGCGTGTCCATTAGAAAATCGTTGTGAAGCAAGAGCCGCCGGAAAGGAAAGAGAAATTCCCGCGTCTAAATCGGTGGAGAATTGGGTGGATCTGGATCTCAATTTTCTTTTTTTGAAATCGGAAGGCCGAATTCTTTTGGTTAAATATACAACTCGAAGATTTTTTAAGACGATCTATTCGTTGCCGTTTCGCTTGGAGGGAAAACATCCCTACGAAAAGGATGAATGGGTGGAAGAAATCTTTTCCGACTCTCGACTGGTGCAAAATTCCTTCCGGGCAAAACACTCGATCACCAACCATAGGATTCAATTGAAGTTCAGCGAACTCGACGAAAGAAACGTTTCTCGAATCGAAAAAATCCTACAAAAGAAAAAAGACATAGAATTCAAATGGGTGGAAGAATCGTCGCTCAAGGAGGAATTTCCATCCTCCATATCCGGAAAACTCGGCAAACTCAGAAATAAAAACAAAAAACAACCGGAACTTCCGGTGGGAATATTATAATATTATGAAAATCAGGTCCACCGGCGCATTCGTAATGGAATTACAAAGACAAAAAGAGTTGCTTGTCATAGAGGAAGAAGTGGATCCAATATTAGAATTGGCTGAAATTCAAAGAAGGGTCGTTTCCAAAAGAGGCCCGGCGATTCTTTTTAAAAACGTAAAAGGTTCCCGTTTTAGCGTCGCCACCAATCTCTACGGGTCCGAAAAAAGAATGAAAATCGCCTTCGGAGAGGACCCGATCAAGTTTGTGCAAAAAATTGCAACTACGATACGGCATATTCTTCCTCCGACTCCGGCTAAAATTTGGGAATTACGAAATATCGCGTTTCAGGCCCTTCGGATCGGGCTCAAAAAAGTAAACACGGCATCCGTTCTGGAAAACACATTAGATTCTTTGCATGAACTTCCGACGATCAAATCCTGGCCGAAGGACGGTGGAAATTTTGTTACCCTTCCCCTGGTTTATACGGAAAGTCCCCAAACCGGAAAAGGAAATCTGGGAATGTACCGGATTCAAATTCATGGTCCGATGGAGACCGGAATGCATATTCAAATCCACAGGGGCGGGGGAAATCATTACCACGAAGCCGAAAAGGAAGGTCGCTCCCTTCCGGTGCATATCTACACGGGTGGCCCTCCGGGTTTGACGATTGCCGCAGTCGCGCCGCTTCCGGAGGAAATCAGCGAATTGATTCTCGCCTCACTCTTGTTAGGTGAAAAGTTGAGGATCAAAAAAGATCCGAATATTTCCCCTCTGCCGATCGTGGCGGACGCGGATTTTTTGATTCAAGGAGTGATTCCTCCCAAAATTCGAAAACCGGAAGGTCCGTTCGGGGACCATTACGGATACTACGCGTTAAAACACGACTATCCGATCGTTCAAGTAAACCGAATTTATCATCGTAAGAACGCGATCTGGCCCGCGACCGTAGTCGGTCGTCCGCCACAGGAAGATCATTGGATCGCGGAATATCTACAAGATCTTTTATCTCCTATGTTTCCCGTCGTGATGCCCGCAGTACGCGGGGTATGGGCTTACGAAGAATCGGGTGTACATTCTCTTGCGGCTGCGATCGTCCAGGAAAGATACGAAGGAGAGGCGTTTACGGGTGCGCTTCGAATTTTAGGAGAAGGACAGCTGTCTCTCACAAAGGTATTACTCGTAACGGATCAAAACGTGGATCTAAAAGATTTTAGAGAAACGTTTATTAGGGTATTAGAAAGAATGAATCCGATTACAGACCTTCATATTTTTGCAAATATTTCCCAGGATACTCTCGATTATACCGGGCCGGAGGTAAACAAGGGAAGTAAGGCGGTGTTTTTGGGTTCCGGCAAAAAAAAGAACGATTTGAAAATCCGCTTCCAAGGAAAGTTCCTTGATTCTTCCTTTAAGGATCCGAAGGTTCCTTATCCAGGAGTTTTAGTCGTTACCGGACGCCAATATAAAACCAAAGACGGAATTCCCGCAAAACTTTTGAAAGAAAAAGCGATTCGGGACTTTTTGTTCGTTTTTATCGTGGACGATGGAGAGGACGCAACTCGTTCCGATCACGATTTCATTTGGTCGATTTTTACCCGTTTCGAACCGGCCGCAGACATCTACGCGGATACGAAATTGATCCGAAATCATCCGGCGTTTTTTCCTCCGATCGTGATCGATTGTAGGATGAAAACCTGGTATCCTCCTTTGACGGAAGCCGACGCAAGGACGATTCGAAAAGTGGACGATAGATTTGGTGGACTGATAGACTCTCTTTAGGAAATTTGAATTCTATGGCGAAAAAAAGATGTATTGTTACCGGTGGAGCAGGTCTCATCGGATCCAATCTCATTCAAGAACTCAACGCTCAGGGGATAGATGATATTCTTGTGGTGGATCATTTGGGAACTTCCTCCAAATGGAAAAATTTGATCGGAAAAAAGTATTCCGATTACCTTGAAAAAGGAAATTTTTTGGACTGTGCGATTCGTTCTTCTTTATTAAAAGATTATGATATTTTGTTTCACCTGGGGGCCTGCTCCTCCACGACCGAAACCGACGCTTCTTATCTGATCGAAAATAACTTCGAATATACTAAGCTTCTTGCGAACGAATCCCTTAAAAACGGAATTCGATTCGTATACGCCTCTTCGGCCGCGACATACGGAGACGGAGTAAACGGATACGACGATAAGACTTCCATCGATTTTCTCAAACCCTTGAATATGTACGGATATTCGAAACATATGTTCGACCTCTACGCTCAAAAACACGGTTTTTTAAATAGAATCACCGGAATCAAATACTTCAATGTATTCGGATACGGAGAAGGACATAAGGGAGATATGAGGAGCGTAGTTCTCAAAGGATACGAACAGATCCGAAAGGAAGGAAAAATTCGTCTTTTTAAATCCTATAAATCGTCCTACAAGGACGGGGAACAAAAAAGGGATTTTTTATACGTCAAGGACGCCGCAAAGATCACCGCCTATTTGGCGTTTGGCGGTTACGGCGGGATCTATAACCTCGGAAGAGGAATTCCCGAAACCTGGAACGATTTGGTTTCCGCAATCTTCGATACTTTAAAACTTCCTAAAAATATCGAGTATATTGAAATGCCCGAAACTCTAAGGGCTAAATACCAATATTACACTTGTGCCGATACGACCAAACTTATAAAAACAGGTTATTCGGAAGGATTTACTCGGTTAGAGGAAGCGGTGAGGGAGTATGTAACCCTCCTCGACGAAGAAGAGGGCACATAACCGATTTTTAAGGATTAACCGTAGATTTTAACGATCGTACGGATCAGATCCTTATATTTTCCGTCTTTCAAATAGTAGAAAACTTGATTGGATTCTTTTCTGCTGGAAAGAATTCCGTTGATTTTCATTTTACTAAGGTGTTGAGAAGCCGCTGATTGGCTGATTCCCAGTAAATCCACAAGTTCGCCTACGCTGTGTTCTTTTTGAGAGAGGAAGAAAAGAATCTGCAAACGGTCAGGGTGAGCGATCCCCTTAATTCCGCGAATTGCCGATTCTAATTGGTTTTTCTTTAATGCTGATTTTTCTTTAGACATTGTTTTACTCTTATTTATATTTCTAAAAGAGGATGCTTTCTCTTTTTAGACCAAAATACCGAATCAAGTTTATTCAATTTTAGTAAACTAGTAAATCTCAATTCGGTAAATTACGGTCTATTTTATTACAATTTTATCTTAATGTAAAGTTCTTTTCTTGCAAAAAATGATTTCCGATTAAATTTTTACTCCACCTGATATTTCTAATACTACTCCGGACACTAAATCGTTGTTAACAATGAATTCGGCGGAGAGGGCAATCTCATAAGGTTCTCCTAATCTACCGATCGGTATAAGTGCTTCCCATTTTTTTAATGCTTCGGGATTCATGTCCTTCATTACCATTTCTGTTTTTATAAATCCGGGAGCAATACCTGCCACACGAATGCCGTATCTACTTAATTCTTTTGCCCATAGTTTTGTCATTGAGGCAACTCCCGCCTTTGCCGCCGAATAATTTGTCTGCCCCGGATTTCCGTGCATCGCAACGGACGCGATCGGAATGATCACACCTTTACTTTTGCATTCTATCATTTGAATGGCAGCCTCTCTTCCGGTTAAGAATACTCCGGTAAGATTAACGTCTATGACCGATTGCCAATTTGCCAAAGACATTTTGGAAACGACTTTACCGGTTTCCTTATCCGTTTTTACCAACAATCCGTCCCTTAAAATCCCGGCGTTCAATACGGCAACGTCTAAACTTCCGAAATGTTTTACGGCAGACTGCATAAGTTTTTCTGCATCTTCTTCTTTGGATACGTCCGCCTTGTAAGAAAAAACTTCCGCTCCTAAAAGTTTGATGTCTTTTTCCGCTTCTTTCAGTTTTTCTTCAGATATGTCCGAAAGAACAATTTTTGCCCCTTTTTTGGCGAAATGTTCCGCCATCGCTTTTCCAAGTCCGCCTGCGGAACCGGTAACGAGTACTGTTTTACCCTTAATGTTCAAGATTGTTTTCCTTTTGTTCTTTGCTTCTTAAGCTGATATAATTTTCCGAAAACGGAATCTCCACCCTCGAAATGGTTTCGTGTTCCCGAGTCATGATTCTGAAAAGTTGAGGATCTATATTCTCACTTTTTAATAAAATCATAATGAGTGCGATTCCAAGTCCCGCTCCTTCGGTATTGTCCATATTATCCATGTAGAACTCCGCGATATCATTGTATGCCATCGCCTTTTTCATTTTCTCCCGCAACCTTTCCTCCTCTTCTTGGATTACCGGAGTATTGTTCGTGACTTCCACCGCGAGTCCTTCATTTGTATACGTAATGTTTAATTTTACTGAAATTCCACGGGCAAGACATCTCTTGCCATATTCATCCACCATTTTCTCCGAGAACTTCGCTTTAAAAGCGGTGATTCCTTTTTCGTAATGTTCAGGATTTCGAATATCCAAACCTTCGTCTTCGAAAAAGACTCTCTTTTGATTCGCCTTAACTCCGTTGATGGACATTTCTTTCGTAATCGTATATAACATTTCGATGTAACGGGTCTGACCGACCTTGGTCAAAATCTCCGTGATGATCTTCAGGACGTAATGTTCCAGTTTGGAGTTCATCCGGGAAGATTGCAGCGTGATTTGGGAGCGCGTTTGGATGAGTTCCGTCAGCTTTTGATCTAAGTCTTGAAAACTTTTTGCCATATTTCTTAAAATCCCCTAGTATAAAAAAACCGAACGCTACAAAATTTCCCTGTCAGTTTCGATAACAAAGAGATGGAATCAATCAAATTCCAGAATTAAGATATTCTAAAAATCGGTAAATCCTCTAAAATAGGGCCGATTCTTTCTTCTATTCTTAAAACTGGAGGATCTAAACTTCCTTTTCTTAAAACCTAAGGGCTGTCGGACTCATAACCTATGGTCGGCAGATTTTTCTCAGAGAATCACAAAAGTTCGTATTCTAAATTCTTCATATTTGAATTTGAAATTTTGTCGGATTCAAACTTATAAGAAGGGAACCTTTATCTTTTGAAAGCCCGTATATTCCGTAGATCGAACGCGTAATTTCAATTTTGTTTTCGGTGCGAGAGCAAAGGAGAATTTCTAAAATTCATGGTTACGGAAGTAAACCAATCTTGAGAGATACAAAAAAATCGTTTTCGAGAAAAAATGATTGCAATCATTTGTATAGTAATTATATGAAGGGTATAATTTGTTAAGTGTTTCGAGGTAAGTATGCTTAAGACCCTGAATATAAGAGATTTTGCCCTGATTGAAGAAGCCTGTATCGATTTTCAAAAAGGAATGACGGTGATTACAGGAGAGACGGGAGCCGGAAAGTCCCTCATTTTGGATGTGATTTCGTCTTTGTTAGGCGGGAAAAGCAGTCCTATGGAAATTCGAACCGGGGCGCCCCGTTATGTGTTGGAAGGAGTGTTCGATCTTTCTAAAAATCCCGTCGCACTGGAATGGTTGAAAGAGAAGGGTTTTCCTTTCGATTCGAAAGAACTTACGCTTCATCGGGAATGTGGCAGAGATGGAAAGTCTCGGATTCTGATCAATCAATCGCTGGCTTCTTCGACCACTCTTCGGGGTTTGGGGGAATTGCTCGCCGAAGTTCACAATCAGAACGATCAGATACTTCTTTTGGATCGAGGCGAACAATTGGATATCATCGATCTTCACGCAGGTCTTGTTCCTCTGAGAAACGAAGTGAAGGAATGTTTTCTCACTTACAGAAGTTTGAAAAAACGTCTGGAGGAATTGCGTAAGAATGAGGAAGAAAAATCCAAACGGATCGAGTTTCTTACCTTTCAAATTCGGGAAATCAAAGAGGCCGATCTTAAGGAAGGAGAGGAGGAAGGACTGATTCAAGAGGAAAATCTTTTGACTCACGGCGAACTTCTTGCGGAGAATTATGAAATTCTATCTTCGTATCTGGCGGACAGCGAGTCTGCGATTCTTCCTTCGTTTCCGAAACTCCTCGGCGCTGCCGAAAAAATCAAATCTATCCAACCGGATTTTTCGAAAACCTTGGATTCTTTGCAGGAAATTTATATTCAACTCAAAGAAATCAATTCGTCCGTTTTGGACGAAAAGGAAGAGGTTTTCTTTTCTCCGGATAGGCTTCAGTTCGTTCAGTCTCGTTTGGATCTGATTTCCAAAATGAAAAAGAAATACGGTTCGGATTTAACTGCAATTCTGGAATGCAAAAACAAAGCGGAACAGGAATTGGAAGCGATGGAAAAAAATTCCAAGAATAAGGAATCGATGGAAGTGGAAATCGAAAAGGTAACTTCCAGACTTGCTTCTCTTTCGATTCAACTTTCCAAAGCGAGAAGGGAATCTCTCATTCGTTTCGAGTCCTCTCTCAAGTCCGAACTGGAACAGCTCGGTATGCCGGGAGCCGCAGTTCAAGTAGTACTGCGTTGGGAGACGAGTCCGGAAGGGGAAATTTCATCTTCCGGTAAAAGTTATATCGTAAACGAATCGGGGCTGGATCAGCTCGAATTTTATTTCAGCCCGAATCCGGGTGAAAAGCCGAGACCGCTTCGTAAGATCGCTTCCGGCGGAGAGGTGTCTAGAGTGATGCTTGCGATTCGTTCTATTTTGGGAGGGCAATCCAACCTAAGGGTTTTGATCTTTGACGAAATCGATTCCGGTTTAGGCGGGGAGATTGCAATGGATGTGGCTCGCAAGCTCAGAAACCTTGCCGCCAATCATCAATTGATTTTAATCACACATTTGCAGCAGATTGCGTCGGCAGCGAATGATCATTTGAAAATCACAAAATCGGTGGAAGGCGGACGTACTTTTTCGAAAGCGGAATTTTTGAGTTTAGAGGAAAGAACCTTGGAACTTGCAAGAATGATTTCGGGTCAGAGAGTTTCAAAAGGCGCTCTTGAACACGCGAAAGAACTGCTGAAAAAACAGGCGGTCTAGTTGCCGATTTCCCGATTTGGATTCCCTATAAAAAGGAGGTACGCGAATTAGAAAACTGTTTGGCAGCTACAAGAGAGTTTTAAACTCTACTCAAGGGGAGAATTTTACTCAAATGTTTTTAGCCAAATCCGATTCTCTAATTTCTGCAATTCCTCCGGAATCCGTACCGATCGTTATCGTTTTAGTTTCCATTATCGGTTTTACAATCATCATCGAAAGGCTCATTTATTTTTCTAAGTGGAAACCGATCCATCCCAACGACTGGCGTTCTCTCAAAGAATTGTTTCGTCAGAAAAATTGGAACACTGCAATCGATTATCTCAAGGGTTTGAACAACGGACCGTCCGTTCTCGTTCTTCAAGCCGGTGTCGAATCTTCGCTTAAAAATTTAGAGGCAGCGGAAGAGGAGATGCTTTCAGCGGGTTTTGCGCAGATTCTAAAAATGGAAAGATTTCTTTCCGGACTCGGGACGATCGCGACGATTTCCCCTCTTCTTGGAGTTTTAGGAACCGTACTAGGAATCATTCGTTCTTTCGAAGAAGGTTCCGGCACGAGAGGAGCTGAAGTAGGGATCAGCGAGGCCTTGATTACCACAGCGATGGGACTTGCGATTGCGATCCCAGCCTATGTTGCCTATAACTACTTTCAAAAGAAAAAGGAAGATACGATTGCGGAAATGGAAAACCTTTCCGGTCAAGCTCTCAAATATCTGAAATAAATATGAAATTCAGAAAGTTTCGATCCTCCACAAGCAGAACGGGCCAAATCGAATTGGCGCCTCTCATCGACGTTATTTCTTTTATCGTTATTTATTTTTTGATGAATGCGACTTTGGAGAAATCGACGGTGATGAAGATCGAACTTCCTCGTTCCTCTTCGACTGCACAAGAAAAGAAAAAGGACGAACTCGTGATTACGATCAATAAGGATGGCAAGGTTTTTTTGGATAAGGATACTGATCCGGTTCCATTGGAAAAACTTACCGAAAAAATCAACGTTTTCCTGGGTCCTCCGGACAAAAGAGAACCGGGTAAAAACCGGGTTATTATCCGTGGCGACGGAACCGCAAGTTATCAAACTGTGATCAAAGTAATCGATAAGGTAAATGAGGCAGGAGTAAGCAAGTTTAACCTAGCCATGGTAAGACAAACTGGTTCCGGAGAAAAATAAATTCCGGTTTGGACGGTTTTGATTCTGGTTGCAAATATCCGGTGGCTTTAGTTTTTACTTTGAAACGAACATTCTCACCAATTTTAAAAGGTTCCGTATTCGCGATCCTTTTAGGACTTTTATTCTATTCGGGTGAACTGACCCAAATTCTTTCCAAACGGAACGACTTTTTCGGGAAGACCATCAAAGAAATCAAATTCAAAGGAAATAAAAATACTCCCGACGGCGATCTTGAATCGATGATTGAGATGAAAGTCGGTAAGACCCTTACCAAAAAAATACTCGATCGGGATTTAAAGAATCTTTTTAACTCCGGTTTTTTCTATTTCGTCGATATTCAAGCGGAAGATTTGCAGGACGGAGTGAAGATCATCTTTGATCTCAAAGAAAGACCTCGTGTAAAGGAACTAGAGTTTGTAGGCGCGGACGAGGTTTTCCCCGCAGATTTAAGAGATAAACTTCCTCTCAAAGACAACGAAGTGATTACACCTCAAAAGATCACAAAGTCCAGAGATTTGATTCTTCAGAAATACAGAGACGAGGGATTTTTCCTAGCGTATGTAAAAGTGGAACTGGGAAAACCCGATCCAAAAACGAATCTGGTTCGAGTCCGTTTTATCATCGATGAAGGAGAAGAGATTCCCGTTTCCAAGATCAACGTTTACGGCAACGAATCCATCGAAACTTCTGAAATTCTTTCCGTCATGGAAATGAAGGAGGAAGGCGTTTTCGAAGGTGGAAATTTTAAGGAATCTTCCTTTGAAAAGGACAAGGATACGATCGTCGCTTATCTGAAAAGTAAAGGTTATTTGGATGCGGAGTTGATCCGGGAAGGAACCAACTGGGAGATACATTGGGAAAATCCGGAAAAAAAAGACCGAAGAGTTATCATCGTAAACATTAAAATTTCCGAAGGTCAGGTTTATTTTTTCAACGGTTATACGCTCAATCACGATATGTCTTTGGACGGAGAAGGAAGACCTCTCTTCCTGAACAAGGAAAAAAATCCTCCGGAAACAACAAAGGACGAATTGAAACCGCTTTTTGTTCCAAAAGAAATCGAAAGAACTCTGGATTACAACGACGGAGACGTCGGAGTGATTTTCGACGAAACCCGTTTTATGCGGGATCGTGGAGCCATGAACGAATTGTACAGTTCTAGAGGTTATCTATTCGCACAGGTGATTCCTCGTAGAAAGGTGATTTCTCTCGATCGCGAAAATTTGGAATACTACGAGAATTGTTACGGCCGTAAATCCGAGGAAGAAAGAAAAATCTGCGAAAACGAATATTCCCAACTTCATATCAAACGTCTGAGGCAACTCTATAACACCAAACCGGAGTTACACGGTAAAAAATTCGTTCACGTGGATTTTAATATCCGAGAAAACAATCTCGCCTATGTGGAAAACGTCGTCATCAAAGGGAATAAAAAAACTCAGGATCGTGTGATTCGAAGGGAACTTCTTTTTAAACAGGGAGATCTGTTCAACTCCATTCTGGTCAATCGATCCCGGGAAAGAATCTACAACCTGGGTTATTTTAAGGAAGTGAACTTTAACATGAGGCCGGGTTCGGATCAGACGAAAATGAATCTGATCATCGAAGTTCTCGAACAACCCACCGGAACGGTTTCCATGGGCGGCGGTTACGGGACGATCACCGGATTTTCCATTTTTACCGAAGTCGGTGAAAACAACTTAAACGGAACGGGTCAAAAAATTTCGGGACGTCTTGAATTCGGTCCGTTTCGAAGACTCTTTCAGATCACTTGGACGGAACCTTGGCTTTACAATAAACCTTGGTCTCTTTCTCTTTCTATTTTTTACTCTTCTAGAATCTACAACGTGGGCGCCGTTTCGATTACGGAAAACAATAACCAACAATCCATCAAGGAACAGGCCGTTTACTCCAGGGACGGGGTCGGTTTTACGGTCGGGATCGGTCATAGGATTTTTATCAACTGGACTCATTTTCACAGATATTCTCCGAGTATCTACGCTTCCACAAATCCTTCTTCCCTTGTGTCGGATCAGGTTCTTGCGGAGGTTCGTAGAGGTTGGCAGTTCCGTTCTCAGGTTTCGAACGGAATCGTGTATGACATTCGGGATAACGTTTTTAATCCTACACAAGGTTACGATTTACTTTTTCAGATGGACAACGTCGGTCAGGCTCTCGGCGGTCAATCCCACTTCGATCAATATAGGATTCTTGCGGAGTACTACCACACTTGGTTCGATTACAGCCTTTTCGGACTTTTTAGAAACAACGCACTCAGACGTTGGAGAGTCGTTCAAGAATTCAGAAGTTCCTCGCTTTTTACCTATCAAAGAGTTCCGTATTACGGAAAACAGGATCCGATTCAAAAGCCGTACATTCAGTTGCAGGACTTACAGTTCTTAGGCGGTTACGAATCTCTTCGCGGTTGGTTTTATAACGACGCAAAATATCCTACCGAATGGAGGGACGGGGCCGCGACTAGGATGATCTTCGGTTCGGAACTTCGTTTCCCGATCGAACCCACCTTACTTTGGTTAGTCGCCTTTTTCGACGCGGGGGCCTTGTATGAGGAAGTCAACCGAGCGACCGGGGTCCGAAGGGATTTGTTCACCACCTATGACCAAAGGGTAAGAGAAGCTCAATTGAAAGATCCGGTCGGATATGCGCTTGCCAATAACTACAATCTGAACGCTCTTCGAAAAGCCGATTATACGTACGAAGAACTCAATAATCCGGCTAACCTCGTACTTTCCGGAAATAATGTCGCTTTGGATAAGTTCCGATTTTCCTGGGGAATCGGTCTCAGAATTCAGATTCCGGTTCTTCCCCTTCGAATTTACTTCGCGCAGAAACTGAAATACACTGGAGTTGCGGATCATCCCTTTACAAAATTTGAATCCGATAATGCGTTTCAGTTTGTATTCGGGATCGGCGATTATAGGTTTTGATCGTGGATTCCTCCTTCCTTGTCGGTCTGAACGAAGAACAAAAAAAAGCCGTCTTACAAGTAACCGGTCCCGTATTGATCTTAGCGGGAGCGGGCTCGGGCAAAACTCGAGTCATCACACATAGAATCGCAAATCTTCTCGTCAATCACGGGATCGATAGAATCTGCGCTGTGACCTTTACCAATAAGGCCGCAGCGGAAATGTTAGAACGGGTAAAACACTTAGTTCCGTTTTTACCTGCAAATCTTCAGATCAAAACGTTCCATTCTCTTTGTCTTTACATTTTGAGAAGGGAAGCGGCTTTTTTCGGATTTGACGGAGGGTTCACCGTTTACGATACGACTCTTCAAGAATCCCTTCTCAAACAAGTCGTAAAGGATCTTTCCTTGGATCCGAAGTTCTACAAACCTTCCATGCTCGGAAACTACATCAGCGGTTTGAAAGACAAGATGTTGTCTCCGGAAGCTTATCTGGAAAGGGAAGGTCGCACCGATTTTTCAAAGGCAGTTTCGGCGATTTACAAGGAATACGAAAAGAGAAAGGATTCGAGCCGTGCCTTCGACTTCGGAGATCTCATCTGGAAAACGGTTCAACTTTTTCAAAAGTTTCCAGACGCGATCGCCAAATACCGCCACAAATGGGAATACGTGATGGTGGACGAATACCAGGATACGAACAAGGTACAATATGAACTCGTACTTCTTCTCGCGGGTGAAAAAAGAAATCTCT
Organism: Leptospira alstonii serovar Sichuan str. 79601; assembly: GCF_000347175.1. Lineage (GTDB taxonomy): Bacteria > Spirochaetota > Leptospiria > Leptospirales > Leptospiraceae > Leptospira > Leptospira alstonii. The sequence goes on from NZ_ANIK01000034.1 coordinate 90,828, forward strand.
GCGTCGTTGGAGACGACGATCAATCTATCTATTCCTGGAGAGGCGCCGATATCGGAAATATACTGAACTTCGAAAAGGATTTTCCTGAAACCGTGGTTATCAAACTCGAGGAGAATTATCGTTCTTCTTCGAATATCATACTCGCGGCTTCGAAAGTGATTTCGAACAACACACAAAGAAAACAAAAAGAAATCTTTACGAACAATCCGAAAGGTTCGCCGGTCGTATTAAACGAATTCGAAAACGAATCCGAGGAAGCGCACGGAGCGATTCAGAGAATTCGCTCCGCGTATTCCGGCGGAACCGAATATAAGAATATTGCAATATTCTACAGAACTAACTCTCAGTCCAGATATTTCGAGGAGGCTCTTAGAAACGCGGGAATTCCGTATAAAATTTTCGGAGGTTTTCGATTTTTCGACAGAGCGGAGATCAAGGATTTTATTGCGTACTTGAACGTGGTTTCCAATCCGCTCGACAGTGTTTCTCTCTTACGAATCGTAAACTATCCTCCGAGAGGAATCGGAGATTCCGGAATCGAAAAAATCCGTGAATTCTCACTGGAAAAAGGCATTTCTCTTTTGGAAACCTTGGGACAGGAAGACATTCCTCTTAAAAAAGCGGCCAAGTCAAAGGGAAGAGAACTTTATAATCTATTCGGCGATTTGATTGAAAAATCCGAAAAGGGTTCTTCTCCTTCCGAAATCGCATTAGAACTTTTGAATCTTTCCGGTCTCATGTCCCACTTAAAGGACGAAGGATCGGAAGAATCGGTCGCTCGTTTGGAAAACCTTCAGGAACTCGTCAACTCGATCGAGGAATACGAAAAAAATTCCAATTCTCCCTCTTTGGAAGAATACTTGAATCAAATCAGTTTGATCACAAGCGAAGAAGATACGAAAGAGCTAACGGACTACGTGAACCTCATGACGGTGCATAACGCGAAAGGTCTAGAATTCGAAATCGTTTTTCTTTCTGGATTGGAAGAAGGCACATTTCCCCATAGCATGAGTTTGGAGGATTCTCATTTCGGAGACGAAGAGGAAAGAAGACTTTTTTACGTCGCTCTCACACGCGCTCAGGAAGAATTGTTCCTGAGTTATTGCAGGACTTCCAGAAAATTCGGAAAAGTCGAAGATCGAATCCCATCCCGATTTTTATCCGAGGTTCCAAGAGAATGTTTTGGAGATAGAGGTTATGCAAGCCGAGAACGCACGGCAAGAAGGCCGCAAGGGCCGCCTCTTGCATCCAAGGTACGAGAAACCGAAGAAGAATTCGATTCCGGTTTTTCTCCGCCGCCGTCTCCGGACAACGCCTTTCTAAAACCGGGAGATCGAGTCAAACACAAACAATTCGGAATCGGAACCATTTTGACGGTTTCAGGCAGGGAAAAAAATACGAAAGTTGCGATCCGGTTCGGAAACGTGGAGAAGAACTTTTTTGTTGCCTACACTCCGCTTGAGAAATTATAAGGAAGGGGTAAGTTTGTCCGTTTTAAAATCCGATATTAATAACGGAAACAGGAAACTCAGATGAAGAATATACTCGCAATCTCTCTTATATTTCTCTTTGCCTTTGCCGGCCTTCAGGCGGGAAAGTCGCAAGGTCTCGTGGAAGAATTCAACAAGGTGGAAGAATTCAACAAGAACGTAAAACTTTCGGACGTAATGAAAAAAGCGACTTTGGAAAAGAATCTTCTTTCCGCAGTAAAGTATACGCTTCATCATAGATATCTCGAGTATAAGGAAATCACGAAGGATTTGAACGCGGAAACTATGCTCTACGAACCGCAAAAGGGAACGTATACGGTTTACGTAAAATTCAAAAAATATCTTTTCTTTTACAGTTTCAAAATGGATCCCGAAATTTATCTTCAAACTCCCGAAAACGAAGTGTTTTATCTTCGTCCCGAGAATTTAGACGACCCGCATAAGGAAAATACGACCACCGACGGTAAAGCCGGAAAGTAATTTCCGTTTCGAGTATTTTCTTTTTTGAATCCGATTCAATATCTTCAGCCCGCGGTAGATTCCGTTTTGGAAGCGGGCAAAATCGTATTAGAAATCTATCATTCCGATTTTAAGGTCACCGATAAGGGAAAAAACGATCCCGTCACCGAAGCCGACCTAAAAGCCGGGTCCCATATTTCCGAAAAATTACATTTTTCGAATATTCCAATTCTCTCCGAAGAGGATTCAGAAAAAAAGGATATTTCAAAATTAGAAGCGGCTTGGATCTTGGATCCGATCGACGGAACCCGCGAATTCGTACATAAAAATCCGGAGTTTGCGATCAGTCTGGGTTTATCCGTACGAGGAAAAGCGATCCTAGGAGTGATTTTTAATCCGGTTACGTGCGAACTGATCTACGGAGCCGAAAATTTAGGCGTCGTTTATCAAAAGGCGAAAACGATACCCGATTCGTTTTCCATTGAGTCCCGAAACTTTATAAAAATGTTAAACGACTCCGAGCCTGCAAAGAAAGTCCTCATTTCTAAAACCGAGGAAAGAGAAGGATTGTTTTCCTCCTCCATGATTCCTTCCGGTTGGGAGTTTTCTGCGATGGGTTCGATCGCATATAAACTCGGCTTGGTGGCGGCGGGAAAGGCCGCGCTTTCGGTTTCCTTAAAACCGAAAAACGATTGGGATATATGCGCAGGAATTGCACTTGTAAAGGCGTCCGGAGGTTCCGATCTGGAAATTCGATCCGGTAAACCCTATGAATTTCAAACGAAGAACGGTAGAGGGGAAGGACTTATCGCAGGACATACTCCGTCTCTAAAGCAGGTTTGGGAAAATTCGAAATCGTCCTTTCAATCCGGTTTGCGGGACTGGAATTGATTTTTTCGGTAGATATATGAAAAAAAAAGAATATTCAAAAAAAGGAATTTCGCCGATAAGGATCGGCATAGATGCCAGGCCCTTTTCCACTCCCGTTTCCGGCGTGGGTAAGATGATTCATAGCGCTCTGCTTGATTTGGGAAAGGATCCAAGTTTCGAATTTTATCTTTTTTCTCATAGAGATCTTCATCCTAGTTATGCGAACCTTCTGAATCTTCCCGGAATTCGTTTTATTAAGGGAGAGGGATTTTTTTCCAAAAAAGGAGGGCTTTATTTTGCGATCGCTCTTCCGCTTCAACTGAGAAAAATTCCGCTCGATCTTTTCTGGGGAACCCAACAAGTATTTCCTCCTTTTCTTTCCAAAAAAACGGCGACCGTCCTTACATACAACGATTTGGTTGCGTATCGTTTTCCGGATACGATGAGAACTCTCGCGAGAATTCAGCAAAAGTTCTATCTTTCCCGTTCGGTCCGACGCGCGGACAAATTGCTTCCGATTTCGGAATCGACTCGAAACGAGGTCGCGGAGTTCTTTCATATCCCGTTCGAAAAGATGCAAGTGGTTTATCCCGGAATCGAACTTTCCGAATTTAAGGGTTTACTTAAAAAAAAACCGGGCGAAAGAGTGGATTCCCTCCCTAAAAAATTTTTTCTTTCGGTTTCAACCGTCGAACCCCGAAAAAATTATCAATTTTTATATAACGCATACATTGAATATTCAAAATCTGTAAAATTAAGTCAAAAGATCTCTTGGGTAATCGGCGGAAAGGCCGGTTGGGAGGACCCGGCGTTTATCGAAACTCTTCGAAGTCAGGACAGCCAAGCGGCCGGGATCTTTTGGATTGAAAGTCCGACAGACGTAGAACTTGCTCACATGTATCGTAAATGTTCCTTATTCGTATTTCCTTCCCTATATGAAGGATTCGGGATTCCGCTTTTAGAGGCATTAAGTTTTCAAAAACCGGCGATCGTTACAGATCTTTCGGTGTTTCGGGAAATCGGTGGGAATAAAATTCGGTATTTGAAACTCGAAGAAAACCTTTGGACTCAAGCGCTTTTGGATTTTTCCAAAAAACCGTATTCCGGAAAGAAAGTGGATATTCAAAAATTCTATCGAAGTGCTGCCGCAAAGACGATCGTAAATCAAATCCGAGAAGTTCTGAAATCGAAGAACCCGGTCTAAGCTCGTTGAACGGAAATGTGGGAACTCCCGCAAAATTCAAGATCTACTGTAAAATGTGGGAACTCCCGCAAAATTCAAGGTCTACCGTAAAATGATGACTAAAGTTGATTTTACGATAAACCTAAAACCATTTCTTCCAACCGTCGAGTCGAGTAAGGGTTCCGGAAAATTCCAATCCGATCTTAGAATCGATCTGGAGATGAATTCTTTTCCGATCCAAAGGTTGGAGTTTCGCAGAAAATCCTTCTTCCTCATTTTGAAAGTGAAGATAATCCGGAAGGAACTCGAGTTTTCGTTTTTTCTTTGAATTTGTCTCGGTCAGACTCAGAGGTATCAAAAAAGATTTTGAACTTTCCTTTCCTTCTAAGAGGATCAAAAGTCGATTTTCCTTACATTCCAATTTTGCCCTTCGATTTGTCTCCGAAAAATAGGGTTCCTTTTGTGCGGGAGTGGAAATCATTCCTGAACCGGAAAATCGATCGTTCTTAAGATAGGATAGAAATTCTTCAGGACCTGAGAAATAATTATAGAAGATCGGGTTCACTGGAGTGAACCTAATTTGAAGGGAACCGTTTTACTGAAAAGATTTTTTCCTTTTACTTTCCTACCGTTTCTTTTACTAGGATGGGTTATGTGGAATTTTCGTCCGATTTTAACGTTCGTTGTTTTTCTGGTAGTCTCTTGTAATTTTTCCAAGGAAGAATCGATTCTCTATAAACTTTCCTTATACGATTTGGACGAACGTCCCGTTTCTCTCAAGGAATATAAGGGAAGGGTTTTACTCTTGGATGTTTGGGCCTCTTGGTGCGAACCTTGTAAGGATGCGGTTCCGGTTTTGGAAAAACTTTCTAAAGATTTGCAAGGGAAGAATGGCGTTCTTTTAGGAATCAATACCGAACCGGAACTTTCCAAAGAGGAACACTTGAAAGCTGCACGCGAGTTCGGAATGACATATCCGTTTTTTGTGGATCGAAATTTTACGTTCATCAATCAGTATAAGGTGGAAGGGCAACCGGCTCTGATCGTATTTAGCCAGTCCGGAACCCTATTGAAAATTCAGTACGGCATTCAAGAAAAAGATTATCCGAAGTTAAGGGCGAGTTTTTCGAATTGGTTCGATGCACCCTAGGTATTGTATAACAAAGTAAATAAAATAGAACCTTCCTAAAGGCATTTCTAAAAAAAGGGTTTATTTCTCAGGTTCCCTATTTACCCTTGAATCCTTACCGACAGCTTCTTTGTCGGAATTCCCAGTTGTGATAACGAAAGATACCAGGAGTTAAATGAAGTTTGATGGCGGAAAACCTAGCGCAGCTATTTCGTGAATCTGCGGAAAAATATCGGGACCTACCGGCTTTCTTTTCCAAGGATTCTAAAAAGGATTATTACCCTACGACTTACGGCCAATTGTATGAGCAAGGAATTCAACTTGCCGAAGCTCTGATCGAATTAGGCGTTCAACAGAAACAAAGAGTAGGTTTGTTCGCTGACAATCGAATCGAATGGATCATCGCGGATTATGGCGTGATCCTTGCTGGCGCGGCTAACGTTCCCCGTGGAACCGATGTTACGGATTCAGAAATCGTTTATATTCTCAATCACTCGGAAGTGGAAGTGGTTTTTATCGAAAACGATAAGATGCTCGAGAAATTCAACCGAAACAAGTCTCAGCTGACGAACGTGAAAACCTTAATTATGCTGGACCCGATGAGCAACGCTCCCGGCTTATTGAAGATGCAGGATCTGATTGAAAAAGGAAAAAAACTTCGGACGGACGGATCCAAAAAGGCGGAAGAGAGAGTCGCCGCAATCGATTCGGAAGACTTATTCACGTTGATTTATACGTCCGGAACTACCGGACTTCCCAAGGGTGTAATGTTGAAACATTCCAACATGATGCATCAGGTAAACTATGTAAGCCCGATGTTGGACATCAAATCGGACGCTCGCCTTCTTTCCATCCTTCCGATTTGGCACGTATTCGAAAGAGTCGTAGAATACGTTTGTCTCGGACTCGGCGCGGCGACGTATTACACGAACGTAAGAGATCTTCGTCAGGATTTGGCTACAGTAAAACCTACGTTTATGGGTTCCGCTCCAAGACTTTGGGAAAACATCTATAACGGAATTTATACCAGAATCAACGATCCCGCTCAAACTCCCGCGTTTCGCAGAGGTCTTTTTAAGCTCGCGTATTTCTTTTCCAGAAAGAAAAATCAAGCGCTCCGTTTTTTGAAAGGAATCGAGGTGGATTATACCGGAAGAAATCCGATCGTATCCTTCTTTTACGGAATTCTAATGTTTATCCAGCTTCTTTTAACGGGACCGTTCACTCTGACCTTTCTCGCAGGCGCGTTAGGCGCTTATTTCGCTGGAACCGAACTGTATTTTCTGACTTCTCCTCTTTACACCGTTGCGGGTTTGGCGCTTATTTTGAACAGCTTTACGTTGGACAAAATCGTTTTGGCTAAGATCAGAGCGGCTACGGGCGGTCAGTTAAAAGCGTCCATTTCCGGAGGCGGGGCGCTTCCGAGACACGTGGACGAATTTTTCGGTAATATCGGAATCAATGTTTTGGAAGGTTATGGTATGACCGAAACTTCTCCGGTGATTTCCGTCAGAACTTTTGAAAAGCTCATCATAGGTTCCGTGGGTGTGATCGTTCCAAAAACGAAACTTCAGATCCGCAATGATAACAACGCAGTCTTGACCGAAATCGACGAAAATGGAAACATCACTCAAGGAAAACTAGGATTAAAGGGAGTTGTCTTCGTTCAAGGTCCTCAAGTGATGAAAGGTTATTTCAAAAACGAAGAAGCTACTTCCAAGGCGATCGTGGACGGTTGGATGAATACCGGAGATATGGGAATGATCAATTTCAAGAAAACCCTAACTCTTACCGGTCGTGCTAAGGATACCGTGGTCCTTCTCGGCGGGGAAAACGTCGAGCCGGTACCGATCGAAAACAAACTTCAGGAATCCGCTTACATCAGCCAGTGTATGGTGATCGGACAGGATCAAAAGAATTTAGGCGCGCTTGTAGTTCCGGATTTCGAAAAACTTCAGGAATGGGCGCAAGAAAACGGGATAAATGAATCAAACAAAGAAAAATTGATCGAAAACCCGAAGGTTTACGATCTTTACAGAAAGGAAATCAAGGCCTTGAACAATACCAAAAACGGATTCAAGTCCTTCGAACAGGTGACTCCTTTCATCTTGATTTCGAAGCCGTTCGAAGTGGGCGATGAACTCAACAATATGATGAAGATGAAACGTCATGTGATCACGGAAAAATACATCGACAAGATCAAGAAAATCTATTCTACGAACCAAGATTAGAATTTTCTAATTTTTAATCCGAGGCCGACCTTCAGGTCGGCTTTTTTTATTTCTTCGGAGAATCTCCCGTCCTACCGATAGAATTTGTATGACCGGAACTCATCAACAAATTCAAAAATACTCGGTGTTTTCCCCTTTCGGACACGGAGATTTATATGCCCTTGACAATCTTTACCTTTCTCCGCTTAGAGAAAACGAGATTTGGGACTTTTCCAAAGTAACCGAATTTTCTTTGTTCAATCTGGGTTTTCTTTGTATGAGAGCGATCCTTGCCGATTATTGCGAGAGTAAGATTACCGTACAAGGCCTTAGTTCCGGATTCGTATTGGGGCTTTCCAAAATCGAAGAATTTGAAAACTGGAATCTTTTTCAAACCAAAGGTTTTATCCCGAAAGTGTTTGGAAAAAAATTTCCGATGAGGATGAGTTCGACAATCCACGAAATTTTGAACCCCGCTCTTGCTACGTACGAAAAAGCCTTGTTTGCAGAATGGGATCCGAAGGCGGTTACCATCGAAGGATGTTTTGAAAATCGGGAAATCTTGATCGCTGGAGTCGCTCTTCCCGAAGATGAAAAAAATCTTCCAAAACTTCTCAAAAACCTCATTCAAGCCGTTGCGGGAAGCTGCGGAAAATTTTACTTAAGAACGGACAAACATTCTTATCTTTGTCTGAAAAAAGAAAAAGATAATATAGGTCCGGTTTTCTTTCAGGAGAAGGAAAAGATCTGGAATTCTTTCGTATTTTTAATTTTGGAAATCGAAAAGTCTTAACTAAGATGTTTGCTAAAGAGGAAGGCCTCTATACTTTCGTAGTTTTCTTCTTCAGAAAGTTCTAATATCTTTTTAACGAGTGTTCCCGCCTGATGTAGGGAAATCGATCGGATGATCTTTCGAATCGGATTTAAGAACGGAATCGAAACTGAAAGTTCCCGGATTCCGATCCCGATTAAGAAAATCGTAAAGTCCGTATCGGACGCGAGTTCTCCGCAAATACTGAGAGGTTTGTCGTAATCCCTTGAAACTTCCACGATTCGGATCAAGGCTCTCAAAAAAGCGATATGATAAGGATTGTACAAAGACGAAACGTGAATATTGTTTCGATCCACGGCCATGATGTATTGAAGCAGATCGTTCGTTCCCACGGAAAAAAAGTCTGCTTCCCTGGCGATTAGATCCAAGGCCGCGACCGCTGCGGGAGTTTCGATCATCGCACCGATCTTGATTTTCTTATTGTATTTTTCTTTTTTGGCGCTTAGTCTGCGCTTACATTCTTCCAAGATTACACGGGTTCGAATGATTTCCGCCGGTCCCGTGATCATAGGAAGTAAAATACTCACGTTTCCGAAAGCGGAGGCTCGCAAAATCGCCGTTAGTTGTTCGGAAAACCATTCCTGGTTGGAAAGTGAGTATCGTATACCTCGGTTTCCTAAAAACGGATTTTCTTCGAGTTCACCCGTAGAAAACTTATCGGCTCCGATATCGAATGTGCGGATGATTACGGGTTTGTCCAACATTCCTTCCGCGATCGCTTTGTAAGCGAGGAACTGTTCTTCTCCGGAAACGTTGCTGTCTTGGTATTTTAAAAATAAAGACTCACTTCTAAAAAGCCCTACACCTTCGGCTCCGAATTTGATCGCCTGTTCGCAGTCGAGTTCGGTTTCAAGATTGCATTTGATCCTAACTCGGATTCCGTCCTTACTTACGGCTCTTATTTTTTTGGTTTCGCTTTCTTCCACGGGATAAGAAGAAGAGAATCCGTAATACTTCACTTCTTCCAGAGTCGGAAAGCGGACCGCGTTTCCGGACTCGGCGTCTAAAAAGATAAATTCGTTGTCTTTGACGTGTGTGGAAAAATCTTTCAGTCCTACGATCGTAGGAATCCCGTAGTTTCTGGCTAGAATCGCCATATGTCCTGTTTTTCCGCCAAGGTCGGTCGCGATTCCGCGAATGCGGGTTTTATCCATAAGAATCATCTGAGAAGGAGTGAGATCCCTCGCGACTAAGATCAAATCCTCTTTCAAACCGGAAAGAAAAGAGTCTTCTTCCTTTTTGCCGGCGAGGAATTCGATCAATCGATTGGAGACGTCTTGGAAATGATCCACTCTTTCCCGGAAGAATTCGTTCTCCATGGCTTTGAATTTTTCGGAGATTTCATGAGTTACGTTTTGCACGGCCAGAATCGCATTCTCTCCGAATTCCAAGATTCTTTTTCGAACCGAGGTGGCAAGACCCGGATCCGAACAAATCATAGCCTGTGTTTCTAAAATTTCCTGAACTTCTTTTTGATCCGGTCCGGAAGTTTCGAGGGAAGTAATCAGGATCCGTAAACTGTGGAGACTTTCTTCCAAAGCAACGTGGAACTTTTCTACTTCTTCTTCCTTTTCGGATTCGTGGACGTAGGTTCCCGTGAGAATTGTATTTCGTTTTTTTCCGGTTTTTAAGACCTTACCGTATAGTTTTCCTGGAAAGGCCGTAATTCCTGAAAAAACTATACGCTTGGAGGGGATCATTCTAGAACGAAGTTTAAACTCGACTACAGAATTCCCCAAAAGAAGAATCTGACAATTCTTTTCCGGGTCGGAAGCGAAACGTGTAAAATTCCGGTCTTATACCGACCGGAATCACAAAGTCGAGAAGTTTAGACGACTGCCACTTTTCTTTTGAATAGTGGGATTCTACGACTTTTGTATTTGCTGATCTCATCTCCGGTTACGCTACTCATCACGAGTTTAGCCATGGAAATATCCAGGGCATGTCCCGCTTTGGATGCGAGATAATGCCCAATAATCGGACGACCCGCAATGGAAATGTCTCCGAAAAGGTCCAAAATCTTATGACGAACACATTCGTTTTCAAAACGGAGTTGTTGGTTCAAATACCCGTCCTGGGTCAAGACGATCGCGTTGTCCAGGGAACCACCCATCGCGAGACCTCTCGCTTGGAGTGCCTCCACGTCCTTGAGAAATCCGAACGTTCGTGCCGGGAGAATTTCCTGTTTGATCGTTTCTCTGTCCAGGGAAATCGTAATGTTTTGTCCTTTGAGTAGGGGATGATTGAAGTCGATCGTGTAAGTTACTTTGAGTTCGTTGCTGGGGAGTAAAACAAGATATTTATCCCCGTCCACGACCCAAAGAGGATTTTTAACGTAAATCGGTTCTACGATTTCGGGATATTCTACGATTCCCGCCGATTCGAGCGCCTGTAAGAAGGGAAGCGAGGAGCCGTCCATGATCGGAACTTCCACTGCGTCGATTTCTAAAATCAGATCCGTCAAACCGAGCGCATAAACCGCAGCCAAAAGATGTTCCACAGTTTGGATCTTATGGAGTCCGTCTCCTAAGGTAGTCGCGTTACTTGTATCGACCACGTTGCTGAGTTCGGCGGATATCGAGGCTTTTTCCAAGCCTTTTCGGTATTCAAAAACGATTCCCGTGCCAGACGGCGCCGGATGAGCGATTAGATTCACTTCCTTTCCGGAATGAAGCCCGATTCCTTTGATTCTAACTGTATCTTGTATGGATTTTCTATATAGGGTTTCTTTCATAGTTTTGAATTTTCGATTTTCCGAAAGACCTTCTATCAAAAGACGGCCTGTAAGGATTCGAAGTTCGCTTTTGAGTTTGTTAAGAGAAAAAATCGGAATTCTTTTTCAAATCCGAGATTTCGTCTCCTTAGTCTATTAAGCAAACTCTATGCCAAAAGATCTATTAAAATCGATTTTTTTAGGCTTTCAAACCCGGTTTTCCGACCTAATCCGACATAATTTGAAATCAATTTCCCTTTTTCTGTCTCTTTTTTACAACTGTGTATCCCGAGGACCACGGTTATGGTCGCATTGTCCGGCCTTTTCCTGACGTCTTTTCCTAGGGCGCTACAGCTACACCTGACATCTGATCCCTATCCACTGAAAATCTAAAACGAACTTCACGTTAATCACTAAAAAAAAACGGATGTTACCAGGGAAGTTCCTCTCCGTTCTGATGAAAAAATTTTCCGGAGTTGCTTAAATTCAAGGACTCGATCCGTTTTATAAGACCTTGCGCGCTTTCGGTTGTAGGAATTCCTTGGCCTCCGGTCATCCGAGTCGCTACCATGCCCGGATGAAAGATTCCGACGGAGATTCCTTTCGCGCTTAAATCACGGGCCAAATTTACCGCGATCGCGTTCAACGCAGCCTTGGAAGCTCTATAACCATAATAAGAACCGGAATTATTGTCGGCGATCGAACCCATCCTACTCGTAAGGAAGACGAGTTTCGCGTTCGGATTTAAAGAGGAAAGCAAAGCTTTCGCCATTTTGAGAGGCCCCAAGGCGTTCACTAAAAATTGTGTGTAAACGTTTTCCTCATCCAAACTTTGCAGGTTATCGGGAATCAAAATTCCCGCATTGTTGATAAGAATATCAATTTTCGTATCGAGTAGTTTGGCGGATAGATCTCGAATCGAGTTCGAATTCAAAACGTCCACACCGTCCATGATGCGAGTCGGTTTTAAACGAATCAAATCTTGGGAAGATTTTCTACATACGGCGAAAACTTGATCTCCTCGAGAGAGAAATTGTTTGGTGAGTTCCAGACCGATTCCTCGATTGGAGCCGGTAATCAAAACGTTTCTTTGAATCATTCTTCCTCCAAACTAAGAATGAAGAGCGGTTCTGAAAGTACTTTTCCGATTGACGTTTAAGTCAATTTATTTACATTGCATCATCTATGAATTACGAGATCATTCACAAACCTTCGTATTCTTTTCTGAAAGTAAAACTTTCTCCGGGCCAAACGATCAAAGCCGAATCGGGGGCTATGGTTTATATGACTCCGGGTATCAATGTGGAAACGAAAATGGGGAGCGGATTTCTTTCCGCAATCTCCAGACGATTTTTCGGAGGAGAATCTTTTTTCTTCAATATCTTCAAAGCACCCGCTGCAGGAGCGGAGATCGGTCTTGCTCCCGAACTTCCGGGTGACGTAGTCGGATTGGATCTGACCGAGACGGGACTTTTCGTGGAAGCCGGGGCTTACCTTGCATCCGATGAAACGATTACGATGAAACCGAAGTTCGGCGGGCTGCGTTCCTTTTTCGGAGGAGAAGGGGTTTTTCTTTTGGAAGTTATGGGAAAAGGAAAGTTGTTCTTAAACGCCTACGGCGGAATTCTTCCGATCGACGTTCAAGGATCTTATACGATTGATACGGGACACGTCGTTGCCTTCGACAAAAGTCTTCAGTATAAAATCGCAAAGGCCGGAGGAAGTTGGAAGTCCACTCTTTTCGGAGGAGAAGGTTTGGTGATGGAATTTACGGGGCACGGAAAGGTGTTGATTCAAACGAGAGTTCCATCGGGTTTTCTGTCCTGGCTCACGGGTCTTCTTCCTAGTTAATAAAAAGGGAATATTATGAATATTGAAATTCTTAGCAAACCATCCTACAGTTTTGCGAAAATTCTTCTGAACGGAGGGGAATCGATCAAAGCCGAATCCGGCTCCATGATGTCCATGAGTTCGGGAATTACGATCCAAACCCACAAAGCGCAACAAGGCGGATTTTTAAAAAGTTTAAAGGCGGCGTTCCTCGGAGGAGAATCTTTCTGGATGAACACGTTTACCGCTTCTTCCGGAAACGGAGAGGTTCTGCTTGCGCCGACTCTTCCCGGAGACGTGGAAAGAATCGAGTTGTCCGGAACGGTGTACGTTCAATCCAGTTCCTTTCTCGCTTCGTCGCCGAATATAGAAATGGACACAAAGTTTCAAGGACTCAAAGGATTTATCAGCGGAGAATCCTTATTCTTCCTCAAACTTTCCGGAAACGGTCCTCTGTTGATTTCGAGTTACGGAGGAATCGACGTGTTGAACGTGGACGGAGAAATGATCGTGGACACGGGGCATATCGTCGCATTTGACGAGGGTTTAAATTACGAGATGACTAAGTTCGGGGGTTGGAAGTCCTTTTTTCTGGGCGGGGAAGGACTTGTGGCTCGTTTTAAAGGGAAAGGGCGCGTTTGGATTCAATCCAGAAATGTTCCTTCTTTGGGTAGTTGGTTTAGAAACCAGTTACCTCCGATCAAAAGATAAGGGAGCAGAAAATCGTGAAACACGAAATATTATTAAAACCTGATTTTCCAATCGTTCAAGTTCAATTAGAAAACGGAGAATCCATCCGAGCCGAATCGGGCGCGATGGTGGCGATGAGTCCCGCCATAAAGATGGCGACTAAGGCCGAAGGCGGAATCTGGGCTTCCGCCAAACGCGCGTTACTGAGCGGCGAATCCTTTTTCCAAAATACGTTCAAAGCCGAAGGTGGCAAGGGAACTCTTTTTTTGACAAGTGCGACTCAAGGTGATATCGAATACCGTAAGATGAACGGAGAAGAACTCATTCTAAGCAGAGGCGCATATGTCGCGGGTTCCGAATCTCTTACGATTGATAGTAAGTGGGGTGGATTCAAAAGTTTTTTTTCCGGAGAAGGTTTGTTCTTTTTGAAAGTAAGCGGAGCGGGAGATCTTTTCTTTTCGAGCTTTGGGGCGATTCATACGATCGACGTTAGCGGCGAGTATGTCGTGGATACGGGTCATATCGTAGGTTTTGAAGGAACTTTGAATTATACGATTCAAAAAGTCGGGGGACTCAAATCTCTTTTCTTGAGCGGTGAAGGTTTAGTGGCCGTGTTTTCCGGAAGCGGAAAGTTGTACATCCAATCCAGAAACCAAAACTCGTTTGCTGCTTGGGCCAATCAATGGAGAAGAGTGGAAAAATCCTCATCCTCAAGTTGAGTCCGTTATAATCGTGTTTTCTAAAATAGAATTGGGCGCATGGTCGGCGGATCTTTCCGATAAAAAGAAATCTTTTGAGAGTTCCGACCATCAGGCTCTCTACTTCGGTCAATAAATTTCAAACCTATCTATTTCAAAAAAGGACCGAATCACAAATTTATTGATCCTGTCGAAGCGCCCATAGAAGAAAGCGAGACGCTTTAGTTGTTCATCGATCCTTTGCGCGGTGATTTTCTAAAACGTCAAAATGGGATTCTTACCCGAAAAACAAAATGAAATCCATAAAATCGTAATATTAGAATCATAACTTTACTCACAAATACGGTAAGGTCATTCCTATCCGCAAAAACCGGCCCCTAAAATCAAAGAACGACTTGGAAATCGACCTTTGACTTAAGAACTCCGTTTATATGTACTTCCAAGGTATGTTTTCCGGGAACGTGGACTCGGGTCGTCATCTGTTGAAACGATTGTTTCTTTTCGTAACGGACCGATTCATTCGGAAGGAAAAGCCTTTCTTCGATTTGAAAGACTTTTTTGGACGTCTTTCCGGAAACTTTCGCATATTGAATCTTGTATTCGATTCTGAGACGAGTTTGTCGCGATTCGTCCGATTGTACCGTAAAGTCGAAAGATAGGCTTTCACCGATTTTGACAGTCTTAGATTTCAATTTGAAATTTAGGATTTTTGCATTTACTTTGGAACCAAAGCCGAAAATTTTAAGGGCTCTTTGATTTCCCGCTTTTAAAAGACCGCGTAACGCGTGTTTTAAAAGTGTATCCCTTTCTTTTGAAAACCCGATCCATTTTTCCGCAATCTCTAAAACTAAATCCGGATGGTCTTTGGAAATATCGTTCAGATGGTTGGCGACGCTTCTACGCACCACTTCATCCTCGTCGTCTTTCAGATTTTCCAGAATCGGAAGAGTTCTCCGAGGATCTTGTTTTAGACCCGGAATTCCCATTCCCCAGGGAAGTCTAGGTCTACTTCCTTCGGAGGATAATCTACGAACGCCAGAGTTCTCGTGTAAAGACCATTTCAACATTTGTTTCCAGACGAGTTCCGGATGTCGGATTAAAAAAGGTCGAATCGAAAATTCGCAAGAAATCAATTTGGTAATTCTTTCGATCGCTTGCATGGATTCTTTCGGGTGATCCATTCCAAGAATTTCTACGACGTCGCCCAAAAAGATCGTAAGAAAAACTTCCTTTCCTTTAAAGGATTCCTCGAACGAATCCGTAATCTTAAGCAAGGGTTCCATAGTTTTTGGAAACGGCTTCGGCAGGGCTTCCGCCAAAATTTCTCCGATTCTGCGAATCCTTTGTTTCAGTTCGAGTCGCCTCCAGTCTTTTTGTTTGAATCTTCGAATCCATTCATCCCGGGGAACGGAAGGAAGTTCCTCCGAAAAGGAAGTCGCAATTCTTTCCAATACATTTTTTGAATATAGATCTTTGAGTAATTCGGCCATATAAGAAATTCCGGAAGTCTTTTAAAAAACTTTCTTTTAGTTAACGTGAGTTCGGCATAACAAATGCGAAAGCGATTATATGTTGCGACCCATAGGAAGCGAACGCATTGAGTTTCTTATTCGCCCAAATTTTTTTATGCCGAACTTACGTTAGTTAACAAAATTTCGTTCTTTTTCATAAACGCAACCGTTTTGTTTTAAGGGATTTTCGCATTAGGGAGTTTCCCTATGGACATTTTTCCGTGAATTCGATAAGATTTATCCATATTCGATGGGTCTAATTTTTTAGGAGGCCTTTGTGGACGCTAACGCAAAATTCTTCTTCTATTTCGGGTTATTGGGAATGATGTTTTTTTTATCAGCAGGTTGTTATACCGGTCCATATCGACACTACGACGATTGTCGCACAATGGACGCCGCATATTCTCAGAATTGTGATCGATATATCAACGATTACGGTTATCGAAATCAACCTTATCCGTATTATTATGGAAATAACCCTTATTACGGTGTTGGAAATGGCGGCGGAGGATATAAACAGAATCCTTTTCATGTTCCTTCCGGTAGATTTCACAATTTCGCAAGACCGTCTAAATGGAGACTTTAAGAGGCGATTTTTACATTAGAGTTGTTGAAAAATTCAATAGTCGCGATTAACAAAACTGCTTCAATTGTCCATTTCAAGGAAACAGAAACAAATGGAGAATTAATTCTTCAACAACTCTATTATAAAATTGATACAGTATATTAAAATTTATGAATATTTTATATTTCGTTTGAAGTCGTTTTAAGGACTTATTTTAATTTGTTGCGATAAACTGTAATAATTTTGTTGAAGTTTTTGAAATCACTCAGAAAAAAAATTAGGTCGATTGTCATTTTATTATAAAACTTGTTCTTAAATTTATCAAACGGGACCCGAGTTTGAAAAAGAACCCTAAGCAATTCTCCTCTGTATGAATCCGGAAAAAGTATTTTCGATCGAAACAATTTGGAGTTGGAAAGTTCCAACTACTATCAAACTAACTTCTTGCCACTTGAAATGTGGGAACTCACACGTTTTAAGGGATCATGAGTCAGAAATTAGATTTCAGGACTTTACAAGGGAAGAGTTGAAAAATTCCACCCCTCTCAGACTAACCTCTCGTCACTTGAAATGTGGGAACTCACACATTTTAGAGTGACACCTATGATTCAAGAAAGTAGGAACACTTACAAATTAGGTTAAAGTTTTTTTAGAAAAAAGAGGTAAACTTCTTCTTTTGCCGGTTGAATTCGATCCGTTCCAATACGTTCCGAGAACCGTATTTGGTATGGGAACTCTATTACTTAATTCCGATTGTAAAATCAGTTCGACTCTTGGGGAGAATCGTTCCG
>NZ_ANIK01000035.1:0-127500 GCF_000347175.1 Leptospira alstonii serovar Sichuan str. 79601
TGTAAAACCTTTGAATAATGATCCCTACCCTACCGATCCCGAATGGATTGCGGTCATCGGAGGTTCTACGGGAGTGAGCACTCTACAACCGATCACCTCAATTACTACTACAAACAGAACCGACTTTTTTCAAAACGGAACTCTGGCGTTTGCTATCGGTCCGATCCTTCCGGTTTCCGTTTATTATCCGGGAGTTCAAGCCTCCTATGAAACGAGAAAGTTATTCGTCTTTGGAGGAGCTTCCGCCCTTAACATTCCCACAGACGCGGTTTACTCAATCGGTCTTCAAAATCCGATCGCAAGCACCTGGTCTCTGGATTCTCTAAAGATGCCTCGCGCAAGATACTCCCACAAAGTAATCAGGATCGACAGGTAAGTAGGTTCTTATATGAAACTTAAATTAAATTCATTTCTTGTTTCAAAACTCGAGTTTTCATTGTGGGTTCTATTTTTTCTTTTCACCTTTTCTTTCGGAATTTTTTCACAAGACAACGATTATTCCGGAAGTCACGAAAACGGTAAAAAACTGTTAGAAGAAAAACGTTATTCCGAAGCCGAAAAGCTGGCGATTTCCCTACTTTCAAACAATCCTTCCGATCACCACGCGGAATATCTTCTTTCTTCCGCCTGGGTTGGGTTAGGAAGGGAAGAAGCAAATAAGGGAAATCACATCCAGGCAATCGAACTTTTACAAAAGGCTCGTCAAAAATGGCCCTTCGATCAGGAACTCAAAACGGAGATTGATTTACTCCGAACGACATCGACTCAAAAAAAATTGAGTTCAAGTTCTTCCCAAAATCGTAAATCTTCCGGATCGCAAACGGTCATTCTCTTGGATTCGGAAATTTATCGTTCGATCAATGATTTGAAGTCGGAACTCCATTC
This sequence comes from Leptospira alstonii serovar Sichuan str. 79601, assembly GCF_000347175.1. Taxonomy (GTDB): domain Bacteria; phylum Spirochaetota; class Leptospiria; order Leptospirales; family Leptospiraceae; genus Leptospira; species Leptospira alstonii. The sequence goes on from NZ_ANIK01000035.1 coordinate 886, forward strand.
TACCCTTTCCAATCTCAAAGAAACCGGCTCCTACAGGAAAGAATCGGACTCCTTTTCTAAAAGAGAAAAACTCTATCTCGGAATCATTTCTGGTTTTGCCCTCGTCTCGCTTTTGAATTTGGTTTTTACCTTTCTTTTGTGGAAAAGAAAATAAAGCCTATTATTTGATTGCCAATCGTTTGACACGCCCATTGTGGCCGCAAAAGTTTCGTGGCTATACAAGCGAAATACTCCAACGCCCTCCCCTTCCGAGTGCCGTAAGTTTTTGAATAAACTCTTCGTGTGGAAATGCGTCGTCGGATAATTTTCCTTTATTACTATTAATGTCGGTTTTCTTTTTTGAATATAGATCCGATTTTTCCTCCGTGGCCGCTTTCTTAAATTCAACCGGCACAATCTTTTGAACTTCTTCCGTAAAATATTTTGTTATTATCATCCGTAACGATTCAGGCACTTCATTTAATATTAAAAGCGTCTCGTTATCTTCAAACTTGATTTGAACTTGTTTCAGAATTTCGATACTGGACTTAGTTAACCGTTCCGACGACCAGTTTAAGAAACCCTCCCAAGTAGGGGCTTGGTATTTTCGATTCATCAAGTTTAATCTTTGAGAAACGCTTTCTTGTTTAACGGATTTTTCCGTTGTTTTACCTGAGTCGTATTTTACAAGGGCGTTATATGTATTTTTGATCTGGTCCTTATACGAATAGGACGAGGATATATTTACTGGTATCGTATTCCAAAAAGTATGTGTTTTATATTTTTCAGATCTTCGGATATAGATTAATTTTTGAATCGTCTCCAAAATAATTTCCGGTTTTTCCCCTTTTTGAAAATCGGTCCATAACTTAATTTTAGCATTTTCTAATTTAGGTGTGTGATCGTATTCCCCCCACTCTTTCAATATCAGAATTTCAGTGTGTTCAGAGATATTTGACCAATTCACTTCAGAAGGGGAAGAAGATGTTGTTTTGTTCTTCTTTTTATTATTTGTTTTGTTTGTACCTTTGTTACTAAGAATAGGCTCCGTACTCTCGTACGGGACAGCCCCGTACTCTTGGTTACCGTTGGCTAGGCTATTAACGCTAGGCTGGCTAGGATTTTTTTCTATCAATTTTGATTGATTATACTGATTCCTTTCCATCGTAACGGCATTGTGAAGAGTTGAGTGGAGTATTCTGTGGTGGCCGTGGAATGTACCCGCTTTGAGGTATCCCTCCCGTTTCATTTCGCGGATATATTTTGAAACGGTTGTTTCCGCTAATTTGACGGCGTTACCGAGTGTTTTATTTTTTGCAATACAGCCACCCAAGCCCTTTTTCTTTCCTGCGATATCAAGTTCCGTGATTTTCGCAAGTAACTGTCGTTTGGCCCTTGGTAATGGTAGTGACTCAATGACATTTGGTATAGTCAGAGCATACGTGGATATAGCTTCGCCCATGTTTTTGTTCCTATTTTTTTACGGTGCGGACATACACGGGCGCGCACGGTAAAGGTATTACCCTACTCTATTTCAAAAACGGGGAACTAAAGATATGGCGTGGAGCCGTTTCGGTAGGTCCTCGATTGAATGTGTTTCGGCTATTTGTCAGAGAAGCCGATTCTTAGTTATGTCGCCTAAGATTTTTTGACTAGATACAAGTACGTGACGGATGTCAAGCACTTTAAGAGACATAATTTATTATTTGAATTTAAAGGAAGAATGCCCTTGGGGACTCTGACCTCCCCTTGGGCGGGCTTACACATTCAATCTCGGATGAGATCTGTTTGGTACTATAAAACACGGGTAATAATTTGGGTACTCTTTTTTTGGATATTTTTTAAAAAGAATGATAGTGACCAAAATAATGAATTCATTCAACTTTTTGTTTTTTTAGAAATTTATTATAACCAGTTGCTGTTTCATTGTTCTGTAGGGCTTTGATCTGCTTATGATAAACTTTAATACGATTTTCTATTGTTTTAATCTTTTCTTTAGCACGAATAATTCGATCTTCTAATTTTTCAATTTCAGTGTTAAATTTTTGCGGTTCTTTGTTAGTAGACACTTTGTTTTTTATAGCATATTCTTTAAATTCCGCTCTTTTAGGAATTATACCTTCTTTTAATTGTGGGAGTAACCAAGACAATGCTTCATTAGGATTTTTTTCGAGTTGTGGTTTTATACTCAAAATTATTGAAGTTGGTATCTCTGAAAGCGTTTCGATTGATTGGACATTCTTTCCTGATATTAATTTATCTATTATAGCTGCATGTGCTAATTTTTGTTTTACCCAAGATTCCGACTTCCCAAACTTTGCAACGAGATCAGAAATAGAATAATTGTTTCGCTCACGTATTTCGGCTAATGATAAAGCGGTTTCGATGTCTTTTAAATCTTCTCTTTGTAGGTTTTCTACTAAACGATATTCAGGAATAAAAAGTGGGTCGATTTGATCTACATTTTTGACTATAGCATCAATAAATATATCACCGTTTAATTTCGCTGCTCGTATCCGCCTTTCCCCCGCAACGAGTTCGAAAGACTTCCCTTTTTTTCTGACTACTATGGGTTGCAAAAGTCCCATAGATTTTATATTGCGAGCAAGTCCTTTAATAGATTCTTGAGTGAACTGCTTTCTTGGATTTCCAGAAACGTCTATGAGATCAATCTTTACTTTAGTTAATTCTCCTTCGGGTTGGTTACTTGCGTCATAGAGTTGATTTAGATAAACATTAGATTTTCTTGGTTTGCTTGAGGATTCTCCATCTCTTGCGGAGGTCGTATTTGCAACGGAGTTGCTTAGATCGAATATTCTATTTTTTGCCATATTGAAATCCTAATGCACTAACCGTTTGTTTAGGACATCCGGATGCACTTTGCTCGATATTTTTGATTTATGGAATGTTAAGATTTCCTCTACTAATCGCTCATAATATTCGGAGCCTTTAGTATTAGGTTTAAACGGCTCTCCATTTTCAGTTCGATCATCCATTTCTTGTATATAAGGAATAGGATCTGTCACATGTGGATTTTTCACTAATTCAAATCCGTGCTCCTTTTCTTTTAAGAGCTTTAATATATTATTGTAGTTGCGTAGTTGCTCTAAAATTTTTATAGAACGAATCGATGGACTGGTTGGGTGACCCCATTGTACTGGTACAATAAAAACTTCCAACGTTCGACCGTCTTGGTATTGATTGATGTAGTCTTGCGCTTCATTAACTTTTCTCAAAACGCGTTTAATAGTTCTAGTCGCCCATTTCGTCGGTTTAACGGGAATAATTATATAATCAGCACCCATAAATGCAGAGATTACTTCTGAAGCTCCCGAACCCGGGGTGTCAATGACCACATGTTCATACGATGAATTTCTAACAAGCGAGCCTATTTTTGGTATAAGCGATTGGTTTTTCGTAGCAAAGTAACCATAGTCTTCCAATTCAAGCGATGCAACTAATACATCTACTCCGTGGATTTCTCGAATAGATTCGTTGAGCGAAGTTTCACCTTTGATGACGGTAAGAGTATTTGCTTCATCAAACTCTTCGATTGGCACATCTGGAAAAAAGGCGTCTGTCAGATCGCCTTGCATATCAAAATCAAGTGCTAAGGTTCGTCCAGTTTGTGAATTTTTTGCTAAGGAAATGATAAAATGAAATCCTGTAGTAGATTTACCGCTTCCACCTTTTGGGTTGCTTATTACAAAAACAGCCATGTTGCAAATTTATCAAAGAGACATAATATAGAAAATAAGAATTTTATGAAACCGGAAAAATGTTCGAGAACAAAAGTGCATCCGGATGTCCTAAACAAAAATATAGGAATAATAATGTGAGTTTTATGTACGGCCTATAAGCTTATCAAAAAATATATTTCTTAAACCTCAACATTAACCAAATTATCAACCGGTAAAACTATCGACTCGCATGATCATTGACCCTAACGAAATAAATAAAAATTAGGGAGATAAGTGAGGAAATAAAAAATGGAAGCCGGACAAAATGAAAGACTCAAACAAGAAATCAGAGAAAAAATAAAAATATTTTTAAGCGAAGCTTTGAGAGGGGAGGCGTTGGAAAAATCGTTGGAAAAAGTATGCGTTAATATTATGATTGAGATAGAAAAAATGCAAAAAAATCCTTCAGTTGTTTCTTGCGTTCATGAGAAAGATCCTCCGGGAGCCTTTCGATATAGGGGAGAATTTCGAAAGTGTCGAGCTTCATAAGTAATTTCAATTTTTTCTGCATTTCGACCAAATGTTCGGAATCCTCTAATTTCATTTTACCAAATCCGGAATCTATCCAATTGTCGTCGTAACCCGAAAGTCTAAAAATTACACGACTACTTTCAGGTAACTCGGTTTCACCGCTTCGATATCTAAAATAAGTACTCCGTCCAACACCTAAAAATTTAGCCATTTTCGGTACATTGAGCTTCAAATCTTTACGGATCGCATCAAACCGCTCGCTTTTTGACTGTAATTTTGATTTCATGAAATAGTCTCTTTTTGGGATTTTTTTGACTTTACTAAGTCCCATATTGGGACTTTATGGCAAATATCTACTTCTACTGTGTATACCACAGGAAAAAAGTAAAGAAATGGAAAACGATGTGTTTTTGATACAAATTGTAACGTTAGTCCACTTTGCAAGCGGACCGCCTTTCAAAAAGAACGAGAAAAAAGCCTCTAAACATGGTCTTTGTCCATTCAATAAATATAATATATATCCCGAATACAATTGAATTAGTCGAAAAAAATACGTAAAATACGAAACAAAAATACCAAACCCTCGCTTTGGGACAAGCAGTAAAAAATGAAAGAAGAGCCAAGATATTCCGAAACTGTAATGTGCCTGGCTAAAATGAAATAGTTTGGACACTAAAACAAACAAAAAGTGGACCCTTTAGAAAAATATAGGATAAGCCCGATAGGGGAGGGGAGTGTAAACTACGAAGTATACGAACAAAAAACAAAGGAAGTTGTCTTCGAACATCCGACGCGCGCGTGGGGTGCGGATTGGCTAATCGAAGAACATTTGAAGTATCTGGAAGAACTTAAACGAGAATAGGAAGGAGCAAGGAGAAAAAAGATAAAATGGATTGGATAACCTTGATAACGATAATTACCGGCGTACTATTTTTCGGAATAGAAATTTTCCGATATCGATTTAGACGCCAAACTCAAACCGAAATCCTAAGACGGATTAATAAAAAATATGCGAAAAAAAGAAAATTATTCCTAGGAAATGACGTTGGAAACATTAAGAAAACCTGTCCTAACACACGAGAAAAACGAAACCCAAAAAACAAGGCTGGAGTTGATCCTATTTAGAAACCACTGGAGAAAACTACCAAACGACAACGACATTTATGAAAGTCTAAAAATTCCGGACCTTGAGATACTCATCGGGGAGGGGTTTGGATTACAGTTCACACACAAACGAAATCTATTCTACTACACCTACTCGATAGACGTAGCCGAAAAGATCCTAAAATATATAGAACACACCTGGAAAGAAACCGGCAAAAAAGGAACTGAAATATCATTTTCAACCTACTGCAAAGTCGCCTCCGGAAAACTCGAAGAAGAAGTCGCTTGAGGATTTTGTATTATGAAATCGACGACAGAGCGAATTTTTCATACGGAGAAAACAAATAATTTCACCGTAGTAGACAATAAATATCTGAGGGATAAAAGACTCGGATGGAAAGAAAAAGGACTCCTAACTTTTCTTTTACAACTTCCCCCGGACTGGAAAGCAAATCCGAAAGAAGTTAGTATGCACTCCTCGGATAGCGAAAGCGCGACTGCAAACGGGTTTCGAACACTCGCGCATTTCGGATACGCAGAATATCGAAAAGAAAGAGACCCACAAACCGGAAGATATCTGTCCGGATGGTATTTTTTTGAAGAAACAAAAAAGCCAGAAGTATCTGCACCACCGAAAACAGCTAAAAAGAAAAAGGGAATCGATCCAAGATTAGAACCAACCCTATTTGAATCCGAAGAAGCGGAAGAAAAAACACCACACCTGGAAAAACTAGGAGTGGAAATACCACTTCTGGATTTACCACACCCCGAAAAACCGGGAGTGGATTTACCTGTCGTGGAAAACCGACCCCTACTAAATACTAAAGACCAAGAACTAACAAACCAAGTACTCTTAAACCAAAAACTAAAAACAAAAACTACTAGAGAGAACGAACCCACCCCGCACCCGCAAAAGCCGGGCCTGGAAAAAACAAAATCCAAACCACAAAACAGCTATCCCGAAAGTTGGTTGGAATCCTTTCAAAAGATCTACAAACAAAATCACGGAGGCTATATGGGAGAACCGCACTCGGAATTAAAAGCATTGGAGTGGTTGTACAAAACTTCTCAAGGCGACTGGAGTTTAATCGAATCGAAAGTGAACTTACTCACAACACTCAGAAAAGAAGATGTGAAATTTTGGAACAATCAACCGGTAAGCCCCGAGACGATTTCAAAATACTGGTCGAGGTTATTTGAAAGGGAAAAAAAAGTCCAAATCTTTAAAAACAAAAAAGTGAACGAAGAAAATGAAAAAAAAGAGAAACCGAAAGAAGAGAAAAAAGAAAAACAATTTAAGCTAAAAATAGCAATCACCGATCCCTATGAAATCTTTTTGGAGTGGGGAAGAGCAAAACTCCCAAAAACAACCCAAGAGTATTTCGAAACGAATAGAGACCCGGCAAAATTTGAAGGAACAAAGAAAATCTTGTATGACAAGTATTTTTCGCAAATTTCCCCCCATTTGCAAAAAGCGTCGAATGCGGAAATACCGAAAATTGAAAATCAGATAGAAATCAAAATGGGAGAAAAAATCGCATGAATAGCGTACTTGAACAAAACACCAAAGAAGAAAAATTGAAAACGATACAAAAAGAAAACGCGTATATACAAAAGTCGTTAAAAGACGGAGAGACCTTTTTCGTAAAAATTAAAGACGGAGAAATATTGTATGTAGATCGGTATGACGCGATTCGGTTCCTTGACGCACAAAGAAGAAATCGAAGGCACAAACAAAACGACGTTCAATAAAAAGAGTGTTACAGGTATGGAAAGAATTAGAGAGGAATACCATATTTACAAACACATGCAGCCGACCGAAAACTCTCCAAGACTTTGGGGAGCGATCGGACAAAGCTTTAAAGGCAAGGACGCTCGCAAAAAAGCGATCGAGGAAGCTACACACTTGCAAGAGACTGCACCCGAGGGGGTGGAATACTCCGTACAAAAATACGTATATTCCGAAAAGAGCAAATACCGGCCCGTAAAAACTAAAATATGGCGAAACGGGAATTTGATCGCCGCTTAAAAAAAGGAGAAAAAAGATTAAAGAAAAAAAAGAACCTAACTAAAAAGGCGGGAAAAAATAAAAAGAACCCCGCATCTTTTTAAAAAAAGACATCATTAAAATATTCGAATACAATAAACAAAAAATAACCCGCCTTTCAACCAAAACAAAAGAAAATTTAAAGTCAATAGACAGTCCTTAATATTTCTAACGAATAAAAAAAACAGGAATGGACCTTTTTGTACAAGGGGAAGTATCCAGGAAGGATGAAAGAAGAAAAAGTTAGAAATATTGGAAACCAACTAAAACTCACAAAAATAGAACTAAAAAAAATCGTATTTGATACGAGAAAAAAAGAACTCTTCGAAGAGAAACCAGAGAGGTATATAACCGAACTCGCGGAGAATATAAGAAGAATCGGACTACATGAACCGATTTCCGTAAGATATGACAAAGAAAAAGGCGAGTATCATTGTTTGTCCGGAGAAAATAGAATCCACGCGGTTACACTCCTCGGATGGACTGCAATAGACGGATATATCGTAAACCCGAAAGACGAACTCGGGTTTATGATATCTAGGAAAATATTAAGAACTCAAATCGGCCACAAACAAAGAATCAAAATATATAAGGCTTACTGTCCGGATCTATTAACCCCTGAAATTAAAAAAAACAGAATAGAAGAAGTATCTTTTCTAACGGGAATATCCAAAACTACGGTTTACTCGGATCTAAAAAAATTAAAAACGGGAGTAAAAAAAGAAGAAAGTATAGAAGAATTAAGCGAGCTGTGGTCAAAGAAAAAAATCAAAGGCTTGGTATTAAGTCTAACCGGGCTCACAGACGGAAGTTTTCTTTTAATCGTATCTGGAAAAAATCTCAAATACGAGTGGAGGGGAAAATTAAAGGAGGTTTTAAAAGAAAGTGCAAGTGCGGCCAGATCGCCTTGGTTTGACAAAACCTATAAACCCGAAAATTCGGAAACCGCAACCAGGATCAAACAGTTAAGAATGGATGCGGGATTAACACAGTTCCAGTTATCCCAGGCAATAGGATACTCACAGTCGTATCTAGCGGAACTGGAAGCGGGGAAGTGGAGTTGTCCCAAAAGATTATTCGAAACGATTGCAATTTACTGTCAGGAAAAAATCGCATGAGTTTCGAAATATTACACGGAGATTCTTTTCAAATATTAAAAAATTTAACGTTAAAAAATCCAACACAACAATTTGATTGTATTGTAACGTCTCCCCCTTATTTTCAAAAACGAAATTACTTAGACGTATCGAATCCTCTTCTACCTTTAGAGATCGGGAGAGAGGGGAATCAAGTGGACTATTTAGGAAGTTTGAGAGAAGTATTTTTGCAATCTAAAAAATTGCTAAAGGAGAGTTCGACAATCTTTGTAAATCTTGGGGATACGTTTAGACGCGGACGAACGCTGAAAGTGCCTTTCCACTTTGTCGAGATGATGGAAGGTATAGGGTATCATTACATACAAGAAATTATATGGGCGAAATCAATCACGACTAAAACGGGAAATATAGGGTCGTGTAAACCGGAATCGGTAAGAAGGCGATTCACACTTTCCCACGAGTACGTATTGTTTTTTGTAAAAGATTTAAAAGAATACTATTTCAATTCTAAAATCGTATCGGTTCCGTCATCGAATACCCACAACGAAAATAAAAATCCACAAGCCTTACTAAAAACAATGTTAGCCACAGAAGACGGAAAAGAAAAGTCAAACGGCCTAAAAAATTACGAAGAAACAAACGCAGAAAATCCCTCCGAACTTAAAAAAAGGATAATAGAGAACAAAATTAAAAATTTTGATTTAACAGCCACAAGACGAAGTGTCTGGCAAATCCAGACACCGAATAGCCGGACAAGACACACGGCGGTCGGACCCGAGGAATTGTTTGAGATTTGTATATTAGCGGGAAGTCCTTTAAACGGATCGGTACTCGATCCGTTTGTCGGGGAAGGAACGGTCGGGAAGGCGGCTTTAAGACAAGGAAGAAGTTTCCTCGGAATCGATTTGGATATCAGGTCTTGCCTTGAGGCCAAAAACAATTTAGAGGAATGGGAACTCAGGACTGTCTCTTAAACAAAAACGAGAACCAACAATCCTTTTTTAAAGTTCGAAAGAATTCGAAATGTATGCCGCCCAAAAAGAAAAAAACCATCAAGAAAACGGACAAAGAAAAGGAGGTAAAAAAGAAAGATTCCAAATCCATTTCGTTAAAAGAAATAGAAAAAATCAGAATGGATTTCGTTCAAGGAACCAAAAGAAGACTGATATGTAACAAATACAAAATCGACTACAAAACGTTAGACAACCTTATACTAAGAAATTCATGGAAAAATGAACGTGAGGAAATTCGAGGAAAAGTGAGGAAAAAAATGGACTTTAAAATCCTCACAAATTCGACTAATTTGCTCTCTAGAATGAATACGGAGGCTACTCTGTACTTAAATCTATTCAAAGAAAAGATCTTAGATCCAAATACAACGAACCTAGAACTATCCGTTTTAATCAAAGCAAGAAATATACTCGTCAAGGAACTTCTCCGATCCCTCGGACTCACAGATACTATACACCAAAACTCTTCTTTAGAAGAAGTGGAAAGCCAGGTGACGATTCAGATCGTAACGGGGGTGGGAGAAAAACCCGGAAGCGTAGAAAAGTTAATCGGCGGGCGCGTGATGGGTGGGGAAAAAGAAACTACTAACAAGAAATATATCCAAACCGAAAATTCTTGAAGTATCTCGTAGTAATTTATTTTCAAAAAAACAATCCCAAGCCCTTGACGAAGACTGGTCAAGTCATGAGGTAACGGAGATATGTTACGACGGAGGAGCGCGTAGCGGAAAAACCTACCTTGTCATAAAAGCGATCATATCGCGCGCTTGGATATCCCCCGAGTCCCGTCACCTAATCGCACGTTACAGACTCAATCATTTACGAATGTCGGTATGGAAACAAACCTTGCTTCCATGCCTAAAGCAGATGGGTTTTGTAAAAAACCGAGATTATACGATCAACGAGTCCGATCACGTAATCAGTTTTTCAAACGGATCTGAAATCTACGGAGCTGGACTAGACGATTCAGACCGAGTAGAAAAGATCATGGGGACCGAGTTCAACACCATCTTTATCAACGAAGCGACCCAAATATCATACGCAACATTCCAAAAAATTAAATCAAGAATTTCGTATGTGAGACCAGAACTCACAAACAAGTTTCTTGTGGATTGTAACCCAAGAAACCGATTTCACTGGATCTATAAATATTTTGTATTAAGACAAGACCCCGAAACCGGAAAAGCTTTACCACACCACAGACTAAAACGAATGACAAGGCGTCACTGGACACCGCTCGACAATCCGTATATAACGGATGAGTATAAACAGATCCTGGGCGAACTTACCGGGGTAGAGCGCGAAAGATTGTATCTCGGACAGTGGGTAGACGTGGAGGGACTTGTATATCCGAATTACGAACAAGCAATCGTAGAACCGTTTGAAATCCCAAAAACTTGGGACTGTGCGGGAGCCGTTGACTTCGGATACACAAATCCGTTCGTATTTCTTTGGCTCTACTATGACAAATCGAATGAAACTTGGTATTTAGCGGATGAACACTACGAGACTTCAAAAACGGTAAGGGCGCACTGTGAAATCCTAAAAACAAAACGAAAACCGAATTTGTATATCGTAGCCGACCATGACGCGGAGGACAGGGCGACGATGGCGGAGTGCGGGTATTTAACGCTTGCGGCTGATAAGGACGTCACAACCGGGATACAAGCATTGTTCGAACTCCTTTCGGGAAAAAAAGGAGTTAAGTTGAAGATATTTAGAACGTGTGTCCATACGATAGAAGAGTTTTCGATCTATTCCTGGGAAGAACCAAAAGACGGCAAAAACGCAAAAGAGAATCCGATTAAAAACCACGACCACGCGATGGATGCGTTACGGTATATCGCGCTTAAAATTGTGGGAAGGAAAAATAGAATCGTAACCTCGAATTTAGAAAGCGTAAGAACTGCAATCGAGGCAAAAAAAGTTACGGGCGTGGAAGAGATACGAATGCAAAGGCTCAAAAGTTTTGGAATCGATCCGAATTCGTTTACGTATAGAAAATAAAAAGGGGGCAAGGCGTTTTTTCCGATAGAACAAAAATATCGTATAATAGGATTAAAAAGATTTGGGATGAAAGGAAAAAAATTAAAGTGCAAGAAGAAGAAACGGACCTAATCAGAGAAATATTAAGCCTAGATGAAAAACAAAAACAAACACTCTACGACAGTCTACATTCATCGGTGATAAACAACCAAACTCGGGATACGGTATTACATTTAATTTTTACAAAGGCCATAAGACTACTTAGGGAAACGGGAAAAATTAGAACGGAGGAAACAAACGATACCGAGTTTGCCAAAAGAATCGGAAGACTATCTTCAAGAGATAGACAAATCCTATTTGACAGTGTGTGTTCCTCGGTAACAAACCAAAACGACAAAGAAACGGTACTCCATATCCTATTTTGGAAGGCGTCCAAACTACTAAAAGAGAAAAGGGAAGAAAATTGAAACGGGAATCCCCGCTATCGGAATACAGGGTAGTTCGCGAACTCTCCTACGCTTGGAGCTACTATTTACTATCCCTACAATTTGAATTACTCGGAAAACCGAATCAAATATACGATATAAAAATTCAAAAATCACTTTGGTCCGACGTGATGGGAGTTTTAAGACGGAGGTATTTTGGAGAACTTCTCGTAAGGCGAACCTATTTACCGAGAACACTTTTGGTAACTCCCGATCCTACAAAAGACTATTCGTATCTTACAAAAAAAACGAATCGGCTTGAATTTCCGGAAGGTGTCATAAACCGAGAAGACTTAGAAGAAGTTGACCGGGAGATATTTGATTTTTTAGCGCAAAACTGGAACCGGGTATACCTGAAAGAAAGAAACAAAGCGTCCATTCTCGGATACATTGCAGAGTATTTAATCGGTGAAGGGGAAGACGCGAGTGACTTAAAAGAAATGACTATCCCTGAATTTTCAGAAGTTGCAACCACCCACAATTTACCGGGACTTGAGGATATAGAAGTACTCGAAGAGGAGTTAGGACTCACAAAAGAACAAACCTATGGACTACTCTATGCACAGGCGCGCGGAGCAGAGTGGCTTGCGGTATACGACGAGAACGGAGAAAGAAAAGGTAAGGCGCATGAATTAATCACAAAAATGTATAGGGAACAAATCGCGGCGGCGATCGCAAATAACGCGGGGTTAGAAGAGATACAGAGTTTAATGATATCACCAGACGATACTAAAATACAAGAGGCCCTCGGGTTATTTGAAGAAGGAATCAGCGCGGAAGAAAGAGGAGAAAGAGAAAAAGAGTATGAAGAACTCGTCATAAGACATTTAAACCGGGATATGAGAAGATTTGCATATACGGAAGTCTCAATCAATTTTAATAACGGCAAATTACTCTATCTCGCAAACGAAAAACAAACTCCAACGTATGTAAGGTTTGGCGGAGGAAATTACTAACCCAACTTGCAAGAGACGAATAAAGCACCTGTATCTTGCGACAAATGCCTTGAATTTTTAGGACAAGTCGCCCGCGTATTTCCTTCCGAAGAACACTTAAAAGACCCTCAGTATATGCAAAACCTGGGACTAAAATACTTAGGTGAAGACAAGTTTAGCGGTGATTCGATCACAGAAATCGCGGTATGGCCCGCAAAAAGTAACGGAAATTTAAAATATTCTAAATATAGACTCTGTTGTCCGGTTCATCCGAATTGTTCCCACGAATACGAATATATAGACATTGAAAAAGAAGAGAAAGAGGACGACGACGAAATCGGTGAAATATTTCGGGAGGGAAGGTTAAGGGATGCAAAGGCAAGGCTTCGAACCGATTACATATATGAGCAAAACGCGGAGGCCAACGAGGAATGGATACAGTTAGAAAGAATGTATGGTCCGATAAAAAAATCCGGAGTATTTAGAGTAGGGGTCTGGGAGGAACCTACGTGTAGCGAAGATTCAAATAAAGAATCTTGGCTCATAAAATACATCGATTGGAAACTAAAAACAATTTAACCGGAAAAATAACCCGTTACATCCCTTGGAACCGAACCTTAAACAAAGGAGGCTACGGATTTGTAGAATCGAACGGAAAAGAATATTTTTTTAACGCGAAATATTCGAGTATCAAAGACGAAGAGATTATTCACGGCCTACCGGTCACATTTGAACTGAGGCGCGGGTACGACAAAAAACGATTTGAGTATGTGACCCAGGCGACTCGGGTCAAAAGACTTTGAAAAAAAGCGGTAGAGGGGGAAACACCCCCTTTTCGATCACAACCAAACCGAACGTACTCACTCCTCTAACCAATGAGGAAATGATTGAAAGGCGGGGGGAATCTTGTCTTTGGTACAGACTAACCCCCTGCCCCTGTCCGGGGGAGGAGAGAGTTCCCGATTGTAAATATTGTTTTGAAGGAATGATTCGGACTTTCCAAGAGGAACTAGAAATAACCGAGGAACTGAGTTGGAAGATAGAGGGAAATAAAATATATACCCGGTATGCGCCCATAACGGAAGTAAAAAATGCGGTACTCATCTCAAGAGAAACACAAAAAAAACTGAATGTAAAAAGGATATGTGATGAGTACATCGAAGTCGAAGAGACATTAAAATATTGGAATAGCGTACTGCTACATTACAAAGTATCGATGCTCGAAGAGATTTGTGTAGAGGGATACGGAGAAAACGAATACGTCCTATTTCCAAAAATACCGTTAGGCGCAATCGTCGGAGTAAAAGAAGTTTTTAAAATAGAGGAAGGCAAAGAACCGGAACTCATAGAACACTCAAGCTTTACACTCAATTCGGTGGTATTTCCAAAAAGGGTCAATGGACTCTACAGATTAAAAATCCTTTTTTTCAATCCGGTAAAAGTCGGATACAAAACGTATCGAGTGGATACCGATGCACGCAGGATTTTTGATAGAAGTCAGATTACTTTCCAAGAGGGCGAAATAATGGCCGTAATCGGAGCCGGATACAATGTCGGACAAGGGGACATTATCACGCTACTTTCCTCAACGCTTAGGTTTAGCGAATACGTCCCTTGGCAATCGTCAAGCAATGACATACTCTCCTATTCTCCCATAACCCGCGTAGAAAAAATACTTACGAAAGAAAAAACGGGACTAAAAACCCACGAATTAGGAAAGGACTTTGTAATATTCGGAGATTCCAAAATCAAATGGATCACCGATAAACCGAAAAACGGATATAGTGTAATTTATGACTATCACCCGAGCTTTCGAATCTCCGGCTTTATCGAAGGCGGAAGCGGGGAAGACAGGGAAAAGCCGAAAATATTTAAACTAAAACCGATATCGAATTTAAACACACGTACTTAAAAGTAAGGAAAAAACAAATGGAACTAAAACTAAAAGCGGATTGGAAGTTTAAAACCTTTAAAGAAAAAACGCACACTTTCTTGAAAATGAAAAATCAAGAATCCAAATTCATAGAAACCCTAAAATTAAACGCACTCTTTCCAATGTATCTAATCGGGATGATGAAACTTGCCTGGAGTATCTGGAGACACAAAATCAAATTTAGAACCGAAGTGCCGGGACAGTTGATGATTCTACACTACAACCAAAAAGAAATTAAGGATCTAAGCGGTGTATTAAAAAGAATTGAGGAGAGAGTCGTAAAACCCTTTCGTTTGTTACACAAAGTAAATCCTATAGTCCTTCTATTGCCGTTTGGAATCTCGTTTCAAGCGGGAAGTTTTAAAGGGTTTGTAAAATCACTGGACTCAGGCCAATTACAAGCCCTAAAAAAAGAGCTCTATGAAATAAAGATCCTAACCCCCGCAAATAACGAATAAGAGACTTGGAAGAATTAGAAAAAGAAGATATCACTTCCGAACTCGCAGAAATAATCTTAGATAAAATTCACCTGGCAATGACGAAAGAAAATCCGTCTTGGCAGGAAATGGCGATGAGTGATGGGCCGGACTCACACGAAGAAGAACTAAACTCACTATTAAAAGAAGGGTTTTTAAAGGTACTAAAACATTCCTCTAAAACTTTGTCGGAAGGGGCCTGTATCCAACTGTCAAAAGAATTTAAAACACTCAAAGCCTCCTATCTTTCAAACTATCTAAAAGAAAAATCAAAAGCAGTCCAAACCCCAGAACAAAAAGAAGAAATTCAAAAATCAAAGCTACTACCCGGACAAAAAAGGCAGGGCAACTACAAAAAAACGTATCTCCAAGGGATTGAAATCAGAATCGAAAATAAAAAGGGGACATATAGAGAAGGAACCGACTCCCACGGAAAAAAATGGAGAAACAAAATCCATAACGACTATGGATACATAAAAAAAACAGACGGCGACCATGTAGACGTATTTGTCGGACCCGACAAAGAATCAAGGGTCGTATTCGTAATCAATCAGAAAGACAAGGAGGGAAATTTCGACGAACACAAGGTAATGCTTGGGTTTCACGACGAAAAATCGGCCAGAAACGGATATATAAAAAACTATCCGAAAAATTGGAAGGGGTTCGGTAGTATCGTCAAATTAACCGTAGGAGAGTTTAAGGAGTGGTTAAAAACCGAAAACACCAAAAAAGAATTAAAAAATCCTAAAATAGAATTTTTAAAATCAAAACTCTCTCATTTAAGAAGCACACTAAAAAACATAAACACTCCACAAAACAAACTCTTTCAAAAAGAAGAGTATGGAGAAATGGAGGAAGAGTCCGTCTACAAAAGTCTTCTTTTAGAAGTAAAAAAATCCACGCATCTAATCTCAAACCTACAAAAAGCGGATGTAGGCAGGCCGCCCGATTTAATCGGAACCGAAGAAGAATGGAATGACGGGCGGATGCATAAAAAAACGGAAAGCGGTTGGATTACACTCCCAAAAAAGAGAGAGAAAAGAACACCCGAAGAAACAAAAATTAAAAAACACCCGAAAAAGAAAATAGAAGAAAAACCAAAAAAAGGAAATACTCATCCGACAAAACTTCCCTTTTCACAAATAAGAGTCATCGAACAATATACGGCAAAAAAAGACTACGATCGCAATCAAATCGAAACTTTAAAAATTAAAATAAAAAAAAATGGATACGATCCGAGCTTTCCTTTGTCGGTCGATTTAAAAGAAGGAAAGTGGACCGTTGTTGCCGGTCACCACAGATACGAAGCGGTGCGTGAGCTAATCGAAGAAGGGCATTTGTCGCAAAATATCGAAATACCGGTAGTCGAAAAAAATTTCGCGTCTAAAAACGATCGGCTGGTTGCACAAATTTCAGAAAATCACAGACGAAACGTACTCGCAACCGACGAAGCCAAAGCCTACGGGGAAATGGTAAAAAACGGATGGGACGTAAAAAAAATCTCGGAAGAACTAGGAATCAAAGTCGGGGAAGTAAATAAAAGGTTAGCACTCAATAATTTATCACCTGAGTTATTTGCACTCGTACACAAAAAAGACAGATCTTTGCCTCTTGGAATTGCAGAGGTGATAGGGATGAACGCAAAAGATGCAAACGACAAACCCTCTCACACAATGCAAATCAGAGCGTTTAAGTGGTACGCTGAAAATAGGTCCAAATACGGAAGTAGGGGTGCAAGCGTACTCCAAAACTATATCAAAGAATTACAAAGTGGAGAATTAGAAAATTTTGATTTTGATTACGTAGCGACGGATATACAAAAAGAGGCACTAAAGAACGTTTCCAAAGAGAAAGCGTCCGCAAATAAAAAGATGCTTGAGGTCATGCTCGACGGATTAACCAAAAGCATACAAAGGCCGCTTGGCGACAATATCACTTCCCTAAATCCACAGGTTGTAAAGGAGCTAGCGGCCTCACTCGCACTTAGCGCGGACAAAGGCGTGGAATCGTCTTCTGTACTCGGAAGACTTGGAGTCATAATCCAGGATTTGACTTTAATAAAGAATTCGATTCAAAGTAAATTGAAAGAGATCGAAAACGAATCGAGTACACCTCTACTATTTGCAAAAGGTTTTTTACAAAAAATTAAAAAAACCCTAGAACTTTCAAAAGGAAAGAAAGTGGAAATCTAACTTTCCCGATACTTCCAAAAACAAGTAAAAGGAAAAAAGAGTAATTTTTTTTGAGTAAATCTTTCAGACATCATCCGGAAGTGCTTCGAAATAGAGCCTTACTTACGGAAGGGTTGTATTTTCAAAAACTTACACACTCCGTATTTGATGAAATATGGCAAAATATAGATAGGACGTTTGTAGACCGAGACAGGCTTTTGGAATTTGTAATCAAAGAGGATTTACTCGGGGACTATGAGAAGTTTTTACAGCAAAAAGAGAACGAAACTTAAAAGTCTTTTAAAAAAAGAACGAAGTTTTGGAAAGGGGTTCTCGAATTGATTAAAAAGTCGGAACACATAAAAAACCGTTCGTTTTCGTTTTTACTACGAACCCAGAGAGTAAGATCCTCTAAAACTACGGACCGATTGTAATTTAAGTTATGCTCGTTTTTAAAGCCGTACGTTTTACTGAGTCCGATCAAAACTAGAAACCGACCTTTAAAAAGTCCTTTTTGGATATCTTTTAAATCGTGGATATCGCTAGAGTCCGGAAACCCGAAGGGGATCAAATTAATTTTAGGACCGATTGAAAATTTAGATTCCGAATTTAACGCATAAATAAAAGTATCCACAACGTTTCTAAAACCTTAATATTCTATTTTGGGATTTCTGTAAATAAAAAGAACGAATTCAAGGCCCGAAAACAGCAAGACTTAGTGAATAAAAAAACAGTCCCGATTTCTTTTTTCCAATTTTAAAAAAAAGAGAAAAAAACTCGGAAAATGGGTCACGAAAAATGACGTTAAACCTTTTAAAATTTGAAGATCTATTATTTAGAGAATTCTTCCGCCAAAGATCTCGACATATCCGCATAAGAGGAGACTGACTTGGAAACAAGGTCTAAGATTTCTTCCTGATTGTCGTTTGTATGGAAAAGGGTAAGCCCTTGCGTTGACATTTGGTGAAAAAGAAGGTCTTTGTTAGAAGTGGGGTATTTTTTAAAAAGTTCGTTTGCGCGAAAAAGAAGTCCCCGCACAAAGTTGTAGGCGTCACTGGCCGCCTCGCTTTCCGATCGTCCTTTGTTTCTTGCAATTTGGCTAAGTTGACCGATCTGTTGAAAAATTAAATCTTGATTCATTGTTTTTGTACCTCCGCAACAACTCATATACTAATCTACCACCTAAAAATCGGACAAGACTCTGATTTTAATTTTGTTTTGAGACGCACAAAACAACCACACACGCTACACTGCTCCGACAAAAACCCCTTTAAAATTAAAGGACAGGACAAACAAGTCTCCAAACGTTTTTTAGAAAAATCACTTTCCTTTTTAATCATACTTTTTTAACTCCAATACCTACCGTGAACGAGGTAAGTCGTGACCGGTTTCCACTGAAAAAATTCATAACGAAAAACTCTGTAACGAGTATACCAGTCCGGAATATAACAAGAGTTGCATGTGTGAATACAACACGTAGTGGTGCAACACCAAACAAAGGTGGTGCCACCCACCCAGCAAAGATTAATACTGACACTTCTGGAATAGCCGCCGGGACAAGGAAGACAATCAAACCAAGGCCCTTTTTGAAAACAGGAATCGCTACCACCGCATTGATTGCAGTCCGTAACCGAATAACCGTAATCAAGATGAGCGTCCACAACGTACCAAGTGTCTCCGATAGTGTAAGAGCCTTTTGGAAAAACGTCGTAACGATTCGAACCTAAATTCCCCACCCAATGGCCGCTTGCTCCGCTTACCGGAGAAGAAGGCCCACTCGGCGGGGTTATGCGAAAGGGAGCCAGGTGGCTCCTTCGTTATCGCTCCAATAGGAAAAATTACCTTGAGTTCTAACCCTCCAGTTCTTGCTTGTAGAACCGGGGGAGGGGGTGGTTTTTAAAAAATCCTTTGATTCAAGGTGTTCGTAAATCCAGTTGATCGCACTGGCAAGAGACTCGTTGTCTAAAATTCCGGGGTTTAATTCCACGTCGATTCCGATCAGTTTCGGGTCATAGACGGGTAAAGTGCGAGTAACGTTTGAAATGACACCACCGACACTTGTTTTTTGAAACGATAACAAACCGATTCGGTTCGGAGAAACAGAGGGAAGATTTTGGGAATTAACGGATTGTTCGAAAACTCTGGACCTGAAAGTTTTTCTTGTGGGCCTTGTTTGAGGTTGGAATCTTTCGCTTGAATTAAAAATAGGAACCGCTTTTTCGTCGGTAAGAGAGGATTCTAGAGCAATTTCATAAATACCGACTCGCGAATTCGGATTAGGGGTTAAAGTTAAAGCGGGAACGATAAAAACGCAGTCGGTTCTTATAAAAATACCGGAACTCACTTGTATCGTATTCGGACCCGTTAAGGAAACTTCAAAACCGATTGCTGTATCCGAATCCCTGTTGATCGTTGCAAGGATCGCAGAAAGTAAGGCCGGAACGATCGAGTTTGAACTTTCAGCCCCCGAGAGTCTGTTAAAATCTTCTGCTGTGACTTTTTGAAAAAGATTTTGATAATAGACTTTGACTTCGTTACCGGAAATTAAGATTTCAGTTTCCATTTTTAGCTCCAAGAAAAACGGCGGTGCCAGCCGCAAGAATTCGATTGAGTTGTGTGATTTGAATGTCTTTAAAAGAAGAAAGGTTTTCGGCGACAATGTAACTCACACCTCTGTCGGGTGTGACGATACTCGAAACCGAGTTCGTATCGGGACCCGGAAGAAAAAGGCCGGTATCACTAGCCGATACGTCGGTTGCAAACCCGAGTTCGTTACATCGTAAAACCGCAAAGTCAGGCCTTTGAAAAATCTGTCCGATTTTTGGAATCGTAGGTTCGTTAGAAAGAACGTATCCTAGGATGTAGCCTACAAACTCGGGATCATTCATATTCAAAGGTCGCTCGATTCCTAGAAGCTCTGCCCACTTTCTAAGGAAATGACCTTCCGTGTTAGACAAAACCGCGCAGTGTGTGGCAAGTTCTTGATACCTCAAATGCCACTCAACGGAATTAAAAAGCGCGCCTACGTTTATATCATTGACGTTCGTTGTCGGAAGATACTCGGGACGGGACTTGTCGCCGAACAGTTCTTTAAACGTAGGGTCGGTTTCGTTAAACTGAGGGAGTCTTTCTAAAAGTTTATTTAAAGCCATATATCTTAAGAGGGTTCGGATTTGGAAGCGGAACCCAAAATCACGCCCAGAGACGAACCGCCGGTTCTTGGAAGAAACGTGGGAGGAACGCTAACGTCATTTGGAATCGGCGGCGTATTTGGAACGGGGTCGGTCGCAAGTTTTCCGTAGAGTTCTAAGATCGTTACCTTGTAAAAGTCGGGATGACTTTTAAGGATAGTACCTTCCACTTGTTTGAGTAAAACGTCAAAACCAACCGGAAGGGTGTTGAGATAAGTTGTGATTGCGTTTGTTGCGACCGAGATCGCGTCATCGATTGAGACTTGAGAATTATTTAATATTTCTAAATGAAATTTAACCGAGATTCCAAGAACCGGGATTTTAAAAACACAAACCCAAGTGCCAGCGGCCGCATACCCGGGGAAATTTTCAGGGTCTTGTAAATCCCCTTCGATTGTTTTTTGAACGAAGTCAAGGAGGGATTGCGGAGGATTTGACGTGCCGTCTGAGACATACAAATTGATCCAACCGAATTCCCTTTGACCCGAAAAGGGGTTTACGTTTGTAGTAAGTTGCGCTCCGGCGATACCTGGAATAGAAATCGTAGCGGTATAGATACCGAGGGGTGTGGATCTACCCAAAGAAACGATAAAATTACGAAATCTTTTAAGACGATTTTCTTCGCTTTCTTTATTTGTACCTCCCGCAAAATCGTTCGGATTCCAAACCCGAGTATTTGCAGGAAGTTGAATATTTAAGGTACCGAGACCTTCTTCCGTATCGATCGAAAGCCTACGAATATTAAAGTCGACACCCGGCTCTTTGGCCCGAATTTCAATTTCACCAAAGGTTTGGCCCACTTCGATGGAAGTAGGTAGAACGGATTCGTACATAAGGCCGAAAAGATCGAGGGTAAAAATCGGAATTGGAACGGGAGATGTATGGCCTTGGTGTTCGATTCGAACGATACCAACCGATCTTAAACCCGGAAGCCTTGAAAACCCGAGTGCTGTATATATTCCTTCCCGGATCGAGTAGTCAAAACCGTTGAGGGTTCTAAGATCGCCTTCGGCTAAAACGGAGGCAATGGCCGCGATCCAAGTGGAAATCCTAGAACCCGGATTGAAGTTACAAAGTCTAGAACCCGTAGAGATTAGGAAATTTTGAATCGCTATTTTGTATTCAAGTTCGGTTTTGGGAACGTAAGCCACGTTCTTAAAACTAAACATAAAAAAAGGTATCGGAAAAAAAACCGATACACGTAAGCGGGTGTTAGATTCTTTTTTGTGGGAATCATGGGTCTTGCAACATCAGGATTTAATTCGGTAACGGGAGGGGGGTTTTCAGGAAGCCTTGCACCGACGTATGAGGCTCAAAACGTATTTTCTTTCGCCTTCTATGAAAAGGAAAAAAGCGGAAAATACTCGATTACGAAAGGGGACTCAAACGAATATTTTTTTGTAAACGGTCCGCTGTCGTATACGGAGAATTTTAAAAATAGAACCAACATAGAAAAAACATTCGGCGGAGTAGTAGTCGTAGACTTTGGACCGGACAATCACGAAATTAAACTAGAAGGCGAATTCCATATCTATCACCTAGGACTTCCCCAAAAACCTAGATCTACGATACCGGGAGAATCGGGGTCCGGATTTGTACAGTCCGCTTTTTCAGCCGGTAAAACGATATTAAAAAATAAAATCGGAAGTTACTACGACAAGTTGAGAAGCAGTTATTTAAGTCTCGGGG
This sequence comes from Leptospira alstonii serovar Sichuan str. 79601, assembly GCF_000347175.1. GTDB lineage: Bacteria > Spirochaetota > Leptospiria > Leptospirales > Leptospiraceae > Leptospira > Leptospira alstonii. The sequence goes on from NZ_ANIK01000035.1 coordinate 23,200, forward strand.
GAGGGGAGTTTCGTAGCGGCCTACAGGAATTCCAGGACTTTATGTTCCTACTCCACTACTCTCGAAATTTAGAAAGAGTGGAATATACGACCAACGACCCGCAAGCGTCGAGTATCATAAAACTGTTCCTTGAAAAAAGACTTACCTGGAAAACACACGCCTTCGTATTCAGAGACTACGATAGAAATAGAACCGTAGAGGTAGTCATTCCAAGTAACGGCTTTACGATTTCAAGATCGGTATCCGATACCAACACTTACAAATATTCCTTAAGTTTAGTGGTCGTAAAAGAACTGGAATCAAGAATTACAAGTCAGTTAGTGAGGTCGAATTTTAACGCGTTTAGAACGATTTCCGGCCTTATGAACGAAATTGAAAATTTAGTGAACCTTCCTTTAAAAATATCGGGCGCGTTACTCGGAGTTGCAAGAGGAATCCAGGTGTTTGCAAGTTCCACCAAAAGACTACTTACCTCCTGGGACAGAATGAAGGATCAGTTTGGTATAGAAGGAAAACTTGCGAGAAAAACATTCGAAAACGCTAAATTAGAACTCTCTCTAAAAACCAAAAAAAGAGGATTACACTCGGATGAGCTTTCGGATCAAATTGATATTTCATCTAAAAAATCCCGTTCAAATGAAGCCGAATTTAGACAAAATTTAGATACGGCTACAAACGACTGCAATTCCCTAGTTACTTCAATTTCTCAAGTTTTAATCTCCGTAGACGATTCAGGTTCGATCGAGGCAATGTCACTAAAACCGAACGCGGATTTAAGCGTTTGGATAGAAAACGACGTATACAAGTTCGTCTTAACTTCCAAAGAAATTTTAATCGAAATAAAAGCGGCCCTAAACCTTGCATCCACTGACAACGAATTTTCAATATACCACGTTAGCCCTGGAGATACCTGGGAAAGTATCGCCGAAAAAAAGTTAAAAGACTTAAAACTCGGACTTTCCCTTGCCAAATATAATAACGCACAAGACACGACAAGTTTAACCAAAAGGGCGATTAAAATCCCGTATGGAACAAACACTAACGTATTCACAACCCTTCCGGACAATCCAAGTCCAAAGGATTTAGAAATCGCACTCATCGGATGTGATATACGACTAAATCCGAATCGAGGGATTGAAATCTCTCCCACGGGTGATTTAAGTCTCCTCGAGGGGGATGAGACGTTAATCAATGAAAAGTTGGATTTAATCGATATCGTACAAGGTTCATTGATCGGTGCGTCCGAATTTGGAAACCCGATCCTACCGGGAGAAAACCCGGATGAGATTTTTAAAAAAGGGAGTATTACAAATCTTTTAAATCAATTTCGGTCCGATCCGAGAATTAAAAGCGCAAAATTTTTAGGGGCCGTAGGGGAGGGGGATGTTTTCTATTTTAATTTCCAATTGGAGTCGATATCCGGAGGGAGTGTTATTCTTTCCGTATGAGTGGGAGCTTTACAAACGATTCTTTTGACTGGCAAGAAAAAATAAAGTCTTTGGATTCTCGTTTTGCGCCTCCCGTATTTGCAACCGTAACGGAAGTTTTTCCCAGATTTAGAGCGAACGTCCTGACAACTTTCGGTGAACAATTTTTAAAAGTCAGGTATTTCGGACCCGCATTGTTTTCAAACGGGAAGGCGCACGGACGGGCCTTCTCATTAAAAAAAGATCAATTAGTACTTCTAGAATTCATCGGCGGGTCATTTAGAAGTCCCGTGATAACGAAAACGTTTCCGTTTGCGACAAAAGACAGCGAGTTTGATTCTTTAAGTATGTTTTGGAAGAAATTTTCCTTTTTAGATCCGAATACGGATATCATCGACTTTCACGAATCCGGTTATTGTGTCAGGCAAACAACGAATAAAATAGAAGTGTATGACTCGGATTTAAGTATCGTTTTGGAATTTGATTTTTTAGAAAAGAAAGGAAAATTAAATTTTACTGATTTAGAAATAACGGCCAAAACCAAAATCACCGGGGACTTGGAGGTCAAAGGAAAAATCAAAGCAAGCGGGGAAATAGAATCGGAAAAAGACCTAATCTCTTCTAAAAAGTCCTTTAACAATCACGGCCACACGTATAACCCGGGGCCTTTAGCACCTACAAAAACAAGTCCTCCGATTTAAAAAATAAAGGTTTCTTTTTTTGTATGTTAGAGGATGAAAAAATCTCGATTGCGTCTCGTAGTGACATATCGATCCCACCGAAATCGTTTGCACTCGAAATCCATCTTCCCGGTTCTTCTAAAAATATCTTTTTTCCGATTGAGTATGTCACTCAAATCAAATCACACAGGTCTTTAAGTGCCGGTCGAGGAGGGATTTCACTTTCGATTCCCTTGCAAGAAGAATACGTAATTCAATACGGAGAAACAAAACCGCTTCCGCTTTCTCAAATTGAAAACCCGGAAAGTTTAAAATTCAAGGATATATTTCGGGTAAGAAGTCTTGTGTTTTTGTACTACGATAATTCTTCTCCAAGCACGAAAACGATCGGATTTAAAAAACTAAACGCAGGGAAGATAAAAAGTAGGGCTCTTGAGTATTCACCCGACGGTAAAAGTTTTGTAAGCGTACAAATAACTCCGATGGAGACTTTACTTACGGACACAGACTTTTTTATCGACTACCAAAGAGAGGAAGGCGCACCCCAAACAAGAACCGGCGAATCGTATGCGGGCGTGATTACAAGTGCAGCTAAGGTTTTTTTACAAGGACAACTAAAAGACCTTCTAAAGAACTTTTGGGACGAGTTTTTTTGTAAGCTTATGAACGTTACAAGATTCGCGGATCATCCAGTATTACGTCCGACCACTTCCCAAGATCCGAATGCGGCCTTGTCGATACTCTTACCTAAAAAAGCATACACGGAGTTTTTCGTATACGAATCCCAAGTAATTAGCTCTTTTACGATCGGACAGTACGTGAATTTTTGGGAGATTCTACGTTCCTATTTGTGCGAACCGCTCTATGAACTTTTTGTAGATCCGTTGGAAACTTTTGAGATAGAGGGAATTTTTGGAAAAGGGATTTCGTTTGGAGAAATCGGATCTCCTCACTTAGAAGAATACGAAGTCGGTAGTAAAGAATCAAAAGTAGTTTTTCGCCCGACTCCCTTTTATATGTTTTCAGAGGACGGTAAATACAGGGATTTAAAAAACTTCGGAATCGATGCGGTATATACGTTTTTACTAGAGGATTTAAAAAACTTTAGAATCGAAGAAAACGAGGAAAACGTGGTATCAGGGGTTCACGTAATTCAAAATACATTCCAGCAATTCGGTACCGTGTTATCAGAACCAAAATACGCGGATAAAATCAGATCCATATTTGGACCGAGACTTTTACACGTAAAAATTCCGGGACTCATTTTTAAGGAAGAAAACTTAAAAACTAAAAACAAAGAAAACTACAAGAAAGAACTTTCCGGGATTCGGGATATGTTATTTCGAATTTTTTGCGATTTGGAAGAATTAAAAATAACGAACGGATCTTTTGATCTTCCCTTTATTCCTCTAAGACCCGGAATGCCCTTTCAAATCCTTTTTAATCCTTCCAAAAAGTACCCTATATCCGAAGAAGAAATTTGCAAATTCGGATATATCACGGACGTAGTGGACGAATTTTCACCCGGTAGCGCAAAGGCAAATACGAACGTTTCGTTTAAATGGGGGCCTTCTTCTTCAAACTACGAAAGTAATTTTAGAAGTTAAAAAAAATTAAAAACCCGATTCTATTAAAAAACGAATAAAATATTAGTTGAATGTCTTCTTTTCTTGGACCCTTTGCGAGCGACGATACGCTTTCCGATTCTAGAAAAAAAGTTTTAAACGTATCCCAAGTGGAAATCGATTTTTCAAGTCCGCTCGGAACCTACAATTTAGGGGAAAATTTACAGGTCAATTCTACAGTTCTCCAAATACTCGTAAAAGTCGAGACGGCTTTTGACGATTTTCCGATTCTTACCGTCGGAAGTACTACGTCTCCCGATCTTTGGATGGACGGTTTTAACGTAGATTTGTCGGTTGCAGGGATCTACGTGGGATTTGGATTTGATTTAATCAAAACGACAACTCAGTGCAGGGTGTATTGGAATCCGAACGGAAGTAGCAAAGGAAGACTGAATGTTTTTCTAATATTTTCGGATAACTAAAAACTAAAAACGTTCCAATTGGAAAAAAATCGGTATTCGGACTTACATTCCGAATACCGGTATAGCTAGTGTTGGATATTTCTTTAAAAAAAACTTCGCTTGAAATTTAAAAGAAAAAATTATCCCTTTTTTTAAAAGAAAAAGCAGTCATAACGTCTAATTTAACAATATAGAATATGGTTCGCAAATTTGAAATCGAGGAGGGTGTGATTTATAACCTTTTTTATATGGGTCTTTCCGTACAGGGTTATTATTTCAGAGGCAACTGGATCTTATTCGGATTGTTTGCGGTTTTAATTAAAAAACTTAAAATTCATCCAGACGGTTACTTTTTAATCGCCTACAACTGTAATTATTTCAAAGTCCTTTATCTTTTTTTAAAAGGGGAATTTATTTCCAAAGAATAAAAAATCCCACCGTCCGATAACTAAGTTTTCTTGATAACAAGGTCTTGATGCTTGAGACCGCGTTTTTACATCCGTTCCAAATCCTAAAGGCTAGCCCCGAAGAACGAACCGGCGCGATCAAAATACTGGTTAGGGCTTCTTCCGAAAAAGAAGACCTCCAGGGCGAAGTAATCCTAAAGTCCGCGTACGCAGACCTCGACATGAGAAGTGAATTTCTCACACAAGGATACTTTGATTACAATCATCTAACCGACTTAATCGACAAAGAAATTCAGGATTTAAGAAGCAAAGGGAAACTTTCCGGGACAGAACTTGTAAATTTACAAAAAGCTAAAGTTGAATCAATCATCGGAGGGGTAGAACGGATCGGATTCAAAGACGATTTTCCACAAAATTTAGGAATTAAAAACGACGGATTGTATATCCAAGGACGCCTATTCCCGGAAAACAAATTTGCGGAAGAAATAAGTAAAGGGCTCCAAGCCGGTTTTATGGGATGGGGTGCGTCCGTTTCGGGATACGCAAGGCCCCAAGACTACCAAGGAAAAACGATTCGAAAAATACAACTTCGTAAATGCGCCATAGCTCCCCTTCAAGAAGTCTACAACCCCGACACTGCCGTACAATTAATTAAGGGTGCAGTTCTACTTCGCGATATTGAAAAAAGTTCGTTACCCGTTCCGAGTGAGGACTTACAAAACCCGGAAAGTTTAGACCGACTGTTTCGAATCGAAAGAAAACTCGATTTTTTATCGAAACTTTTTTTATCAGATCCGAACACACAAGACAAGTTTTTAGACTTAATCTTTTCCGATATTGCAAACCGGACTAAAACTCAAGAATTAAAACTCGGGTCTTCTTGGATTCGTTCCGTTCTTTCGGACGAATTCTATCTAGAAGGGGAAGACTTAGAGAATTTTACCGATCTTTTATTTTTAAAACTAAACGGAGAATCGTAATGTTAAAAGACGCGATTTCGCGATTAAAAGAAAGACTAACGACTAACGTAACAAAATCCTCGATCAATGAATCGGATTTACAGACGTTAGCCTCGACTGTGACGACCCTACTCGATTCTGGAAAAGTGGAACCCAAAACTGATAAAATAAAAGAGTGGGCCGTTTCGAAAGGCTTGGAAGAAGCCGAAGCCATTTCTTTTGCAGAGGAGGTAATTGATGCGTATTTTGACGATACGACTGATGAAACCGTTTCTAAATCGGAACTGGGGGATTCTTTAAATGGCGAAGAGGAAGAAGAATCTGAGGAAAAAAAGAAAAAGGAAGAAAAAGACAAAAAAAAGAAAAAAGAGGAAGAGGAGAAAAAAGAAATCGAAAAATCAAAATTTATTTCAGAGATTCAAAATACATTAGAAATACTTAAATCAGGACAGGAAACACTGGCCGCTGCAATCGAACATCTGCTTGATAACGCACGAGATAACCAGAAACTAAAGTCGGAACTTCTAACCTTAAAATCAGAAATCGGAAGTGTGTCTTGTCGACCCGCAAATACAAAAACACCCGTAACCACTCAAATACAAAAATCAAATCTAAACGGTCAGGTGGACGCTCGCGAAAGGGACAATGTAGCGAATAAAATCATTAAAGGAATCGAACTCGGTAAGTGTCAGTTAGAGGACGTTTCCTATTTTCAATCCACTTGGAAGCTTTCCGAGAGAGCCCAAAAATTCTTTAACGAATATAAGGAGGTTTTAAAATGATCGGTCCTTATTCCCTAGACCAATTAATCGAAATTAAAAAAGGGTTCGAAGCAAACACGGCTCAAAACGGCGCGGCTCCGTTTGTGGATTTTAATTCTTCGGGTGCAACGCTTTCCATGCAACTACTTGACAAAGTGGAAGTCGCTTTGGTGTCCACGGACAAGGACTTTAAGTTTTTAAAAGAAGTACCGAGAAGAGCCATCACTCAGACGCTTGCAGAATACAACCGCTACAAATCACACGGTGGCGGGTGGTACCATACGTCCAATATTGGACAATCCGAAGAGCCTAGTTTTCGAGACGCACAACTAGAACGTCTGTATAACGAAGTCAATTACAGCGCGGAAGGATTCTCTTTTAATAAAGTAGTCGATACGGTAACAAATGCCCAGGACCCGGAACTGATTCAATCCAACGCCGCACTCAGGCGCGCAATGGAGAATCAGATGAGACGTATTTGGTTTGGAAATAAAAAACACAACCGAAACGAACAGGACGGTTTTGAAACGGTCGCCAAAAAACTAGGAAAAGAATTTTTTACGGATTGTAGGGGTGCGTTACCCGCAATCGATCAAATGAAATATGTGACTTCCAAAGTCAGGACCAAATATTTCGGTCTCGTAAACTACGTAAAAATGCACCCGTCCACAAAAGCACTCTACGACCAAAATTTTGATCGTAACGGTTCCGGGATGGTCTTGCAAAATAACAGTTATTCTCCTTCAAACACTTCTCTTTCCAATATCGTCTATGGCGTTGCGGACTCGAACGCTAAAGACAATATGATTATTTTTGACGACGATATCTGGCTCGACCGTCATAGTTGGGGAGTACCTCAAAGGCTCGATCACAACGGAAATATGGTCGAAGGCGCGACAAGCGACAAGGAATCTCCTTCTACACCAAGCCTTTCAGTATCCGTAATTCCTTCCGTTCCGAATTCGTTATTTACGGGTTCGTATGTCGGAGACTACAACTACAGAGTTTGCGCGGGGACTCTAAGACACTTTTCGGCCGCTTGTCCGGAGGTAAACGTTTCGATTCCGAATGGAGGTGCCTCGGAACTTACGATTACACCGGGAGTCGGTGGAATACCGGAAACAAGATACGTGATACTTCGGGATACGACCCCGGATTCAAATCTACTTCTGTATATGCGGACAGTTGAAAGAAACTTAGTCGGTGCTACGACGATTATTCAGGATCTTAACGAGGATTTACCCGGTACTACAATTATGGTTCAGGGAGATTTTAACTCAAAGTCGTCAAGCGACGAAACAAGAACTTTGGTGTTGTCCGAGCTTCTTCCGTATACCAAAACCTTATTTCCCTACGGTGCGGGAGGTGTATTAAGGACGCGAGTCGGAATCGTCGAAAACTACAGCGCACTTCAAGAGTTAGCACCCGAGAAGTTCCACGTATTCACGAACGTTCCCGTAAGACTTTAGAATTATCTAATACGTTTATTCTCCTTACTTTAGAGGGTGAGTAATCACCCTTTTTTTAAATGGCAAATTTCGAATCGTTATACGCAAAAGGAAAGTTTCCAAGAACAAGATTTCTTTTGGAAAAAATCGCGGTTTCTGCAAAAGACTCCTGGACTCACAACACACTGAGTGCAAAACCCGCTTGGTGGGGAAAAATGGCGATGTCCAACCGTACAGGCGGGGGAGGTGGGATTTTAATTAAAAAAATTCCGGGAGGATATCAAGTCTTTCATCCGAATAAGGGAAAATACAATTATATGGCGGTGATTGAAAGGGGTAGAAGACGTTACGATATGCGTCCGGCTTTACTCGGAGGAAGTCGCGCACGTATGGGTGAAAACGGTCCTTATGTAATCGTCCCGGTCACTAAAAACGAAAATAAAACTCCCGTTTCTCCAAAAAACAATTCGATCAATTCCGTTATTATAAAGACCGGTTCTTTTAAGGAAGAAAACGCGCACGGTAAACTTGTAACCAGGAATAGATACAAATACAGACAAGACCCCGGAATGACCGGTCGCGGAAACGTATTTGCAAGCGAACAGGTTTACAAAAACGGGCATGTGCAGAGATCTTTTGTAAAATTTGTGGTAGTAACCGAAAGAAGTACGGATTTTTTTCAATCCGTGATACCGGCGCAAAGGGTTTTAGGTCGAGTAAAAGAAGACGTTAATCGCGCTCTAAAATCAAAACAATTAAAATCGGCCGTAGCCTTGGATACGAAGGATTTAATAAGTGAGCTATTAAGTAAGAAAAGAAAATGAAATTTTACTTTCGAAAACGATTTGAAATATTGATATACAAAAAAATAAGACTTTCCTTAATCTAAACGGTAAATGTCTGAAATTCAAAATCCACATGATCGATTGATTCGAGAGACGTTACAGGACAAAACCGAATCGATACCTTTTTTCCAAAAGAATTTACCCGAAAGTTTGGTTAAAATATTAGATTTAACTAAACTAGAATTGTCGGAATCCAGTTTTGTATCGGAAAGTCTAAAAGAGGAACAAACGGATTTACTGTTTACGATTCCTCTAAAATCGGGAGAAACTGCAAACGTTTATCTTCTATTCGAACACAAAAGTTATTTAGACGATAGGGTTTACAGTCAGCTTTTGGGGTACCTTTCCGCGATTTACAAAAATCAATTTAGAAACGAAAAAAAATACTCTGTAGTTATCCCTTTCGTCTTCTATCACGGGGAGAAAACTTGGGAATTAGGAAATCAATTTTTGGATCGTTTTTCTCTTACAAAAGAAGAAATGGTCGTTTTAAAGAATTACATTCCGGATTTTAGTATAGAATGTTTTGTTCTTTCGGATATAACCTTAGAAGAGAAGTTACAAACCATCACTTTAAGAGTGATTTTAGGAGTGGTTCAGCGAATTAGAGAAGGGGATCTGGAATTTACAGAACATTTGTCCGAGTTACTTAGGCTTTTAAACGACTTAGAAAACGAGTCTAAAAGGGTTGAAATTTTAAAAAAACTCTTTTTATATATCTATAGCATCAGGGATCTACAACCGACGGAAATAAAAAAAGTACTACTTGGATCTAAATTAGAGAAATACGAGGAATTGACCATGACTACCGCAGAGAGACTGAGAGAAGAAGGCAAGATTGAGGGAGAACTCAAAGGTAAAATCGAAGGTAAAATTGAAGGCAAAATTGAAGGCAAAATCGAAGACGCTCGCAATATGCTTTCGGAGAGAATTGATCTAAACGTCGTTCTTCGAGTCACGGGCCTTACTGAAAAAGATCTTAAAGATCACGGGGTCATTTAAGGGAACTTTATGACTACCGCAGAGAGACTGAGAGAAGAAGGCAAGATTGAGGGAGAACTCAAAGGTAAAATCGAAGGCAAAATCGAAGACGCTCGCAATATGCTTTCGGAGAGAATCGACCTAAACGTCGTTCTTCGAGTCACGGGCCTTACTGAAAAAGAACTTAAAGATCACGGAGTCATTTAGGGAACGATCGGCCCTAAATAAAATCCTTCCTATCCCGCAAAAAATAACACCCTTTCCGATTCTTTTTTTTCCTTATTCTTTTCTCTTAAATGGACGCAAATTTAAGAGAAGATGACATTCGCAAACAAGACGGACGGGACAAAGGTCTTGTATTAATCACGTATCCCGCTCCACCCGAAGACGTGGTAGTCGATTATTTTAGAATCAACATTCCCCTGACAGGACTTGAATACAGAAATATAAACGTACCGATAGAGCACGGACACCCTTTGTATCAAGAAGGAATATCCACAAAAGGTCCGAATACTAAATTTCCGAAAATCGGAATCGAATGCGCGACTGAAAAACACACTCAGTTTTTAGGATTAAACGAATTACATTTTGAAAATTCAGAAAAGTTTTTGGAGTATTTAAAAAAAATCTCAGAACTCCCCGAAAGCAGACGAATCGCTTCCAAATCTTTTTTAGACGAGTTTTCTAACAAAAAATACTTCCAACAGTTTCAATTCACTTGCGAGTCGGACGTAATTATCACCGGGTTTGTAACCGGTGCAGCCGGAAGAAACACAAACAAGTTTCTCTATGACTCCGCACTCGCTACAACTCTCCTACTCGCAAACGATTTACCCGTAATGTATCCGGGACTGACCGTATTTCTACCCGAAGACACGGAACCAAATCTAACAACGACCGATTTTTCAGAACCGTTCTGGGGATTTGAAATAAAATTAAAAATCGTACAAACAAAATCGATTTTTAGAACCAAACCCGCATTTCTTTTTCCCGATATTAAAACCTTTGACGTATCTTTAACGCGAAGCCGCACCCGATTCGAAGGTCGATTCGCTTTAAAGGACAAACAAGGTGGAACCGGAATTAAATCTTAAAGGAAAAGAAAAAAATTCATCTTCAAACAAGAACCAGACTCCCGAAGAGTTTCTACTAAAAAAAGAAACTCAACTAGGTAAAACGATAACCCCGCGCTTTCGGGAATATTTTTACCGGGAACTAAAAAGAGTCTCAAACCGAACTTTCGAAGACGTTTGGGAGGCCGTAAATGGGAACACGCGAGCCTGAGTTTTTAGGACGCGGATATATTCAACCCGGAGCGCGCGGTGCGTTTAGAACCAAACCCCAAAGTGCCGGAATCTCCCCCGACTTAAGCACCCTCATTTTAATCGGACCTTCCGACAACGGATACGACACAAACGACCAAACATTACACGTAACAAAACGAGTATTGGAACTGGGAAGCTCCGACGAAGCGAGGTCGGTTCTTTACTCGGGCGACTTAGCCGATGCGGTAATAAACGCATTTTCGCCTTCCAAAGATTCACGATTTGCAAACGGGCCTCAAACCATCAAAGCGTTAAATATATCTCCGAACGTTTCCGCAAGCGCACAAGCACCCACAAACGTATCAGGAATATTGAATACGATTAAAGCCACCGTACCGGGACCGAAAGGAAATCAGATTCGTTTTAGAATCACAAACAACGGAAGTATCATCCAAGTGGGGGATAGCGATCAAATCGTAACCTCTCAAACGATCGAAGCAAACGAAATCAGGATACAATACTCAGGAAACGCGGGAGCTGCAAACCTAACGTTTAACGGAATAGAATTACGAGTCACGTTATCAGGAACCCCTGCAACGGACACGAGTCGAGATTTGGTCGCCTTGGTAAAAGACTACGAAACTCTATCGGAACTGGTTGCGTATATTTCCAGTCAAAACGGATATAGCGCGGTTTTGTTGTCGCAACCCGATCGTAAAACTTACCACCTAGATTACATATCCGCAACAGACGCGGTGGATATAAAAACTCAAAACTTCACCCTAAAATCTCTTCTCCACCAGCAAGAAACTTTTTTTCTCTCAAACGGACTCGCTGAAATTGTCGCAACTTTGGAGAGAAAACCCCTTTCGGATATGGCTAGTTTTACGTATCTCACGGGCGGAAGAACGGGAGTCGTAACGACGAAAGCGTATTTAGATGCGATTGATACCGTATTTGAAACCGAGATTGCAAAAGGATTTTACGTCAACGTCTGCACTTCCATCGAACCGGTAAGACTTTATTTAGCCGACAAACTCTCAATCGGGAATTCAGCCGAAGGCTCGGATGAAAGATTCGGTGGAGCTGGACTTGATTTAGACAAGTCAATCGATGCGAGGATTGACGATATAAAGACGACGAATTCGGAATATATGGTACTCGGACTTTCTCCTGTTACGAGATACAAAGCAGACAGAGTCAATTTAAAAACATATCCGGGTTGGATGTTATCGGTACTGCACAACGCAATCAAGGCGGCGGCAAACGTAAGAGAGACGGTAACATACAAGGATTTGAATATAGTAGACGCGCCCGAAATTCTTTCCAAAACACAAATTAAAAAAGTATTAAGAGCGGGCGGACTTGTAGTCACAAGAAAACCGAATAGCGGACCGTTTAAAATCGAACTCGCGCTTACCAGTTATCAGGCCCAAAACCTAATCAAAAACCAGGCATCAACGGTTTGTACAGCGTTAGCTTTGGTAAAAGATTTTAGGGAATGGTTAAATGTTACCTTTACGGGAGAGGTACCGACAGATCCAAACGCACTCGGAACCAATTTAACGGACGCGGACATTCGAACCGCTGTAACACAACGATTTCGTAATGTATATATTCGCCAATACGGCTGGCTGACTCGAAACATCTACACCGGCGAAGACGCATTTGACGAAAACTTCGAAATACGACGCGACGGAGACGTAGCGTATTTCGTATTCCCCGACGGTAAAATCGTAACTCCGATCAATTACATGTTCTTTCTCTTAAACTTAGACGTCGTTCGCGGTGCTGCAACGGGAGGAAATTAAACATGGCAAAAAGTTCAAAACCGAATCCAAGAGTACTCACCGGAAACGACGCAATCGTTAAAATCAACGGACAATCCGTCGGGTTTATGAAATCTTTGCGAGTAAATATAAACAACAATCAAGGAAGAATTCAAGCGATCGGAAAAAGAAAACCGAAAGGACTTAAATCCCTCGACTGGCAAGGAACGGCGTCGGGAGAGTTCCATATATTGACAGTACCAACCGATGGGGTCGTAGTAATCGATACGTATGACGATGACAACGCGGACGACTTGTACGATATTTTAGTTTTAGACAAAAAAAGCGGGAAACGAGTGGGACTCTTAACGGGGGGAGTGAACACAGAAGGGTTTAGTATTCAAAATAACGAAATGAGTGGAAGGGAAATTGAATTCGAACTCGTGGATTGGGAACCGATGGAGGCATTTAACTAAAACGTAATACGTCTATTTTTTTAATGAATTTTATCGATATATATTTGGCTGTTATATAAAGCAAGGGCTACCCCTTTCGAAGTAGCCCCGCACCCTACACGTTACCATAGGGGGATATACTTTAAAAGCGTCGTCGTAGAAAGGAAATTTGTAAAGTAAAAATTGTATCGATACAATCATGCTAAAAAAATGAAACGGTTCGGCCCCAAATATAGAATAACGACCCTAACTATATACACTTCACATTCTCCGATAACAACATTTCAATTAAAATCTCGAATATGAGAATTCTGGAACCAAATAAACGAGTCACACTTTCGGCGAAATACGAAAGTGAAAGTTATTCTTTCGAGGCGGACATTGCAGATCCGAGTACGGAGCTTGATATAGAGATAGGAGTAGCGAAACGATTGGGAGGTGCGTCCTTAGAATCGATTCCAAATACGACGTACGGTTATATATTTGCGATAACGACCCTCGATCACGTAATTAAAGAGATACCGCCCGACTTTCCGATCGAAGAGATAGTTTCGTTTGAACAAATACGAGACAAAGAATTCGTATTAAGACTATTTAATGAATATAAGAAGAAAGAAAACTGGTTTCGATCGGAGTTAAAAAAAAATAGGGACGCTCGACGCACTCTCAAACGAAAAGAACCTGCTCGATCTTTTTTTAATGAAGGAGTTTCAAATTCTACCGAAGGGGGTAAGGCATCTGGGGAATCTATTTCTAGAACAAAAGAGGTTTTTGCTGGAGGCGACGTCGAGAGTGGATCTAACGAGTTTAAAGACCAAAACTCGACTATTGTCGGAGAAAAAACAAGTGGAGAGGATGAAATCGGAGGAGTTTTTAACGAACATAAGCCCGACGCTGATTCGTATCCTGGAAGAAGAGGCAGGGTTTTCACAAGAACAGATCCACGCGCAAGGTGAACAAAAAAGGGAAGAGATTTTGAAACGAATCGATGACGAATTAAAAATACATGGCCTCTGAATCCTTAGAAATAAAAGTACACGCAAAACCCGATTTTAAGGAAGTCGATCAAGGTTTTGATCGAATCGCCAAAAAATTTAAAAAAGGATTCTCTCTTTTTGGAAGTGGCGCGGGTGGAAGTGAAGACCAAAATTCAAAAAACAAAAAATCAAAAAAGAAAAGAAAACTAGAGGCCGCTTCCAAATACGCGGGGGGAAGTGCGTACGCGTCGAAAATCGGTGCCGACGGATCGGATTTAGACGAAACCGGCCACGGTGGATTTTACAATACTCTTGATAAAAAGATTTCAGCGGCTAAAGACCTGTTTTCGAAAAAGAAAAAAAAGAAAGAAGAAGACGAGGAAGAAAAGACTTCCTCGACAAAACCGGACTCATTCAAACAACTTCAGATCCAAAAATCGGAAATTAAAATCCAACACGCACATTTTGATAAAGGCGGGTTTGGAGGACTTGGGGGAAGCGGTGGAAATACAAATCCAAGTGAAGCGGGAGAAAGCGGAGGCGGCCTTAAATCCAAATTTCTTTCCGCTTTAGGTGCGACAATTCCGATCGCCGGAGCCGCGTTTGCAGTTGCGGGTGGGGTATTAAAAACAATCTCAGCAATCGGAGAACAGTACCACGCTTCCATGCAATCGCAAGCGTCTACAATCGGAGCCACAGGCGGATACGTGGGAGGAGGGGGAGGTTATTTTTCCAACTCGGAACTTGCACAAGCAAACGTATTTAAAAGTAGAGTGAGTGGGGAAAGTATATACCAAAAAGGTAATTTAATAGATTCAAATACGATTCAGTTTGCGGCGTCTCAAGGAAAGGGAATTGCAGACGTAGTTAAGGAACTGGAGACGATTCGAAAAGATTCAAAAAATGCGGATTTAGGATATTTAAGGGGAGGAGCGGCCGCTTCAGGGTTTACAGGACTTAGACAATCCGAATATATATCGAAACTTGCATCAATTTCTGAAAATTTAAGAAACAAAGGCTTTTCCGGCGACATTTCCGATTTTGCAAAATTTTCATCCGGATTCAATAGAAACGATTCCAAAATGGACCCTTCCAGACGAATGGCTCTCGCGGAAGACCTTTCCAACCAAGGAAGAAGTGGAGCGTTTGGAGGCGGAATTTTCGGTTCTCTCTCTATGAGTCATGCACTCGGAGCAAACGGAGGGGATATTTTTAAAGCGATAGAGGAGTCGGAACTAAGTCCCGGAAAATACATGTCGTCCGCGCTTTCAAGTCTTGATCCAAAAACAAGAGGACTTGTTCACAAATTACAGGGTGGAAGTTTTTCGGAAATGTCGAATATGAGTTTCGGGTACAAAAACTTTTCATCCGACAATTCTCGAATAAGCGCGGGATACAATAAGGGTCTAGAATTAGATAACCGAAAAAAAGAAACTTTTGCTTCGGACGTAGGAGCGCAAGCCGCCGAAGTTGGGTACAACTTAAATACGGCGATGATTCAAGTTTTTAAAGAAAATAAAAATGCGATGCTTGGTTTGACTGAAGTCGTTTCGAATATAGAAACAAAACTTCTTCCGGTAGTATCCACTTCAATTACAGGAATTGTCACGGGAGTAGAAAAGTTGTGCGAGTACTCAGAACCTGTTTTCGGAGCGATTTCCAAATTAATGTCATTTTCAAATCCGGCCGGTTTTTTAGTTCGTACCAAATAGAAACTTCCGATTTTTAATTTCGTTTTAATCTTTCGAAATGGAAATCCACCGAGTACTATTTCAATTATTCCAAAGAAACGGCGTCTCGATTGAAAGAGAAGTAGAGGAGTTTGCCGCAGAGTTTCAAGTACAACAACCTCAAAAACTAACCAAAGCGTTTAAACAATCGGACAATTTGGTCGCGATTCCGATTCCTTCCGGAATTGCGTTTAAATACGTATTGATCCTTGGCACATACCTTGCAGACGACACCGCAATCGGCGTAAAAAAAGGAGACCCCGCACCGATTGTAGTTCGACTAAACGGGTCCGCACAAGACCATCCTCTTCCTCAAGGCTTTATGACCTGGAGCGGCGGACTTAATTCTCTAAGAGTCGCAACTACGTATGACACGAATCAAATACTCGTGGAAGTATATCTAGGATAATGAATGGCGTATTTCATTTCCTACTGAAAGGGATCGCAACCCAAGTTAGTTTCGGAAAAAAAGGACCGAGTTTAAAAGCGACACCTTCCGGATTTGAAGTACGTCTTCCGGACGACTCAGGACTTACGCACCTAAAAGTTGCAAGCCCGCTACAAGGAGACGACGCGGTAAATCTAGATTGGGTAAGAAACGAAGTACTCGCAAATTGGAATACACCCGTTCAAAACCTGGAGGAACTTCGTAGAATTCCAGTACAAGAAAGAAGGGACAAACAAATCAGGGAAGTTGAAGACGAACTTACCCTCTACCAATTCGATTCAGAGTCTTTTGCCAATGTTCCCGATCCAGTCGATCCTTTACGCACAATTCTTCCAAACGATTTAAACGTGCAAAGTCCCGGAAGATGGCTAAAAACGACAGCCCGTAATTCTCTTCATTCTCAACTCATCGGGTTATCTGCAAACGACCATCCACAGTACGAACTTAGGTCCGAAAAAAATTTACCCGGCGGATATCCGGGACTCAGTACGGATTCAAATAACCCGGGAATTGAAATCCTTTCCGAAGAAACGGTAAGTGTTTTGAAGTCGGATGCTTCTCAAAGTAGAGAATATCTTTTACCGGATATCTCGGGGACGCTCGCACTCGATAACGTATTTTTAGGAGCAACTGAGCTTTCAAACGGAAACAAGGGACTCGTTCCGGCACCACAAGTTTTAGACAGAGAAAAGTTTTTGTCGGGAGACGGAAGCTGGAGAACAAATTTCGGTTCTTTAAAGAACTCATCCGTTAAATCTTCCCCCTATACCGCCACCAAATACGAACGGGTTCTTTGCGACGTAACAAGCGGGGGGTTCCCTGTTTTTTTACCGCAAAATCCAAACGACAATATCGTAGTCGCAATATTAGACGTTTCTAATTTAGCAGGCACGAATCCGATCACACTCCTTCGAAACGGTGAAAAAATCGAAAACTTAGAAGAGGACTGGCAGCTTGATTTAGACGGAGGTTCGTTTGAACTTATCTACTCTTTAGAAAGAAGGAGTTGGTATTTTTTAGGAACACCCGCAACTTCCAATCTTGCTACGACAAACGGATTTTTAACTAACACTCCGACGTTTGAAGAAGTAAGCATCGCGCCTTCTGCAAGATCGGTTAAAGAATATATCGAAGCCCAAAATATAGCGATCTTTCAACTGATTTCACAAATAGGTGTTTTTCTTTTCGGAGGTAATTTTGCGCCTCAAGGAACGATGAAAAAGAACGCATTTTTCGAAGGAACGACAAACGGAAGCGGTCAATGTATTATCAACACCGGTCTTTCCAATTCCATCCTCGCCGTTTTTGCATGCGTTTCGGATAACGCGGGTAAATGGTATTTTCTTCCGCCTTCGGGAACTACAGCCGCCGGGTATTTCGACAATCAAGGATACGTTACAATTCAGTTTACGGGAAGCTCTACATTTTATAACCGGAATGTTCGTATCGTGGTTGAATACAAATGAAATCTTTTAAAAACGATTTTTTAAAGGACAATCAAATCCGTGAGTATGTGGATTCTAAAATTTTAAATGAGATTGTCGCAAGAAATACCGCTCTTTCCTTACTTCAAACCCAAATTTTAACAAAAATAAACTTTACCGAAAAAGGCGTGCCTTTAGGCGTTGCAACTCTTGGGTCCGACGGATTCCTTTTATCCAACCAAAGACCGCCGGTTCCATTATCCACAAATGTATTTGTCTTTAGACCGGGCGAGGTTTCTCCAAACGAAAATGTATATTCCACTTGGGTAACTTTTCGCTCCGCATTTGTCTCAAAAAAAGGTCTTAAATTTTTACAATTCGACGATTCCCTTCAAGGTATCTCAATCCCTCCGGAGAATATTGATTTTTCGGAATGTATTTTACTTTCTAGGTATAAAAAGCAAATTCCTACTGCTATTAACTTTGCCTCCGGATTTTTAGTGAGTGCGTGGCCGATAGATGTTCAAGGATTAAAACTAAACTTTTCTTCTCATTTTTTTGATAACGGAGGATCAACTTCACTTTCCCTTTCTGATTCCGTTCTCGAATATACCGGAACGGAAACAGGAATGGATTTTTTTTCGGGTTCTTTGTCGGTTTTTTTAAAAAACTCTAAAATAGTCGGAAACGGAAGAACCGTTTTTTCATTAGGAAACAGATCCATTCAGATATTTGGAATATCAGGATCTTGTAATGTTGAGGCCGGTTGTATTCAAGGGGGAGATAGCTCCACAATGACCATTACAAATTTAGGTTCGGTTTTAACCTCCGGCAATTCCTTTGTAGGCATTCAAGGATCGTTTCTTGGTACAAAATCCGAATCCGATCTCTCCCACGTATTCGAAAAAACATTAATTTCCAAGGGTCAACTTGTAACACGGGACTCTTCAGGAAATTTTATTTCGGTTTCCCCCGGACTTAATAATGAGATTCTAATCTTTGATTCAAACTCGCAAGGCGGATTTAAACCTGCGTCAATCGGTAGTCTTTTTTCTCTTCCAGGAATGAAGACATTATCCGATTTTGTTCGTCAATCTTCTCCTCTTACAAGTCTTCTTTCTGCGGGAAGTAAGACACTCGACTGTTCAGCCTCGAATCTGTTTCGAATCACCGGGGGAAACGCTACGATCACGTTTTCAAATATGACTGAAAACGAAGTTGTAAATGTCGTTCTGGAATCTACGGGTTCCTCGTATACAATTACCTGGTCTGGAGGAACGTTTCTTTGGGCGGGTGCGAGTATTCCGACACCGACCTTAGCTTCAGGAAGAAAAGACTTTTATTCTTTTATAAAAGTCGGAGGTTCTATTTATTCCTCCTGTATTTTGAATATGGGTTAAGCGAATGTTTTTACCGTTCGCCCATTTTCAAATACCAAAAACAAAACCGATCGTAGATTCGGGTTTTCCGGTAAGCGAGGCCAATTGGGCCGTATATGCTATGGCATTGAGTGGAAATAAAATATTTATTGCAGGTGCATTTACAAGTATAGGGGGAGTTTCAAGAAACAAAATCGCGGCGTTGGACTCAAACAGTGGAGAAATACTTCCTCTTTTTCAAGGACTACAAGGTGCAAACGGAACTGTAACCGCGATGATCGTTGTCGGAAGTATGCTCGTTATCGGAGGTAGTTTCACATCCGTAAACGGAGTGGCGCGTAACGGAATCGCCGCACTCGATCTTAGTAACGCAAACGTACTACCCTGGTATCCAAACGGTGGAATTGCAGGAGGTTCTTTGACGGTTAACGACTTTTGCGTTAAAAACAATTCACTTTACCTTTGCGGGAATTTTACAAGTATCGGAGGAGTTTCAAGAAACGGAATCGCGGCCCTTGATGTTACTACGGCCGGTGTTTTGTCTTGGTACCCAAACGGAGGAGTTTTAGGCGGTGAAGGTTACAGGCTTTTACTTTCTTCGGATACAAACAAGGTGTATATAGGGGGAAGTTTTACTCAAATCGGCGGGGTCGGTCGGGAAAAAATCGCGGCTTTTGACGCAAGTACTGGAAGCGTCATTGGCACTTGGGGACCCACAAGTCCACCCGCGGGAGCCGGGGCTTCCCCTCATGTAAAAGACATGGTACAAATCGGGAACACTCTTTTTATCGGAGGGGCATTTGGTGTAATTTCAGGTCAAGGACGGCTCGGATTTGCGGCGTTAAACGCAAATACGGGTACGTTACTCGACCTTTATCCCACAAACCTCGGCGGAGACGCGGTCAAACCTAATATTATGACTTTTGCAAGTAAAAATAACCAACTCCACTTTGCCGGTTTTTTTTCTTCGGTAGGCGGTGAAACTAGGCTTTCGATTGCCTGTTTGGATGCGGTTACAATGCAAGTTCTACCTTGGTATCCTCCGTCTGGAGTCGGGAATCTTACTTCCAAGGTATCCAAAGGTTTTTCCTTTTTAGACAATACTTGGTGGTTAAACGGTAATTTTCAAAGTATGGGTGGAATTACTTGTAACAATTTGGTAAAACTCAATCTCTAAAAAACAAGATCCGCATCCTTTTCTTCCTCTTCTTCAAAGTCAAATCCATCGTCGTTCTCTAAATCCTCCGAATATCCCGAATCGGAATATTCCGTTTCAGGATCTTTTGATTCGAGCTGTTGGTTTGATTGCTGCATCATTTGAAAATTCTGTTGAAAAATCGGATTTAAAATTACCGCTCCGGCCATTTTATATTCTTCCTCGCTGACACCGTAGAGATCGGCCAGGGTTTCCGCGATTGTAGGTTCATCTTGTGCAATTCGGATTTCGTCGATTAGTTTCCAGTTTGAAACCTCGTCTTTTAATTTGGAAAGTTTGTCTTTTTCATCTTCCGGATTTTTTCCTGTGAAATCGCATACGATTCCCGCGAAATCATCTTCTCTAAATTCCCGTATCCTGTTAAATGAGGCTTCGAAGTAGGTTAAAAGAGAAAGACTCGCTCGGTTCATCGAGAGTTTACTTTTTCCAACCTGATTGCCTTCCGAAAAAGTAGCCTGGGAACCGGTGAGTCTAAGCCCAAGTTCGGACTGATCCATTCCGTGGCCCATTAGTACGAAAGAAACGCACCATTGCATGAGTTCCTTGAAGAGCATATCGTTTGGAATATTAAGAGGAGTCCATCTTACTTCCCCGGCGGAAGTTCCGATGATGGGGATTCCGTGAGAGTCGTCAAGGCCCGAAACCATTTCCTGCCACTGTAGTTGTAACGACTCGATTACTTCTTGCGTAGCGTCTCCCTGAAAACTCATGAACCCTTGTGGGTGTAGTCTTGAAAAAGTATCCCGATTGAATTTAAGGGATCTGATTACTCCGATTAAATCCAAAATACACGCTTCGAGCGGTGAAAATCCGAATCCCCGAAGGGATACGTCCGAGATATGATTTTTGTGAAACCACAGAATTTCGTTTTCTGAGAAAGTTTCGACTACGTTGTCGTCTATAATCTGTACAAATGCGATACTTTTGTCGCTACGATAACCCTTGTTTCTGTCTACGGGAAAAATCGTTGCCGGATCTAGGTATCTGATTTCAATGAGTTTATTAAAAGAATTGTATATTAGAAAAAAGGCGATACTGTCGATCGTGAGAGTATCCCTTAGCATCATCTCAAAGACGGACCCTAGATGGTCTCTATTGGCCCAACCGGGGGTTAAATCCCCCATTTTTTCAAAAAACCTACCGCACGATTTCATCTTAGAAAGGATTTCTTCGTCCACTTCGTCGTCTTCGTTTTCAGTCCGAAACCAAAGTCCGGTTTTTTTACTAATTCGTGCAAACCGACTTAGTTCCTCGACTCTTACGGTGTGTATCGCCGATATGATCGATGTCGTGTAACTTGCGTTTCTTAGCTGGGTAAAAGGGATTCTCCAAGTGGGCCGAAGTTGTACGCCGTCTCTGATTTGATTTATTTGGTCGTAGGTATATACCGGATTTCTTCCCGCGAGTTTTTCCGAATTTATCTGATTAAAAAATGATTTTGCTAAAGTAAGTAGGTGTTGGTTTATTTTTTCAGGTTTTACTACGTTTTCGTTTGAGTTTACAAGCCTTTGTCGTTTGGCTAAATTTTTCTCGTAATCGTTTCCTCGAGGGCGGCCGTTTTTTAAATTCACAATCAAGAATTTAGTTTAAAACGTAAATATCGGAAGGAGGTTTTTCCGGGTTTTTCCGCCGGAAAAACCCCTTTTTACCAAGGTTTGTACTTTTAAAATTTAACTTAATTTTTCCGATATTTTCTTTCTTTGTTATCTTTTCTTTATGCCTAAAAAATCGATTACTCTTCAAGACTTTAGCCGTCTTGAATTTCAAAATCAGTTTACTCTACCGGGGAATGCGGTTTTAAATTCACCCGATCGGCTCTATTACGTTACCGGTATATACGCAAACGGCGCGTGGAAGATATTCGTCAAAGGAAATAACGCAGACGCAAATCTTCAAAACTACATAAGGTCTGGAAACGGAGACATTCAGTTTTTTCGTCCAATTTGTGCGTGTGAAGCTTCCTTTTCGGGTGTAACCGAAGTTTCCGGCTTTTGGACGGATAGCAGTCTTTCCTCCCACTAAAAGATTATGTTTAAAAACTCTAACTCCTTAGTAAAAAAGAAAGTGCTCGTCCACGGTAAAGCGGGCGACTACATGGCGTTTCGTAATACGAAGACGGGTAGTGATACCCTTACTCCCCGTGAAAAAAAAGTGGAACAAGCGCGTCATGAGAGAAATAAAATTTCCTATTCCAAAAACCTTTCCGAAAAAGAAAAAACCTTAATCGAGGAAATGACACAAAGACATTTACAATTCGAATCGGAAGCAAAAGAACAAAGAAAAACGTACGGAAGCGGTCCTAAGATTCCGAAACCCGGTATGATTATGCGTGTGTATGCAAAAGGAAAAGTGAATGTGGGTGGTATGCTTGCAAAAGTCAAAGAAATCGCACACGACGGCAAAACCGTAGTTTGCGAACTTACCTCCGGCAAAATCTACAGTTTAAGTTTAGAGCACTTAGAATTCGCTAAATCCAAACTCTTTTCCGATTAAACTTTTTTAATGTATATTAAAAAAATGAAATTTTTATTCATCAATTCTTGTATTCCAAAAAGTTTTCTTTGACTTACGGTTTTGGCGGGGACTTAAACAAACAGTCCGAAGACTATGAGTATCATGATCTTTCCGCCCGTATCTATCCGGAGCTTGAAAAAAAAGGAGAGATACTTCCCGGTTGGGGTACTCTTATTCATCCGGACGAGCTTCGTCGTATTATGTTCTACGGGAACGAACCACTTCTGACTACGAGAGGCTCTCAGTTAGAGGACTTCCAGTTAAAAAATTGGTGCGACCAAACCGTTCGCGCATTCGCTTCTGAAATCGATTGGGATATTTACCCTAGACTTTTTCGGTCCCGGCCACTTGTCGGTCAAAGCGGAAGATTTGATTTAGAACCTCGAACCGGAAGGATCGAAGATTATGCGGAGTGGGACGATAGCTATGACTACGACGTTTCTAAAAATTCGAACTTCTTTTTAAAACTAAGAAGAAAGAACCTTTGCTGTCTTCACAAGTGGGTCTTAACTCTTCCCTGGAGCGGGAATACGGTTTTAGATCTTACAAACCGCGCAACGATTCAATACAAAACCGGAATCTTGCGCGCGGTCTATTCTAGGATTCCTTTTGGTAATACCGGCATTTCTCAAATCGGAATTCAAGGCTACAGGGCTTTGGACCAAAATTCCACCAACTTACCCGGTGCCTATCAAGTCGATTACACGACCGGATACGACCACGCAACACGAGTTCCGAGTGAACTTAAAAGTCAAATTCTAAAGTATTTTTCGATATGTCTTTTATCTTCCTACGGAGAAGGAATCATCGGAGGGGTTGCCAATTATTCTACTTCCTTAGGCGTTATTTCGGAATCTATTGGAACTACAATGTCCGCTGAAAACGCATTTTTTGGAGCGCGAATCAAACAATTTACCAACGAACTAAACGAGTGGTGGAAAAAAAGTAAAATCCGTTATACCGGAATTTCTTTTGGAGCTTTGGGCTAATGGATGAGTTTTTTAATTTTAAATTTTTTGAAAATGAATTTCAACACATTGCAGGTTATATTGCGAGTTTTGTAATATTCTTAGGACAGTTTATTTTTTGGTTTTTAAAAAAAATCAAAGATATCCGTTCTTCTAACTCCAAACCTTTGTATACCGTTTCAAGTCCTTATTTTCATTTTTTCGGTGAAATTACTCGTCTTGATATTTTTTTAAAAAATAATTTGAGTGTGGCGGTAAGCGAGGTTTTATTTACGGATTTAGTTTCCCTCTACAAAAAAGCCAAAGATAGAAATCTGGAATCGATTAAAATCGAACTCGCTCATTTTTGTAATATCTCTCAAAGTGCGAGTCTCGCAATTCGTAATTTTGTGGACTACGTTGCGGCGTTTAACGGCATTCGAGTCGTTATTAAATTCCCGGCTAATTCAGACGACGCCGTTAATCTTTTTTTAGACCTAAAAAAACACCGGGCTCATTCGGATTCGGGTAGGATCGAACTGTATCTTAACGATTACTCTCTTTTTTCTGGAAAAAATAGAAATTTTTTCCGATAACCTTTTATTCTTTATTATCCAAGGTATGAAATACGAAACTTTCATACCTCTTCTAATCGAAAAAACTAAGTCTAAGTTCCTTTCCTTAGAAAAAAATAAAGGACCGAAACTTGATTTTGAATCCTCTCTTATCTTAATCGGAGTTCGAGGTATCAGCGTTTGTAATAACGAAGTATCCTTAAACGACAACGACTTTGATTCGTTTAACGACGTGCTTTTTAATATCTATCCCGGTGGTAAATCCTGGGGGAGTAGGGTTGTCACTCTCGATCCGGGAAAGGTTTCTAAAGAAACGCTTTTAAAATACGGCATCAAAAACGGTGAATCCAGAACCGAGGAAGGCGTCTATCTCGTTAAACTTGGGAACCATCGCGGTCACGTTGCAATCGTTCAAGGTTCTCCTTTTTATTTTCGTCGGGACGAAAATGGGGATCATATCTGGAACGAACTGGACCCGATTTATTTTGACTGTGTGGGTTTAAATATTCACGCTCAAGGAACTCTAAAAAATTACGTGGGAGTTTCCTCTCTTGGCTGTACGGTTACTAAAGCGACTTGGAAGGATTCGGAGTGGATAGAGCTTATTTCTGTTTTTAAAGGCGCGGAGCTTAGTGCAAAAAAGAAAAATCCAAACTTCCCGGGTTTTTGTTACGCGGTTCTAAATCAAGACTCTGTGAAAGATATTCTTTTAAGGTAAATCACTTTGCAAAAGAAAATTAAAGCAAAAGAAATCTTAAAACTCCATCCGGATTCGGTAGAAGCAAAAGGTCTGGAAGAAAGATTAGAAAAGTGCGTAGTCGTTGAAAAAAACTTTTTTCGTATCACGAACCAGGCGTTTTTTCTCGGTCTTTTCTTTTTGTTTATCGGACTCTATACCCTAAAATCCTTTCCGGAGGCTAAAATTTCGGAAGGGTTCGGGGGAGTGAGCGTCTGCGGCCTTTTTCTTACCTCCGGAATTATTCTAATGTCTTGGTTTAAAACCGGTGAAATTTTAAAAGCTGTTGGGGATTTTATCTCCAAGGCAAAAGGAGGAAGCGGGTAAACTCAATTAGATTTCTTTCATATTCTAAACATACGTCAAATGTAATCTTTTCTTAATTTTTTTAAAAAGGATTCATATTTTGAACAAACATATTTCTAATCTTAAAATCTATTTTTTTTCTCACAAGTCCTTTGTGATTTCTTTGGTGTTCATTCTTCTTTTACTCGTTACGTTTATCAAAGTAAACAACATTCAGATTCGTTTGTCCGATACCGACAGCGTTACTTCTGAAAATATAGCTCCCGTTGACTACTCCATTGACAGAAGCCGTTTTCTTTGTTACGCAAAAAAAACTCCTGTAGACGTTCAAAAAACTTGCGACGGTGCGTTTCCTAAAAACAAAGAGAAAGTAAAATGATGAAGCGTTTCGTTTTTCTTTTTTGTTTTTTTCTTACCTTTAACTGCGCTTCTATTCAAAATTCGACTCCTAACTCCTTGCCTTCAAGGTCTTCGGGTTGTTCCGAGTATGTCGGCTCTTCTTGGTTTTTGTGTTTGGAAAAACTTCATGCAAAGTGGGAAAAAATCGAATCTTCCAATGCTTCGATTACAATCCTTTCGGAGGCAAGGGAAGGGGAGTATATTCGTCGTAAAAAAAGAATCTGTTGGTCTCCGTTTTTTTGTCGGGATCTAGAGGAAAGAGTTTATTCCCCGTCCTTTTTTCAATCCCTAAAGAAGACTTTGTCTACGGTCCTAATTTCTGTGTGTATAGGTCTTTTGATCGGTATTTCTCTTTAATGTCTTATACACAACATTTGAATACGAAACTTTTTTACGACGATTGCTTTAACGTTCTTCCAAAGATTCCAGACAAATCGGTTGATCTGATTTTGTCGGATCTTCCGTATGGTACGACCGATTGTTTCTGGGATAAAATTCTTCCTTTAGATCTACTTTGGAAAGAATACGAAAGAATCATCAAAGACAACGGAGCTATTATTTTAACGTCTTGTCAGCCCTTGACGACTAGACTCATTTGCAGCAATCAAAAACTCTTTCGTTACGAACTCGTTTGGTACAAATCAAAACCCTCCGGTTTTTTAAACGCTAAAAAAATGCCAAACAAGTCGCACGAAAACATTTTAATTTTTTACAAAAGGCTTCCAACATACAACCCTCAAAAATTTAGGATTGATCCTAAATTTCAAAAAAAGGGAAAATCTTCTAAGGCAGGAATCAACGTTTTCAAAGTAAGTGGTCCGAAATCGGAGAATTATCAGTACTTAGATGAGGGTTTAAGGTATCCGGATTCCGTTCTTTGTTTTCCAAGTGAGTTCGCAAAAGGGATGCACCCGACTCAAAAGCCGGTTTCTCTTATGAAATTTCTAGTTCAATCCTACTCGAACGTCGGTGATTTGGTTCTTGATAACTGCATGGGGGCGGGAACGACCGGCGTTGCGTGTGTTGAGTCCGATCGCAATTTTATCGGCATCGAAAAAGAGAAAATTTATTTTGATCTTGCTAAAACTAGAATCTCGAACGCGAAGAAATTGAAATCGCAAAATCTATTCGTTTCTTAAGATTTAATAATGAAACGTCAGGTTAATCTTTCATGACCAATTTCCAAATCTTTGAACTGATCCTTATGTATACCGCGTTCTGGAGTCTTGTAGTCTGGGGACTTTGTGGGTTAGTTTTCGGGATTATCGCTTTATGTTTTTGGAGAGATTGATTTTTTGTTTTACTTGATCCAAGATTAAAGTCTGCTTTGTTTTTATCCGATTTTAATTGAATCGTTACTAGGCAAGTATTAAAGAGATTTAAACCTCCTCCCAAAGAACTTAGATTACATTATATTCCTGTAAAGGACACGGCCCTCCAAAGTGACTTACGTTCGAAGGACCGTGTTTATTTAGTTGTAGTTACTTACCCGCAATAATGCGGGTAAGTGTATAGTTAATTATAATATTCAAGATTGTTGTCGAGTATTTTTTGAATGTTATCTACCGAAATCCAATCGTATTTTCATCGGCATCGATCAAAATAATATCTATTTTGATCTTATTAAAACTAGAATCTCGAATACGAAGAAATTAAAATCGCAAGGTATCTTTGCCTGAGCGGATTTTAAAATGAAACGCTAGTTTAAACTTTCATGACCCATTTCCAGATCTTTCAATTGATTCTTTTGTACACCGCACTCTGGGGATTTTGTAGGTTAGCTTTCGGGGTTATCGCTTTTTTATTTTAAAAAAGTAGATTAGTATATTATTTTTTCGTTGTAGTAACTTTATCCTTATTCATTTTTGTACTCGGTTCAATGAATACTGAGATAAATGAAACTGTCGAGAAGTCCCTCTGGGATCAAATGAAGTCCTCCTTAAACGAACGAGTTGGAAGCCCATTTTACTTCTCTTTCACGATTTCCTTTTTAATGTGGAATTGGGATATCTTTTATATTCTGTTCTTTGAAAGTTATAGCTATGAAAAGTTTCGAATTTCACTTACTGATTATGATTTCACAATTTGGAAAGCTACCGGGACCGCATCGATTTATACTCTTATTTATACAATACCCAATTTGATTTCTGATAACGTTTCTTTTCGGTTCAAAATTTTTAATGAGAACAATAAAAATAAATATCAAGAAAAGAATCTATTTCTTGATTCGGTAACCGGTGACAAAATTAAACATTCATATCAAGATTCAATATCGAAGTTAAATAAAAAAATCGAACATTTGAACTCTGAATTAGATAAAATTCACGATTATTATCATAACTATATGACTTCATACTTTTTAAAGGACAACAATTTAACGGATGCAAAATTATCTCTAGAAATGTGTTGGAAAAATCAGTCTTATTCCTTAAACGATATAGGAAAATCAGTTGGCTTATTTAATATTAGTTCCAATGGAAAAGAATTAATACTAACCAATTCTCCAAATTTCAATACCAGTGGCGGACTTCATGAAAAAGGAATTATTCTCGCAGTATATGAGAAAGAAGTCCTAATTGCAAAAAAAGGTACTATACCGTTGGAATTTTTTAAGAATTCAATTTCTAATTACGAAGAATTATTAAACCAAGTTCAAAATACGACTTTCGGCATTGAAATTTATTTAAGAAATGATCCAGGAATGATGACTGCACATTTTAATATGTCTACAACTCGAAATGAACTCTCTCGAAAATATAATGGCGACTATACTTTAATTGGAACCGCTTTGAAAATCGGTGTAACTTTAAATTTTCAAGATAAATCAACTGTACCAATGTTGTTCTTTAAAAACTAATGTCTTTACTTGAATCGATTCAACAATTTCAAAATACCGAAATCCAAAACTTAAATCAATGGATTTTAAAAGAAGATTTCTATTTACCAAGTTTTTGGGTTTATTTGACTTCGCGTGTCTTTACTACTCGGACGTATAAAAATGGAACCCAGAATAAATGAGAATTAAATAATGTCTTAATGGATATAGATGCAAGGAAAATAGGAAGAAAAGGACAAGAGAAACTTCGACGTCTTGGAGTCCAACGAGTATTGGAAGGAGAATCGCCAAAAGCAGTATCGGAAAGTTTAAAGTTAGGAAGAAAAACAATCTTTGTATGGTTGAAAAAATACAAGGAAGATGGAGAAAAAGGCCTGATTCCCGGTAAGGCGAAAGGTAAAGCCCCTTTACTGAACGCCAAACAGAAACAAAGATTAAGTAGAATGATTGTCGGTAAAGATCCTCGACAATGGTCATTGAGCTCGGGTTTGTGGACTCGAAAATTGGTATCAGAACTGATTATGAAAGAGTTTGGAATTAAAATCGGTTTAACGGCGGTAGGTAATCTATTACATAGTTTGAATATAACCCCGCAAAAGCCGTTAAAAGTAGCCTACCAAAGAGATCCTCAAGCAGTCAAAGAATGGATGGAAGTAACGTATCCTTTGATCCGCAAAAAT
Organism: Leptospira alstonii serovar Sichuan str. 79601; assembly: GCF_000347175.1. Taxonomy (GTDB): domain Bacteria; phylum Spirochaetota; class Leptospiria; order Leptospirales; family Leptospiraceae; genus Leptospira; species Leptospira alstonii. Next base: position 52,390 of record NZ_ANIK01000035.1, read on the forward strand.
GCGAAGAAAACCGGGGCAGAGATCTATTTTACAGATGAAACGGGAATTCGCTCAGATTCTACGGTTGGAAGGACTTGGGGTCGAAAAGGAGATAAGGTCATTTTAAAAGATACTGGAGTTCGTAGTAAAGTAAATGCGATCTCGGCTGTGAATATTTCCGGTGCATTTTGGTATCAAACTTACACTGGAAAGTTTACGGGATCTAAGTTCGTAGAACTGTTAAAAGACTTCATGAAGTATAGAAAAAAGAAAGTCTTTCTCATTTTGGATGGCCACCCCACTCACAAGGCAAAAGAAGTGAAAGAATACTTAAAACTTCTCAATGGTAAATTAGAATTTTATTTTCTTCCTGGATATTCTCCTGACTTAAATCCAGATGAGTTTGTCTGGAATCATTTAAAGACAAATCTTCTACCTAAACGATTCTTGGGTTCCAATGATACTATTTTATATGTTGTTCAAGCATGTCTTCAATCTATTAAAGCTAATGCTAAACTCGTGCGTTCATTCTTTTTGTTTAAATCGGTATCCTATTTATACGACTGAGTAGTAAGTGGGTTAACTACACCTTGTTATAGCCCAATTTTGGGATCTTTTTTATTGACTCTTATTTAGTATTACTAATATTTGAATATATTATATTCTAATTAATATGATCTAAAACGCACTTACCGTAATCCCTGGGTTGAGAAAGAAGACTCTGGCGCCATTAGCCAAATCAGATTTAACGAATGGGATAAGGAAGATTCAAAAACGGATCAGGAGGTCAAGGAATCATGAAAAGCATTTCAGAGAATAAGAAATTAAAAATTAGCGCAAAGGTTCTAAAACTTATCAATACTTATAAGAGAATTTTTAATGAGAACGTATAGTATTTTTTAGGAACAAAAAAATACTATTCTAATCCAGAAAAGAGACAGGAAATCCTTGAAAAGGAACAGATGAAAGATGAATCAAATAGTTAATATATTTGTGACAGACGCAAAACATGAAAAATAAATAGAAAATCTTAATGAAGCAAGAGCAGTGAATACCGGCTCAACTCATAATTCATTAACTATTAATAACAAAGGATAACATATGAAACCACTTATATTCGATTACATGCGAGAGCAAACAAATGTGGAGTTTCCAGAATTAACTTACGACCGGAAGTCAGGATTAAATTTCATTAATGGAACTAAATTTGTAGATTTGTGCAATTCCAAAACTGTGTTGCAAACGAAAACATTTACGCAAAGAGAGTCTGATGATGAGGAGAAGCCTTATACTTCCAGTATTTCAAAGATGTTCTTGGTGACAAAAACAGATACAATAAGGGAAGTAGATGATGATATGAATTTTAATAATTTAACATATTTATTGACCAAAACCGAAGAAAACAAGGAACAGGATGAATAAGGTTCTCATTATAACAAATAAAGAGGACGTTACGGTAGACTTTGTTATCAATAAACTAATTCATCTTAATGCCAATTATTTAAGGTTAAATACTGAGGAACTCGGTTCTGAAATTTTTATAAAAATAGATCCAATAAAAGGGGAAGTTCTTATCAAGGAAAACTCCAAGAAAGAAGCCTTAGATTTATCCACATTTGATACTGTATATTATAGAAGGCCCAAGCTCCCTACAGGGCCGAACTCACTCACAAATGGTGAATTACATTTTTTCTCTCAGGAATTAAATGTTATATTGGAATATATTAATGTATTTTTAGATAACAAATTATGGCTGAACAAAATTTCAAACATACGTAAAGCCGAGAATAAAATTAATCAGTTGTCAGTAGCAAAAAATATTGGCTTTACTATCCCTATCTCCCTAATAACAAACTTGCCGAAAGAAGCTAACGCATTCATTAATTATACTGAAAGATCGATTTTAAAACCACTTAAAGTGGGCCTCATAGAAGAAGAACAATTATCCTCAAAGATTGTTTATACCAATGAAGTAAATCAGTATTTTCGAGATAATATTGATCGTGTCGGGTTGTTGCCTGTTTATCTTCAGGAAAAAATTGAAAAACAATTCGATATTAGAGTAACAATTGTTGGAAATAAGATTTTCGCAGCGCAAATAGATTCGCAGTCCGACGAAACATCAAAAACAGACTGGCGAGCATCAAGAAACATCCTCCCACATCAACGAATACAACTCCCAGCAAAAATCGAAAGATATTGTTTAGAATTAATGAAACATTTTGAATTAAATTTTGCTGCAATTGATTTAGTCTTAGACAAAAATGATAATTACATATTCCTAGAAATAAATCCAAATGGTCAATGGGCTTGGATTGAAAAAATATTGGAATATCCGATAAGCGATTCAATAGCAAGGTTTCTCATCAGCGGCATTGTATGAAAAAATTCTTATCGAAGATAATTAATATTTTCTGGCCTTTTTTAGAAGGAGAGGTTAGCAATTACAATAATTTTCTTAAAATAGAAAACATGAAATCCAAGCTTATTGATGAAAAAGATATTGATAGATGTATAAAAATGTATGAGTTCCAAAGAGATCGAATAAAAACAATTGAATCTAAATCTATAGTATTTATTGGGTTTTTTGGAAGTATCGTGGCCCTATTAGGAATTACATTAAAAGAGATCATACTTAATAAAGATAAAGACTTACTTGAATATGGTCTGATGCTATTAGTTAGTATATTTATAATTTATACTTCTACAGTGATTCGCTATGCAATTAAAGCTTTAGAGAGAAAAGCATATTATAGTATTGACGAAAAAGATATTTTTGAAAGTAGAAATATTGATAAGGCTATAGCAATAATCAATAAAATTAAGCGCAACTATGATGCCATAAATACAAAAGTAGATTCAATGACTTTAGCTCAAGAATTTGCAAAAAGAATATTATATTTATTAATATTCTTGGCTTTGATGAGCGGTACATATAGTATAATGAACTTATTAGAACCTCTAAACTTATTTTATATTTGTTTCGCTCACTATTTAAGCTAGTTTAAGTATGTTTAAATAATTCGACGTTAAACGACTAAATTAAAATTTATCTGAGCCAATTCATTGAGGATCAGACTTTTTCTTACAAATATAGATTCACTCTGCATATAGAAAAACCTCTACCGGCTTCTTAAACAATTTAGAAAGCTGTTTTGCTAAATCTTTTGAAATTGGCCTTTTTCCTAATTCCATAGCAGAAAGATTTTGTCTCGGGATACCGCCCAATTTATCTCCAAGTTCCGAAAGGCTCAATCCTGCTTTTTTTCTATAATATTTCAATTTTGATCCAGGCTGAAGAAACTCCTCATTCTCTTTGAAAAATTCAGTATCCTTCCAAGGAATCGATTCCTCAGACTTATCAATATGAAGTTTTTTACCAAATTCCTTTTTAAGAGCTTTCAGAAAGGTAGAAGAAATTTCACCTTTAATCGTAACTTCAGTACGGGGCGTTTTCACGACTGCCTGCATAATATACCTCGATTAATAATGAATTCTTTTCATTTCTCCAGCATGCGACCCAGCTATAAGATAGATGACAATGATATTCATTTTTACTTAATTTACTATAATTAGGCCACTCGGCTTGAACCGGACCTTCTTTCTCTAATTCTTCCAATAATAAAACTAAATCTTGTCTTGCACTCTTTGGCATTTGGCGAGCTTTCTTTGCCGCTGATTTTGTTAGCTCCACATGGAAGGCCACTATTCAACTGTAATCAAATATGATTACAGAGTCAAACTTTTTACTGCAATACTTCGACCGGATACGAAATGAAATTTAACAACTTGTAAAATAGAACGATAGGGATAGATTGACTCGTTTGTTTTTGATTTAAAAATTTAATCAAATGTTTACTTAACTTCCGATAATGGTAAATATGTCCCATAAATGAACATTTGTTCATTTTTTATAAAAATTAGGAAATAATTTACTTCTTATTTTGTTTTTCTCCTCTTTCCTTTAAAAGTTTATTGATTTTAAATATCTCTTCTTTTTTTCCAACCGATATTAACTTTTCGTGAATCTGGCTGGTATGTCTTTCGTTGGATCTGATTTGTTCATTCATTTTGTCCCACTCATGATTCAGTTTTATTAATGTTCTTTTCAATCGATTTACTTCAGTTTCTTTTTGGGATTTGGTCATTTGAGTGTATCGTTTTCGAAATTCCCTTACTATTTCTTTTAAGGGTTTGTGTGTTGTTTCTTCCTGTTCCTGTTTTTTTTCAGGTTTCGGTTCTTGAGGTTGAAGCTCTTTTCGTAGTTCGGCTACATACCGAGTCGCGGTCCCTAAAGGTATTTTCTCCTTTTCTGAAACCTTTTTAGCTAGGTCTTTGTGTTCTTCTTTCGAGCTCTGAGGAGTTATATTCGGTTTCTCTTCTTTTGGAATACTTTGTTTTTTATCTTCATTTTGTTTGTTTTGGAATAATACGTTTTCCGGCTTTAAATCTTTTTTTAATTTCTCCGATTTTTCAAGGATCAAACCTTCAGAGTGAAGGTTTGATTTTTCTTTTTTTGTATTTTTAAACGACTTTCTGTCTCCACCCCGATTTTCTTTTTCCAATTCCGTTTTGTAAAGCCTACGGATTCTTTGTTTTATTCGTGCTTTTCTTTGTTCTGGTGTCAAGTGTCTTCGAAACAAATTGTCGGATTCCATTATATCGTATTCTTCTTCGTCGGTAAGGGGTTTTAAATAATATCGTGCTGGGATTTTTGCGAACTTTTTTCTTACCTCCTTGTCTTCGTGAGTTTGTAACTCTAATGCGATGTTATATCGATTTTCACCCGTTACAATGATTCCGCCTTTTTTTACGGTAAGTGGGTCTAAAAACCCGTTTGCAATGATATTCTGTTTTAGGTTATTATATTCTTCTTTTGTTAAGGGGTCAAAATCGTTTTTCGGATTCGGTTTTAATCGTTTGGGACTTACAAATTTTACGATCGGATCTAAAGAATCTATTTTTAAAGGTAGTGTAAGAGATATTTTCTTTTTAATCTTTTTCTTAGCTGAAAACCCTTTGTTTGATTTTTTCTTTTTTAATTTATTCTTAGTAGAAGTGGTTTTCTTTTTTGATATAGGGGCTTTTGAAACCTTCTTTTTTATTTTCTTCTTCATTTTAAGTTTATCAGAACGTTTCATTGATGTGTTCATCTAAAAGCAATGCGTTTAACGGCGGCTCTTCTACTTCATCTCCTGTTTTACTTCTTACCCAACTTATTAAATTTGCGATTACGTTGAAATCTCTTTGTTTTAGTTCGTTACTTGGTCCGTATCCCCAAGCAAGGCTATATTCTAGTAGTTCTAAGAAAGTTTGTTTAGAAAGTCCTATTTTTATATTTTATAGATTTTCAATCAGATCAATCGGCGCATCGTCATTTTCCAGGATATTAGGTTGTATTGTCCGTAGATATAGAATCGTTTACGGGATTTTAGTGCGTATATTGTCGCTCACTTTTGTTCAAAACCTTGGCTTAATGTTTTTATTTAAGTTGATTGGTAGTACAAGTCAAATTTTTCACCCGAAGGCAAAACCACTTGTTTCCCTTTTTGAAGTTATGTTAATTTATTTTCTACTACCGAAGCCGGTGGCAAACTCGCAATTTTTTCCAATAACTCAATCACTTCGGATTCTTCATAATAGCGAATCACGCAATCCTCATCCGGATCTACAAAGATACCTTTTGCAAATTCTCCCGTTTGGGTTATCCACAATCCTATTTCGTAATAGTCGAAATTAGGATTGTTTCCTAATTCCTTTTTTGTGTCTTCAGAATATTTTATTAAAGACGCTGTATATCCGTTTATAAATGCCAAGTGAATTCTAATAATCAATTCATCCGAAATATCTTTTATATTCAAAATCTGATCTTTCAGATCTTGCTTGAGATTTTGCAAAAGTAACTCAGTCATATCTCTTAATTTTACTTTTTATATTTTTTAAGATCAAGTAAATTTTCTTACATTAAATATTTAGAATTGAATATCATTTTTCGACGTTATAACGATTTGTGATAATGGTATCACGGATTATTTTATTGATTAAAATCATTTCTTACTTGGTGATATTTTTTAAAAAAGGATTTTTTAGGATGAACTTGAATAATATTTTTACTTGGAATATCTGATTTAACAAATCCCTCTAAATCACTAGTATGAAACTTTTTATTTATGGAGTGTGCATAATTGCTTACAAGAGTTTTCCCAAATCCATATTCTTGAAATATCGTTAATTCTGAAACTTCAATTAATGCCTCAATAACCACAGGCTTTCCAATACTTTTACACAGTTTTGTAATTTTACGATCTTCTTTAAACCAAAAATAAACCGCTTCCCCGCCATAATATTTTAAGAAATCTTCGGAGTCTTCTCCTACAAAGTTGCGATTTAAACAAAACCATAAGGTTCCTTCTCTTCCTTCAGAATTGTTTTCGCGAAAATAATCTAACTTTTCTTTAAAGTAAACAATGTCTTCTTTAGAAATTCTGAGTTCATCTTTTAAATATTGAATAAACTCAGAATGATGTTGACGCATGTTCAGAATTCTTAGACCAGTTTTATGGTAAGGCTTAGTATGAATCTCTTTTGTACAATGGAACCCGACTATTCCATTATTGTTACAATATTTTTCTACATCCTCGAAAATATCGACTATACAACGATCTCGTTTAATGTTTTCGATCCATAAATTATTCATTAATAGATCAATAACTTTCCTTTGATTCAGTTGATCTATTATGTTTTTTGGATACGTTTTTGAATCATCGAGTATTATCATATATAAATTAAAAAAGTTTTTCGCATCGATGTCTACCATATTAGGCTTTTGACTTTGAATCCGCAATCATTTACTGAACTGCTTCTTATGCGAACGTACCAAAGGATGGAGGAGACCGAGCGGAAACCCCGTGGTGTTCAGATACGCTGCGAAGCTCCCTTAGTTATATCACTGAAAATACAACGGAAGAAACTAAATTAAATAACTATTATCAAACTTATCTTTCAGTCGTTGCAATATGACCGGTTGATTACTCAATAAATTAGCAGTAAATATTTTAAGTGGAATCTCGTAATCAGGAAATAAAATTTTATCCGCTAAATACACTGGATAAGGAATCAAATGACCAAGTATTCTTCCTTCAATTTGATAGTTGTTTTCTGTGTCTAAAACTACAACGACCACAGGCGCGTTAAAATTTTTAATAGAAATCGACTTCCTTGCTAACTCATTCGCTCTAAGAGGCAGAGGTTTATCGTTTTCTATTTTTTGAAATAAAAAATTCCCATCATCAGTAAGCTTATATGACAAATAATGGAGGCCGCACCATTCCGAAACCAATTGATAACTCTTCGTGTTAGTTTCCGCTTTAAACAAAGTGTTTCGCAAAACTGAATAGTCTTCCTCCGATATTCCATATAACCTAATCTTTTCAACGATTCCGTCGGCAATATGCTCGTTCCCATTACCAGATTTTCTTTTTGCATACCAAATGTATCTGCAATTATTGCAGAAAAATTGTCTTCTACCTTCAACTAAGTTCTCATTTATCGACCCTAATTCGCAGTTCGGACAAGTCATTTTGACTCCTTTAATGTATGATATATTTAAAGATGATCTCACTAATGACGCCTAACGAAGTAGGTTTGCCGACGTCGCCAACCCGAAGGGGGACCGACACGACATCTTTCTATAAATTCACCTTATTACTATTTTATCAAGTGAAACCGTTGTTAGCCGCCGCTTCTATATATTCCAACCAACGAGTCGCCTCGCAAACTTTTGCATTATACCTTTCTAACTCTTCTTGTTTGATTGCCGTTTCTGATTTCGGTTTTGTTAATAATTTTTCCAATTTTGGAAGAACATCCAAATTCACTTCCCAACATTTCTTATCCGATTCCCAAATCGCATTATAATTTTTTTCAGTCGGGTGGATAATTGCGGATCGTAGGAAAATTTTAATTCGGCGGTTTTTCCTACGATTTTTGTAGTTATCGGCCCTATAGTAATTCCGTCATATTGTTTTGTTAGATTTTCTATTTTGTTTTTAAGTCGATTTTTATCTGCGTCATTTTGTTTTTTAACGGTTTTGGAAAGTTCCGGATTATATTGATTTAAAATTTCATGATATAACGCTTCGTATTCTTCGTTCTCATTGCGTAATCCAGTGATATATTGGTTATATAATCTTGAATAGAGGCTATTCGATTTATTGTTTTCCAACTCAGGATATACTTCGAATATCTTAGAATTAATCCTTTCCTTTGCAATTTTATCAAAATCAGCATTTTCGTTATACAAAACGGCAAATCGACTTAATTTCGGTTTCATTTCTTACTCCGGATATTGCTATTTTAGACGGTAGTATTTAAACATAGTGTTGACTATAGTCAACACTTAATATATGAATACCTATTATTTTTTGTATTTTTATATTCCAATTTACCTCTCTATTTTAGTATATTTCATCGATAATCGAGGATTTAACATTGAGCAACCATCCTTCTAAAAAGATTCATTTCAAATCAATTGCCGAATTGGAAAATACATTGGAAAATCTTTGCCTTTCGTATATCGAGCAAGAATCGAAAATCTTGGGTCAATTCGAACTTTCTAGACGGATTGCAGGGGAAAAATCCTTTAAACGAGAGGATCATGGGGCGCGTTATATTAACGAATCCGTCCATCGTTTCCACAGAGTGAAAAAAACGGGTAAACTTAAAATCGACATTTTACTTGAAATATGCCAAAAAATTTCCAATTTAAAAAAAGGTTAATTTCATTCAATTGTGTTACTTTATTATTTCATAATATTCTTAATAAAGCTTTTTAACGTTACTGAGAAGGGCCCTCCCCCGGTTTTTTGGATACGTATCTTAGGAATTCGAGTAATTTTTCCCCGTTTCCAAATTTTGAATCTTTACTGTCCTGTAACGATTCTTGTGTTTGAGTTTCGAAAGTAACCGTTTCCTATCAGTCACAAACGATATCATTTCCATAAGCGTTTTTGACGAATTTGATGTTCCTTGTCAATAAGAAGGATAATGAGATTTGATTTTTAGCTACAGATCGATCCGAATAATCAAATATAAGAACCGCTCTTTTCTTTAAGTCAGCCGGTAAACTCGATTACAAATTCCACTTTCAAGTGAATTGTATTTCTTCTTTTAAAGATTTACCGGAATTGGAGACAACCATCTGAGTAAGAGTTCCTTGGATCTTTTTCCTCCTATCCAAAAATGATGCCAGTGTGCTCTTCGGATATGTGGACTTTTCATATTGGATTGAATTTCTGTCTGTTTTTTTGTTTCTCTGTAATCCCTTAGCTTTTTACCGATTTCTTTCCCCACGTCCCAAACTGTAACTTGCGCCGCTTGATTGAGTTCTATATTACTTTTTTCTTTCGCTCTTTGTTTGTAAGTCGTGTGGGAGTAAGTTCCCGTGATCTCTGCATTTTCCGAACAGATATACAGGATTAGAGTGATGAATTTTTCTAATTCCAGGGTTTGAGTCTTTATACTCTCTTTGATCCGTTCGAATCCCGCAAATCCCAATTTTTGTTCTACTTTTTTTGTGTTCGTTTTGAGTAATTCTAAAATCGATTCTTCTACGGTATAGTCTCCGAGTTTTAAGATTAACGGAAATGGTGGTTGATTATCGTAATCCGGTAATATTCGCAACTCCTCTTCTCCGTCTGTAGATTCTAAGAATACAAAAAATCCGTTACAATCCTCTATGATGCCTTCCGGTATTTCCACGTAAATCGACCAGAGAGGTATTTTTTTTAATATCTCCGTTGGGATTTTTTCAGGCAAAGCGGAAGAGACTAACTCTTTTGCAAGTTCTTTTGAAAACTTGTATACCCCTTTCGAAAAACTCCAAGGGGCTAGTGCTGCGAGTTGATTCACGAGTAGTAGTTTAAATACCAATTGGGAATCTGATTGTTCAGGCATTCCCTCAAATACATTCGGGAAATACGTCGCCATCGGCGCAAATACGTAACTCGGCCATTCGGGGAGTTTTTTCCCCTTTTCTTCCAGTGCGTATTTGGCTACCGTTTTCCAGTTTGGAAATTGTCCTAAAACTTTTTCACAGATTAATTCCGGTTTTGATTGTATTTGTTTTTCGGTTTTTTCTTCTGGAGGTGATCATAGTTTATGTTTTAAACCTTTTTTGTATGTTCGATCTTTATTATATTCTGTTTTTAGAATTCTTCTTTTTCTAATTTTTTAGTTAAATCGGTTCTTTTCTCGGTTCCCTGTAGTGTTTTTTTGACATCATTGTTGCTATTTTTACTTAAAATAAATTTGACTCTCTCGTAGGGTTTTGTATTTAAGTTCCGTGCATATTTTAGAAGTCGGTAAACTTTATCACCCGAATAAAACGAAGTGGCAGGAGGGAGCCTTTTATCAATGCGCGGGTGGTGAACACAGGCTTGAATTATTTTTCAATTCCCCTTCTCCTAAAGAAATCAAATCGGTGAAAAGCGGTACAGCGAGTTTTGGTTTTTTGGTTCAAGACGAGCTAATTTGTTTTTTATTTCGTTTTTACCCTGATTTTGATTGGTTCGATTCACCTAGTTTTACCTGAAAAAAATAGAGTTCCTCCTTTAAAAAGGAATTTGGATTCGGATATGCCCGTTTTGACTACGCTTCTTATTGATGCGTCTACCGGTATTTTGAAAGTTATCCGAGCCACTTCTCTTAATTTAGATTTTGCTAATCGTTTAGAATCTGAAATTCTAAATCAGTTAAACCGTCCTTTTGATTCAAACGTTTTTGATAAAAAGTTTGCCTTACTTTATGACTTGTATCCGACCACTCAGTCGATGCTAAAAGATGCGATTTTGTCTTAGGAGTAATTGTATTCGGTTTTTTGTTTTTAATAGTAAGTTAGGGTTTTTTGATTCTATTTAGTTTTTCATTGAATAGCCCGATATCTTTTTTAAAGAACTTTTAGTTACCACTTTAGTTGTTTCTTAGTACCCTTTAACCAGTTCAAATTCATTTCCTAAACACCCCGCTTTGCGAGGCTCTTTTTTATTCTAAAATAGAATATATTTTTAATTATCTGGTTTATAATAGATTCAAAAGAATTGTTCCGGGCTTGCTTTTATCTTCTTCCCGCTAGTTTTAATCGATAATCCTCGTAATCGTCAAAGAAACATAGCGCACACCACTGAAAAAATACCATTGGGAGATTTTAATAAATAGTTGAAAATTTGATATTAAAGAGACATAATTAACATTATGTCTATCGCAATTCAAAAGTCAAATTTCGTTAAGAATTTACATGTGATTCGGTTAGTCGGGTTGGAAAACCCTCAAGAACTTCAAAATGTTAAAAAATTTGCTAGTAATGTTTTTCTACAAAGCGGTTACACTAAATCATTATATACGACAGTCGATATGGACCCTTGGTCTACTTGGTTCTATGTGCGGGAAGGGTCGGAAATCTTGGCCGCCATGCGTATTGTAGAAAAAAAACCGATGAATTTAATCCCTTTGGAACTCGGTATCATTAAAGAAAGCGATCCAATACAAAGATATGCAGTGATTGGGGAAAATATTGCAGATTGGAATTCGGTCAGTTTTTTGCTCTCTAAAAAAGGTGCACGCGCCGCTTTGTCTACGTTTCATGCTGCCGCCAATTTTTGTCTGGAAAAAAATTTCGATATGATTTACGGGTTTTACCACAAAAAAGTAAATCCGATCGTAAAACTCTATACTTCGATTGGAGCCATTCCTTCTGAAAAGTATCCAAAAGAGGTTTATTTTCCGGAATGTTATTACCGGGAAGAGTTAGTTTACCTGACTCCGATTGAAATTAACAAAGTGGCTTTACAAAAAATTAGAACAAAATTATGGTGATCCCGATTCGTTCGTGGCACCTATGTCAATTTTATTTAACATTTTTACATCCTCTCTGATTTTTTTATTAGGATTTTATATCAAAAAAAAACGAGATCCGCTTATATCCGTTAGGATAACCTTCTTCTATCTGACTCTTTCTGTTGGGCTCTGGACTTTATTTTCAGGCTGTAGACAATATATACCTTACAGTATTCGTCTCTACGCTCCGAACCTAATTTTAATTTCTGTAATATTCGTTCCCTTTTTGTTAAACAGAATCGTGAGCAAACTTGTGGATGAAAATTACAATGCTTCCAGATTTAGAAAATTCATCGAAACTTGCCTTATTGCTTATTTAATCATTTCAGGACTTAGTTTTAATTTGATAAAAATAACAAATATTCAAACTCTTGCACACGAACCCCTATTTGCATATCACGTATTGATTCTTTATTCTATTCTTTGGATTCTGGAAAGCATTTTCAAACTTGCAAAATGTTTAAAAAATTCCGATGGGATGGTCCGCGTTAGGCTTTCCTTGATGCTTTTCGGAATAACCGTTGCATTACCAATTTCAATCACTTTAGTCTGGATTCTACCTTTCTTCGGATTGTACCTTGGATCTTATATATCAATCGGTACCTTTATCTGCATTTTAAGCTGGGCTGTAGCCATCCTTCACTACGACGCTTTCCAAACTAGAAACAAGGTATTATCCGGAGATAAAGTTCCCTTCATGGATAGAATCACACTCAATCCCATACTGAAATTATACTCTATTCTAGACCCCGAAGAATTTGAGATGCGAAGACTTGATTCTAACTCGATTCTAGCAATAGAAGTTATAAACACAGCTTTCGAATGGATCTTTAGAGCCGACATACCATTTAGAGCAACCGCTCGAAAAGTCGCAATTAAGTATGATAAATACTTAAAGTAATCTATTTATTCTTTTTTTATTATCACAAATAATGTATGAAATCGATCGATTAAACCCATAATAAATTTCTGCTTGTCTTGGGGCAGCTTCACAAACTTTTCCAATTCTTGCATCAAACCGGGAATTTTTAAAATAATTCGAAGATTTAAAATTTCGTAATCCGTATATCTTTTACCACTGTCGGATTCCTCCAACCAAAACTCGCCTTCGCCTTCCATAATCCAAATTGCAGAGATGTTTGTTTTAAACTGGAACAGCTCGGCATACGTCCATGTGAACTCTGTATCTCCGTTTAATAACCTGGAAGCGTTGGACGGATGAATCCTCAAAAGCTTCCCCAAACCTTTCCGATTGATTTGTAAAGTATCGCATGCGATTTGCAGTCTTTCGAATGTTTCCATATTTTTATGTTGCATTTCGCATTTTTTAATTGACATTAGTGCGAATTGCACTAATAACTACGTGCGTATTGCACGATTCGTTCTCAATGTCAGTACCAAATTGAGAAAGATCTGTGCAATACGCATAATAGCAAGCTGAATAAATCTCGTTTTCTGTGATTGAAATCATTGATAACGACTCAAATAAATTCCGTTTTATGCGATTTCCTAATAATTATTCGGACAACTAAAATGATCGAGCACCGAAAGAATGCCACTCATAAAAAATTTGAATCTTCGTTCTCAAAGTGGAGCCGCCGTTTCTTTAAACACTTTTTATCTTCCCCTTGGTTCTCTAATAACAAGAACCAAAGTTCTTTTGATGATATCATTTTCCCCGCCCTACTCTTCTTTTCAGGAGCTTCAATGGTTCTTTGGGAAGAAGCCGTAAATGAAAAAGATCCGAGTAATAAATTAAGACTGATTGCTCTAATCTACGGGCTTCAAATTTTCTCCTTTTTATTACTCAGGCCGATCCTCAGATCGATTTTAAGGATCGGCCTGTCTTTTTCTTTTCTGAAATACATTCTATTCGCGGTTTTTACGAGTATTACATTTCTAATCTCATTTGAAGAATTTTGGTCCTTAACTTTTTTCGGTGGAATTCTAACGTTTGCCGTAGCTCTTTTTCTATCAGCCGAATCGTCTTTCGTTATCTTTAAACAGAAGTTAGGATTTCGTCCTCACTTTTTTTCGTTGATTCCTCTATCTTTAGGTTTCATCTTTTTTGGTAACGTTCTCGCAAATCTATTTCTTAATGGAAATTTAAACTACCTTTCCTATTTAGTTTACGACATTATTCTAATTTTTATTTTCAAAAAGTATCGCAGAACTCAAGATTTAAAACCTGATAAATCTCCCGATGATCTTCAAATCAATCCATTAGCGGATATAATTTCAAAACAATCTGCACCGCGAGACACCCTCTTTTTACGAGATCGTGATTTAGCTAACTTGGAATCTCGATTAGAATCTTTTATTAAAGAAAAACTTTTTTTGAAACCAAATCTCAGTCAAGGTGATCTGGCCGATTACCTTGGTCTCTCCAGATACGAAACTTCCAGATATCTGAATTTATACAAGAGGGTCAGCTTTTACGATTTAATCAATAAGCTTCGTATCCAAGAAGCGCAGAAACTCATTGCAGAAAATATTTCTAATCTAACTCAAATTGCCTCTCTTACCGGTTTTGGTTCCTATGCTACTTTTTTTAAGGCGTATTTGAAGTTTGCGGGTTCGATACCGAAAAATGCGTTAGATGAAAGGAAACGCGACCGCTTTGAAAGTTAGAGATTCTTTTAAGTTTAGAATAAACTAATAAATTGCTATGATTCCGATTTTCTATTTCAACAAATCATTTTCGATGAATGGGGATATACACTATGATTTCATACAAAGAATTAAAACACAATATAACGCCCGTAAGTTTTAACGAAATCGACTTCGATATTTTGGAACAACACCTGAATATTAGAATCGATGATTTTACGAGGGAATGTGTACGTAAAAGTGACCACCTAAGGAAAATTTTAGCGATGAGACCCGCAATTTTTAACAAAGCTACCGATTTTACGTCTCTTGAATATTATAAGGAGTGAGTGCGATAATAATCAGGACAATTCGCGTTAGATTTTATTTTTTCATTGTATCTGAATTTTTATATCATTCGGTGCTGTTGTCGTTGACTCCGAAAAATACTGAACGAGTATCACGAGCGGCCCGCTCGCTGTCGAAGAACTCCAGGATACTTGATTTGCCGAAAGCGTATTTTGCTGAAAATTCAATGTTTTATACGTAGTAGGAAAACAGGCGTCTGTGCCGGTTACAATTAGAGTTTGTAAATTTCCTAAGTTTGTTGTATTCGAAGTAAATACAATTTGTTGGTTTTGTGTATAGGAATCGATTTTTATTACCGCAAGTGAATTCGTCGTTTTAAAATTAAATGGTAAATTTCTAAGTGTGCCGTCCGCCGTTGTCGGATTCTTACACACTGGGGTTGATTCTATGGATAACGTGATATCCGTTGGAGCTGTATTACTCGTAGCGAAGGAAGTGGCGAGAGCCATCAATCCTCCCGACAGCGGATAGGTATAGACTGTCGTTTTGTTTACTCTCGCTGAAAAGTAAGAAAAGGAAGTTATATTTTTACTATAATCTTGTGGGACGTCGCACGGACTATTTGCGTTATAAAAAAGCATCGTATATTGTACCGGCATTGATTCAGTCATATTCATCTGGATCCTCCTTCCGAATTCGAAATTATTTAGATAACCTAAGCTTCCTTGGTATTGTGTAACCACCCTTTTATACGGGGTAAACTTCAAGGGTATGCTTTCCCCACTCAGTTGAGGTGTTTCACAATTCGCCGCCAATTGGGTCGTTACAAGTAGAGCTAATAAACTTTCGTTTGAGTTTTCTGATTGTTTACAGTTTAGAATTTGTATAGTTATCCCTAATATTAATAGATTCATTACGATTTTTTTATATTGTTTCATTTTCCGGTTCATTCCTTTTTTAGATTTTATTTTTCTAAATCTTCTGTATGGTGTTTTCTAGTTAGCCGTTTTTTTGTCTGGATTTGCCGGACAAACCTTTTGTGCTTTCGTAGGTAAGATGCAGCCTAACACATTCAAATTAGAAACTTAAATTCGATTCGATTTTATATATACCGGAATTCCACATTTTTCTTTATAATCGATTAAACAATAATCGCGACATTTTCCTTGGCGGAAATCTCTTCTATTTGGGTAATGCCTTAAACATTCAGATAAGCATTCATCTAATTTTTTATTACATCCTTTCAATTTTTCCACATTTTCCACGTCTACATTTCTTTCTGGATACACCTTCTCTTGAGTATTCTTTCCAGATAAAGAACTATATGTTAGGATTGTAGAATATACAAATATAAGGAGAACCCTATTAAATAGAACATTCGAGTGCATAAACCGGCCAACACACATCATCATAATCTTGTAGTTTTGGAAGTGGACTTACGGCCATTCTGCGCTCTACGCACTCAATAAAACTTTTTCTTTGAGAATAATCATCGCCTCTCCCATTAGTTTTCTGATGAATATCGTTTTCAACATTGCACGACGTTAATACCAAATTTATCAATAAAGGTAGTGAAATATATGTTTTCATTCCTTTGGTTTATACTCGTTGCGGTCTTATGGAGTCGCTTTTTCCTCTCTCTGGTTTTCCGGACAATCCTTTTCAGGTTTCACAGAAAAGCTGCACTGGACTACTCAAGAGAAACCCAATTGTGAAAATTTTACACGTCAATTAAAAATTCCCGAGTCTATACCTTTATAAGCAATCTGAAGAATCACTTCATCTACAAAATCAGTTCTACTAAGATCATGATAAGACTTTTTATATAGTATGTTACCTATAGCCGCCTGTTGAATCGGCAATAAAAAAGTTATTTTTTTATCCTTTTTAAAATTAATCATTTCCACATCCAAAACAAAACTATGTGTGTAGTAAACGGGAATGATTCCTAATGTAATTGAACTTAACATCAAGCTAAACATTGAACTTGTAACACGGCGGGGAGATACTTTTATATTTATCTGAACATCGGAATTTTCTACTAAATATCCAACATCATTAAATATATTCAATTTTCTGAAAGAAGGGACAAACATTGAAATAAATTTATAATGCTCAATGTTCAGATTTATCGAATGAGGCTTATCAAAATCAAGCTCAATATCAACTTTAAGTCTTTTACTTTTAAAATCAAAAGACTTCTTTTCGCTAGATGCGATGGGCTCTATTTGATGCCAATGACAATTTGTTAAAATTAAAATAATAATTAAATAATAGCATTTCATCTTATTTCTCCGATTTCATTTAAAATCTTAGCAGATAAATCAGAGCGTAAAATAGAAAATATATTAGTTTTTTTTGGTATATTTAATTCAAATATTGAAAATACCTCCTGTCTTACATATGAAAATTGTTTAAGACCATTGTGATCATTAGTAATTTGATTTGTACGTATGCTGGCTTTAATGTCATATTCGATTTGTAAGGAATTTTTAAAAATTAAATCAAAAATAAAAATCGACAATAGGTTCAAAATGTAAAACCGATAGCTTTCCTTAATTCGAAATCGATAAAAATCTATTTCAATAGTGTTTGAACTTTTTGCAATAGCGTCGATTTTCGAATTGTTACATCTCGTTTTAATAATATGATTTATTGATTTCCATGTTTCATAAGCTAACAATTCACGCTCAGGTTGCTCATACAAATCATCACTAAATTTCACTTTGACCAACGAATCCTTTATCCACCTTGAGTCACAATGCACGCCTTTTAATTCTTGATCCAAAATGGGACCTTTTAACGTATAAGCACCCATACAGCTTAGCATTAAGAATATGATTAGAATCATTATAATATTTATCTTCATATACAATCATTCCCCTTGCGGTGCAGCAAAACAGCCTTTCGAACCTACGGAAATAGAGCCATCCCACTGACTTTTGTTATTCACCCCTGAAGCACTTTCTCCGCCGCAAGTGTATAGAAAATTTTTCCAGTTTATAACTCCATTTTTTGCAAGAGTGTCATTTGCACTTCCTCCTCCCAAAGCCATTACGCTCCCTACAATCACCGCTGCCACAGCACCAGCCTCTGGAAAAGCAGCGACAGCAAGGCCGCCACTCGCAATGCTAATCACTACAATTCCCGCATAGGTTATGCCTAACGCTACTTTCCTCATTTCTTTATTTTTTCTTTCTTGCTTTCCTGCTTTTATTCCTTTGAAATAAGCATCGACCATCGATACCAAATCCCCTTCTGTCTGATAATAAGCAAATGCCTCGTGTACTCAACTTCTTGTCTAAGCCATTCGAATTAAAATCCTTCCCCATTGCATGACCAACGATCCGGTTCACCATGTGCATAAGACCGGCACCGCTAACATGACCGCTCGGATCGCGATAACTTACTGGATTCCCGTCCACATACATATAACGGTTCATACCGTTCACGTTAGTCGGCATTACAACAGAATCCGCTTATCTTGTAGTATACGCTCTAAATACGTGGTTTCTGGATGAACGGTAATACATATAACATCCATCCATACTCAAAATCTTATCAATACATCGGTCTCTACAATTTTCCCTATTTGAGTTCTCTAAATATGAATAGGGATTTTTCTCGTTGCATCCTTTCAGACACAGATCCATTTTCATCGCACATTCTTTTAGATAATTAGTTTCAAGTTCCTGACTCCCACTTATTGATAATTTCTTATATTTATCTCTAACAATCAACACATCTTGCGAATCAGAAAAGCAAGTTATATGGATAAATAAAACTATTATTAAATTAGTCCTCATTCTAATATACTAATTATCTTATCCTTAAAACTACGACTAACTCAATATTAACGTTTCGGATTTATAGGAATTACACTATCTTCATCCGGACAGCTCAATTCTTTACGCACATAGCTTGAGCAGCTTGTATACAATAAATCATAATCTCCTATGTCTTCAGATGAAACGGTTTTCAAAAATTGGAATCTAAACATACATTCCTTAAATCTATCTGAAGCATGAGAATAACAACTCTGCTTATCAGTCATACAGCTACCCCCTACTACGATAAGTAACGTGGAGGTTGAAATATAAAAATATTTTTTTATCTTAATCCGATATTCCACAGACATGTCCTTCTTTAATATTATAATAAGCGCAAACAAGTGCCAACTTTCCTTTACTGTCATCCTCCGGGGTCGGCCTTATCTTCCAATCCCACCAACCAAGCCCAAATATTTCAGTCGGTCCTCTATCATATTGATCCTCTTCTCTGTTATAGACTTCAGCAGAAATTCTTCTTAATAACTCACAGAAATCTTTACCGTTTGATTGAATACAATCCGCAGAACTTGCGTATGCCATGGTGAACGACCACGCTAACCCTTTAGATGTTCTGCCGTATTGACCCTGTCCGTGATTTATCCATCTATTAAACTTATTAATCCCGAATACCTTCTTACCATCAAAGAACAACCTACCTTTCGGAATAAACGTCGCGTTATGCACAAATCGATTCACACCTTTCGAAATTCCGCTCGTGCTCAATCTCTTGTCGAGACCATTCGAATTAAAATCCTTCCCCATTGCATGACCAACGATCCGGTTCACCATGTGCATAAGACCGGCACCGCTAACATGACCGCTCGGATCGCGATAACTTACTGGATTCCCGTCCACATACATGTAACGATTCATACCGTTCACGTTAGTCGGCATTACAACAGAATCCGCCTGTAAGAATCTACCAAGAATCGGTTCGTAATAACGAGATTTGTAATAGTAAAGACCCGTGTCCTTGTCTTCGATTTGTCCCGTAAACTTGTAACGGAATATATCAGGACCATAGGAGTCGTTTCGATTGATCGATCCGTAAGGTTCGTAAGAAACATAGCTAACTCCTGGTTCCGGACCCGATGCAGGGTTCCCCGCTCCGTCCGTAATCATTTGAATCGATCCCAAATGATCCGGATGAAAAAAATACATTCCGGTTACCGGCATTCCTCCGACAGATCCGCCGCCGGTCATCCCTACTCCCGGATTTTGGATATTCGGCGTTCCCGGTGCTACGTTTGCGCCCATTGCCAAGATCCAAGGGGGATCACCTTCTTTGCCACCGGTTCCCGGCAACACTCCACAACCCGGTAAGGATGTTACGACAAACATTGCAAGGACCAGCGCAGGAGTTCCGACGCCGCGCCAACTCAGTCTTTGCAGTAATTCGTTCCCTCGGAGAAAATAAGGATACGATAAATAACAAACTCCTAATAAAAGCAAGAAATAAAACGCGCTGTAATACTGGGTCGGAACTCCGGCCTGAAAGTATTTAGAATATCCGAATATTCCAATAAACTCGGATTTCAACCGGTTTTTCCAGTATTTACCGCAATCCCCTACTATGTCCTTGCAAAACAAATTCACGGGAGTTCCCACAAACGATCCGATAGAATTTTCACTTGACTCTGGACTTGAACTTGCATCCGCGATCTGCAATGCCGCATCATCTCTCGTCCACTGAGCGACCAAATCACCCTGCAATCCTCTCACATACAAAGTATGTCTCTCCGCTACTCCAGGAGTTCTTACGATTTCGTAATTTTCCCCCAAAGTATAGGTTGAAATCAGAGATATATCCGATACCGACTTAACTCGGTTTCCTTGAAAGTCGTAAGTATTGCTGATCGAGCTGCTCGTTGCATACGGGGTCAATTCGATTAGTTTTCCATAGCTATCGTAACGAAGTGTATCCCCGTTTCTCGAAACCATGTTTCCGCTCGCGTCATATCCGTAGCTTAACGTTCCCGTATTTGTACTTGTGGCCGTTGTCACCGCATTGGCGTGACTTCCGTCTGTATATCCTAACGTGTAGGCGCCTTTTTGAATGAGATTTCCGTTGGCTGAAAAGCCAAAATTCTGAGTTCCGTATTTCCCACTTGCCTGAGTCACCCTTCCTAAATTGTCCAACGTAAAGTCCTGGGTTCTCGTCGGGTTCAATTTGTCTTCAATTCTTGTAATATTCCCTTTGGAATCATACGTTAATTCAGTGTTGCCGATCACACTTCCGTCCGGTTTTTTAGAAACCACGCTCAAAGGTTTTTTGTCCAGCGGCTCAAACCCGATTTCCATCGTCACACCGTTTCCGGTTACGCGTCTCACAGACGGAACTCCGTTTGCATCTAAATACGGCCCTTGATAGCTGACTACAGTGTGTCCGGTGCTTGTGCCGTCCGCCGAATCCATCGTAATGCTCGACAACGTTCCGTTAGGCGAATAGAAATTGTGCAGTTTCGTTCCGTCCGGAAGTGTTTCCGTAATCGGCCTTCCGAGTGAGTCGTAGTCCCTTTTGAAAATCGCCGTTATATCATCCACATACTTCGTCTTTTGGATCGTCTCCCCTCTTCGGTTGTAGAAAAACTTTGTAATTCCCGCTCCGTCCGTTATTTGCGTTACGCGCCCTTTAGAATATGGAACATTTCCATCATCGTACGCGTATTGCACGGGGGCTTCGGGACCATTTGTCGTCTGAGTCAGCGGCCTACCGAGTATGTCGTAGCTAAAACTAATCGTCTTACCACGAGCGTCGGTTTGAGAAGACAACCGCCCCAAGGAGTTGTAAGAATAATTGATTGTTCTCGAATTCGGATCTTGTGTAGAAACCCTTCTTCCTAAAGAATTGTATGTAAATGTGGTCGTAAGACCGCCCACGTCCGTCACCGTATTCACTCCGCCAAACGGAGAATAGGTGTAGGAAATCGTTCTTCCGTTTTCGCTTTTACTCATCGTTTGTCCGAGTTCGTTTTTAGTAACGACTTCCGTTTTGGTTTGTCCGTCCGGATAGGTGCTTGTTTTTGTTTCGGTAAATGCCGTTCTCGTTACGTTAGTCGTAATTACTCCGCCGCCGGGACTCGGTTCCGTAATCGATGTCAGTTCTCCGTCGGGATCATTGTATTGAAAATTCGTGTATTGAGGCGCGATACTGGTATAGTATTCGTTGGATTTGCGTATCAGTTGGCCTTTTGTATAGTCATAAAGACTTTCCTCGATCGAGTTCACTCCTGCAAATGCAGTGTTACTTTCGCTTCGAATCGTATTGCCCAAGGGATCGGTAAATATTCTAGTCGTACTCGTATTCCCGCTTACGTTCTCCCGAATCGTTTTTGTAACAAATTCGTTGTTATTCAAATTCGCTAAATCATACTCTCCTGTGTTTGTATATGCGTACGTTTCGTTCGGACTCCCCTCCCCCGGATACGTTACACTCGTCTTCCTTCCATACGCGTCATAGCCGGTTAAAGTCACGGCCCCATTTGCATCGGTTAAAGAAGTTTCAAGTCCAGTCGCAAGATCATACGCGGTGGTCGTTACGTGTCCGAGGGCGTTCGTTTTTGTGACCGGGAAAAGATTCAAAACCGCGTCATACGAAATCGCGGATACCGCTCCATTTGGTTCCGTAATCGAAATCACATTCCCGAAAGAATCATACCCAAACGTAGTCGTTAAAGGAGAAGCACTCGACGGAAATTCCGTCTGAGAAGTGAGATTGTCTCCCGTATATCCGAGTTGTGTGTCCGCCACCCAAGTCCCGTCTACGTTCTTTCTCTTACGCAAAACCCTTCCCATTCTCCAAGTTGTTGTATCATGCGCGTATTGAGAAGTATTTGTAATTGCATGGGAACCCAAACTCTCTATTTCACTCGTGACAAATCCATAAGCGTCGTAAGAATAAGACTTTGTCGAAGTCGCAATTAAATTTCCGTTACTGTAATCATTCGTAGTCACGACTCCCGGAACTGCAATTTCTGTCCCGAAAGGATTTGGGAAACTAAAGCCTGAATGGGTAGTAGTTCCGGTTAAGTTTCCGGACGCGTTGTAACTTCTCGTAGTCCCCGGAGTTCCCGCCAAACGAATGTCGTTTTGAAAAAAATCCGTGATGGAATAAAATCCGGTGTTTACGTCCGTTTCTCGCACGGAAGCAAATCCTAAACTTCTCGAAACAGTACGAATTCCTAAACACTGTCTTGCGTTTGTGTATTGATACGCCGTAGTTTTAGAAATCCCCGCGCTTAACCCTTGAGTGGTTTGAACCGCAAGATATCCCGGAGACAAGTTAGGCATGTCCGGATAGTTTCCGGAACCTACGTTAACCGCTCCCGGATGTGAGTTTTTAAGTCCGTACTGAACACTCGAACTTTGACCCGCTCCGTTTGAAGTAGAAAGGAGCATATCTTCCCCTGAACTTCTCGCTGTATTGGTTCGATAATAAATTTTACCCACGTTTTTGTCCGTAGAAAGAAACGCAATGCTTACGTCCGAAATTCCGTCCAGATTGATATCTTGCAGAGAAATCTGATACAAATCCGATCTTTCAATCCCGTTAGAATCCGTATATTCCTGAGTGGAAAATCCTCCGAACGAATAACCTCCGCTCAAAGTAAAACCGCCGTCACCTCTCGAAAGATAGGTTTCGATTATATGACTTTCTCTATTAAATAAAACTAAATCCGAAAGTCCGTCTCCGTTTACTTCTCCGAAATTAAACTGAACTAAATTCTTTCCGTTTCCAGCGTTTAAGCCCGTAACCACGGGTGGCGCAAATCCGTTTCCCGTAAAAATAGAAACCGAAACTTGAGTCCCGATAAAAGAAACAAAATCCAAAGCCCCGTCCCCGTTCACGTCCGCAAGGGTACTTCTATCCGCGTCGATAGAATTAGAAATCGGAAAGGTTTGAACCTGAGACGTTCCGTTACTTGTATTGAAAGTTCTCACTTGAAGCGCGTACGTCGCTTGACCTAACGTTCCTTGTGCATAGATCGAGGCGATTTGTATGTTGATCGCCTGACTCTGTTGTCCCACAAAGTTCATCTTTGCGCTTACGATATTCTCTAAACTGGTTTGTAAATTTCCGATTTCGGATGAATTATACGCATACCCGCTTCCGTTGGATTCCCAAAAATCGGCAAGAGGATCATAACCGTTCGTATTTAAGTAATCGATCATATACTGAAATTCGTTCGCGTCCACCGTCACCCCAAGGGCCAAGGGATAAAGATCCGCAACCGCTTTCACTCTTGCATGATCGACTTGATACTGTGCCATCAAAACGTCTAACGCGGCCTTTTGAGCTTGTAAGGTCGTCAATGTGGAATTGTCATACGTCGCAATGAGCTGCACATAATCCGATTTACCGTCTCCGGTCATATCGATCATCGAATTGATATAGAAGTCGTTACCTCCTCCGATCACAATCGGATTGTCGAAGTAAGTTTCCCGATTGATATAGATCGAAAAACTTCCTCCGTTGGAATGTACAAAGTCGGTCAGATCGTCCCCGTTCATATCCGCAAAAAAATCGGACGTCGCCCGATTGCTCGCAAGTGGCGTGGTATTACTCGGTGAATATTGAAACCTGTATTCATAAGGGCTGAATACCTTCATGTCCCGATTCGATCCCGCAAGACTCACATTTCCAAAAGCTACCGGAGAACTAAAGTTTCCTCCTGTGGAATAAACCGCCCAGAGCTGGCCTCCGTCTTCATACGCGAAATCGGTCTTTCCGTCCCCGTTTAAGTCCACGGGTTGATAATAGGTATTGTAATGAATTGGAATATTAGGACCGTTGAATGTTACAGGACCTTGTCCGATCCTTTGGATATGTCCTACCAAATGAATCGATCCGTTTGTTTCGTTTCCGTTTAAGGTCGCAAAGTCAAGAATTCCGTCTCCGTTTAAATCCATCGGTAACCACGCGGTCAACGCGGAATCTACTCCGTTGTCGCAAGCTCCCGGTCCGCCCCAACTCAAAAAACTGAGACAGTTACCAGCTAGATAATTGAAAAAACCGGCATTCCCGCCCCAACAAAGAGGAAGAGCCGCACACAAACAAGACGCAAATCCCAAATTACACGCGTTTCGATCCGGGACGGGAACTTTTACGATGTATTGCAAGGACGCGTCCACATTAGAATCGAGCGCAGATGGATGATACGGTAGCCCTCCGTTAAAATATACATTCAATATATCTAATGCAATATTCGGCATAAAGACGGCCATCGATATCGTATTACTCAGTGTTTGGTAGTCTATGTTTCCGGGCGAAAAATTCCCAGAGTGGTTCGTATATGTAAAATTCAGATCCGCAAAATTCTCGCTCCCGAACGTGTTACTTCCCGATCGTTTGATCTTTTGTAAAACGGATCTCCCGGTTACGGGTCCGGTTGTATAATCCAAGTCGTAGGTCCGAAACGTCGTTCCTCCGACAAGAACATCGATCGTGTTGAGTCTTCTTTGAGTTCTAATCAAAGTTCCTAAAGAATAATTCGGGATTTTGTCGTTTCGATTTTCGTAGTTAAACCGAATCGTTCTGTCGTTATACGTGATTGTATTCGGATAATAGTCTCCGTTTGTCACATCAATCGGCGTGTAGGTTATATCGTATCCGTTTCCGTGTGAATCCTCTTCTCTGCTTAAAGCCCATTCTCGAATCGATCCGGCGGTTCTTCCAAGTGCCGGAATTCTAGAATCGATACTACCTCCGAAAATAAATCTTTTCCCGTCTTTGTCCGTGGCGATCCAAGTACAAGGTCCGTCCCCACAAGTTCCTTGCGGTTCATACAGCACCCAAGATTCTTTTTTACTATGATATTTGGTTTTATTCCCGCTTATGTCTAACAACTCCCCCGCCAAACCGGAAATATACGAGTCGCTTCCGTTGTAATTGATTCCAGTGGATGGATTTCTGGAAATGGTCGGAACTCCGTTTAAACTCCAACCGTATCCCACGACTCCGTTTCCTCCGTTTGAGTTATACGAAAGGGAAAGCTCCGGAATCACTTTACCGGGTGGGATTTCTATTTCTACTTGAGTTGATGCCGACCCGTCGGGACCCGCTTGTATTATAGGAAGTTTTTGAGGAATTCCACCCGCGATTGCGGAAGCCACAGCGTTGAATATATTAGAAATTCCGTTTAAAAGAGAAAAGTTAAGTATGAAAAGGATCGATAATCCGAAGAAAACAATTCCAACAAATCGTAATTTCATTTAAAAACCCCTGTTCTAATCTTCTGTTCTTTAAGCCGCACATCCCTTCAATCAAGTTCACCTAACGGGAAATACCGCTTTATTTTGTGATATTTTTGTCACTTTTACACAAACAAGTTATTTCTAGGAATGATTTTTTGATTTTTAGATCTAGTTTTGTATTTTTGAATTATAATTTTCGCATAACGTATGCGACTGGTCATTTTCAAGTACGTTTGACTTTTTATAAAGTGATTTAATCACAAGGTCCCTATCTCTGAAATAAAATTAATATTCTATTTACAAGAAAGACATATTTTAGACTCCTGGTTTTAACTTTTTCAAGAGTTCTATCCAGTGAAAGTCAAAATGAAATATTATATTCTAATTCTTGCATGTATTTTGCACCTTTTCCCTCCCCTATTCGCTTCCGAACTTCTTTTAAAATCGGGGGAAGCGTTCTTAATCGAAGAAATCAACGAAAGCGCGGACGTGATTAATCTTCGTTGGAAAGGGCGACAATACAGAATCCCAAAATCCGAGATTCAAAGGATCGATTATCAGAAAAAAGGCCCTGAATCCTCTTACAATTATTCCGAATTTCGTTTAACGGATGGCTCATCCATTCGAGGAATCATCGTTGAAAAGAAAAAAGACAGGCTTGTATTTCGAACCGAGCTAGGGTTTGTAGAAGTCGAAAAATCCAAGATTCAAAATCTAAACGCAAGTTCCTTAGAATCCGAAACGGAATCTCCCGACTTACCCGACAAATATCTCTCCGGGCGTTCGGGTGAAAACCTACTCTATGTAGGCGGAAGTCTTCTCTTTCAGTCAAATCACGGATCTTGGAACAAGAACAACCCCGGAACCGCCGGTCTTGGGTTCTTTATCGAAAAAGGTTTTTTAAATCATCCGCTTTGGTTTTTCGGATTTCTTTCCGAGTATTCCGTCGCACCCGGTGTTTCCGGCTCCGTTTCTCTTTGGAATCAATCTTTGTATTTCGGAAAACAATTCGGATCGTCCGCCCCCTACTTCTTGTTAGGCGGAGGTGTAACCTCGGTTCAATGGAAAAACGATTCTCGTTCGTATAACGGAACCGATCCGGAAGTTTTAGGGGAATTCGGTTGGGCCTGGGAGTTCGCAAACGGTTCTCGTCTCAGGCTTGGAGTCAGGTCACAGTGCGCGTTTGAATCCGGAGATTCACTTTGTAGATCCGGAATTCGTATCTCTTGGGGGTTATTGTTATGATTTCTTTCGTTATACCGGCGTTCCTAAATCGTTTGGAGATTTTAGCTCTTATATACGAACCTTTGCCTGAGTTTCACAAAAATGTGGGAACTC
The DNA here is from genome assembly GCF_000347175.1 of Leptospira alstonii serovar Sichuan str. 79601. Lineage (GTDB taxonomy): Bacteria > Spirochaetota > Leptospiria > Leptospirales > Leptospiraceae > Leptospira > Leptospira alstonii. The sequence goes on from NZ_ANIK01000035.1 coordinate 79,521, forward strand.
CTACATTTTTAAACGATGGGAAAATCTCGCAAAAGCCGAACAGCCGTCAAAGGGACAAAATCTGTGGGAACTCCTGCAAATTCGATGTTAGAAACGAGTGGTTAGGAATTAGGAACCGTTGCAGGTTTTGGGAAAAGTTCCATGTAGATTCTAATTTTCTTAAAGAGTGTAAATCATTCGCAATAACAAAGAGACATATTCTTTTGAAAAAAAGACGATCCGGATTCTTATCAAAAACCTTTTCTTTCGTTATACCGGCGTTCCTATTAAAAATCGGGAATCTCTTTAAAATAACCCGTTTCACTTTTCTTTTCACCCTAATCTTACAATTCTCAAACTGCTTAAATTCCCCGCTTTCTCATATTCAAGACGCACAAAACGCAAAAGTAAATCTGGCTTTTGTTTCACAAATAGGACCTCGTTCGGCTACGATTTTCTGGGAATGTTCTTCGTCTCTTCCGGGTTCCGTTTTGTACGGCAAAGGCGCAATCGAATCTGTTGTTACTAGTTTAAAAAATTCTAATATCCACTCGATGACGCTTCCCAATTTGGATCCAAACACCGATTATCTTGCTTATGTTTTTTGTTCTTCTGACTTAAACAAACTCCAACGAGTTCCTCTTACTTTTAAAACTTGGACGAGTGATTTTCCCAATCGAACCCGTGGTCTTTGGGTTGTCGGTGGAATCGGCGCAGACGCTTCTCCCGTTTCCGAGATTGATTTTTTTGATCCCGTGACTTCCACTTGGTACCCGGCCGCAACTTCGATTCCCACACCCCGCGCATTTGCAAACATAGTCTCCCACAAAAACAAAATCTATGTCATCGGCGGTCTCGAAAAACAAGGGATCAATTACGTAGCCTCTAAAAAAACCGAGGTCTATGATCCGTATACAAATCAGTGGACAACTCTTGCCGATATACCCGTCGCCAATCAAGGCGGAGTTATCGCAAGCGTAGGAGAAGAAATCTTTATCATCGCGGGAACGACTACAGCCGACATGACAACCGGCACGATCTTAAATACGGTTTCTCGTTTTGCTCCGGGAATCGGACCGACCGGTCTTTGGCAAAGTTATACCTCCCTCTCTGCGATTTTTTCCAGAGCGGACATGTCCGGTTGCGGTCTGAATGGAAATATCTTTTTTACGGGAGGAAGATTCACAAACGACGGAACTTCTCAAGCCACATCCGATTCTTATTCTCCTTCCATCAACTCCACTTCCGCCGCCGGAGAACCTTCGATTACAATTGCAAGACACGGCGCGGGTTCCGCTTGTGTAAAACCTTTGAATAGTGATCCCTACCCTACCGATCCCGAATGGATTGCGGTCATCGGAGGATCTACAGGAGTGAGCACTTTACAACCGATCACGTCTATTACCACTACAAACAGAACCGATTTTTTTCAAAACGGAACTCTTGCCTTTGCTATCGGTCCGATCCTTCCGGTTTCCGTTTATTATCCGGGAGTTCAAGCCTCGTATGAAACGAGAAAGTTATTCGTCTTTGGAGGAGCTTCCGCCCTTAACATTCCTACGGATTCCGTTTATTCCATCGGTCTTCAAAATCCGATCGCAAGCACCTGGTCTCTGGATTCTCTAAAGATGCCTCGCGCAAGATACTCCCACAAAGTCGTTCGGATCGACAGGTAACGTTGTATGAAACCGGTAGCCGCCTTTTGTCCAAAACGATCTTACCAATCGACGAGTTTAAGGGCGTTAAAATTAGTAAGAGATAGGAGATCCTACTCTTATAAAAAAACTCTAACCACTATTTCCTAATCCCTATCCACTAAAAGAGGTTGGTTATATTCAAAAAATGAAACGCTTTAGTTCAATGGATAATATTCTTAAATTTTATTTGGGATCGATTTTAATCCCCGTTTTTCTTTTCACTTTTTCTTCCGGAATTTTTTCGCAAGACAGCGACTATTCAGGAAGTCACGAAAACGGTAAAAAACTGTTGGAAGAAAAACGTTATTCCGAGGCCGAAAAGTTAGCGATTTCCTTACTTTCAAATAACCCTTCCGATCACCACGCGGAATATCTTCTTTCTTCCGCCTGGGTCGGTTTGGGTAGAGAAGAAGCTCAAAAAGGTAACTTTGAAAAAGCTATAGCGATCCTGCAAAAGGCACGTCAAAAATGGCCCTTCGATCAGGAGTTAAAAAAGGAGATTGAACTATTAGGAAATATCTCCATTCAGAAAAGTAAGAATCAAAGTTCTTCCCAAAATCGTAAACCCTCCGGTCCACAAACGGTCATTCTCTTGGACGCCGAACTTTATCGTTCGATCGATAATTTGAAGTCGGAACTCCATTCTACCCTTTCCAATCTCAAAGAAATTAATTCTGCTAACAAGGAATCGGATTCCTTTTCTAAAAAAGAAACGTTCTATCTCGGAATTATTTCCGTTCTTGCGCTCGTCTCGCTCTTGAATTTGGTTTTTACTTTCCTTTTGTGGAAAAGAAAGTGATGGCTTTCGACATAACTACAATTCAATCACTCGCTTTTTTTGCACGGCTTCCATCTCCAATGTCGAGTCCTACCCGCGGAAATTTTAAAACGAAACCGACGGAATTAAAGATCCGATTCCCCATCCTTTCCGAACAACTCGGCCGAAACCAATCCCGCAAAAACGATCGCACAACCGGCGATACGGATCGGACCGGATATTTCACCTAACAATAAAAATGCGATAATGGAGGAAAAAACCGGTTCCAAGGAAAAGATGATTCCCACCCGAGTCGGTGACACATAACGCTGAAATTTGGTTTGTAAAAACGTGGTCAGGACCGAAGCCAAAATCGCGTTGTACAAAACCCCGGGAATCAATCTCATACTCGGATTCAATCTCGCTTCTTCGATTCCGGTTATATGAAGACCGACCACCGCAACCAAAGCGAAAAAACCCGCCACAAAGGATTGATAAAAAACGGAAACCCGAATCGGAATTTCCGCGCCCACACGATCCATCTGTATGATGTACAAAGAGAAAAAAAGCGCGCCTCCGAGAGTGATCCAATCCCCGCTTGCGATCGTCAAAGAACCTTCCATTCCGATTTCACCCAAAAAGATCAGACAAATTCCGGTAAAAACGACGACGGCCCCAAAAAGATTTCCTTTTGCGGGCATTTTTCTTTTAAAAATCGCTTCGAGAAACGGAGTAATGACGACTAACGTTCCGATTAAAAAGGACGACTTGGTCGCGGTCGTAGTCTTAAGACCTACGGTTTCACAGGCAAATCCGAGAAACAAAAACATTCCGAGTAAAAACGCTCCCGAATACCAAACTTTACCGTTTCTGAATTCTTTCCAAACAAACGGAAAAAAGACCAAACTTGCGATCCCGAAACGCAGGCCCAAAAATACGGAAGGAGACGCGTCCCTGAGTCCGAAGATCGTCATCGTAAACGTGCCTCCCCAGATCAGGGTGCAGAGAATGAGATAAACCTCGTTTCCGAATTGTCCGATGCGAAACATCTATATTCTATTTTTCTTAAGTATGATTTTCAGAGGTTCCCAACTTCGGCTCGGCTTGGACAAAATTTCCACGGGCTCGTAACCTTCTTTGGAAATTTTGATTTTTGTTTCCTTTCGATCGGGAAACAACTGAAAGAAAAATCCGTTGATCGGATTGGAAACCCGGACTTCTTCCTGGAAATATTTTACCCTTTCGATTTCGATTTTCGCTTCGAGAGGAACTCCGAACTCGTCCGTGACTTTCAGGAAAATTTTTATACCTTCCAAGACTTCGTTTAACAAAACGTTCCAGGATTCCCTCAAAGAAACGTTCACCTTCTCCACTTCCTTATATACGGGATTTAGATGTGTGGTTTCCAAAAGATACGCGAGGGTTCCGTGTGCGAAGTAAAGGTAATCCTGATCGACTCCGTCGATGGGATAAATGTTCTTTCTCGCCTCGAATTCCTTTTCGGGATTCAAACCTGCAACCGAAGCGGCGATCTTTTTTCCCAATTCTCCAGCCATGTCCGGCTCGGGATTGTTTAAGGAATCGATCGAATATGGAATCAACAGACAATTTGCATATGCGTGAAAGCTAATGGACGCCGCAAACCTTTCGCGATTGGCAAGACCCATCATCGCCTTGGTTTCCGGTTCGGACCCCGGCGACGGTCCTCTGTAAAAGTAATTGGAAGGGTTGGGAGAGGAATAACCCCCTCCCGTTTTTCCCCAGAAAAAAGGATAATTCCTGTTGATATCGACGCCGGGATTGGACTTGTCGTTGACCGGACCGGCTCCGGGATAACCGTTTTTTCTCCCCATCAAATTGGACACGTGCCAAAAATGTCTGGCCCCGTCCGGATTGACGATCGGAACCACCCAGATTTTCATCTTGTTTAGAATTTCATCATATTCTTTCGGTTTGGAGAGGACGGAATAGACGATATCGTAACAGTGTTCGATCGAAATGACCTCGTTGGCGTGATGGGCGCAATTGAAAAGGACGGAAATTTTCTCCGTATCCGAAACGTTCGTATTCGTAAGAAGCAACGCGGGTATTTCCCTCCCTCTTGCGGTTTTGCCGATCACTTCCATACGGGCCGATTTGGAATAAAGATTGGCGACCCCGAGTAAATAATGAATATTTAATATATTATCCTTATAACCTTTTTTGAGATCCTCAAGGCCGCCGAACGATTCGTTGATGAGATCCTGATAGTTTCCGGAATAATATTTAAACGGAAAGTATTGTTTGACGACCGCGATTCCCGGAGAGGGAAATCCGCTTTTGTCGACGTCCTCCTTATTCATCACGGCATAATAAGAGTCGGATTCCTGATAACTGATGGAATACTTTCCTCCGGTTTTATCCCTAAATTCGCCCAAACGTCCGGGCTCGATCCGAACGAGAAGCATCTTTCTCGGATCGTTCAAGGGAGAACTCGGAATTTTTTTCCGAAAGAAACCCGCGCAGGAAACCAAAAAGAACAGGCTCATACAAACGATGAGAGACGCGGCGCCGACTGGAAGAACGGAATACGATTTCATTCTTTTAAAATATTGGAACTAATTTGTTCCGATCGCTTTAAGAATCCAGAGATTTTTTTAAATACTTGATTTGTTCGTTTCCTTTTTCAGTCTATCCTCACCAAGATTCCTTTTAACGCCGGAATCTTTTAGAACAGGACTTTGTATGAAATCGAAAATTCGGAATCTTCTTCTTTTAACCGCGACGATTTCGGTCGTCTGCACGGCGTGTATGTGCAAACTCCTTGCGGATTCCTCCTCTTGCGGAGGCAAAGAAATTACCGGGATGAAATGTATTCCTGCCGGAGAATTCATCCGAGGAAGTAACACACACGACGCGGACGAAAAACCCGAGGAGAAGGTTTACGTGAGCGACTTCTACATGGATATATACGAAGTCACAAACGAAGAATTCGATCAATGCAGGAACGCGGGCAAGTGCGGAGAATGTTTAAAAACGGGAAAGTGCAATTACATCGGGCCACGTTATGGTAAACCGTACTTGGGCCCCAAACAACCCGCGGCGGGAATCAGTTGGTATACGGCGAAAGAATTCTGCGCATGGGCGGGTAAGAGACTTCCGACCGAAGCGGAATGGGAAAAAGCGGCTAGAGGACCCAACGGAAATTTATATCCCTGGGGAAACGAACCCGCGACATGCGAAAGGGCGATCATAGAAGTGGGAGACGTCAAAGGATGTGTCTCTAAAAAAACGCAGAAACCTCATCTTATGCCGACGGCAAACGTGGGGACAAGAGCTCCGGGTATGTACGGATTGTATGATATGGCCGGAAATTCCTGGGAGTGGACCGCGGATTGGTATTCCCCTTCTTTCAAAGTTTGCGGAGACGCGTGCAGAGGAAAGGACCCCAAAGGGCCTTGCGACGGTAAAGAATCCTGTCCGGGCCATACGAAAAAAGTTTTAAAAAGCGGTTCCTGGTGGTGGCCCGCAAGTTACGCGAGAGGTTCCAAAAGAAGATCTCATATTCCGGAAAATTTTCCGGAATACCATCATTTCGGATTTCGTTGTGCAAAGGATGCAAATAAATAATATGTTCAATCATTCTAAATTAAGAATTTATTTTATTCTTACGATGTTCGTTGTCGGTTTTTCGTTTTGTTCCGGATCGGAAAAAATCGAAGAAAGTCAAGGCCGTTCCTTAAGCGAACAGGATCTCGTTTCCAAACTCGCAACTTTGAAGGAAACTCCTCAAGAAACCCTCGTTCCCACCAAATGGGACGTAGGCGATACCACGGTTTCCAACGAGGACCGTTTGGATCTTCTGATCCCCCACGTTCAAAACGTTGGCAACGCTTACGTGGGAGTGGGATCGGAACAAAACCTCACGATCGCCGCTTGGGCAAAATCGGATTTCATTTATCTAATGGACTTCACTCAGATCGTGGTTCACGCGAACACGATCACCATTCTTTTCCTAAAAAAAGGAGAGAGGAAGGAAGACTTCATCCGACTTTGGGGAAAAGAAGGGGAAAAGGAAGCTCTCGAACTGATTCAAACCTCTCTTGCCGATCCGGAGGTTTACAAGAAGGTTTACAAACAGGCTTCTCCGTTTATCCGTAAACGTCACAAAACCAACCTGATGCTTTCCAAAAAATACAACTACAAGATGTTCCAAACCGACGACGAACAATATTCTTATATTCGCAAGTTGGCGGTCGAGGAAAGGATTTTACCGGTTCGCGGAAACCTTCTCGGAAATACCACGTTAACCGGAATCGGAAATACTTTGAAAAAAATTGGACATAAGGTAGGAATCGTTTATTTCAGCAACGCGGAGGAATATTTCGCTTATCCTCGGGAGTTTAAAAGTTCCATTCTCAATCTTCCGATCGAAGGGAACTCTCTCGTTGTAAGAACGATTTCCGTTCGTAAGGATCTGTTTCCTTGGTCCCCGGGTTCCGAAATTTCCACGGACAGAGGTTTTCACTACTGCGTTCAAAAAATTTCCAACTTCCAAAAATGGCTCGCAAGCGACAAGCCGGGACTTCGCTCCTTACAAATTATGGTGGAAGGCGGGACCGTCGATAAAAAGAACGGGATCACCGTCGTAGACAAGGAGCCTGTCGTAACTACCGCGCCGACTTCGACAACTACCGCCACAGACAAAACAAAAACGGCCCAACCCACACGATGAAACGCAAGCGTTTCAAGGGCGAGTGATTAGGGGTTAGGACTTTACGTACATAACATGCAGCTGTTCCTAATTCCTATCCACTCGTCCCTAACATCTAATATGCAAGTGTTCCGACAAGAATGGGGCTTTTTACTTGCAAAAAGTATGATTTCCTGATAGAGAAAAATCTCCCGAGCCTTTCCACCAATTTCGCGACCCGTAGAGAGCGAAATAGAGTTTATTCACCCCACCACCCAAAATCAGGGGAAACTCAATGCAACGCTCTCTACGGATCGCGTTGCAGGGCGTAAGTTTCACGGAGGATCTGTCGTAATTCCGACAGATTTATCTTGAGATCCAAGTACTTGCGGGGTTGGTTATGATAGGAAGCGTAGGCTCGCAACGAAGTTGCGAAATTCGCATTTGAGCTCGCGTTATACGCCTTTAAAATAAAAAACGAACCTTTCCGCCCTCTTAAAAAATATCACCTAAGCGATATCAAGACAATCACATTAGCACTTCTTTAAGTATAATCCAACCGTCATACTCATCGCCTTCAAGTAATCCGATTTCAAAATTTAAAATTCTTTTTTTGTTTTCTTTTTTAATAAGAACTTGAACTCAAAGAATAACTTCGTATTCAATTAATTTTATTATTTACAGTATCCAACAATTCCAACAAACCTTGAAACGCAAAACTTAGGAGCGCGTATGACAAATTACATTGTTCGCGGAGGAGAGCAGGAACTTCCTCCTCCGTATAGTATGAAGCGTGTAGAACTTTATGCTTTTTGTATACAAGGAAATCGGCATGCGATTCAATCGATCATAGATCGGGACCTGAACGAACCCGCAAGCGGTAGAACGCATTATACGGCGTTCGCCGATGAAATATTTCTCGTATTCGCAAAACAAAGATATCTTGTTCCGGGTAACCAATGCGGCTGGGTGGAAGAAACGGACGTAGGTTTTTGGATTCCTCTATTTGCAACGGACCCGTCTCGAATCCGCTTTTATCAGCCCTATCTCTTTGTGGACATTCCGACTGCAATGGCTACGGGAAGGGAAATCTACGGTTTTCATAAAATTCAAGGCGACTTTCAAATACCTTCTCTCCAAGTTCCTCCGGAATACTTTTCCGTGGATGCGATCACGCCTCGCGGTAAGGACCGACAGGCCGTTTCTCAACGGATATTCACTCTCACCTGCCCTCCGGGAGAATCACAGACAAAAGAATCCTACGATGAATTTTCAAAGATAGGAAATCGATTCGCCGAAATTCTTTTCGATAATCCTTACAAGATCGCAATTCCGGGTATGAGTTTGCCGATTAATCTCTCGGATTACTTATTTTCTCCCGAACTCGGAATGGTTTTTTTAAAACAATTCAGAGACGCGGCGGATCCTACGTTAGCCTGCTATCAAGCGATCGTGGAAGCGAACAGCAACGTTACGCGCTTTCGCAAAGGCGGACTTTTGGAAGGAAACTACATTTTGGATGTCCTGAGTAACGCTTATTTCCCCTTTATTTCCGACTTCGGTCTTAAAAGCACTTCCGTTCCCGTTCAATTCGGAATTTGGTGCGATTTTGATTTCGATTTTTCCGCAGGAACGATCATCCATCAAAACGTTTGAAATCGGTTTCGACAAAACGCAAGTTATGCGCAAAAGCTCGACGGCGAGTTCAATCAATCGGCGGATCATTCCGCTCGTTTTGTACATAAATATTAAATATTTAAAATGTGTTATAAGAATACTTTAATCGATATTAGGCGGTGTTTTATGAAGGATAAAAAAGAAAAAGTGGTTATACTCGGCGGCGGATTAGGATCTCTCGTTACCGCTTACGAAATCACTTCCAGGCCCGATTGGCAAAAAAAATACGAGATCACAATTTATCAATTAGGCTGGAGACTCGGCGGAAAAGGCGCGAGCGGAAGAAATCGGGACGTTTACGATCGAATCGAAGAACACGGACTGCACATCTGGTTCGGATTTTACGATCACTCCTTTCAACTCATCAAAAAATGTTATCAAGAACTCGGAAGACCTCTCACGGAACCCTTAGCCGTCTGGGAGGAAGCGTTTAAACCGGCGAACTTTTTCGTCTTGGAGGAACTCGTCAACGGACGTTACGAACCTTGGCCGATACAGTTTCCGATGAACGATCGAATTCCGGGAGATACGACGGAACTTCCTGATCCTAAAGTTTATCCTTCCATGATTCTGGATTACTTGGAGGAATATTATAAAAACCGCAAGCAATTTATCTTTCCCGAAAACGAACCCGCGGACGATCCGAACGTTTGGAAAGAGATTTTAAAATGGGCCGAAAACGCGGCGGACTTGGACGCGATCGGAAAATCCGTTCTCGTTTTAAAAAATCTTTCGGATAAACTGAGCGACGGTTTTCCTCGAGACCGTTTTCTAAAAATTTTGGACCTGTTCGTCGACAATCTTTGGACAAGGATCGAGAAAAAAATCGAATCGAACACAGAAGCAAGAAGGTTCTGGATCCTGATCGATTTCTGTCTTACCAACATCAAGGGAATGATCAAAGACGACGTTTTCGAAAAAGGTTTTGAAAGTATAGACGACTTCGATTATAGGGAATGGCTAAAACTTCACGGAGCGAGCGACCTTACGATTCGGTCCGCAATCGTACAGGCAATATACGGGCTTGTGTTCGGAGGAACCGATCAGTACACTTTCGCCGCAGGAACGGCTCTCAAGGGAGCCTTAAGAATGGTCTTCACTTACAAGGGTGCAGTCGCTTATAGGATGCAGGCCGGAATGGGAGACGTCATTTTCACACCCATGTATGAAGCTCTGAAAAAACGCGGAGTTCGGATCAAGTTCTTTCATAGAGTGAGGGAACTTATCCCCGCCGAAGTAAACGGACAATCCCTGATTCAAACCGTAAAAATCGGCAAACAAGCGAACTTAAAAAAAGACGAATATTCTCCCTTGATCGACGTTAAGGGACTCGCTTGTTGGCCGAGCGAACCGCTCTACGATCAGATCGTGGAAGGAGAAATATTAAAAAATAATAATATAGATTTGGAAAATTATTGGTCCGATTGGAAGGACAGGGAGGAAATCCTTCTCGAATACGGAAAGGATTTCGATCGACTCGTGTTCGGGATTTCCATCGGTGCGATTCCTTTCCTATGCCCGAAAATCTTAGAGGAAAGTTCCGAGTGGAAACGAATGACGGAATCGATCACAACGTGTCTAACGGATGCGTTTCAACTTTGGATGTATCCCGATGTTGCGGGTCTAGGATGGAAATATTGGAAAAACGAACCTCCCGTTCTAGGATCTTACGTGGAACCTTTCGACACTTGGTGCGATATGAGCCACCTCATCAACAGAGAGTCTTGGCCGGATTCTCTTACGCCGAATCATATCGCTTATTTTTGCGGCCCCTCTCCCGCCGGGATAACGCCTAAGGATCCGCTGCTGGATCCGGACATACCGACACAAATGAAAAAGTTAAAGGAAAGGGTCGTAAAATTTCTGGAACAGGACGCGCAAAATCTTTGGCCGACTTCCGCGCCTTCCGAAAAAACCGGCGGATTCAATTGGAATCTATTGTCGGATTCGAACAGGACGGAACAAGGTCCGCAAAGAATCGAGTCTCAGTATATGCGTTTAAATATTCAACCCACGGAAAGATATGTCTTATCGGTGAAAGGTTCCACAAAGTATCGACTTCCGGCGGGCAACAACGGATATGCCAATCTTGTAATTACCGGGGATTGGATTCAAAATTCCGTATTAAACGCGGGATGTGTGGAAAGTACGGTCGTAAGCGGCATCGAAGCGGCTCGGTGTATTCCTTGAACTTCGAATGATAAAAATCGAACTTCCCGGTTTTGAAACGTTCGGACTTTTTTCCATAGATCATGAATTTATAATATACAAATCTCTGGATAAAAGTTCGAGGGAACGCGTCCTTCTCAAAATCCTTCGTCAAAAAAAACCGACTCTTAAGGAGATTCAAAAAATCCATCACGATTTTAGGATCTCCAATTTTATCAAAGGACCGAAAATTCAAAATTCACTGGAATTAATACGACATGAAGGCGCTCCAATTCTTGTAATCGAAGACTGCGATTCCGTTCCTCTTTCGAAATTGTTTCCCAACGGCGTAAATTCCGTTGAAAAATTTTTTGAGATCGCCCTGGAAATATCTTTCGCGCTCAAAGAAATTCATGAAAAAGGAATTCTTCATAAGGCGCTCCGCCCCGGAAACGTTTGGATTCAACGGCAAACTGGAAAAATAAAAATTACGGATTTTTCATCCGCTACTTTTTCCGCAAAAGACAACTCGCCCTCCGTTGAACCGCATTTACCCGCCGAAATTCTTTCCTACGTACCGCCGGAATTGACCGGAAGACTCTCCCGTGTTTTGGATCTTCGCGCGGATTTTTATTCATTGGGAATCATTTTCCATCAGATGATCGCGGGAACTCCGCCGTTTACATCCAAGAACAGAAACGAAATTTTACACGCTCATCTCGCAAGAAAACCCGTCCCCTTGCATACGGTTCGGAAGGAGTTGCCTATTGCGGTATCGCTTATCGTCTCAAAGCTGCTTGAAAAAGATCCCGACCAACGTTATGCGTCCATTGAAGGATTGATACACGACTTGGACCGCTGTTTCAAGGATTTTCAAAATGGAAATATGAATTCGATCTTCGTTCCCGGTTCGAGAGACGTCCCGAAACTGACGTTCGAAACCTCCGCTCTTTACGGAAGGGATAAGGAGAAGTCCGTTTTGGAATCTTCCCTACAAAAAGTGTTTCGAGGGGATACCGATCTCGTTTTTATCACCGGTGATTCCGGTTCCGGAAAGACCGCGCTCGCAAAATCCTTTTTAAAGAGTGTCTCCGAAAGAGGTGGCGTCGCCGTCCAAGGAAAGTTCGATCAGTATGAAACATCGTTTCCGTTCGGAGGGTTAATCCATTCCTTAAGAGGTTTGGTTTCGATTTTACTTTCCAAAGAGGAAAAAGAAATTCAAGAATTTAAAAGGCTGATCGCCCAATATGCGGGAGCCAACGGAAAAATACTTTTAGATCATATTCCAGAATTAGAATATGTTTTGGGTCCGCAGCCGCCGTTGTCCGAACTCCCGCCGGATGAAAATCGGATCCGTTTTTATTATACACTCCGCAACTTTATCAGAGCCGTTTCCGAAATGAGCAGACCGCTCGTTCTTTATATGGACGACTTGCAGTGGGCCGATCCGGCGAGTCTTAAGTTCATAGAAACCCTTTTGATCTATTCAAAAATTAAGAATTTATTATGTATTCTTTCTTTTAGGTCCGAAGCCGTCGAATTTACAAGTCCGTTTTCCAAGTTCCTCGAATCCATCGAAAACAACAAGATCCGAAAAAGCCGGATCACAATCGATCCTCTCGATGAAAAAAACATTTACAGACTTCTTCAGGACTTGGCGCCCGGATCGGAAAAACAAACCCGATCCGTAACCGCCGTATTTCAAAATAAAACATTAGGAAATCCTTTTGCGATCATCCAACTTCTCAGAAGCTGTCGAAAAAGGAATTTCATCTCCTATCAATTCGAATCCAAACTCTGGGAATGGGATCTCGAAAAAGTCGGAGGACTACCGGTTGCGGATAACGTCGTCGGCCTTCTCTGCGATAGACTTCGGGAACTCACACCCGAAGTCCGGGATTTGCTCGGAGCATGTTCCTGCTTGGGAGAAAGATTCAGCTTGGAATTCGTATCTAAATTATATTTTTTTGATACTGAAAAACTCAATCAAACCCTTTGGGAAGCGGTGAAAGACGGACTTATAACCCCCTCTCAAAATCCGGATCGTTTTCTTTTTGAAAGAAGTTATTCTCCGGAACGAATGTTCGGTTTTTCGCACGATAGGATTAGACAAGCGGCATACACTCTGTTGGAAAAATCGAAACGAAAAGAATTTCATAAACGAGTCGGAACCGCTCTACTCGCCTTTCACGGGCCGGAACCCAAAGACAGAGTTCTTTTCCAGATTACGAATCATCTCAATCAGGCTATCGACACGATTGATGAGAAAACTCTTCGCAACGATCTTACGAATTTGAACTACAAAGCCGGTCTTCAAGCCAAAAGTTCCGGTTCTTATGAAAGTTCCCTTAAATATTTGAAATTCGCTTTGGATTCCTTGAACCGGGAGAGGCGTATCGAGGATTTGGAGTTTTATTCCAACGTGATTTTAGAAACCGCAGAGGCGGAATACCTTCTGAACAATTACGAAAAAGCAATATTCTACTTAGACTCATTAGAAAATTTAAATATTCACGATCTTCAATATATTCGCACAAACGCGATTCGCGTTCGACTCTATTCCAAAATGAACAGGGTGGAAGACGCCGTTTTGGCCGGTTTACGCGCGATGAAACGTTTCAAGATCCGCATTCCTTCTTCCCGGTTCGCGATCAATTTAGCGCTTTTAAAGGAATTGTTCCTCTCCTTGATCTTATCCAAAGGAAAATCGGATTTCGAACTCGTTCAAATAAAAGAAAACGAAAAAGCGGAATACCGAGCCCTGATCGACCTATTTGCGGACCTAGGCCCTTCTGCGTTTACGTACAACCAAAATCTTTTTGCGCTTATAGTATTAAAAATGTTTAATATTTCCTTAACCGAGGGAGTTTCCAGAAGCAGCCCGATCGCATACGGCGGCTACGGAATGATCGTAAATCAAACGTTCAAGGACTTGGATCAAGCGATGCGTTATTCCAAACTCGCCTTGGATCTAAACGAAAGGATTCCATTCGATCTTGTAAAACGGAAAGTGCAGTACGTTTATTCCGCCTATCTTTGCCATTGGAAAAGACATATCAGCCTAGACATCGATTTGTTAGACGAAGTTCACAACGGAGCCTTAGAGAACGGAGATATCTTCTACGCGGGATTCAGCCTTCAGGCGAAAATACAGAAAAAAATCTTCGCTTCGTATCCGATCAACGAACTTCTAAAGGACGCAGATTCCGCGGGAAAATACTTTAAGGCCGCAAGAGACGATTTCGCATTTATGATCGCAAAAAGTTCCCATCAGTTCGTCAAAGCGCTAGCGGGAAAAACATCGTCCCTTGATTCTCTCGACGACTCCGAATTTCAAACGGAAGATTTTGAAAGAAGAATTTTGGAGGATAAGAATTATACCGCGCTTTCCTATTATCACCACGATCTTATGAAACTTTATTATTTTTCGGGACAATTTCAAAAAGCCCTAATATCGGGCGACAAAGGCGAAAGGCTGATCCAAAACGCGTTCGGATTGATTCCCTTTCCCGAATTCTGGTTTTATTACGGACTTACCATTTTGGCGAATTTTCATGAATTTTCCCTTTTAGACAGAATCAAATATTCAAAAAAACTAAATCTTCTATTTTCTTATTTTGAAAAATGGAGCGGAGATTGCCCCGAAAATTTCATGGGACTTCTCCAACTTCTACGCGCTGAAAGAGAAAGAGTACGAGGAAAAATCTCCGAGACGATTATCGGCTACGAAAAGGCGATCAAACTCCTTCAAGGATCCGGCTTTGTTTCGTTTCAAGCCTTATCGAACGAAATCGCTTCCGAGTTTCATTCTAAAATCGGAAACCTTTCCCTTCAAAATCATTATATGGGACGCGCAATCGATCTTTATTCCAGATGGGGAGCTTCAGCCAAAGTCGCCGATTTGAAAGGTCGTTTTTCAAACCGGCCGGATTTCTCCCTTTCCATAGAAACGAAGAAAAAAGGGTTTCCCAATCGAAATCCGAATTTGGATCGGGAAATTATATTAACAACTTATAATATTCTTTCCAAAGAGATTATCCTAGACAATCTTTTGAGAAAATTGATTCGGATCGCGATACAAACGGCCGGAGCGACGAGGGCGATTTATTTTCATTTGTACGATAAAAATCCGACGGTATATCTTACGGGACAAAGCGGCGAAACCGGAATTGCGGTCGAAAAATTTCCGGAACTGGACGAAACACAATATCCTATTTCGTATCTCAACTACGTTTTAAGAACCGGTAAAATGATTTCTACCGGCGTATCCGATACCTCCTCTTCGAGTCGAGACTTTGCCGATCCGTATATCGCGGAGAAAAAACCTCGATCCATGATTTGTATTCCTCTGATTTATGCGGGTGAGTTGAAAGGAATTCTCTATCTCGAAAATCGAATGGTCGACGGAGTATTCGAGAAAAATAATATTCAAACCCTAAAACTGATCGCGGGGCAAGCCGCGATCTCGATCGAAAACGCAAACCTTTACGCGGAACTGGAGAAAAAGGTCGCGGAAAGAACTTCCGAACTCAACGACACGATCCGTCTACTTCAAAAGGATTTGCTCTACGCTCAAAAGATTCAAGACAAGATTCTACCGGAGCCGGAAGTTACGTTAAGCGGAATACATATTCTCACGAAATACGTTCCGATGACCCAAGTGGGCGGTGATATCTACGACTACGCCGAAATTTCTCCCGGCAAGGTAAGGATCTTTTTGGCGGACGCAACCGGGCACGGCGTACAAGCTGCGTTAGTCACCATGCTGATTAAATCCGAGTATGAAAGCCTGAAATATCTCAACATATCCCCAAGCGAAGTGATCTCCGAACTCAACAAAACGGTTATAGTAAAGTACGGAACTCTCAAATTTTTTTTCAGTTGCCTCGTCGCCGATGTAAACGCGGAAGAAAAAACGCTTTTATATTCCGCGGCGGGACATCCCGATCAATTTTATCTTTCCGGAAGTACGATCACAAAATTGCCCAGAAGCGGACCCATCATCGGCATTCCCGCAAAGAAAAAATACGATTCTCGGTTTTTGAAGATATCCAAAGGAGATAAGTTGTTTTTCTTTTCGGACGGAATCATAGAAGAGTTCAACTCCTCCAAGGAAGCGTTCGGCGAAAACAGACTTTTAAAATCCATTCTCAAAGAACCCTTCGGACCTGTTTCGGAAATCGTACAAATGGTATTCGCGGATCTTCAGTCTTTTCTTTCGGGTCAAAAGGTCGTGGACGATATCACATTCTTATCCGTGGAGATATTGTAAATCGTATTCAAAAAATATAAAATTTTAATACGTTCTATAAAGTAACGCGAATTCGCTTAAGAAAGTTTGGGCGAATCCAACCCTTGGCTTTGCCAAGGGTTGGACCGCGCTTTCTGCTCTGATCAACAAATTGACGGATCGCTCGAAAAACGAAATTTCTCCGTCATTCCAATTTGTTGATCTCGCTTCAATCGCTTTCGCATTTGTTATACCGAGCTCACACTGTAAATAAAATAGAATCTTGACGAACCACAAGTCGAATACTCGGAAGTACGTTTCATTCGGAAATCCAGCGCCGGACGAGATCCTAACAACTTCTTAACTTCGTTTTCCGTTTGTTTAACCGGACGATCTTGACTCTACGACTACTCCGTGGTTTACTTGGAACATGAAGAGAATTTCTGCGAGACCTTTTCCGTTCAAACCGAAAAACCGTCCGACTAAAACCGTTTTTCCGAATCTATATTCAGGAAACAGTTTATTATGAATTTAGAAACTATTCTAGCCTTAGGCACAGGCGTATTTTGTCTCGTTTACTTAGTATATTCGATTTTCAAACCGGAAAAATTCTAAGGAGCTTTTATGGCGACGGAATGGATTCAACTCTCGATCTTCCTTTTTTCGATCGTAATCTTCTCTCCTTTGTTCGGCCTATGGTTGTATAAAGTGTATTCGTCTTCCGGAACCTCAAAACTCGAACGGATACTGTATAAACTTTGCGGAATCGACCCCGACAAGAATATGAACTGGAAAGAATATGCTCTCTCCTTACTCGTATTCAATTTTTTCGGTTGTATTCTTTTATTTCTGATCCTGTTTTTTCAGGACCACCTTCCGCTCAATCCCGGAAATTTTCCCGGACTCGATATCTATCTTGCATTCAATACCGCCGTGAGTTTCACAACGAATACGAACTGGCAGGCTTATAGCGGAGAAAGTGTAATGAGTTATTTTTCCCAATCGGTAGGATTGACGGTCCAAAACTTTGTCAGCGCATCCACTGGATTTTGCGTTCTTCTTGCGCTTGCAAGAGGAATATCGGCAAATTCTAATATTGTCGCGCTCGGAAATTTTTGGAGGGATTTGATTCGAGGAACGTTATATGTTCTTTTACCTCTCTCTTTTATCCTCGCTTTGATCCTGGTCGGTTCCGGAGTCGTTCAAACTTTTTCCGAATCCGTAACCGCAAGCACTTTGGAAGGAAATACACAAATCATTCCTTTGGGACCTGCGGCCTCTCAGATTGCGATCAAACAACTGGGAACAAACGGAGGAGGATTTTTCGGAGTCAACAGCGCCCATCCTTTCGAGAACCCGACTCCGCTTTCCAACTTCCTTCAGATGTTTTCCATCATCATTCTACCCGGAGCCTGCGTGTTTCTTTACGGAAGAATTACCGGAAATCTCAAACACGCTTGGATGATTTTCGCCGTGATGTTTACGATCTTTTGTGCCGGAGTTCTCGTCGTTTGGACCTCCGAATCCTCGTGGAATCCGATATCCGGAACCCTCGGTTTTTGGGAAGGAAAAGAAATTCGATTCGGCATCTTAAACAGCTCGATCTGGGAAGTTGCGACCACGGTGGCGTCTAACGGATCGGTCAACTCCATGCACGACAGTTTTTCTCCGATCGGCGGTTTAGTAGGAATTTTGAATATACAATTGGGCGAAATCGTCTTCGGCGGAGTGGGAGCCGGAATGTACGGAATGATTCTATTCGTCCTTCTAACGGTTTTTTTAAGCGGGATCATGGTAGGACGTAGCCCCGAATATCTCGGTAAAAAAATCGAAAAGAGAGAAATCCAAATGTCCGTATTAGGAATCCTTTTACCGTCCACGGTCATTCTTCTTTTTACGGCGATCTCCGTAAGTATTCCGAACGCGTTATCCGCTCTTTCAAACGCCGGGCCGCACGGACTTTCCGAAATTCTCTACGCGTTTTCTTCCGGAGCCGGAAACAACGGCAGCGCGTTCGCCGGTTTGAACGCAAATACCCCTTATTACAATTCTATGATAGGACTTGCGATGTTGATCGGGAGGTTCGGAGTGATTCTCCCCGTTTTGGCGATCGCTGGGGCGGCGGCCGTTAAAAAAAGATCCGAGATCGTATCGGAAGGATCTTTTTCCGTCGAAGGGGGGACTTTTTACGTTCTACTCCTATCGGTGATCGTGGTAGTCGGAGCGCTTACCTTTTTTCCGGTTCTTACCATCGGACCTATACTTGAACATTTCCTAATGCTGCAAGGCAAAACCTTTTAAGGAGAAACCAATGAGTCGTAAGTCGAAAGCTTTTTTCGAATCGGGGGTTTTAAGAGAAGCGGCAATCAACACATTCAAAAAGCTGCATCCTTTTTCCCAGGCAAAAAATCCGGTGATGTTCATCGTATTCTTAGGAGCCTTGTTCACGACCTGGATTTTTTTTAAGGATCTCCGTAATGGAACGTATTCCTCCTTTAACCTGCAGATCGGTCTTTGGCTCTGGTTCACGGTAATTTTTGCGAATTTTGCGGAAGCGATCGCGGAAGGAAGGGGCAAAGCGAGAACGGACAGTCTCAAAAAAACGAGAACGAACATCACGGCTAAAAAACTCTTCGAAGGAGAAATTGCTAACGTTTCCGGAACTACATTAAAGATCGGTGATATAGTTTTATGCGAACCCGGAGACCTGATTCCCGGAGACGGAGAAATTATCGAGGGAATCGCAAGCGTGGACGAATCCGCGATCACTGGAGAATCCGCGCCCGTGGTTCGAGAAAGCGGAGGAGACAGAAGCGCGGTGACCGGCGGGACGAGAGTGTTAAGCGACAAGATCACGATTCGCATCACTGCGGAACAGGGAAACACGTTCTTAGATAAGATGATCGCCCTTGTAGAAGGAGCCAAACGTCAAAAAACTCCGAACGAGATCGCGCTTACGATGTTATTGTCCGGCTTATCCTTTATCTTTTTGATCGCCGTAATCAGCCTTCCGTTTTTTGCGGAGTTCGTCGCCAAACAAGGGAGCCAAACGGCGGACCTTTCGATCCCGATTTTGATCTCTCTATTGGTTTGTTTGATACCGACCACGATCGCGGGTTTACTTTCAGCGATCGGAATTTCCGGAATGGAACGCCTCATTCGGTTTAACGTGATCTCAAAAAGCGGAAAGGCCATCGAGGCCGCGGGAGACATAGACATTCTACTATTGGATAAGACCGGAACGATCACGTTAGGCAACAGGGAGGCGATCCTCTTTTACCCCGCAAACGGAGTGGAAGAAAAATATCTGGCCGATGTCGCACAACTTTCCTCACTCGCCGACGAAACTCCGGAAGGAAGATCCATTGTCGTATTAGCAAAAGAGAAATTCGGAATACGGGAAAGGAATCTTACGGAGATGGAAGGAGAATTCATTCCTTTCAGCGCTTCCACAAAAATGAGCGGAATCGACTTAAAAAAGGAAGGGAAAACGGTTCGAAAAATCCGCAAAGGAGCTGGCGACGCGATCCGAAACCATCTGCACAACTTCAGTCAAGAAATTTCAATGGAGATGGAAGAGGTCATTCAAAAAATTTCCCAAAGAGGAAGTACTCCGATTCTCGTAACCGAAGACGATCGACTGTTGGGTGTGATCGAACTCAAGGACATAGTCAAAGGGGGACTCAAGGAAAGATTTGCGAGTCTTCGCAAAATGGGAATCAGAACGGTGATGATCACGGGAGACAATCCGCTCACGGCGGCTGCGATCGCGGCGGAAGCGGGTGTGGACGACTTTCTTGCGGAAGCGACTCCGGAAACCAAACTGAAAAAAATCAGAGAACAACAAAACAAAGGTTATCTCGTAGCGATGATCGGAGACGGAACCAACGACGCGCCCGCTCTTGCGCAATCGGACGTGGGAGTGGCGATGAATACGGGAACACAAACCGCGCGAGAGGCCGGTAACATGATCGATTTGGACAGCAACCCGAGTAAACTCATCGAAATCGTGGAAATCGGAAAACAACTTTTGATGACAAGAGGAGCGTTGACCACGTTCAGCATCGCAAACGACGTCGCAAAATACTTCGCGATTCTTCCCGCATTGTTCGGAAACTTTTATGCGACAAACGAAACGTTAGTCGGCCCTTTGTCCGTTCTCAATCTGATGCAACTCGGTTCGCAAAAAAGCGCGGTGTTAAGCGCGATCATCTTCAACGCATTGGTGATCCCGGCGCTGATTCCTCTCGCACTCAAGGGAGTCGCCTATAAACCGTTAGGCGCCGATAGAATCCTAAAACGAAATCTTTCGATTTTCGGTTTGGGAGGAATCGTCGCGCCCTTCTTAGGAATCAAATTGATCGACATGATTTTAGTTCTATCGGGAATTAATTGAGGAGAACTTTATGATTTTATTAAATACGGCGTCGATCGCAATCCGAGTTCTTTTGACCCTCGTTTTCATCACCGGCATTTTTTATCCGATCGTAATTACCGGATTTGCCGAACGTTTTTTCCCGTCGCAGGCAAACGGAAGTCTGATTTCCGTCCGCGACAAAATCGTCGGTTCCGAATTGATCGCGCAAAAGTTTACAAAAAATGAATATTTCTGGCCTAGACCCTCCGCGGGAGATTATACGACAACACCGTCGGGAGCGTCCAACGCCGGAGCGACGAACGCGGCATTGAAGAAGAAAGTTCAAGAAAGAAGAAAATTCCTACTCGAAAAACATCCGGATCAAAAGACGGTCCCTCCCGACTTACTATTCGCTTCCGGTTCCGGACTGGATCCACATATCAGTCCCGCGGCCGTTCGTTTTCAAATGAATCGCGTCGCGAAAGCGCGTAAATTGAATACTCTTAAATTTCAAGACATCGTGGAGCGAGCGATCGAAAAACCTTCCCTCGGTTATATCGGTGAAAAACGAATCAACGTACTCCGATTGAACTTGAAATTGGATTCCGAATTTGGAAAAATATTAGAATGAACGAAAGGACGGAAACATCGCGTTTGGATCCGGACGAACTTCTTCGTAAAATCCAAGCGGAAGAACAAAAGGAGATCTCCGGAAAGCTCAAAGTTTTTTTCGGCATGGCGGCCGGGGTCGGCAAAACCTACGCGATGTTAAACGCAGCTCGCAACCTCAAAAAGGAAGGTGTGGACGTAGTAGTCGGTTATATCGAAACACACGGACGCAAGGAAACCGAAGAACTGTTGGAAGGATTGGAAATCCTACCGAGAAAAAACATAGAACATAGGGAAATCCGATTCGAAGAGATGGACATAGACGCCGTTCTCAAACGAAAACCCGAAATCGTCTTAGTGGACGAGTTCGCTCACACCAATATTCCCGGAAGCAGACACGTCAAACGATACCAGGACGTGATCGAAATTCTCAATCACAGCGTCAACGTATTCACAACTTTGAATGTTCAACATTTGGAAAGTCAGGTGGAAATCGTAGAAAAAAACACATCCGTAAAAATCAGGGAAACGATTCCCGATTCGGTTTTGGATATGGCGGACGAGATCGTACTCATCGATCTTTCTCCCGACGATCTCAGAAAACGTCTTCAGGAAGGTAAGGTCTACGTTCCGGAAAAAGCGGATCTGGCCGGAGATCATTTTTTTAAAAAGGAAAACCTGACCTTTCTGCGAGAAACCGCGCTCAACTACACGGCAAGGCACGTCAACACTTCTCCCGACTCGACTAAGTTCAGGGAAAAAATCCTCGTAGCGATCGGCGCGAGTCCGCATTCCTACTCCTTGCTACGTTATGCGAAACGTCTCGCATACGAGCGAAACGGAGAATTGTTCGCGATCTACAATCAAACGAGGGAAAATCTTTCCAAGGAAAACGTAGGCCAGCTCGAAAAGAATCTGAGTTTTGCGAGAGAGTTAGGATCCGAAATTCTCTACGCCGCCGACGAAAATCCGGTGGAAGCGATCCTAAGAGTCGCGGAGCAAAAGAACATAACGCGGGTCGTTTTGGGAAAACCGCCGATGTCCTGGTGGAAGAAATGGAACTCCGCCGCTTCCAAACTAGCGAGGACGACGTCGAACTTCGAACTCTGTTTAGTCCCCTACGATCACACTTCCTTTTCCGGCGAGGAATCCGTTCTCTCTCGAATTCTAAAAACTTCTTCCGGCGGAAAACAATACGTCGCGTCCGTAACCTTGATTTTATCGGCCACTTGTTTCAGTCTTTTTTTAGAACCGATTACGGGATACTGGAGCATTTCCTTTTTATATCTTTTTTTCGTATCCGGAATCGGATCCTTCTTTTCCAAGGGGCCCACCGTTCTCGCGGGATTGTTATCCGGAATTTTCTGGGATTTTTTATTCATCCCTCCCAAATACACTTTTTTCATCGAAAAACTCGAAGACGTTCTGATGTTCGGTTCCTTTCTTTTTATATCCATCATCATAGGAAACGTCACTTCCAGACTGAGACAAAAAGAAAAAACTTTGGTCAATCGGGAACTTCGCTTAACAACGTTATACGAGCTTTCCAAGGAATTGGGACACGCGAGAGACATCCGTCGAATCTCCGAAATCGGAGCCGAATATCTCAAAAAAGTATTTCAAACGGAAGTCGTAATCCTATTGGAAAATCAGGGAAACATAGATTCCAATTCTTCCAGAGCCGGAAATTTTTTTCCGGATTCGAAAGAGACCGCGGTTGCAAACTGGGTTTATAAGAATAAGATCCCCGCCGGAAAATTCACCGATACTTTGTCCTTGTCTATGGGAACTTACTTTCCCATGGTCGCTCCCGGTAAATTGATCGGAGTTATGGGAATCGTTCCCGCCGAAAGACCGAACTTGGATCAGGAAAATCTATTGTTAACGATGGGAAATCAGATCGCGCTCGCGCTCGAAAGAGAGTTATTGTCCGAAGAAACTCGAACGAGATATCTCGCCAATCAATCCGAAAGATTGTACACGATCATATTCAATTCCCTTTCGCACGAATTGAAAACTCCCCTTTCCGCGATTCGCGGAGCGGTCACCGCTCTTCTGGAGCCGGAGATAGACAACTCCAAGGAAGCCCGCGTGGAATTGTTAAACGAAATCAACGAAAGTAGTATGATTCTCAATCTTCTTTTAGGAAATCTATTGGATATGAGCCGTTACGAATCCGGATTTTTGAAATTGAGAATGGATTGGCACGATCCGTCCGACCTTGTTCACGTAGTGGTAAGAAGGCTCAGACAAACGGTGAAGAACAGTCGTTGTGTGATTCGACTTCCGGACAATCCGATTCCTACTTGGATGGATTTTACGTTGATGGAACAGGCGCTTTTTAACGTGGTATTCAACGCGGTTCAAATTTCTCCCGAAGGTTCTCCCGTCTCCATAGAACTTATATGCAAAAAAGATAAAATGAAATACACCGTCGAAGACAACGGCCCCGGAATTCCGGAAGAAGAGCTTGAAAAGATCTTCGAGAAATTTTATAGAAGTAAAAACCGAACTCACGTAGGAAGCGGACTCGGACTTTCCATCAGCAAGTCCATCGTGGAAACACACGGCGGAACTTTGATCGCGGAAAACCGAAAAGAAGGAGGCGCCAGATTTTGTATCGAGATTCCGGTAAAACCGGATTGAATCCGAAAATATTGGTCGCGGACGACGACGATCGAATCCGAAAGATGATTCGAATCAGTTTAAACGCCTCTCATTACGACGTAATCGAATCGGCGACGATTCGGGAAACGATTCTCAAAGCGGCAAAGGAATCTCCTGACGTGATTCTTTTGGATTTACAATTCCCCGATGGAAACGGAATCGCGGCTCTTCGCGAAATCCGAACCTGGAGCGAAACGCCCGTAATCGTATTGTCCGTTCTTTCCTCGGACCTCGAAAAAATTTCCCTGTTGGACGGCGGAGCCGACGACTATATTACAAAACCTTTTAGTATGGGAGAACTGCTCGCAAGAATTCGAGTGGCGCTTCGAAATAAAACCCAGGAACCCGGCTCGCCGATTTTTGTTTCCGGCAATTTATACGCGGATCTATCCGGCAGAAACGTTCAGGTCTCGGGTACGACGGTGCATTTGACTCCGATCGAATATTCCTTTTTAGTTTTTCTGATTCAACACGCGGGAAAGGTTGTAACTCAGGAACAGATCATCCGTCACGTCTGGGGACCGCTGGCAAAAAACGAATCCGGACCGTTAAGAGTTCACGTCGCGAGCCTCAGAAAAAAGATCGAGGCGGATCCTTCCAATCCGGAGTTGCTTTTGACCGAACCCGGAGTCGGCTACCGATTATCCATAAATCCTTAATATTATAATTATTGAAAGTATTCGACTTCCATCCACTAAAACCCTGACATCCGACTTCTACTCGCCAACATCTAAAACGGGCGCATGTCGGATGTAATCTTTTCTATAAAAAAAACTTTTTGAATCGGCCCGACAACCGGGGCTTTTAGGAAGCTCAGTATTTTTCAAGTGGTTAGTGATTAGATTTTAGGACTTTACATACAACAATAAAATGCAAGTGTTCCGACAAGGGTGAGGTTTTCTACTTGCAAAAAGTATGATTTTCTGATAGAGAAAACCTCCCGAGCCTTTCCACTTCCCAAAATTAGGGGAAACTCAATGCAACGCTCTCTACGGATCGCGTTGATTTCACAACTACGTTGTGAGCGACTCGCAACGCAGAGCTTTCCTGAACTAAAGTCTCACTCCCTGAATGCCGACCACCTATCGAACGACCCGTAGGGCGTGAGACTTTAGTTTAGGAAGGCATTCATTGAGTTTCCATGGGTCGTTCGATAGCTCGAAGTACAATGATCAATAAATTTCAAATTCTCTCTAAATACAAAGAGACTTAATCTGTGGGAACTCCCACGTTTTAAATGTCAGTGCGTTAAAAATCAATAAATAGCGATGTCAAGTTCTTCCGATTATCTAAAATTTTGTACGGAAAAGATCCAAGTTACCCGCGTCGAGCACCGATAGTCGCGAGACTTTCTTCGTAGCGCGGGGATTTTCCATGAAAACGCGGGAACACCCCCCACGAAATCCGAATTTCTTATGTATCAGCATGTCTCAATCTAAAAAAATCGATTTTGAGTTTCATTCTCATTTATGTTGACTTTTTTAAACTATCTTTCTACCCTTGGAAAAAAGAGGTCTGCAATGAAAGAAATTCTCGGTCTATCACCTAACGCGAATTTTTCGAAAAACATTTCGGCTTTAGACGACCGAATTGCCCAAAACCTTTTCTCTTTCAATGAGAAACGTAGAACGGCTCAAGAAATCATCTCCGAGCTGCCCGACTCCCTTCCGGAACGAAACGAATCTTTCACTCAGACAAGCGGTTCGGAACTTCTCAAAATATTAATCGATATTTTGAAAACCGAAAAGTTTCATACGGAGTATCAACCCATTCTGTCCTTGGAAACGGGTAAAATTTACGCATACGAAGCCCTCGCCCGATTTTATATCGAAGGAGAAAAAACTTCTCCCGAATTTGTCTTTAACGAACTGCATCAAGATGCGGATTTGTTTTTTGAATTTGAAAAAAATTTAAAACGCTTTCAGATAAAAAACCGCCCTCAAGGCAAAAAGTTATTTTTGAATTTGGACCCGCACGTCTGCAAAAAACAATCTCAAGCCGAGGATTGGCATGAACTTTTAAGCCAAGAAAAAAATATCGTCTGCGAAATCATAGAAAATACGGATTCCACTCTGATCGAAGACACTCGATTCTGTTTGAACGCGTTAAAACAAGCTAACGTTCCGATTGCACTTGACGACGTGGGCGGCGAACGGAATCTTTTTTGTTTTGATTTTTTAGAATATTCAAAATTTATTAAGTTCGATAAACATTGGCTTCGACTTTTTAGAACCAAGTCGTCTTATAAGAATATCGTTTGGGGATTTTTGGACTTTGCGAGAGAATCGGATATACTGTGTGTTTTGGAAGGAGTCGAAACCCAAGAGGATCTTTTGATTGCCGCGGAAATGCGATTCCCCTTAGTGCAAGGATTTTTATTCCAATCCAAGAATATTTCGGTTTGAAACCGAACGGGCCGACTTTTCTTTTCATTTCCCGCGCAAAAAGGATCGGCCTGATTTTATCTCATACAAGTTCGGCGTAAAAAATTCATACGAATCAATTACGACTTCCTTTTTTAAATTTTAACTCCTAACGACAACTCTATAATAGAATGTCCGAAATTCTGCGTCTAAACGCGGGATTTGTGCTCAAATTGACGGTACTCTATTTTATAGGGATCAGTAATACGGATTTTTTTTCTCGTTACTGAAAACCGTATAAAGGCGCCGAAAATTCTGCATATAAAAGACGGACCCTTGCCAAAATTTACGATACCCTAATATCCGAGATTCCACAAGTGACACTCACTGATTTCATTTTTTATCCTGAGTGTCACTCACCAGTATTTTAAGGACAAACTCTTCGTAAAAAATTTAAATCCGAACATTGTAAAAATTTATTTTTGTCAGCCTGTCCGTTAAACTGCATTGAAAGTATATAAATATTTAAGAATATTTTAAAGTTAAATGCTACTGAATATTTGAACTTGAAGCGTGTCCCCAAAGCCCGCCAAGCGATCCAGAGGGAGAGGCGTCACTTTAGTCTTCTTTGGAACGGATTTTTATAGGATTAAAGGACTTTAAGAGTTATCGTGAAAAATTTTCCAATTCTTTTTTTATTCTCATATATTCGGTATCACCCCATAGTACGATTCCTTTCACAAAAGAAATATTTTCGGACGAACAAACTTTCCTTCTTCTACATAACGTTTCTTTACGCTTTCGGCCTTTTGTCTTCGGATTTGCTCGCTCAAAATAAAATAGAAGTGCAAATCAAATCGCAAGAGAAAATAAAACATCTCGATATCGAGGGAAAGAATTTCAGTAAGAGGATCAATGGGGGATCAAACTCCGAAATCACGTTCGGCGTTCCCGATTACGGCGGATATACGGTTTTAGCGGAGAATGAAAAAGGACTTCAGAAAAAAATTCAGATCCAAGTCCGTCCCGGAAACACTTCTTTTTCAATCGACTCGGAAAAAGACAAAGACGGTATCGAAGTCATCGGTGAAAGACGGGCCTGATTTCGTTCGCTTAAAGCCGGAAGAGATCAACAAGATGCCCGGTACGTTCGGAGATTCCTTAAAAGCGATCTTCAACATTTCGGGAATTGCGCCGATTTTTCAAAATTATACCAACTCGGGCTTTCAATCCTCGATGGCGATTAGAACAAGCAGAACCGCCCCCAATGATAGAAGTCCGGAAATTCCCAACAGCCAAAGAGGATTTCTGGTGATGCGAGGCGCGGGAACCAGAGCCAATCAATTTTATTACGACGGACTTCCCTTAGTCTACCCGTTTCACGCGGACGGAATGACTTCCGTGTTGAACAATAACGCGATTCGATCCCTGGAAATTTATTCAGGCACTTATTCTGCCCGATACGGTTTTGCCACTGGCGGAGTCATCGCCGTGGAAGGATTTAAAAAGAAGAACGACTCCCTCGTCGTAAACCTACATACTTTTTTGACGGACGCTTACGTTTTTAAGAATATTACAAAAAACTTAAATGTAAGCGTATCCGGAAGAAAATACTATCCGAACTACGTTTTGGGTAGGATACCCGACCTGATACCGAATCAAACCTTCGTCTCCGATTACAGCGATTATCAATTCCGAATCAACTGGGACATCGACGAGCGTAACTCCGTCACACTTTCCTCTTTCGGAACGAAGGATTATCGTCATCCCTTTTCTTCCAACAAACAACTGGAACCGAAAAAAAATAATATGGAAACCCTGAACGATTCTTTTATCGTAGATAGGAATTTTAGAACGGACGGGATTCAATACGTTTGGAAACCGTTCGAGTACGTTTCCAATACGATGAACTTTGCTAGGAGTTATTTTCAGGAAAGAATTCAAAACAGCACTTATCTTATCGATACCTCTAAAGGTGTACTTTCCCTTGCCTTTGAAGGATTACAAAAAGCGAATACTCTTGGAAATGATTTTTCGGAGGACCTTCGGTATTTTGAGGACGTTATGGAAGTGAACTTATTCAAAAAAATCCTAAAGCTCAGGGTGGGCGGTCAATATAGGGAAACCGTTTCCAGCTTTAAGGGCAAGGTTATATACATCAATGAAAATCCGGAGATGCTTAAGATAACCAAGTTCATCCTCTCCGATCCGAACACATCGGCAACCTTGGAAGGAGATAGGATGGTTCATAGACAGATCGGATATTTTTCCGAGATGAAACTGGATTATAAAGGAAACGTGTTAACGCTCGGAGCAAGACGGGACTATCACGATTTATCGGAACAATGGAAAACAAGTCCGAGACTTATGTTTGCAAAAGAACTGGAATCCACGAAAACGACTTTTTTCGGCGGAACCGGGAAATTCTTTCAAGCCCCTCCGGACATCAGTTATATTTCCAAAAAGATAGGAAACCCCAATCTCAAAATGGAAGAATCGCAACATTCCAATATTGGAATAGAACAAAAGTTTTTATCGAATTACTCCGTCAAGTTGGAAGGTTACAAAAACACTTTGACAGTTTGGCCGTTCGGGACGATTTTATCTACAACTCTTCGGCCGCCAACATCAACAATCTCGTTTCCGCATTCAACAATCAAAACGCGGAACTCGTTCCTCAAAAGAACGTGAATTACTCAAATTCCATGTCCGGCTGGTCCAAAGGATTCGAGTTGATGATTAAAAAAGAAATCCCGGAGGACTCCGGATTTTTCGGTTGGATTTCCTATACGAACTCTTTGACAAAACGAAATAGAAATCAACCCCTTCTGAACAATACCGAACTTCAAGCCCATAACGAACTGGCTAAAAATCATAGGGTTTTGTATCAGGACGTATCCAAGGATTATTATACGAACGTTTACGATAACGGAAACGTCGAGGTTCTAAAGAAAAATTCCAAGGAAGAATATTACGATTTGGATCGAACACACATGTTCAGTTTAGTCGGCGGCTGGAAACACAAGGACCAATGGCAAATCGGCACGAGAATCATTCACTTAACGAATTACGCATATACTCCGATCGTCGGGTCGGAACTGACTCCCGTTAATTCCGTAAATCTTTACACTCCCACTTATTCGAACGATATCAGATCCGCTCGGCTCCCGTCTTACAATCAGATCGATATTCGATTTGATCGTTTTATATCGACGAGTTGGGCGAAGTTGGATTTGTACGTTGAAATCATCAATCTGACCGGAAATAGGATCGCGGTTACAAAAAATCTTTATAATACTCTGGCTCCTTATATCCCGAACGTAAACCCCGCTACCGGTTACATCAATCAAAACGGGTTGGAAGTCGGCAAAACTAAGGTTCCGATGTTTAATTTCGGAATACAAATGCAATTTTAAAGATATCTTTCCGACTCGGTTTTCGGACAAACCGTAAGATCAAAGCGGCTTTTCCATTCTCCAACAATAATGAATCTTTTCGTTTCTGAAATCTTCCGGAAGAGTCGTCTTCGTGATGTCTTTCGAATTTTCCCAGAGAACGGATTTTTCTGAAAATTCAAACTTTCTAAAGTTCGTGGAAAAGTACAACACGGCTCCGGGAAGCGCAAAGTCCCGATAGAGAACGTTTAAGATCTCTACGTGATTTTTTTGTACGTCGAAGACGTTAGTCATCTTTTTACTGTTGGAAAAGGTCGGAGGATCGACCACGATCAGATCGTATTTTTTTCGATTCGGGTTCGTTCTTTCCTGATAAAGCCATTCCGTTACATCCGCTCTGAGTAGACGATGTTTTGTAAGGGAAAATCCGTTTAACTTCAAATTTTCTTCGGCCCAAGCCGAATACGTGTTGGAAAGGTCCACGCTTAAACTTTCGGTCGCTCCGCCTGACACCGCGTAGACGGTAAACGATCCCGTATAAGAGAAAAGATTTAGGAATTTTTTTCCCTTTGATTCTTTGCGGACGAGTTCCCTCGTGATTCTATGATCTAAAAACAATCCCGTGTCGATATAATCGGATAAGTTTACGTAAAACCGAAGTCCGTTCTCCCCTACTTCGAACAACTCCGATTGCTGGGATTGTTTTTCGTACTGTTCTTTGCCTTTTTTGGGTTCTCTCTTTTTCCAAAAGACGGAATCGGGTCCGAGGTTCAATGTCTCGGAGACGATCCGGCCTATCTCCGCGTTCTCCCTTTCTCTTTCTTCGTCCGAAATCTCGTAATCGTTTTTATATGCGGCGATTTGACAATAAGGCCCGTAAAGATCCACGCTGACTGGAACCTGAGGTATGTCCCGATCGTAGATTCGAAAACATTCTATGTTTCTTTTACGCGCCCATTTTTTCCAATGTTTAGACATTCTCGTTATACGATTTCGAAACATCACCATCGGATTTCCGGAATCGTTAAACGAATTGGTTTCATCGAATCGTTTTTCCGTCATAAAACCAGAATACGAAAATCCCCGTCAAAATCCAATCAGAACAAAAATGGAAATTCCATAAAAAGACTGGACGATCGGGACGATTGCAAAACATTTTTCTTATTTTCCGAATCGAAGAAGCGAGTTGAAATTTTGAAACACACATATCTCGAAAATCAAAAAGTAAAATTATTTCTCTCCTATTCGGAAACGGATTCGAAGAACGTTATCTTATTCCTGCACGGATATCCCGATACACATCGGACCTGGGACTTACAGATCGATTCCTTAAAAGACAAATATCGTTTAGGTGCGATCGACCTTAGAGGTTTCGGAAGATCCTCCAAACCTTCGGAACAATCCGAGTACAACTACACTATGATTTTTCCCGATCTTTTGGAAGCGATCCGTTTCCTTTCCAAGGATAAAAAGGTACACTTGGTCGGTCACGATTGGGGAGCGGCTCTGGGTTGGTTATTTATTAGCGATCCTGAATATTCAGGATATGTACGTTCCTTTACGGCGATTTCCGGTCCGCATCCCTGGCTCGCGGGCAAACGAATGATCGACGACCTGTTCAGTCTCAATCTGGATAACTGGGGAAAAGTGATCGATCAGGGTTTTCGCTCCTGGTATATCTGGTTTTTTCAGATTCCTATGCTGCCGGAATTCGTCTGGCGGAACTTCGGTGAATCGATTTACAAATGGATCATGGATCTCGGCGGAGTTCCCAAAAAAGATTCTCTGAGAAACGCGAGCAAAAACGATATCTACGGCGCGACGATGGCCCCTATCAATCTGTTCCGGGAGTTATTGTTCGGTAAAACGGTGATCTCCGCTCCCTCCAATATCAAAGTTCCGGTGCAATTGATCGTTCCTCAAAAGGATTTTATCGTTTTACCGGAGGTTTATGAAAACGCGTACGACTACGTGGAAAAATTAGAAATTCATAAACTCGATTCCAATCACTGGGTTCACAGGGAACAACCCGACTTAGTGACCGATCTCATTCAAAAGTTCGTCGTCAAACATTCCGCGTAACGTCTTTTTAAAAATTCACTCCGCCGAAAACCACCAACTCTAAAAATCCGAAACTTTGGCTGGCGTGATCCTTGGAACGTCCGTTTGTAAAGATATCGGATAGATCGATATATCCTCCCTTGGCGCCGAGTTCGAAAAAGACGGATCGATAAACGTCCGCACGACCGGCGACGTAACCGGAAACTCCGTAACCCGACGCGTGGAAGTGATTGTTTTTTCCTTCTCCGAAAAGACGAACGTCGCTTCTGCAAACAATCGGGCCGCCGCCCACGGAAGAAACGAGACTGAACGCATTTTCTCCGTTAGACGAAACGAGCAGAGGTTGAATCATTCCCACATCTATATAAAGAAAATTTAATCCGTCGGTGTGTTCGAATTTTAAAAAGTCGGGAGTTACGTTGATCGTCTCTCCGTTATGATATCCTTCCAATCTTTTATAGGCGTCCGGAAATAGATAAAGAAAAACCGCGGAGTCGGAGGACGTTCCGAGATGCGCCCTTTGAATCGCAAGCGGATCGATATAACCGTAAATGTTGGCGGCTTGTCCTCTGCTCATCACGTATTTCATGTGATCTTGACCGAAAGCGACAAAGAATTTATCCGCAAAATAATACGTTAGACGAAAGTTATACTGCGGAATTTCCCAAAGGCTCGGGTTCAGATAAACGGACGGATCGAATTTTTCGGGTTTATCTTTCGCGACGACGTCTTTCAACGTGAAGTTATATCCGGGACCGTGAAAAGTGATATCGCTTTGCGTATAGGAATCGCGATTGTAACCCCATTGGAAACTCCAGTTTCCCTTTCTCTGATCCACTCTTTTGGAAGGTTCCTTTGTTTCCGTAATCGCCGCTTGATTTGCGGGAATTTGTTCCGTTTTCGTTTCCGCATTTATCTGCGCAAACGGAACGACATCTTGAAGATCCGCGTTTTTCGTTTTAGATTGGGAGAACATGGAAAACGGAAAAAGGCAAAAAATAAAAACGGCGACGAAACGTTTGGAGGAAGTTTTAATATTTCGAGTTTGTTTTAAATTCATGGGACTATCTTGAAAAAAAATTTCCGGATTGATTTCTGAAAATACTAAAATGGGAATAGGCCCGACTCTGGCTATGTTTTTTTCCGTTGATAAAAATCCGAATCCGTCATTCGATACGGTTCTCGTTTTTTGAATTCTGATTCTGAATCCGCGCCGAACCCTCGTTTTCATTTTTGACAAGATCTTATTTTTAGTCGTTCCGACAACCTACCCAACCGATAAATTGTTTGAATTCAGACTTCAAAGTAAGTGCGACTTTTATCTCAATGTTCCCGTTCCACTCAATTCCTAAAAAGCGGGAGTTCCCACATTTTAGAAATCAGCAAATAGTCCCTAATCACTTGAAACGCTCAGGCTCGCCGATAATCTCTCCATAGAACGGAGTTTCCTTAATCTTCAGGTTATATCCTTTGACGAATAATATTTCAAGATTGACCGTGTCTTCCCGATTGTATTCTTCCAAAATTTTGAGCGCGTCCATATCGTCATAATCCACGTATTGTTTCCAAAGATTCACCGCTTCGACGCCTGTGATCGCAACCGCTTCCGGCCTATGGATGCCTAAAGTTTTTTCGCATCCTTTGAGTCCGCCCTTTATCCCGAGAGATCTTAATAAAAACATAATATCAATGTGATTGTTTCTAAAACGAACGTTAAACTCCCTTTCCAAAAAAGGAACGTCGAACGCGATCCCGTTGTAGGAAACGAAAATCCGGTCCTGGCTGAGATTGTCTAAAAAAAAATCCAAATTGAATCCCCGAATATAGGAACGATATTCGGTTCCGTCGAAGGTTCCGATCACCGTCGTTCTGTCCTCGTTCCCCAAACCCGTGGTTTCGATATCCATATAAAGAAGTTTTTCCCGAATCGTAGGAAAAAGTCTCCAGTAATGTTTGGCGGAAAGAACGTGAAAGAAGTAAAAAAAATTTTCCCTTTCCAATTCTTTTTTAGAAAACTCTAATGCGTCTAAAATCAGATTTCGAATCGGAACGGGTTCGGTCTTCAGATATTTTTCAAGATCCTTCCAATCGTAAATTCCCTTTTCCCAAAGATTTTTTTCCTCCTTAGAGTCGATCCCGGGAAGATGGCAAAACGTATGTTTCAACATCTGCTTTTCCTTACGGATATCAGCACGAGAATAAAACGAAAAATCAGGATCGAAACACAACAGACCCACAATAAAGAATTTCCGAGTTCGGTATAAATCGTCGGCTCGGCGGAACCCGGTCGAATCGAAAAGGTTCGGGTTCCGGTTTCGTGAAATCCGATCGGAACGATCAGAGGAATTCCGCGGGCGTCCCAGACTTCCGAAATTCCGGATACGGTGGAACGGATCAAAGGCAGACCGGTTTCGATCGCTCTCAATCGGACGGCTCCGGAATGTTGATAGGCCTCCAGCTCCGAGTCGAACCAGGAATCGTTGGTGAGGTTGATCAGGATTTCCGGTTGTTCTCCGGTCCGAAAGTAGTCCAAAACGAGTTCCGTAAACATCGCTTCGTAACAAAGCAAAGGCATAATCGAATACGAATATTCTAAATTTATAATCTTATCGGATCGTTTGTCCCGGGAGAAAAATTCGGCTTTATGGATTTCAGGCTCGTTCAATCGGGAGATTTCCTTTTCGCTCGGAGGCAAAATCGGCTTTGTGTTCCGGATTTTATTTCCGATCAGAAGTTTGGGGATTTCTCCGGGAACGTAGCGGGAGGTTTCCTTGAAGATCGAACGTAAAAAAGGAAGTTCGTTTTCCATCGGAAGGTATTCGCCGAAGGCAAGAAGTTTCCTTTTGTCGTATCGTTCGAAACTTCCGTCCGCGCTTTTAAACAAACTAACCTGATTCCTCAGCTTGCCCCCTTCCATATTCAATTCGTTGAATATAATATCGGCTCCGGTATGTTTGGAAAGAAATAAAACGATCCCTTCCATCGTGGAAGAATAAATGTGTTCCTTTCGATTTTCCTCCGAATCGATGGTGCCGTGAAACGGAATCGCGGATTCCGGAATTACGATCAAGGACGGCGGATTTTCGGAGGTTATACTTCCCCTTAAGGCCAAAGAAAACACCTTACTCATCGTCACGCTCAAAAAATTCGAGTCTGCTTTCAGATCCTTGGTTCCGGGAGAAGTATCCGGTTGAATCATAAGTACGGACAAATCTTTCGGCTTCCCTTCGTTAGACGATCGATCGGCGTATCCGATTCGGTACAAACCGTAAAAATAAACGGATGCGATTCCGATCGCCGCGACGACCGCAATTCTGAATTCTTCGGATTTTTTCCTTTTAAAATGACTTAAGAACATTATAAAAACGGAAGATATAAACAACAAAAGAAAACTCAGCCCGTAAACTCCGCAGATCGAAGCGAACTGCTCGAACACGATCGAACCCGAAATCAAGTTCCCCCAATACCAGGGAAAAATCTGAATCGTTATCATGTCCGCGACGGCTCCCGCGGCGGGAAATACCAAAAGCACCGAAGGTTGTGAAACGGATTCTACTTTAGAAAAACGGAATAAAGCATAGAACGGAAAGAACTTCAAATGGGAAACGAGTCCGTATAATAGGAAAAAAAGAACGGAAACGATCGGACCGGTTCCCGCAATGCCGGAAACGGCTCCCGGAATCCAATAAAACGCGACGCAGTTCAAAATCTGGGAAAGAATCAAAATCCACAACGAGGCTTTCCAAAACGGTTCTTGATTGAGGGAAAAAAACAAAAACATACAGGAAACGGCCGCAATCATTCCGGCCGAAAAAAATGAAAACGGGGAAAGCCCTAAAAGAGTTCCGCCCCCGACTCCGAAACAAAGTAGAAGTCGATATACAAACGAGTCTTTTGCAATGAAACGATACGGCATCAATTTTGGTTTTTCTTTATCTCCTCTTCATACTTAAGCCTTCTTGAATATTCTTCCGCTTCTTCCTTTCCGAGGTTTTTGGTTCTAATTTCCATCAAGGCCCTTTCTTTCGCGTCTCCTCTGACGTTAGGATTTTTCCCGGACCAGTTGGCCTCTTCTTGCGCGGTTTGTTTTTCCTTTTTTTCTTTTTCGTCCGCTTCCTTATAAACCGCTTCCATACGATCCGCGCCGTCCTTACCGAAATATTTTTCGCGGATGTTTCTCGTTTTGCCGTTTCGATCGGACAAACTCATTCTTTCCAATTCGTTTTCCCTCAGAAACATTTCGGTTTCGTAAGTATTGTACTTAGGTTCCCTTTTTCTTAAGGTATTATAATATCCGCCGTAGACATTTTTTCTGAATTCCTCGTATCTTTGCATTCTTTGTTCGCCGTTTAAGGATTCCGTATCCTTTAAAAACCCGCTCAAGGATTCCCGATAAGTTTCTTCCGCGTCTTCCATACCGAAGATAAGTTTAGCGTCGTTATCGGAAAAAAATTCCTTTCTTTTCTTTTTAACGAGTTCGTATTTTTCGGTTCTACTGAGTTTATCGGGAAGTTCGAATTCTTTCATAGTCGTTTCATATCTTAAGTAACCCGAAAAAAGTTTCATTAGATATTCCGCATCTTTTCCGGAATAGTGATCGGCGATAAAGGCCCGAATAATTTCGTTGCACTGTTCGTATCCCGCGCTTTCGGGACATTGCCTTCTCAAGGCCCAAAGCTCGGAGACTAGATTGACTTCGCCCGTGGAAGCGTATTGTATCAAATCGTCGAAGGAGAGCCAGTTTCCGTTCTCATCGAAGATTTTGCGCGAAGTATCCACGATCGCTTGATTTAAAATCCACTCGCCGGATTCCGAACGTTGGAGTGTGAACTCCGCGTCGGAGTTTCCTAAAACACTTTCGGAACCCGCGCTTTTTTCACTTAAGAACACGAACCAGATCAATGCGATTAAAATCGCCGTGATCAAACCTACGATTGTGGGAAATGTAATTCTTTCCTGAAGAGATTTCATGGACCGTGATTTTTAAAAAAATCTTTCCTAAGGCAAACCTTTTTTGTTTTTTCTGAACAAGCGGTTCGGATGAAATGACAAGGAATGCGACAAAAAAGACCGATTCTCTATTACCCTGAAGGAACAGTAGGAGCCAAAGAAATTTTTTCAAGGTTCGAAAAGTTGGAGGTAAGATCTTATCCCTCCGATCAAATCGAAAAGACGGCCCAAGACGAACCCTCGATTCTGATCGCGAACACAAGATTCAAAGTGAATCGGGAAAACGTCCGAAACTTTCCTTCCGTGAAAATTTTTGCGACCGTAAGTTCCGGAACGGATCATGTGGATTTTAACGTTCTCAAAGAATCGGGAAAAGTTTTTTTGAACGCACCCGGTTGTAACGCCGGTTCGGTCGCCGAATACTGTTACGCGGGGCTTTTGAGTCGATTTGACGAATCCGAGCTAAAAACGATGAAAATCGGTATGATCGGACACGGAAACACCGGAAAAGAATTTCATAAAATTCTAATATTAAAGGGAATCGATTGTATTTTTTACGATCCGTTTTATAAGACGGAGTCCGTGCCTTTAAAGGAGGTATTGGATTGTTCCGTTCTCAGTTACCACGTTCCCTTGACCGAGGAAGGACCGGAACCGACGTTTCGTTTTGTGACCGCCTCTTTGATCGATTTTTTAAAATCCGGTACGGTTTTTATCAATACGAGCCGGGGAGAAATCCTCACCCGGGAAGCGTTCGATCGTCTGATTGCAAGAAACGATATATTCAAAATTTTAGATGTGTTTGACCCCGAGCCGCCCTCGGTTCAAGCCGGAAAAATACTTTCCGAAACGGATCAATCGATCCTTACTCCGCATATCGCCGGTTACAGTCAGTTGGGGAGAGTGAGCGGAACCTACAGAGTCGCCGAAAAGTTATCCATCTTATTCGGGGACAATCCTCTGCCTCCCCTGGAATCTTTTTTACAGACGGAAGGAGAATTTAAAACTTCCACTTTCTTAAAAGAGGAGGATCGCCTTTTGAGAGAAGCCTGGAGAAAAGGTGATGAGGGTTATTTTGAAAAAAGAAGGAACTCGTATCCGGTAAGATTGGATTGGGGATTGGTTTGATTTTTTACGGATCGCGTTACACAACGCTTAGTCACCACTGGATGAATTGTTCGCCTTTGGCCGGTTGGCAAGTCGGACAAAAAAACGAATCGTAACCCAAGACGTTCGCTCTTCGGATGATCGTTCCGCAGACGGGACAAGGTTCGTTTTTACGATTTCTGACTTTAACGTGATCCCGAACCTTAACATCGAGCGGAGCCTGTTTGTTTCGAATGTATTCGATCGAATCGGAAAGAACTTCTTTGATACTTTTGTAAAGAAGCGATTTGTCTTCCGAAGAAAGCAGATTACAGGAAGTTTTAGGATGAATTTTAGCCGCAAAAAGGACCTCGTCCGCATAAGCATTTCCTAATGCGCTCAATTTGGATTGGTCCATCAAAAAAACCCTGATTTGTCTACGGTTTTTTCCCATCAACTTTACGAAAACATCCTCGGTAAATTCCTCCGAAAGAAGATCGATCCCTTGTTCCTTGTATTTCGGGATTTGTTCCAACTGATCGGGCTCAAGAAAGTAAACCTTTCCCATTCGAGTGTCGTCCGCGTAATTGAACGTCGTTCCGTCCGTAAAAATCCGCAAACAAAGGTCTTTTTTCTTATACTTAGGATCGAGGGAGAATCTCCCGGATAACATAGGGTGAATTACCATATTCAATTTTTCGAATGCAAAGTTGAGAAAAGGACCGTTTCTCACGATGTTCCGAAAGGAGGAGCCTTTATAAACGTCGTCGACCGCGGCGCCTACGAGGTTTCGAACGACCAGAGGATCTACGATCTCGACGAATTCCACCGTTTTATTTACCAATTCGGGGATCAGTCTTTCCCGAATAACGACTAAATCCGGAAGTTCTGGCATGAGGCGATTGAATTCTATATTAGACTTTCGTCAAGCTTAAGAATCGGCTTCGTCAATCGTAGGGAAGAATTCCCTTTTGTAATCCGTATTTGGCGCATAACTCCGTCGTTTTATTACGAAGCGCGGTTTGATAGGTTTCGGGCATTCGATGACTTTTGGAAAAAAATTTTTGATACTTGGGGATAAGACGAGGGTAATATTTTTCGATCGCTTTAAACGTAAGAGATCTGCTATCCGAAGGATCGTTTCCGCCGAACAGAGTCAGACTTGCCGGAAAAATATATCGGATTCCCGCGTCCTTAAACGTTCGAAACATAAACTCCAAATTTTCACCGGTGTCCGAAATGTGAGGAAGCAGAGGCATCAAACTCACTCCGCTGAAAAAACCGTTCGCTAAAGTATCCTTTAAAGCGGAAAGACGCAAACTCGGAGCGGTCGCTCCCGGTTCAAAAACTTTGGCGACGGGATCGTCGAGAACGGAAAAGGAAAACGTAATGAACGATTTACGACTCAGTCGACCGCGCAAATCCTCCGGAAGAATCGCCTCCTTTTCGATTTCGTTTAACAAATCCAGATCGCGCAAAATCAGATCCGATTTAGTGAGAATATGAACCGGAAATTTGTATTTTAGAATTATCTTAAGTAGCTCTCTCGTGAGACCGAGTTCTTTTTCGAACTGCAGATAAGGATCGGTGGCCGAAGAAAGGGCGATAATTCCGTAACGGTTCTTTTTGGCGCAACTTCGGAGTTGTCGATCCAGAACTTCCACCGCGTTTTCCTTAAAGGAAAGTTTGTCTTCGATATTCAAACCGTATTTGCTTCCGCCCACATAACAGTATAAACATCGAAACGAGCAACCGCTGTAAGGGTTGATCGTATAATCGTCCAAAAACCAGGGATCTCTTCGTTTGGTTTTATTCAGGATGCTCTTAATCCGGATACTTTGAGGCATACTTGGCGGATCGGCTCAGTCCGATTTCGATTTTTGTCTTAAAGAACGGCTGGATAGATCCGTTCGTATTCAAATGATATTCAAATTTTTGAATGATATCGGGATGAAATTTGGAAACGGTTTTAAAGGCCCAGCCGATCCCTTTTTTCGTATGAAAGTCCTTTGTATCGGCTTTTGTTAAGAGAAGTCGAAACGTTTCCTCCACGTATTTTTTTCCGAGACCTTTCTTGACCGCGTAGTGTGCGGCGACGCCGACGGAACGAGCGACCCAAACGTTTTTATGATCGAGATGGATTTTTAAAACCGGAAGAGTCCGTTCGGGTTGTTTGAGAAGAAAGTAACCCATGACCCTTTCTCCGATGATATCGCAAACATACCATTCGTTTCCCAAAACGATATAATCGACCGCCTTTTCCAAGGATTGTTCGAAATGATTTTCCAAACGAAGTTGAAGTATGATCGCGGCGATAACATAACCTCCCATGTGTCTCAGATTTATGATTTGATCCGTAAAGGAGATCTGTTTCTTTTCCGGAATTTTAGAATAGAGTTCCTTTCCCACAAACTCCAATAACGGGAATTTCACTTTTTTCAACAAGAGGTCCGATTCGATTTTGGAAACCGGAAAACTTTCATCCGCTTCCGGAAAATCCCAAAGATATGCGAGAACCGATTTGATTTCTTTCTTGGAACGAATTGAATCCATGGAAAACGATCCTACTGAGAACTATAAAATAAAGTGAATTCGTGGAAAAAATTTGGGCATGGCGAGCGATCCATAGCGAGCGAGACAACCAAAAGACAACGGCCGTTGTCGTTTGGCTCCCAACGAAGCCGGGAAATCGCCCTCCCGTTAAAATAACGCGCCCAAAATTCTACCTCTAAGAAGGGATTTGTTTTCAAATTGATGATACTCCGTTATTTAGGGATCAATAATAGAGTTGTTGAAAAATTAATTCTCCATTTGTTTCTGTTTCATTGAAATGAACGATTAAAGTAGTTTTGTTAAACTTCACTATTGAATTTTTCAACAACTCTAATACAAGAAACAAAACTTTAAAATCCAACCTTTTAGCGGAATGAACTGAAAGCGGAAAACTCATTCTACAACGCGACTAACGTAAAGCTCAAGGAGCC
The DNA here is from genome assembly GCF_000347175.1 of Leptospira alstonii serovar Sichuan str. 79601. Classification (GTDB taxonomy): domain Bacteria; phylum Spirochaetota; class Leptospiria; order Leptospirales; family Leptospiraceae; genus Leptospira; species Leptospira alstonii. The sequence continues at coordinate 120,153 of NZ_ANIK01000035.1, forward strand.
ATTTCGTAGGCGTCTTTGTAGGAATAAACCTTCGCACAGACGCGGTTGAAAAGTTCCTCGTCTTCCGAAGGTTTAAAAATCATAGCCAAACATTTTTCCATCTGTTCTTTCGTGCTGCTTCTTTTGGAATAGAGTTGAAGAGCGTATTTGGAAAAGTCCCTCACCATAAAATCGAAAATCTGACTTAAGAGATCGTTTTCCACTTTTTCGATCGAAGCGTTTTCGATCAAAAGCTGGCCATAAGCGACTAACGTGAATAACTCTCCGAGAATCAGCATAAAATCCAAATCCTTGGATTGTTTCGAATCCGGAGGTGTGGACTTTAAGAACTCCTTCAGGACAGAAATCTGTTTTCTGAAGATTTTTACGTTCGGAAGATCCACGCTCGCGTACACTTCGTCGTAATCGCGGAAAGTAATCTTTTCAAAACCTTTCGTCGTGGTTCCTTGGTTGAATAAAAAGTCGTCGTTCTTAAACTCGTTGATTTTAGGGATTACCGGAAGCGCGGAATTCGGATCGAAGAAATAATTGTTCATGAACTTGATGATCAAGGCCATGTTGACGTGTGCGGTTCCTTCGAGTTTCGGAAGTCCTCGGATATCTTTGGCGGCCATTTCGAAATACATATTCTTTTCAAAACCTTTCGCCGCGATCACATCCCAAAGAAGGTTGATGACTTCTTCTCCCTGCATCGTAACTTTCATCTTGACCATCGGGTTAAAGAGGAGATAACGTCTGTCGGTCGCGGAAGCGGATCTCATATAATCTTTGGCTCTTGAAGCGAAAAGTTTCATCGAAAAAAGCCGACAATACGCGTCCACAAACATTTGTTTGATCTGTGAGAAGTCGGTTACGTTCCGATTGAATAACCTTCTTTTGGAAGCGTGATTGAGAGCCTCGTAAAAAGAATGCGTGCAGATTCCGATCGAAGCCCAACCCAGATTGTATTTGCAAATCGCGATCGTACTCAAGGAAGCGTCCCACGCCTCTCTGTCTTTGGAAAGAATGTCCTTTTCGGCGATCGGATAATCTTTCAACGCGTATTCTCCCACATAACTCTGAGAGTTGACTACGTTTTGGATCAACTCGTAATTCTTATGACCCGAATCGGCTGCAAAGAATACGTAGTTCCCCGTGTCCTTCATCTTTCCGAAAGTGGAAACGATGGCGGCCTTGTTCGAATTTCCGATATAATATTTTCGTCCGTTGGCGACGTAGTTTCCGTCGCCTTTATTTTCCAAAGACATATCGCTGGAAATCAAATCCGCTCCGTGTTCTTTTTCGGAAAGACCGAAAGCGAAAATTTCTCCGTCTAACAAGAGTTTTGCGGTTTTATGTTTGATCTCCTCGTTCTTGCTGTTCCAAATCGGGCCGAGCCCCAACATGGAAACCTGCCACGTATACCAGTAACAAAGTCCGTAAAAACCGGCGATCTCGTTAAAGTCGCAGATCCGAGTCGTGTCCCATCTGGAGTCGCTTTCCCCGTAACCCGCAGGAGTCATCAAGGTCGCAAAAATCTTTTCTTGTTTTTGAAACTCGAGAAAATCCGCATACCAAGTTTGATTTCGATCGTCTTCCTTTAACTTGTTCTTACCTTTTTTTTCAAAAAAGGCGATCGTTCGTTTCATGATGTTTCCGGATTTTTCGTCCAGATGTTTAAATTCGGTCTTTTTAGGGTTCAATAGATCCATAATTGTTTATCTCTTTATCGTCGTGAAGCGAGACACTGAGTTTCACAAAACGCGGGAGTTCCCACAGATTCTGTCTCTTTAGCGGTCTTTCAGCTTTTGTACGATTTTCCCGTTTGTTTAAAAACGTAGTAGTTCCCACATTTTTAGGTTTCGAGACAAGCTCTAAATCCTAACTTCCGCGATGTAAATCAGAAATTTATGAGGAAAAACAAAAGCTTGTTCCAAAACGCGGGAACTCCCGCAAAAAACCGGGCTCTTACATTATTTCTGCTGTTTTGAACCGTTTTTTCGGAGAAAAATCAACCGGACCGATGGATAAACTCAATGTCTCGCTTCTATTGGCGCTCGAGGAAACTCAACGTCTCGCTTCTATTGGCGCTCGACGGGATCAAGTTATTGGGTTTTAAAATTAGAACCTGTGATCGGATCGTTTTGTAATAATTTGACCGCTGTATTTCAACCCATCGAACGTCGCCTTTTAGGATCGCATTATTATTTTAGAATATTCCAAATTGATTGCGTATAAAGACGAATTCGGACCGTCTCAACACGACGCCGCACCGAATCCGGTGCGGTCGTCGATAGAAAAAAATCTAGAAAAGAGAAAGAAAAAGGGACGGTTTGGAAAACGGGGAATTGTGAACGGCCTCGGGGTCGGAGATCGTGATCGCATTCAATCCCGCTTTGAGATATTGAGCGAGTCCCTGAGTTTCCGATTGACTGAAAAATATGTCCTTATCCAGCCATACGACTTTGAGATTAAACCCGTTCCATATATTCTGCGAAATGGATAATCTGGGAACGGCATTGGTCGTTTCCCCGGAAGGATCCAAACCGACGATATTAGCCGCAGCCGGATACGGTTCCAGATCGCTCATCACTTCCAATTGCGCAGGAGTGGGAGCGCCCGTGACCGGAACGCCGTTCACCGCGTATTTCGTATTGATGTAAAAATCATCCGGCGTTTCCACAAAAAGACCCGTTACTAAGTACGGTGGAAAAGGAAATGAATCCAAAATCCTCCACGTTTTAAAGTTCCAAACGAAACTTTTTGCGGAACCGCACGAGATATCGCCTATCGGATCGCACATAGGAGCGTCTCCTCCGTACCAAGGTAAGGGCGCAGGAATATCGCTTGCGATTAGAATCGTATTTTCAATCCCGTATATGCTCAAAAGGCTGGAACCGGAGATTCTCTGAAACATGCTCTGGATCGTTTGAATCACGAGCCCGCCGATACTATGACCTACGATGGTATTGATCTTTCGCTTTTCCGTATTTATCATCCTACTGAGCAAAGCGCGCAGAGCGTCTCCGTAATTAAAGACGGTCAAATCACTCGCGTAAGCCGGTCTTGTCGCGGTGCCGGGAGCGACCGTACTGCCCCCGTGCCCCGGAAGGTCCATGATGTAAACGTGATGAGCCTTTCCTTGGTTGATCAATTCTTTTGCCAACGGTTCAAAGAGCGTGCTGTTGTCTCCAAAACCGTGAACGAACAAAACCGACTTCGGATTGAGAATAATCGGTCCTCCGCTGGGTCTTTTGTAATGCACTACGTTGATCGTATAATAGGTGGTGTTAAAGGAATAGTAACCTCGTCCTACCAAATCATACGTAAGAATTTCCTTCTCATAAGCGGCGCTGATTGAATTCACGCCGAATAGAGAAATTAAAAAACATACGATCAGACCGATTCTTCTGAATCGATTTTGAACTTTCCGAATACTCAATTCAATCTTCATCCATGTTTCTCCCTTACTTACTATTTCGAAGAAGATAATTCGATCTATAGATCCGATTGCTTTCTTCATTCGAGTCACCGGAAAGATCATTTTGCGATCGACTTGTAAAGCAAATTTAGGCTTTTAAGACATAAAATTGGCTCTTTATTATAAATAAATTGTCATTTCCGTTTAAAATATTCAAAATCGTGAAAATGAAATAAATAAATTCAATATGAGCCATATATTAGTAGATTAGAGGGATATATTGAAAAAGGACGAAGAACAAGCCGAGATTGGGGCATTTTGATTTATTGGTTTTTTAAGAATGTGGGAACTCCCCATTTTTAAACGAACGGCAAACTTGGATCTCTTCCGTGTAGTTATGATAAAATCGGAAAAATTTTAACCATCGATATCTGAAACGCACGTGATCGAGCGTCAATGGAAGCGGGACGCTTGAGTTGTAACATCGATCCTTGGCGCGGGTTTTTCCGAAATATCGAGGATAAACGTAGTAGTTCCCGCATTTTATTGTCCGCGTAATTATTCGAAACCACATAAAAACAGTGTCCTGAACTCTGCCTTTAAATCGAGGATTCGTTTCAAAATTCATGTGACTCTCTTCTATAGGGATATAGCCCGCAAACCTGAGAAAAGTTTTGGAATCAGGCACGATCCAAAGAAGAATTTTTGTGGGAGTTCCCGACGGATTTATTTAGAGATCCAAGTAACTTGCGAATTTTGTTATGACGTTTCGGGGCTTAGCGCTCTAAAGTAAGGGAACGAATTTCACACCACCCATCGATTTAAAAGACCAGTCGTCCCGGTTTCTTTTTGCGATCATCAAAGACTGTTCTTGTTTTCCCATCGGAAAGATAAAAATCCCCCCAGGAACCAGGGAACGAAAGTAGGAACTCTCCGAGTCGGGAAGATCGGGAAGGGCCGCGCAGGAAATCATCTTATCGAACTGGAGATCCGGCTTGAGAATTTCAATCGCATTTCCGCCGACAAAACGATTTGTCCCGGTGCAACCCGACTTCCAGCATTCTAAGTTTTGAATCGCGATTTTATGGAGAGAATCAAAAAACTCGACGGAGAATAACGTCGCTCCGAGAAAAATCAAAACCGCGCTTTGATAACCGGAACCGGTTCCGATTTCAAAGACCCGATCTCCTTTTCGGATTTCAAGAAGCAGAGACATCCACGCGACCATGAACGGTTGTGAAATTGTCTGATGACATCCGATCGGTAACGGTTTATCGTCGTAAGCTTGAAAGAAGTAGAAATCGGGTACAAAACATTCTCTCGGAATCGAACGCATCGCGGAGAGAACTTCACGATCGTGAATCCCTCGAGAGACGATTTGCAAATCGACCATATTCTTTCTATCTTTTTCACGAAGAATCGGATTACAAATTTTAGATGAAGAAGACATTCCGTCTCTCCCCAACAACCATCCTGAGAGAACGAGCTCAGCCGATCTTTTTCGTTGACAGTGCGAGCCGCTTTTCTATTCTGTTCATGAGTTCGGCCTTGTAGCTCAGTCGGTAGAGCAGAGGACTGAAAATCCTTGTGTCGGGAGTTCGATTCTCTCCGAGGCCAGAACTCACAACTTTTTCATCGAGCCGCTTTTCTTTCTTCTCCCAACTTCCAAAGTTCCGAAAAAACGACTTCGTCGATCACCTTACAAAGTTCCGGTTTGTACAATTTTTTAACCGGAGGTTTCGGATAGATATGAATTTCGTCCGTGTCGGGAATGTAAGTCATCATCTTCTGAATCTGATCCTCGCCTTCCACTTCGTACATTGTATAAGACATTCCTTTGGATGGAATGATCTGTTCCGTCTCTAAATACTTCATTCTTTTCCTTAAACCTTTTCGTCCAACTCTTTCAAAACGAAAGATTTTTCTGCTGGATGTTTTCCTATAGGCTAATCAAATTCAACGTATTTGTAAAGTAAAAGAAATGAACAAGTCCCTCATCTTACTCAGAGGTATTCCGGGAGCCGGTAAAAGTACACTTGCCAAACTCTTATCCGAAAACGGGAAATATCCCGTTTTCAGTGTGGACGATTATTTTACGGATTCAAAAACGCAAGAATACGATTTCGATCCTAAGAGAAATCATCTCGCATACAAACGCTGCGAAGAACTCGTTCGAAAAGAAGCGGAGAACGGAACCTCGAAAATTTTTTCGGACAACACATTTACTCTTTCTTGGGAAATGAAGCCCTACTTTCAAATCGCGTCCGAATTCGGGTATGCGGTTTTTGTCGTCACAGTCGAAAACTATCATAACGGAAAAAATATTCACTTCATCGACGATGAATCCTTAAAGAAGATGGCCTCAAAATACAAGGTTCGTCTCCTTCCGGAAAATTTTTAAGTCGCAAATAGGCCATTGTTCCGGTCGGAAGTCGTTTGAAAAATTTTAACCTGACATCTGATCCCTATCCACTGACTCCTAAAACGTGGGAACTTCTTTATTTTTCAAAAAGGCTTTCCCTTTGCGACTTCCTATCTATGTCTCTTAAACAGATCGCTTGTATGTAAATGACCTAAACTCACCTTTCTTGCATAAGTTCGAATAACGCAGATAGGAAAGAATACGATTTTGTTTCCGTCAAACGAAACGATCCTATAATTTGAGAATTCACAAAGTAAATTTTATATTTACCAAATTAACAATCCGTTGCATTCTATACTAGGCGCTTATATTTTGTATCGAGTAGGAATTTTACGATGAGTTCAATGAATGGAATGAAACTGGGAAATCGAGATTTAGATGTCATAAATTCTCCGGAACAAAGGAAACATATTATTGAAAAACATTTATTGAAACAAAGCCTAAGTGTCAGAGGGGACGTCGATAAGGAAACCGTTACCATTCAGAAATACGTGGATAACGGGGAAAAAATCGTCGTGGAATTATCGGGCGACAAGAAACTTCCCGAAGACGAAGAAATCATATTGTATCGCATTCTCGCCAAGTACGTCCAATTGGAATGCAGTTTTTTGAAAAACCTCAACTCAAAACTCGTAGAACTCAGCGTAAACAAAATCTCGATCGCCAAATCCAACCGTGCCTTCCCTCGTTATCCCGTTGCCGAAGACGCGGCTCACGTTACGAACATCAATTCTTCCAAAACGGTAATCGATGCGTCCTTGTTCAACATTCCTACTTTGGTCAAGGTCAGTTTTGAAGACTACAAAACGAAATTAAAACCCGATCAACTCGGGTTGATCGAAATCGACGTTTTCAAATCCGATCAGGACGAAAAATTCGAATTGGTAAAACGAAGCAAAAAATACATTCATATCGAAAACACTTCCCTGGAAGGATCTTATAAGTCCAAGGACGAAAACCAAATCGACATTGAAGATCAGATCAACGAAGAAATCGATTCTATGATGAGAAAATACAAGGATGAAAAAATTATCTCCGAAATCATCTATCCGATCGTTTATATCAACCACTCGAGACAATCCATTCCTCTCGGTTACATCTGGGTAAGAAACAAGGAAAAACCGCTCGGTAAGGACACGATCGAAAAATTAACCGAACTTTCCAAAGAGATGGTGGCTCGTATCAAAGAATCCAATACCGTCATGACCACGGAAAAATTTCCGATTATCGACATTTCGAACAACGGCATTTGCGTCAAAATCACGGATCCTCATCTGATCCAAACCCTTCCCAAACACACGGGATTCGTTTTCGACATTTACATTCGTATGCAAGGTTATTTCAAAGTTTTCGGAGCGATCCGCTGGATTTCTTATGACGAAGTTGGAAATCTGATTTTGGGAATGGAACTGGTCGCTAAGTCCTCTTTTCCGGGAGAACGGGAAAAGTTTCACAGAAACGTCGAACTTTTGGGTCAGGGGAAATTTACGGGTCTAAAAACGCACGCAATCTAATTTCTACTTAAG